>NZ_JBSRUB010000013.1:0-668529 GCF_055129545.1 Acidiluteibacter sp. | reverse complement strand
AGCACCTGCCTTACAAGCAGGGGGTCACTGGTTCGAATCCAGTATCGCCCACCAAGATTAAAGCCGTTTCAAAACTGAAACGGCTTTTTTTATGCACTAAAATCTTTATTCCTGAATTAGTATTTAGATCAAGTTTAAAGTTCAAATGGTTCGTCCCGATAGCTATCGGGACCAATATCGCCCACAAAAAAAGACTCTCTTGATTTTCAAGAGAGTTTTTTTTTGCCTTCTATTTTTTGCCCAATTAATTAAGAGAACCCAGTTTTTTTATGGGATATATCCCCAGAGTAATCATTATTTTCGACCAAATAAATGGATAAAGCATTCTTTTAGTATAACCTTAAAGACTATTAAAAAGCTTTATTCTCTTACTTTTTAGACTTCTATCCGATAGCTTATTTTTATTTCTCCATCAATAATCAATCTCACAAAATAAACAGGCTCAGTATAAGCTGCCATATCAAATTCAAAATTTAAGACATGGTCTCCACGAGGCGTAACAGGCTTATTAAGTAACTCTCTTACGATTATATTCTGTTCGTTAAAAAGACCTATGGTTACTGCTGATGTTTTCACTAACCCATATTCAAATTTACCTCCTAAAGTTCTGACAGCTAGAGATGGTCTATTATAATTGGTTAAATAATCAGTGGTATCTTTCTCAGGAATTTCTCTTCCTGTAATTTCTGATACAAACTTTTGAAGCGCTTCTGCTTCGACTTCGTTAAACCCGGCTATCTCGTCAAGGCCTATATTATTTGAAATCGTCCAAATCGCATACTGACCAATCGTGTTATAGGTTTCAAGAGCTTGAACCTTTTGGCTAACTTGCAATAAATGCTTTTCAGCCATTGGACCAAGAACATAACGTTCATTTTGGGCAGGACCTCTATTTTGCCTTTGAGTGCACATAGCATTCAAATCTAATGACTTTTCGGAGCCGGGTTCTAAAGCTATCAACTCTGACTTAACCACTATCATATCTTGAACAGAAGAATCTTGAGTTAGGAATCTTTGCCCGTTTTTAACATTTAGAATAAATGAAAAATCACTTACACTCTTCACCTTAAGCTCTATGGGTTTATGATAATGCGGACTTTCTATATTTCCTTTTATATCCAACTCAATTAGCTCCTGATCAACAGCCTCTTGCAAAGAAATAATTTTAGTAGACTCCGGATTTTTGTACCCTAAAAAAATAAAGAGAATCAATAAAACGAAAACATCCTTCATAAAAATAGCTTTATATCGATAACGCAGATTAAGCAATAATATTTCTATCCTTATTTTAAACTTAGAATTAATAATGAATTCGGAGAGTTGGATTTATGGGTAAAGAAACTTAAATGTAACCTACCTCTCCAACTGAATCTTTGCATTCATACTTTCAATCAGCTTCATGTGATCTTCTGATTTAAACTCAGCTTCGTGAAAGTTCTCTTTTCTTGTGCGCGCTTGATTTTGCCTTCTCACACTTCGGGCAAATCGTCGAATACTTTCCTCTGAATCTAGAATTAAACCGGGTACAGGAACACTTACACCATCATCATCTTTGGCCACCATAGTAAAATAAGAAGAGTTGCAATGTTTAATAGCACCTGTTTTTATATTTTCGGCCTCTACTCTTAATCCCACTACCATAGAAGTGCGACCTGTGTAATTGATAGATGCTTTCAAGGTCAGCAATTCGCCCACTTCTATTGGATTCAAAAAATCGACCCTATTCACAGAAGCAGTGACACAATAATGTCCTGAATGCTTGGATGCACATGCAAAAGCAACCTGATCCATCAAACTCAATACAAATCCGCCATGAATAACACCTCTAAAATTAGAATGCGAAGGCAACATTAGCTGTGTCATGATAAGTTGTGAATCTTTACTATTCTTAAATTCCATATTCAGCAATTTGAAGTTTAATTCTGTTTAAGGTAATATAATTCATCTCATATAATGAGAATGTATTCCAATCATCAAATACTTTCAACAAAGGCTGCAAATACTTTTTTATGCAAGTCAAGGTCTAAATTTGGCGACAAAGAGGCACGAACGATATAATCCTTATCTCCTTCTTTGGTAGTTCCTTGCGTAGAAGTAGCCGGAATGGTCCAATAGCAGCCTTTTAACTGGCCATAGCTCACACAGAATTTACTCTCATTTGGAATTTGAGTAATCATCAAATTGATGAGCTTCAAATTCAATGCTCTTTTATGGGCTTCTTTTTCTTCAGGAGTATTTCCTTTTGTAGGCAAATCCAACGAAAAAACAGATGGTGTAAAACCTTCGTAAGCTAACTCTTCAGAAACAAAATTGATTTTAGCCGTTGGCAATGTCTCCTTAATAAAGTTGACAAACTCCCTTGTATTTTTATACGCATCGATGATTCGTTGATTCATTGATGGTAGCTGTCTGGCTAATATTTCATATTGAAGAGTCGTTGCTTCATTGTCGCACAACTGAAGGTGTGTTTCGATTTTATGCATCAGAGCAGCTGCCTTTTTATTGGCAACACAATAACCTGCGGTGCATTGGCCTCCGCTCGGAAATTTAGAACCACTTGCATACGAAATTGTACGAACCGATGAAAGAATTTCTGCCTCACCTAAGAAATGAATGTTGGGACAAAATGTTTGATCCAAAATAAAAACTGGGTCAATAGCTGCTTCACTAGATGCCGTTTTACGCTCAGAACATAAAGCAGCTTTCAATTGATCCATATCTGGCACTTCCACTCTCGGATTGGTCGGAATTTCTGCAATAATATAAGGAACAGCATCTTCGTTTGCGATTTTATCCAACACAATATTGATGCTTTGTACCATATCGTTGTCGCCATCTACAGGCAAATCAACGACCTCAACATTATCCAAGCAAGCCGCAACTCGACGGGCTTGGTCATTCGTTCCTCCATAACAATTTGGCGGAACAATGAATTTAATCGCCTTTCCTGGGTGCTTTTCAATTGCTTCATGAATTAATCCCATCATTATGGCATACTGAATCGACAATCCGCTAGATGCCACGATTGGCGCAGCTTCAGTTTCAGTTATGGATTGAATGGTTTTTAAAACCTGTGCTTTATTTGTATCCCGATTACTTTTGTTTGCGTTTGGCATTTGATCCGTCAACAATTCCAAAGCAGTCAGGCAGTTAATAGGTGTCATCGAAATGGTTTCTCTTCTTCTCACGTGCTGTATTTCTGAAACATAAGTTTCATTTTCAGCTTCATTCACAACAATCACGCTACCTAAATCAGCATGAATTGCAATGTAAAAATCTACCGATGACTGTAATTCAAAAGCTCCAATTTCGGTTTGCTGAGAAATAAAAACAACACTGCCATCAAAATTGGGAATGGCATCAGCATTCTCTACTTTCTTTAATTCAAAATGATAGCCATACACTCGACGCACCAATTCTGCATCGAAGCAGTTAGGGAGTTCGCCACTGTATGTGATTAATGTATTTTTATTCTCAAGTAAGTTCTTTCTTAAAATGGCCAAAATTGGAACCGACTTTGAAGAAAAGCTGATTACATTGTTAGAATTGAGGTGGTTCAATTTTGCAATCCCCCATTCCAACACGCAAGACAATGGATGCCCCAAACGGATGTAATCGTATGCCGTAGGCAATGCATTTAGCGCTGCTGCATCTGAATTATTGGCCTGATATAGTTCTTCGAACTGATCTACAAATTGAGTTTTAGCCAACGATTCATCATAAATATCTAGTCGATGAGTGGTTATTCCCAACCAACCAGCTGGCATTTTCGCTATTACTTCTTTTATGAAGTTCTTGATTTTATCGTTGTTCATGAGTTTCACTTTTTAAAGCCCCCAAAATTATACATTATACCTCAATTGGACTTTTAAAGAAGCGGTTACTCTTGCTTAAACTTTGTGAAATCCTACTAGGTAATAGTTGTAATTCATTGCAAATTAATTTCAACTGCTCTCAAAACAAGTACTAATAACTCCCTCCTAGTTGAATATTTATGTCTAATCAAAATAGCTCTCTCAGCATACTGAAAAATAATGCATTAAAAATAAGAGAACCCTTTTTATTATAAATAGCATCTGACTCCTGCTCCATTGGCAAAATAATCCACCTTTTGATGTAACCTTTCCTCACTTTCGAATCCTTTCAAAATCAATCAATTTAATGTAGTCCGCTAATTAACAAACACCTAAACTTCCACTATTCATTTTGGAACGTTTCTCGCATTTAGTTAATTCAAACAGTATAAACTTAAAAATTACTATTATGAGTGCGACAAGCGATAAATTAAAAGGAAATTGGAATCAATTCAAAGGAAAATTAAAGCAAGAATATGCTGACCTTTCTGAAGACGATTTAAAATACGAAGAAGGTCAAGAAGATGAATTGATAGGTAGAATTCAAGAGAAAACAGGAAAAGCCAAAGAAGAAATCAAAAGCTTCATTGACAAACTGTAATTCTCTAATAGAATGAGAAAGCCGCTTCTAATTGCTTAGAAGCGGCTTTTTTATGTTCATTTATTTAGTTTGAACCAGACTGCATTTTCAAGTATTACTGTGCATCCACATTTATGGACAACGGGAAAAATGGAGGGGTATCACGTGAACTTTGATTCATCAAAACATTATTGGTAGTGATTCGAGTCTTTCCATTTACTAATTCTACTTTCAATTTTACACCAGAAGCGATGGAATAATGACCGTCTTTGTAATAGGCAATTAAGCAATCTAACCCCTGTTGAATTTTAGAAGATTCATAAGCAAAAGTATTTGCTAAGCTTCCAATTACAGTGTAATCCCCAGGAGGAGGAACACCAAGATTTGACTTAAAATAAATGTAAATTTCTCCGTTATTTATGTCCACATAGTTACTAGAACCTGTGCTTATTCGAGTAGCCGTAATAGTAGTAACCGTATTGTTGAATACGTATTGCATTGAGCTAGGTGCAACTCCATTCTCTACCCCAAGGTGAGGATCACCACCTAAATTTCCAGAAACATTGATTTCGGCAGGCACTAATGGCGAACCTATTGAAGTGTATTGCATCATTTTTACATTATTAAAAATGTAATGTGTATACCCATCAATCTTTTTAATTTCTAGAGTACCTCCAGTTGTTGTGGTCATATAAAAAGAATAAACACTAGAATTTACATTAATTCTCATATTTACCTTTCCTGACTCAGTCACTAGGCCCGAAGTTGACTCAATAAAAGTATAGACTCCTTCTGCGGGCTCATTCAGTCCATTCTGAGTATCTGCATTACTAAAGAAAAATCGAATGTCTTTTGCATTTGAAGAGTTTGCGTTTAAATTAGCGGCAGCTTGTCCACTTGCAAATCCAAAACCAGTTGCTCCAATCAATTCATTACCTATTAAAATAGTATTCTGTTTTACAGTTGGCGTAGGTTTAGTTGTGTCTTTGGGGTTCTCTATAATTGGATCCTTTACATCCGGTTTATCATCCTCTTTTTCACAGCCAATTAAGGTCAACATACTCAAGAAAATTAATACGGTTAAATTTTTCATCTTTGTTTTCATAATTTTTAATTTTAAGTTGATTTGATATATTATTAAATTTATTCACAGTCAATTACAAAGGAAAATCATGATTAAAGACTCCCTTTTGTTTTCAGTGAAATTTGGAAACAAGCCCAGTAATTCTAATATTTAAGTAGCGATTTGATTTTTCTATTTTTTTACCTTTGCTAGAATGAGCTCGGTATCTTTTGCCTTTTTAGACAATGTGCGTCCTAGAAAAACAATGGCATCATCAGAATCCAATAAAACAGGATTATTGCCATCAATTACCCATTCTCCTTTCCCAAGGTGCTGAATGCCTTCTGATGAACATTTATCTAGATCGAACTTCACAAAATGAAGATTTGCTGCAAACAACCCTTTTACTTTTTTTGAGGTAGCACTCGTCCCATTTTCAAAAGGCAGATCGTTCAATTCATCAAATTCGTAAGTTGCCCAATACATTGTTTTAAAATCCTTTGAAAAGAATGTCTCATGATTGGTGTAGGTTTGCTCCGGTTTTATAAAGTATCGTTGCAAACTTCCTTTGTCATCGAAAATCATAGTCACCAAATTGCCTCTATCTTCAGTTGGTTTTGAATAAGAACCTGGTTTAAGAATCTGCTGAAAACTAATGATCAATCTATTATTGTTAAAAACTGCTCGTGCCTCACCACCTCCCCAAGCACCTATAGTTGACGATGGACAAATGAAAACAGGAACAGACTTAGTCTTTAGGTCAATACCCGACAAAATAGTCACAAGGGGCTGCGCTTCTTCAACACTTAAACCTTTGACCCAATCAATATTGCCGCTATTATTCACACTAACGATCTGAAAATTTGGTAATTCAGCAGGAACATTCAGCATCAACTTCCCAATTTTGATATCACTAAAATTGGTATAGCCAGGCATTTCAATCATGGATTTTGCATCCTCTCCTGCTGCTCCAACAATAAAATATCCATCATCCTTTTTAATGATTTGGTTCGCATTCCAAAAGCTATATTTTAAGTTAGAAATTGTTCTATACTTTATTTCAAAATTTTCTCCATCGATATAGATTAACTCCAGAAAATCGGGATTACTCAATGGCACTGATTTAGCATATTTTTTGGCTGCCTGAGCGACAATTATATAATCCTTTTTACCATTTCCTACCTCAATTGGAAGCACTTTTAAAGAAATATTGGTTTTAAATGGGATGTATATTTTTTTCTCAACATCCAGATTACTCCCATACCTTTTGAATACATAGTGAATCAATTCTTTTTCTGGATACACTCCATCAGTGGCGAATAATACGTCTCCACCTCCCGGAAAATTAAAAGAACTTTGTGCGATCCACTTTTGTCCTTTTTCTTCTTTTGCAATGACTGAATTTTCCTTTTTAGCTTCTATTGTTTCCCAACAATACTTTCCATCAAGATCAGTGTTCACTTTACCAAAAAAGCTAAAACTACTTACAGTGAAGTTCGTTATAGAAATAGTTGGAGAAACTGTAGTCGTATTCAAGTAATCTTTAGTGATGACAAAGCGTCCACCGCCGGGAACAAATTTTTCTCCAAAAACGGGAGCATAATCAAGTGCCCTCATCGTATTTTCAAACGCTTTCTCATTTTTGGTTTGAAAGTTTAAATCCTTATCGAATTTTAATTCTAGAAAACTCCAACCTACTCCTTTAAATGTTCGGTCTCCAAAGAAATTTTTATCCACATCGCAACGAGTGGTTTTTCCTAACTTTACAATGAGCTCCCCATTACTAGTTGATTCTCCTGGAAAAAATCGCCAACCTTTATGCAATTTTATTGAATCCAAATCGAAGGATTTGGCGGTAACTTCGACTTGCGACCACGCCGACGATACGAAAAATAGCAATGCGCCATAAATAATTACTTTTTTCATTTCTATTCTATTTTAGTGTCCTACAAATGTGACATGAAACAGAAAAAATAAATTCAGTAAATATTCTTGATTCAACTACGTAAAATTTCGTAAAATTCAACACAAAAAAACGTTGGCTAATTTACTAACCAACGTCCTACTCTAGTTAAAAACTAATTTAACTAACACTAAAATAGAGCAACTTTAAATATGTATCCTATTTCAAACCCAAAGTTGATGGATTAGATCAAAAGAATTTTCAGTAAATCATACCAATTCTTTACGAAGGAATACGTAAACATTATAATGGAACTCTTATTTGGCAATTTGTTCCATTACCTGGCGAAGAGTCAAAGTTCAATTGGCCATTTATCATTTCTACCCTACTATTGATACTTTGTAAACCTATTCCCTTTTTTATCTGATCTGAATCAAACCCAATTCCATTATCCTCTACAATAAATAAAATATGACTGGGTACAGACCTTAATACTATCACCACATTAGTTGCTTCACTGTGCCTAATTATATTATTAATTAATATTTGACCAATTCGATAAATGGCTATTTCTATCTTTTCTTCAAACCGACTCTTTCTATCAAAGTGGGTAAAATCATAACTAATTTCTAAAGGAATAAAGGTTCTTTCTAACAATTCTGTAAAAGCGTCTACCAATCCACTAGTTCTTAATACAACTGGCATCATTTGGTATGAAATTTCTCTAACTTCTCGGATGGCATTTGAAATCGAGTTCTCAAAATCAGTAATTGAGTGTGAAGATTCCGGGTTATTGATAATAGATCCTACTTTCAATTTCATAACAGTCAGATCTTGAACAATTCCGTCGTGTAGATCTTTTGCCACTCTATTTCGTTCCAATTCCTGCGCTTCAACTATTGCTTCGAGCTCCTTCCGTTTATACAATTCTTGTTGCACTTTGTCCTTATTATGCTTCCAAATTAAATAGGAAAAAGCGACCAAGGTTATTAACAGAAGAATTCCTCCAAAAAGTAATCGTTGAATGCGTTTCTCTGAATTTGAACGCTCGATTTCTATTCTTTTAAATTCATTCTCGTTTTCAAGTAATTCCTTTTCTTGTTCTATATTTTTTACTTTGTACTTCGTTTCTAATTCAATTAATTGTTTTTGAGATTCCTTTGCAAACATTTCACTTTGCAGCGATAGCATCTCATTTCTTATTCTTGATGCTTCTTCATACTTTTTTAACGACGTCAATACTTTGGCGTGAGTAGCCATTGTCATGTATAGGTCTTGCTTATTTTTTAAAGACTTTGCCAATACCATCGCCTCTTTCGTTTTTAAATACGCTTTTTCATTTGACTTCAACAACATCAACTGCTCCGCATAAAACACCAAATTCGAGCAGATTAATAAAGTATCATTCAACTCATATGCCTTTTGAGTGATATACTCAAACAATACATTCGCCTCCTTATGCATTCCTTTACGAACATACAAAGTAGCTAATATTCTTTTGCTAATTAGATTAGACAAAACTTGACTTTCTCCTATTTGGGTATTGATATCAATCGCACGTTTTAAATAGTTTTCTGCTCCATTGATGCGATTTTGATCTATCAGGATTCCACCCATATTACTATAGCAAGTAGCCTCAATTGGAAGTATTCCCTTTTCTTTTGCAAATTTTGAAGCCACATGAAAACTCTCAAAAGCCTTCATTTTATTATTGGAATAATATTCGATCATTCCAATTTGTTTTAGAAAACTGGCATGTGCAGAATCACACTCAGGAAACTTGGTAATACCAATGCCAAAGTGTGCAAATCGCATTGCTTTATCGTATTGATTTGATTTTGTTAACAATGAAATGGCACTATGCAAAACTGCAATTTGATCTTCTAAACCATATTCATTTAACTTTAATATTGAATCTACTGCATTCTCAAAATCATTTAATGTATTGTTTGATTGGTATTTCAAAAAAATAGCTTCAACCGCCCCACCAATATTGCCAGCCCAACAAACAGACAAGCTACTAAAAACAAGTATGATAGAAAAAGCCTTACGCATATCAGACTATATTGTTCTTCAAGGCAATACTTAAAAGTTTTCCGATGCTATTCACATCAAACTTTTGCATGATATTGTTCTTATGTGTTTCCACCGTTCGTGGACTCAAGAATACTTTTTGGGAGATTTCCTTTGGATTATACCCATCACATAAATACCGCAAAATCTCCAATTCTCTCTCAGTTAATTTTACATCTAAAAGAATAGGATCAGAATGTTTTGTAATTAGCAACCCACTCAGACTGCGCAGAACTTCCTTAGAATAGTAAATTTCATTTTCAGATTTAACCGCTTCTTCCAATTCTTGAAAGCTGCAGTCTTTATTTAGGAATCCAGAAGCACCAGCTTTTATACAATTTTCAATAATTAGCTTTTCATTCACCATTGAAAGAAAATAACACCTAATTTCTGGAAACCGATTCTTTAATTGTTCCAATGTATGATAGCCATTCCATTTTGGCATTTCATAATCCAAAAAGACTAAATCCGGCTTTAAAATAAGAGATTGTTGAAACAATTGTTGCCCATCTGGAAAAACAAGAACATCAATAACTTTGTCCATTGATTTAAGAAGACCCGCAATTCCATCTGCAACAATGCGATGATCATCTGCTAAATAAACTAATAATCCATTACTCATCTTTAGTCAACTAAAAAGCAATTGTGTGTCAACTAAGATAGTTTAAAAAATCAATTCTATATGTTATTGTTTTTAAATTAAATCTTATGTAGCACTCACACTAAGCTAATTGACTTACTATTTACCGCAAAAGTGTCAGCGTGCCCTTGCGGTTAAATTTTCCGGTGATAATGTAAACATAGGTTCCAGCTTGAGCTTTTTTACCACGGTACTCTCCATTCCATTTGAAATAGCAATCATTGGATTCAAAAATCAATTCTCCCCAACGATTAAAAATAGAAACCTGTAGTTCAAAAGGAGCAGCAAAAGTCAATTCGAAAAAATCGTTCACATAATCACCATTGGGTGTAAATACGTTCGGTACAAACAAATCGTCTGTACTCTCTAACACTTCCACTAATTGGGTCGATTCAGACTCACATCCATTTTCTCCTATTATTTTTAGCGTTACCGAATAACGTCCTGGCAAAAAGTTGTGTGTTGGATTCATATCTATAGAAGTTGCATTATCTCCAAAATCCCATAAATAACTCACTCCCGATAAGTCATTTGCTTGAAAGGAAACCATCCTGAAGTCGCCAATTGATGATTGCCATTTAAAAGTAGCATCAATTCTCACGACATGCACTATTACATTTACTGTAGTATCGCAACCCGTAGCACTAGATTTTACATATTTAAAATCAGCATTTGTAGAATAGTTTATTCCATTCACTTCAATAGATTCCCCTTCGCACAAAGTAAATTTTTTATTGATCGAAATTGAAGTAGAAAATTTAATTGTCGTAACGTGAATACTGTCGCAACCTTTGTTTGTCTGCAAAGTGTCAATAATAACAGCATTGGCGGAATAAGTTTGCCCATTTACAACGACCGATTGCCCATCACACTTATTGATGGTTTCTGCAGTACGAGCAATTGGCAACACATTCAATTGAGTCGTTAATAATGTATCACAACCGTTTGTTACTTTAATGGTGTCTTTATAGGAACCAGATACCTTCCTGTAAAGACCTTCTAAAAAGATTGAATCACCTTCACAAATGGAAGCATTCGCACTTTTTTGTTTCAAATTGTCTATTGAAACAGTATAAACCACAATACTGTCGCATTTATTAAATGACGGCAAAGTGTCTCTATAGATTCCAGCTGCAGTAATTACTTTCCCATTAATTATTACACTTCCTCCTTGACAAAAAGAAAGGTTCACTGTATTCTGAATATTAAAAGGATTGAATGTATTTCCAACACTTAAACAATTTACTCCACTAACTGTCCAACCTTGCACATTCACAGAATTAGATGATGGCCATGAATTAAACGAAGTACCGTCTGTACTAGTGTATCGAATACAGTTGTCACTTTTACGAACTATCTTTTTATGAAGTAATGCCCTACTTGTCCCATCTATTTTCGGTTCCACATCCGTTCCGAAGCAGTTGATCATGTCAACAAAAGTTGAATTTTGTACATTCGAAGCTGCAGGACCAAAAGTAATCGCTACCCCATCGTTTTCATTCGTTCCAGAAGAAATACTTGATAATACGATATCAAAGTTACACCCCATTGATCCGGTATGGTTATTTGCAATAATTTTAGTCTGATTAGAGGCTATTGTTCCATTTAATTGAACTGAAGCTTCAAACCTCAAATTTCCATTGGTGAAATAATGAAAATAATAGTTCGACAAATTTATCGTACTCGAAGTTGGATTATATACTTTAACAATAAAACCAGAACCTGGATCCCAATCTACAAACTCAGTAATCATTAAATCATTTAATTGCGCTTTAACAAGAACGCTAAATGAGAACACAATTGCAAAAAAGAAAGTCTTCAAAACCCTAAAAATTAAATTCGCGGCAAAAATACGACTCCCATTAAAAAAGAACGAATCCTTATATTAAGGTAACATTAAAGTTTTTTACCCCTAAATATCAACCAACTAAAAAATATTTTAAAAAAATACGTAGGTATTTACACATATTCTAAATAATTGTTTTATATTTGAAGTGTAATCAGGAATGATTACGGCCTTTCTAGAGGTTCATAATTCAGTAGTAGTTTTTTAGGGAATGGAAAAAGCGGATCGTAGATTCGCTTTTTCTATTTTATATTACTTTATCTATTCTACCTCCCTTCCATAAAAGTTGCCTTTTATCAAAAAATAAGTAGTTTCTGATTTCAAAGCGTTAAGTTTGTTTTCAAATTAACAAATCAGATGAAAAAAATATTACTAATTCTTCCTGTGGCTGCATTATTTGCATGTCAACAGGCACCGAAAGAGGAAGCGATCGAAACTCCTGCAAAGCCGAGTGGCTTTGAATTATCCAACTTAGATACGACTGTAGCACCTTGCGACAATTTCTATCAATACGCCATTGGTGGTTGGTTGAAGGACAATCCTATCCCGTCGACTGAAAGCAGGTGGAGCAGTTTTAATGTAGTTACGGAAGGTAACAACACTCGTTTAAGAGCAATCTTAGATGAGTACTCAGCAATGACTGATGCCAAAAAAGGCAGTAAGGAACAGCAAATTGGTGACCTGTATAAGAGCGCCATGGATTCTACCAAACAAAACGAATTAGGCGCACAACCAATTCAACCAATGTTAGCAGAAATTGCAGCATTAACAACAAAAGAAGCATTCATAAACCTTTCTGCCCAATATGCGACTAAAGGTATAGGGTCAATGTTTGGAATGTACGTTGGACAAGACGACAAAAACAGTGCGGCTTATATCACTCATATCTATCAAAGTGGATTAACACTTCCTGATAGAGATTATTACTTGAACGACGATGCCAAATCTATTGAAATTAGAGAAAAGTATGTTGATCACATTGTAAAAATGTTCACTTTATTAGGTGATGACAAAGCTACTGCAAAAAGTAAAGCAGCCACTATTCTAAAAATTGAAACTGATCTTGCAAAGGTCTCAATGAGCAGAGTTGAAAGAAGAGACCCAAACAAAACTTACAACAAATTTGCTTTTGATGATTTCAAAACAAAATTTAAAGGAGTTGATTGGGTCACTTACGTTTCAACATTGGGATTAAAAGGGGTAGACAATATCATTGTTTCTCAACCAGATTTTATCACCAAAGCGATAACCTATATAAAAGGATACAGCCTCGATGAATTAAAAATTTATATGTCATGGGGTGTTGTAGATAATTTCGCAGCATACTTAGGTGAAGATTTTGATCAACAAAACTTCAGTTTCTTTTCTACTACATTAAGAGGAACGAAAGAAATGAAGCCTAGATGGAAACGTTCTTTAGGTACTGTGAATGGTAGCTTAGGGGAATTACTAGGAAAAGCATTTGTAGAACGTCACTTCCCTGAAGAAAGTAAAGCGCAAGTAAGTGAAATGGTAGAAAACTTAAGAGCAGCATTTAAAGTTAGAATCGAAAACTTGACTTGGATGGGCGATTCTACTAAAGAGAAAGCTTTGGAGAAACTAGCTTCTTTCAATAAGAAAATTGGTTACCCTGACAAATGGAAAGATTACAGCAGTGTTGAAATAACAGACAATTTAGTTCAGAATATCATTAATGCGCGGATGTTTGGCCATAAAGAAATGGTGGACAAGCTAGGCCAACCAGTGGACAAAGATGAATGGTACATGACTCCACAAACTGTAAATGCGTATTACAGTTCTTCTCAGAATGAGATCGTTTTTCCAGCCGGAATACTTCAGCCTCCTTTTTATGACAAAGATGCTGATGCAGCTTTAAACTACGGTGGAATTGGAGCAGTAATCGGTCATGAATTCACTCATGGATTTGATGATCAAGGAAGCAAGTATGATGCTGAAGGAAACCTTAAAAATTGGTGGACAGAAGCTGACCGAGTTGCATTTGACGAAAGAGCCAACAAAGTGGTGGAGCAATTCAATGGCTTTGAAGCGTTAGACAGCGTATTTGTAAATGGTAAATTAACGTTAGGTGAAAACATTGCCGATTTAGGTGGTTTAATTTTAGCTTACCATGCAATGGAGAAATCATTTGAAGGCAAAGAAGTTCCTGCCAAAATTGATGGATTTACTCCACAGCAGCGTTTCTTCTTAGGATGGGCACAAGTGTGGCACATGAATATGACTGAAGAAGAATTGAGAAACAGAATCATTACTGATCCTCATTCTCCTGGTGAATACAGAGTAAAAGGACCATTGGCTAACCTTAGTGAATTTAGCGAAGCATTTGGTTGCGATGCAAACAGCCCAATGGTTGCAAAAGATTCTGTAAGAGCAGTAATCTGGTAATCATTTGATTTAAAAATAAATTAAACTCCTTTTCGATTATTCGGAAAGGAGTTTTTTTTGGATGCTTACGAAATATAGAGTCAATAAAAACCACTTCCGCTTTCAAAACACTTTTCTATTGAGCTCCAAAAAGGTAAATTCGCAACATGAATCAACTTCACGCCCTATTTCACTTTATTAGGCATTTATTGGTCTCCAAAAAAAGAGGACATGGCATTCATTCGCCTTTTATATACCAATTTGTGAAAGAGGTAATTGATTCAAAAGACCTCTACTATATTTTTGGAAGTATAGAATCTCTTCGGGCCAAATTATTATTGACCGAACAAAAAATCGCAGTTACTGATTTGGGCACTGGTTCTAAAACAACGAAAAATGCAAACCGAAGCATACAATCCATCGCGAAGAGCGCGTTGAAACCGAAAAAACAAGCGCAGCTGTTGTTTCGATTAGCGAAGCATTTCCAACCGAAAGTAAGTCTAGAATTAGGAACCTCTTTTGGATTAAGCAGCTTGTATTTGTCGCAATACAATTCTACCAATCAACTCTATACCATTGAAGGCTGTCCAAATATTGCCAAAGTAGCTCAGCTGAATTTCGAAAAATTAGGTGTTAAAAACATCCATTCAATCATTGGTAATTTTAATGAGCAACTACCAGTCCTTTTAAAAAAACTTAAAAGGGTAGATTTAGTTTATTTTGATGGCAATCATACTGAAGAAGCTACTTTAAACTATTTTGAAACATGCATTCCTTATATTCACAATGAAACCCTTTTTATATTTGACGATATATACTGGAGCAAAGGAATGACTGAAGCTTGGAAAAAAATAAAAGCAGATAACCGTGTAAAAGTAACAGTAGACACTTATTATTATGGATTCGTATTTTTTAGAAAAGAACAACCAAAAGAGGATTTTACCGTTTATCATTAAGTCCAATTAAATCCTATAGATTTCAATAAATTTGAATCAAATTCGACACTATGAATCCAATTATCCGCATCACCAATTTGACTCGAAACTTCAAACTCGGAACGGAGGTAATTAAGGTACTCAAAGGGCTTACTTTTGAAGTTCAAAAAAACGAATATGTGGCGTTAATGGGACCTTCCGGATCTGGGAAATCGACATTGATGAACATTTTGGGTTGCTTGGACACACCAACTGGAGGAGAGTACATTTTGAATGAGAATAGCGTTAGCAAACTAACCGACAACGAATTGGCTGAAATCAGAAACAAAGAAATTGGATTTGTATTTCAAACCTTTAATTTATTGCCACGATCAACGGCATTGGAAAATGTAGCATTGCCATTAATTTATGCCGGAAAAAATTCAACCGACAGAAAGGAAATAGCTTCCAACATGCTCACTCAAGTGGGATTGAGCGACCGAACGGATCACCGGCCAAATGAATTATCGGGTGGACAAAGACAACGTGTGGCGGTAGCTAGAGCAATGGTGAACTCCCCTTCTATTATATTGGCCGATGAACCAACAGGAAACTTGGATTCTAAAACTTCGTATGAGATTATGGCCTTATTTGATGAAATTCACAAAAAAGGAAACACCATTATTTTGGTGACACACGAAGAAGACATTGCGATGCACGCTCACCGAATCATTCGATTGAGAGATGGAGAAATAGAATCAGATGTTAAAAACGAAGACATCGCAACATTTAATAATTAAACAAACTGCTAAATCTATTGTTAGCAGTAAAAAGAACAGTGATTAATGAAAGTTTATACTAAAAAAGGCGATAAAGGAATGACCTCTCTAATTGGAGGCACACGAGTTCCCAAGCATCACCTGAGAATAGAATCATACGGAACAGTTGACGAATTAAACTCTTATATTGGAGTGATTCGTGACCACAAAATTGGAGAGCATGAGACTGATGTTTTATTAGAAGTGCAGGATCGATTGTTTACAATTGGGTCACTTTTGGCAGCAGATCCTGAAAAATCAAAGATGAAGTTACCTGAATTATCCATTGGCGATATTGAATATTTGGAAAAAGAAATCGATAAAATGGATGAAGAACTGCCTCCGATGCGAAATTTTGTATTACCAGGAGGAAATCAAGCGATTAGCTTTTGTCATGTTGCACGTTGCGTCTGCAGACGAGCAGAGCGAATTACAGTTCATTTGAGTGAACAATCTCAAGTAGATAGCATGATAATGCAGTATTTAAATCGACTTTCTGATTATTTATTTGTTTTATCGCGATTTCTGACGAAAAAAATGAATGCACCAGAGACGCCTTGGGTACCAAGGCAATAATTATAAAGCGTAAGTAACTAGTCTACCTTAAATTATTATTACTTTAAATGATTTTAAAAAAGAGGCAAACTATTCACTTAAAAAATTACATTTGCAAAAATCAAAATTAGAATATTATGTACTGGACGCTTGAACTTGCTTCAAATTTAGAAGATGCTCCATGGCCGGCAACCAAAGATGAGTTAATTGACTTTGCTATCAGAACTGGTGCTCCCTTGGAAGTTGTAGAAAACTTGCAGGAGATGGAAGATGAAGGTGAGTCTTACGAGACCATCGAAGATATTTGGCCAGATTACCCAACTAAAGAGGACTTCTTCTTTAATGAAGACGAATACTAAAATTAAAAAATAATAGAACCCCGTCTCGAATAATTGAGACGGGGTTTTTTTATACTTCTTTAGTAGTTGGTATCGAAGAAAAAGCGCATTAATTTACCTACTTTTGGAGGTAGTTTTTTTTAGAAGAATAGTAGAAATATATGATAGGTTCAATCAATAAGTTATTTGGAAAACTCCTAGGTAACAAATCAGATAGAGACATAAAATCCCTAAACCCATTAGTGGAGCAAATTAAAGCTGAATTCTCAAAATTAGCCGATATCTCCAACGATCAATTAAGGGCTAAAACAGCTGAGTTTAAGGCTAGGATTAAAGCCGCTTGTCAGCCTGATACCGATAAAATCGCCAGCTTAAGAGCAAAGATAGACGAATTGGAAGATGTGGACAAAAAGGAAACATTGTACAAGGAGATCGATCAGTTAGAGAAGTCGATTACGGAAACATTAGAAGCTACTTTGTTAGAGATTTTGCCTGAAGCATTTGCAGTAGTGAAAGAAACTGCTTGCAGATTCACTAACAATGAAAAAGTGGAAGTAACGGCAAACGACATGGATCGTGACTTTGCTGCACAAAGAGACAGCGTAGAGATTATCGGCAATTCTGCCTACTGGCATAACCGATGGGATGCGGCAGGAACAGAAGTGGTTTGGAATATGATTCACTACGATGTGCAGTTGATCGGAGGAATTACTTTGCATCAAGGTAAAATAGCCGAGATGGCAACAGGTGAGGGTAAAACATTGGTAGCAACTCTACCTGTTTACCTGAATGCATTAGCCGGAAGAGGTGTACATTTGGTAACAGTGAACGACTATTTGGCAAAACGTGATAGCGAATGGATGGGTCCATTGTTCGAGTTTCACGGAATGACGATCGATTGTATCGACAAGCACCAACCCAACTCTGAAGAAAGAAGAAAAGCATATCAAGCAGATATTACATATGGAACCAACAACGAGTTTGGTTTTGATTACTTGCGTGATAATATGACGAAAACGTCAGAGGAATTAGTACAACGTAAGCACCATTATGCCATTGTGGATGAGGTCGATTCTGTATTAATTGATGATGCAAGAACACCTTTGATTATCTCAGGACCAACTCCTAAAGGTGATATTCATGAATTTTATGAATTGAAACCTAGAGTTGAAAAATTGTATGCTGCTCAAAAGAGATTAATCACCACTTTATTGGCCGATTCTAAAAAGCAATTTCATGCTGAAGGAACACCTGAAGGAAAAGAAGGAAAGAAATTAGAAGAGGAAGCTAGCATGGCTTTGCTTCGTTCTTATAGAGGTTTGCCTAGGAATAAAGCGTTGATTAAATTTTTGTCAGAGCCTGGGATTCGAGCAAAATTGCAAAAAGTAGAAAACTACTACATGCAAGATCAAGGTAAAGAAATGCACATTGTAGACTCTGAATTGTATTTTACAATTGATGAGAAAAACAACACCATCGAATTGACAGAAAAAGGACTAGACCTTATTTCAGAGTCAGGTGACGACAAAAACTTCTTTATTCTCCCAGATATCAATTTATCGATAACTGATTTGGAAAAGCAAGCTATCTCAGATGAAGAAAAGTTAGCAAAGAAAGAAACGATTATTCAAGATTATTCTATAAAAGCAGAGCGAATTCATACGATTAACCAATTGCTTAAAGCATATACTTTATTCGAAAAGGATACAGAATATGTGGTAATGGACAATAAAGTAAAAATTGTTGATGAGCAAACTGGTCGTATCATGGAAGGCCGTCGTTATTCTGACGGATTGCACCAAGCAATTGAAGCCAAGGAAAATACAAAAGTAGAAGCGGCGACACAAACCTACGCAACTGTTACTTTACAGAATTACTTTAGAATGTACCACAAACTTTCGGGTATGACGGGTACGGCTGAAACTGAAGCAGGAGAATTCTGGGACATTTACGAATTGGACGTAGTAGTCATTCCTACCAACCGACCAATTGCAAGGGACGATAGAGAAGATTTAGTGTATAAAACGACTCGAGAAAAATACAATGCAGTAAGCGAAGAAGTAGTGAAGTTGGTAGAAGCAGGACGACCAGTCTTGGTGGGTACTACTTCTGTAGAGATTTCTGAATTATTGAGTAGAATGCTCAAGATGAAAGGAATTAATCACCAAGTATTGAACGCAAAATTGCACCAAAAAGAAGCAGAAGTTGTGGCCAATGCAGGTAAGCCTGGCGCAGTAACCATTGCAACGAACATGGCAGGTAGAGGTACCGACATTAAGTTGAGCAAAGAGGTAATTGCTTCTGGTGGATTGGCCATTATTGGTACAGAGCGTCATGAATCTAGACGTGTAGACAGACAGTTGAGAGGTCGTGCCGGTCGTCAAGGTGATCCTGGTAGTTCTCAATTCTACGTTTCTTTGGAAGATAACTTGATGCGTTTATTTGGTTCAGACCGAATAGCTAAGCTGATGGACAGAATGGGGATAGAAGAAGGCGAAGTGATTCAGCATTCAATGATTTCTAAATCAATCGAAAGAGCGCAGAAAAAGGTGGAAGAAAACAACTTTGGTGTGCGTAAGCGATTATTGGAGTATGATGACATTATGAACTCTCAACGTGAAGTAATTTACAAACGTAGAAGAAATGCTTTATTTGGTGAGCGAATCAGTGTTGACATTGCCAATATGATGTATGATACAGCGGGCTCATTGGTAGATGCAAATCTAGACATGAGGGATTACGACAATTTCAAAATGGATGTGATTCGTAACTTCTCAATAGAAAGTCCGGTTGATGAAAAGCAGTTTGGTTTAATAAACAACAGCGAGTTAACTGACAAAGTATACCAAAAAGGAATGGAGCACTACACTCGAAAATCGAAGTTAGTGGCTGAAACAGCTTACCCAGTTATAAAAGATGTATTCGAAAATCAAGGCGATCAATATAAAAATATCGTGATTCCATTTACCGACGGTAAAAAATCTGTACAAGTAGTGGCAGACTTGAAAAAGTCGTATGATTCACACGGTAAAGAATTGATTTCAACATTTGAGCGCAACATCATTTTGGCGATGATCGACAATTCATGGAAAGAACATTTACGTGAAATGGATGATTTGAAGCAATCGGTTCAGGGTGCTGTCTACGAACAAAAAGATCCGTTATTGATTTATAAGTTTGAGGCATTTGAGCTATTCAAACAAATGATTGACAGAACAAATAGAGATTCAGTAAGCTTTTTGGTTAAAGGAAATTTACCAACACAAGATGCAAATCAACAAGCTCAGGTGCAGAATGCACCACAACAGAAAGAGCAACCAAAATTGCAAACTTCACGTTCTGAAAGTCCTCAAGGCACGAATCAACAGCCAAATAGAGCACAACAACCAGGTCAGAATACACAAGAGCGACAAGTGACTCAACCTATAGTAGCTGAAAAGCGTGTAGGGAGAAACGAACCTTGTCCTTGTGGAAGTGGTAAAAAATTCAAGCAATGTCACGGGAAATAAAACCCTGAGAGATAATAAAAACGAAAGGCGCTATTGAGAAATGGCGCCTTTTTTATTAGGGCATTTCATAAACAATTTCTCAATCTACCTTTTGAAAAATCAATACACTTTTGTTTGAAATTAGTGTTAGTTCTAATCCATTCAACGAATACTTCATGGCGTTCTGAAGTCGATTTAGATATTCTTGTTCATTTTTAAATCCTACACACAACATTTCAGTCATTGCTAAATCCAATAATTTGATCGAATCTCCGCTTACAAATAAATCTCCTGAAAGGGAGTTACAACCAGTGTTTCCATACACTTTATTTGTCGTCAGATTAAATTCTAAATAAGCAGAAAGCTGATCACGCTCTACTTTTACGTCGTCAACTTGTTTCAACGCCCAGATATCATGGAGCCTATAATTTGGTTCTTTTACAGGACCCTTTTCAATTACCGCAGGAGAAAACTTACAAGAAAAAAGTAGAATTGTAATTGAGAACAATACTAGAAACTGTTTCATGATACCCATTTTTGTATTCAATGTTAGAAAATTGACATGAACAAAAAAAGCCTTGCTCCAACAGCAAGGCTTTCAAGAAAATCATCATAATTGATGAATTATTTACAAACATCTTTTTCTTCTAAAATGATTTCAAAATCAGGTATCTGATTTAGCAAAATCTTAGATTGAGTAATTGTGAAACATTTCTTTTTTATCAATGTTTCTCGATTATTTTTCTTTTGAAACACACTCATGCAATACTCACCAGCAATTTTTATTCCTTCAACTGTACCAAACATATCGCATTGCGCAATAAACGCGTCAGAAGAACTGAACGTCTTGTCAGCCTCAGATGTTAAACTATAAGTAAAGAGCTTATCTATTTGACAATTTTTAAGGCAAGCTGAATCCGATAAAGTAATAAAATACTCCATACTCGCAGGGTTATTCTCTATGCAAGAACCATCATTTAAATTTGCCTTCGGATTATAGTTTACAGAATTTTTATCAGTGCAACCCGTTATTCGAGGCTCTTCCTTTTTACAGCTTGTATAAACTGAACTAATTAATATTAGGACGATTAAACTAAATAATATCTTGAAGCTTTTCATTTTCTCTATTTTAGGATGGTATAAAAATAAGAGTTCCTTTGATAGGAGGCAACAACAACAATAAATTATCTATAAAAAAGCCTTCTATCTTACGATAGAAGGCTGCGTCCTTAACCAACAAGATGGAATATTTCATCTTGCACATCTACAAATATGATTATTTATTTAAACAAATATACCGAGTCAGAAAGCCAAGGGCAATACTCATAAATAGGTATTTTATCTCCAAGCTGGGCATAGCCATGGAATACCTCGACGATCAATCACTTTACATTCGGGGCTATTCCGAAGAAACAAATTAATATTAAAATAGAAATCAACTGCTCGAATATCACCACGTCGAACAAATGGGAGAATGTGATCCGTTCCAACAGACAGAAACCCTAATCTCAAATAAAAACCGACTTGAGGAGCCACATAATTGGATAATGAGACTGGAAAACTTGCAGTGATCCAATCCGTTTCAAATCGAGGTGCTATTCCAACTAAATTTGATCGTTCTACACCAAAGCTATTTTTAAAACTTAACCGCTGATTCACAACACCTGCGACGTAGATATAATCAATAATTCTAAAATCTAACTGCAGTGAAAGCGCCGTTGGTAAGATGGCAGTGTATGCATCACCATCTTTACCCAAAACAGCTTCATCAGCAGTATATAAATCTATCGGAGTTATGGTATCGGTTTCTGCCAACGTTGCATATCTAGCCCCTTCTTTAAAACGAATATAACCGAAATCCAATAAAGACAGTCCTATTCTATAATTGTAATCAATAACCTTACATCCCCCTCTTTGAGAATGGGATAAATATTTATTCACCACATCAGTCATGGACTTAAAAGTAATTCCAACATCCATCCCCCATCCTCCCCCAGAACCAAATTTAGAATCTGTGTAGGAATATTTTCCATCTAAATCTAATATAGATCCAGAGAGATTCTCTACGTCTACTGAGCCACTTTTTATATTGAACGACGATTGTTGAATTCCGATTAAACGATTTACAGTAATGCCGGCACTAATCATATCATAATCACGATGCAATAAAACCCTTCCGTAGGACAAACCCACTTCCCCCCAAGTCATTGATTTGAAACGTCCATTCTTCATTAAATAATTCCCATCGGAAACATTCTCCGTAGTTTCTGCATTTATAAGCTCTATTAAGATGGCAGGGATCCGATTCATGTTGGCATAAAATCTTACCCCAGTGTGAATTCCAAACGCATTTTTACCGTAACTTAATGTTGCTGATGGCCCAGAGACTTCGCCAACAATAAACCCTCTTGCAAACTTATTGGGCTCTTCGTAAATTTCTTTTTGAAGGTCTACTTTCGGAAGTAATATGCTATTGGGATAATTGATGACATTACTCCTTGCAAAAATGTGAGCTCCACTTACATTAACAGATAAAAAATGGCGCTGATCGACCATTAACGCTGGATTAATCCCAAGTTGTTTGACGGGTAAAAAATTATCGGTGATGGCTCCAAGCTTTTCTTGCGCAGCAACTTCTCCGACCATCAAGCTGAAAAAGACAATCAAAATATAACTTAACTGTTTCATTATATAGAACCTAATATTCGAGATCATTGATTTCCTGAGGCGATAAATATCAGGCGCGCAAAAATAACTTATATATTCTTTAAAACTTAAAAAGTAGTGTCTTATTACTTTTGAAATTGAAAGAAAAACCTACTTTTATTCACAGCTTTGAAAGATCCCAACAACCAACATAAATACCGCATATTAAAGGCCATTGCTTATTTCGACATTTTCAATCACCCATTGAAAATCGATGAATTAGCTAATTTAGCAGGTGTTAGTACAGTAAATTCCAAGCAGATTTTAACAGAATTGGTTGATTCAAAAATAATTTTTTCAATAAACGACTTTTACGGTATTCGACCGAATATCTCTGAACAAATTGTTGAAAGGAAATCAAAGGAAGTAAAAGCTCAGAAATACGCGCAGAAACTTCCAGCATACGTTAAAATCATCAAGTCATTTCCATTTGTAAGAGCGATTTCTGTTTCAGGCTCGCTTTCTAAAAATGTGATGCACGATGATGGCGACATCGATTACTTTATAATAACAGCTCCAGGTCGACTATGGATTTGCCGAACACTTCTAATCCTCTTCAAGAAACTATTCTTATTGAATTCAAAGAAGTACTTCTGCGTCAACTACTTTGTGGACGAGGAAAATTTAGAAATCATTGATCAAAATATTTTTACTGCGGTGGAAGTTAGTTATCTACTACCGGTTTATAATCAACAACTGATTAATCAATTTAATGCTAAGAACAGTTGGTCCAAACAATACTTTCCTAATTTTAAGAATCCGCTAACGTTAGAAGTTTCAGAAGGAAATTCAAGCATAAAACGATTTTCAGAATTCTTGTTAAGTGGCAAACTAGGCGATTACCTAGACTTGCAATTTATGAAAGTAACCTATCGCCGATGGAACAAAAAGTTTAAGCATTTCGATGCATCTAAACTAGAGTTGACTATGCGTTCCAATAGAGGAATTTCGAAACATCATCCCCAAGACTTTCAAAACAAAGTTTTGAAAGAGTATAAACAAAGAATTGATCAACTCAATATACAGGAATGAAGGTATTGTTTACACATAGTTACTTTTTGAGATTCGACGAAAAACAATGGAATCAAAGTAAGCCTTATCCACCATTAGCAACAATTCAAGCTGCTTCTGGACTGAGAGAAATAGGACATGAAGTACAGCTTTTTGATACCAACTTTGTGGAAGACCCAATGGAGTTGAACCAGGCATTAGAAGACTTTAACCCTGAGATTCTTGTCATTTATGATGATGGATTTAACTACCTCACGAAAATGTGCTTGACTCGGATGCGAGAAGCGGCTTTTGAGATGATTCAATTGTCAAAATCTAAAGGATTGCAGGTTTTTGTATCAAGCAGTGATAGCACCGACCATTTTGAATCATACCTCAACAAAGGAGCGGATGCCGTTATTTTAGGTGAAGCCGACGAAACATTATTGCAAATTGTCTCAGCTATTTCTAAAAATGAATCCTACACTACTGCTGGAGGAATTGCTTTTCTAGAAAACAATGAAATAAAACAGACCCCAAAACGACCAGTTTTAACTGATCTTACAAGCTTACCATTGCCAGCATGGGATTTAGTTGATATTACTCCTTATCAAAAAGCTTGGAATCAACACGGTTATTTTTCCATCAATATTGCTACAACTCGAGGCTGTCCCTACAAATGTAACTGGTGCGCCAAACCGATATACGGAAATCGATACAACAGCAGATCACCTCAACATGTAGTGAATGAAATTAAACTCATTAAATCTCGTTTTGATTTCGATCACATTTGGTTTTGTGATGACATTTTTGGGTTGAAACCACGGTGGGTTCAAGAATTCAATCAAATCTTAAAAGGGGAAAACATACAAATTTCTTATAAAATTCAATCTAGGGCGGATTTATTATTGAAAGATGATACCATTATTAGCTTGGCCGAATCTGGTTGTGATGAAGTATGGATTGGAGCCGAAAGTGGCTCTCAGAAGATATTGGATGCGATGGACAAAGGAACCAGCGTTCAACAAATAACAGATAGCACTGCACTGATGAAAAAGCACGGCATAAGGCCTTGTTTCTTTTTACAGTTTGGTTACCCCGGTGAAGAGTGGGAAGACATCCAGGCTACCTTGGACATGCTATTCACACAAATGCCGCATGATATAGGTGTATCGGTTTCCTATCCACTTCCAGGTACAAAATTTTATGAAGTCGTAAAGTCTCAATTGTCAGAAAAAGCGAATTGGACTGACTCTGATGAATTATTAATGATGTACAAAGGCACCTACTCTCCTGAGTTTTATAAAAAGCTGCATCGTTATCTGCATAAGCGATTTAGAGCGAAACAAGCCTTGAAGAATATGAAAAGAGGAAAAGTAAAGGAACTTTTGAAGTGGGTTTATTTTACATCTTCTGCGCAGTTATTCTACTCACAAGTATTGAGTTTGAAAAAATGAATCTATTAATTATAGAAATTTAGTTTTAAAAATTCATTGGTTACTTGAATAATCTCAATTTGTCGTTTAGACTTTCTGATTTCACTATAAGAATTGAAGTATTCGTGAACTGAAATATATATTTTTTTTTGAAACTCCCTAAAAAGGAAATTAAATAACCTTTTGTGTAAGTCTCTAATTATTATTTCTTCATCTTTTAAGGTTGAAGATTCACTAAAATAAAATGTTTTAATTATTCTTGACTCTTGACTAACTTCCTCAATTTTACTATAAACATTGCTAATGAAAAAATATTGACTAAGAGTAATGAAATCCACAACCTTGGAATTAAAACACACATGCCTATTTTTAATATCTGCTGACCAATCTTTTACACCAGTAAAATAGTTGCTAAATGGAATTCCCATCCATGGTCGACTCACTAAAATTCGCCACTCCTGTTCATATTTCCATTGGTCATGCTTTATATTGTATAATATATTTAATAACAACTTTGTCTTGTTCTCCTTAATGAAATGACTTAAGTCTAAAGGCCAAATAGCCTTAACATAGTTAATAGGATTAATGCCCAAGTATTCTAAATCAGAACATTTACTTTTTGAGTCATTATAATTTTTAATAGAATCTATAAGTTCAAGAGTTTTAAAATTTAGTTGAAAGCCTCTTTCTTGTGTATAATGAGGCCACATTAGAGAGGAATGTCCATTCTCGGATAATGAAATTATTCCAAGCTTAGATGATGATCCAAAATAAAGTTCACTTTTGTAAAAACTACCATCTGTTTCTTTTAAGTAATAATCATCAAAACTCACCTTATTTCGAAAACCCTCATCCATTCCATCATATATACTTTTGTATGATATTTTATCAGGCTTTTCTAAAATTTTAATTAGTTCTAGCTTAGAATCTAAGATATCATTTAAATTAAAAGGATGAGAAGCAAACAAATAGGACCCCATAAAGGCATTCAAATTATCTTCATTTAAGGAATAATATTTAAATAAATTTTCAGGTAAAGGTTTACTTGGTTCAGTTCTAAATCTAAACCCCTCTTCACTGTAGTATTTAAGTTCTCCATAAACTTCAGCATCATCCATATTATCTATTTTCATTACTTAAAGTATTGTAAATCAATAATAATTCAAATCTAAAATTATCTATTTTTTTCTATTTCTCAAATTCAAAAATAGGATTAGCGATTTAAGTTCATCAATTTCTTTTGTTGCTTTAATCTATAGTTTTTTAATTACTATTCACTAAAAAGGATAACTATTGGTGAATACGTTCACCAAAAAGCATGACTATTGGTGAATAGAAATAGGCCAATGGAACTAATCAACACTTCAACTTATTGATAAATAAAGAAATAATAGATTAACGCTTCAGAATTCTAAAAATGTAATTCTCTTCGCCTTGTTTAATGGATTGGAAGACCTGTTCAAAAGTCAATTGCTTCTCATTTGCCATATTTGTAATGTGATCTAATTCGCAATCTTCAGATAAAATCATATAGATCTGAGAAGTTGAATCAAAATAATTCCCTAGCTGGGCGAACAGTTTCTCAAAGTATTCAAAATTGGCTCCACAGAACCAAGCTTCCTCTGCTTTATTTTCAGGATTTTTTGGATAATAGGGTGGATTAATAATAATGTAATCAAATACCTGTTTCGAAATTTCTTCAAAGAGATCAGAAAGAACAACGTTCAATTTTACTTTATTCTTTGTGGCATTTAACCTTACATTTTCTATCGCAATGGGATTAATATCTGAAGCGAGTACTTGAGCTCCACGTTGAGCTGCCAAAGTGCTAATCATACCAGTTCCGCAACCCAACTCAAGAAAACTTTTACGTTCTAATTCTAAGTTCTCCATGAAGTCCATGAGCAATTTAGTACTAATGGTAAAAATGGGGTAAAAAACGCCAGGAAGCACAACTCCTTTTAACCCTTTATATGAAAATGGTCTTGGTTTACTAAAATAATATGTCGCAAAACGCTTCAAGAATGGTGATAGAATTCTTTTTTTTAATCTATTACTCCCCATAAAAACCTTCAATTTCAGGTTGGCGGTACTTCCAAATTTTGTGCATAGCTTTGATCTCATATGGGAATTTATAGAATCCACTTTTATATCTCCAACTCGACAAGTTCCTTAAAATCGATTTCTTTATGCCTTTTATTCTAAAATCAGATGCTGTAGGATGATATCCATTCAACACCGTTTCAAAATTTTGAATCTTATCAATCATTTTTGGAGTCAACCATGGAGTTAGGGGATTCTTTCTTAAATCAAAATTTTCCCAAACGGGATTCAACCAATCTTCTAAATGAGCCGGAAATTCAAAACCAGCCTTTGTGATTTGTTCAAACAATTCAGACCCTTCTGAAGGAACAGGACTGTATAAATAGATGATGATTTCTGTTTGTGGATTAAGGACCTTGATTTCCCTTATAAATTCAATATCTGATTCAATCTGAGCCATTACTTTCTCTTCACTTTCGCCGGGCATACCCAACACAAAAGAGTATTCTGGAATAATTCCAAAAGTTCCCATTCTTGCAGCAAATGAGCGAATTTGTGCAGCAGTTTGTGTACCGCCTTTGTCCATTTGTTTCAATACTTCATCACTCCCAGTTTCAGCACCAAAGAATATCATTTCACAACCAGCATCCTTCATTAATTGTAAATCCTCATCAGAGTATTTGTCTATCGTATCAATTCTTCCTTCGCCCCACCATTTAATATTATCTTTCAAGACTAATTTCGAAAATTCGACTACTCTTTTTCGAGAAGTAAAAAAATTATTGTCATGAAATTCAATGGAGTCTACTCCATGAGTATCCTTCAGCCATTTTACATCTTTGTAGATATTTTCTGCAGATTTGCCTTTCCATCTGGCATTAAAAATCGGAACTACTGCACAAAAAGAACACGTAAAAGGACATCCCAAACTAGAGTGATACGCCATGGTTTTATTCCCCATAAAGGTCTTTTGCAAGTAACCACTTATCGGATAAAATTGATCGTAATAGCTGTATGGCAATTGTGGCAAACTATCCTGATCCAACAACTCTTCCTTAGGGGTTTTAAAAATTTTATCCTCCTTAATGAAGATTAAATTTTTAACCTTTTCAATCGACTCCCCTTTTTCCCAAGCGTCTAATAACAATGGAAACGATTGGTCGCCCGGGCCACTAACTACAACATCTACAAAACCACTCTGTAGTGCAACTGGATGCTGATTGGTGGCAAAATAACCACCCCAAATTACTTTAATGGTTGGAAAGGCTTCTTTTATTTTTTTTGAAATTGGAATGGCCTGACTCAATTGAGGTCCAGGCATTACCGTAGCGCCAAAGTATTTAAATTTTCCTGTTTTTAATAAACTTGAGATTTTATCCCAAGCATCAGTTTCCATATTTCCATCAACGAAAGTCAACTCATATTTGCCATAAATAGATGCTCCGATCTGTAAAATAGAATTAGGAATTCTATGTTTCCATTTCGCACTGCGGGGATTGAATAAAAGAACTTGATTTTCCAACGATAAAAATTTACAAAATATCAAAAGTAAGAGTTATTTAAGCAACCTCTTAATTTTATAACTTTACATCAAAGTTGAATAAATGAATCGGATCAAAAATACCTTTCTTGTCGTTTCTGTTCTCATTCTATGTCTAATTCTCTCAGAACTTATCCTTTCTCTTTTTTTTATATTCCCAAACGGCTATTTTGTCGCGACACCAAACAGCCAATTTGTTTGGAAAACGGATACCGCTATCATAAAAGGAATAACTAAAGATGCTCAAGTACAATTTGATCAATTTGGTGCTAGAACGATTTCAAATCCTGAAAATAATAAAAAAGCAATCATAGCGATTGGTGGCAGCACCACAGCCTGCTTTTCATTAGATCAAAAATACACATGGACGGCTCTATTGGACGAAAAACTTGGTGACAACTATTGGGTGGGGAACTTTGGGAAACCAGGTAGTTTTAGTTTTCATCATGTTTTACAATTACAGCAAATCATTAAATATCAGAACCTTCCAACGATTGAAAAAGTTATCGTTATGATGGGTAAAAATGATTTCTCCGCAAGTTTGATCGATGAAGGAAAGTATTTGAATTTGGATAAGTTCAATATTAAAATTAACAGCTTCACACACTTACCAGACAGTGAAGTTCCTTGGCTTAGAAAACTCACATTAACCAAACTTTATAAAAAAGCACGTCACCATTCCATTCAATTGTATCGAAGAAAAACACACGGTGAAGAATTGCAAGAGTGCCGTAAAGCTCGGTTATTGACTAAAGAAGTTAACCAATTGCCAAATCAAAGTGCATCCTTAGCATTTTACCTGCAGAATGCCAAAAAAATGATAGACATTGCCAAAGACAACCAAATTGAGATAGTATTTATTAGTCAAGCAGTTTTGTGGAATAAAGACCTAAGTCCTGAAGATCGAAAATTAATTTGCAGCAACGTCAATGAGAAAAATATCCACTATTCAGCGGAAGCGCTAGCAAATGGGATGAACTTATTTAATCTGAAACTGGAGGAACTGTGTAAGAAAAATGGAGTGCAATTTATTTGGAATTCGATTGAATCCAACTCCTCAAATTTCATTGATGATTGTCATTATACAGAATTAGGTGCTAAAAGAACTGCTGAGAAAATTTATCAAGGATTGTATTTACCAATACTAAAAATAAAGGCAATCTACTCCCCATTCCAAATCACCTTTTCTACCCGACCACTCTCATAAATATGAATCACAATCTGATGCCTCTTTGGCTTCAATAATTCTCGTCCAAGCAAATCAATTTGCTTAATGACTTTATCATCAAAATAATATCTACTATTCTCTGACAGACTTGTTGAATTACAATATCCTGAAATAGAGGAAACCCTAATAATTTCAGAACCCACTTTTCCAATTCCTCTTGGAATATAAAATTGATATTCTCCAGTTTGGCTAATTAAAATGCTTCTTGTCGTATCTCCTGTACTCCATTCATAATTATTGCTCAATGGAGCTTCTAGTACTAAAACTCCATTCTGATAATAACAAGTGGCTGTTGGCTGCTTGATTGATTGCGGCAAATTAGTCTTCACTGCTCTATAACTTACTATGGAGTCCTTAAGAAACAACTCTGCTGTTATATTATCAAATGCATCAACTACCACAAAACTAGGGTGTGGCCTATTTAACAATCCGTATCCAATCAAACGATCTCCATTTGACATATTTTGGAAATTTCCCATTGCTCTTGCATAAAAACTAGTTGGAAACAGGTATTCATAGACCTTAGTTGCGGTCCAATTTATTGTATCCAACTGATAAGTAACACCTCGAGAAACTGGGTTGATTTTACCATTTCCGTTATCAAATAATGAAATAGTCCCCGATGAAGTTACTCTTGCGTCATGCTGTCCACTAAATCCGGAATCATTTACAAAAGAAAAATCACTCAACTTCCCTCCTAGCCTCCACACAATCTGACCTGTAGCTCTTCTTATTTTAAAAATAGAATTGGTGTGACGCATAGAAACAATAAAATCTCCATTGGAATCTACATCAATTGAATTTCCATGACAATAGTCAAACCCATTGATTCTATAACCATAAATACTATCGTAACTCTCTAATGGATCGATATAATCATTGCTATTCCATTGAAAGACCATATTTTTCTGCGGATCAAATTCTTGAATTGTAAATCCAATAATGTGGGTGGTATCGCTTGCTTGAACTCCATTTAGGACGTGATTGGATAAATCTACCAAACTATCAGAAGCTCCAGATAAAATATAATTCCCATTGTGGAGCAAATCGAACTCATGAATATCTATCTTAAATCCATTGGTAACAGTTAAAGAATCAACTAAGGTAAATGAAGTGTCCATTACATAATAGGTTCTATCACCAACAAAGGTGAACCTGCTAAAAGCTGTATGATACTTAAGATCTGCAAACCCTCTTGGAAATTGACTAATGGCATACCACTTAATATTACCTGATGAATCGAGGATCACTAAGGAAGAATTCAATTGTTGCGTTAAATCAAACGGCGTCAATAAATAGTCTGCTGAATAATTAGAATCAACAATTTCAAATTGATAAGGAGCAATTTCACTTGGTACAATTCTATTGTAATTTTGAGAATGCAGTAAAACTGACAAAAGCAATTGAATCACTAATAAACTAATCTTCATACACTAATTATTTAATCTCATTTGAATCGCAGAAACAACTGACTTTAATTTAAATTTCAAAGCTCGTGTTGTCAGTGTTTTCTTTAACAGCTTCTCTTTACTAAAATTGACTTCATTCACAATCCTTCTCACCGCATGATCATAATATTTTCGTGGATAGGTTCTAGTAAAATCAATCTGCCGATCTGTACTAATAGACCATTCAGGTTGGGTAATTATGTCTTTTTCAATTTGAGTATACAGCCCGGTTCCCTTAATCGGATAAGCGACAGTAATGGTAAACTGATTGGGATTGGCTTGCTTTAAATAATCAATGGTCAATTCAATATCCTTCTCCGTTTCAGTTGGATATCCGACCATAATAAAGGTACCAGCCTCCATTCCAAAATGCTGTGTCAGCTGCATCATTTCTGCCACTTTATTGATATCAACTTGCCGTTTCATCAAGTCGATAATTCGCTGAGAACCGCTTTCGGCTCCTATCCAAATTCGGAAACATCCAGCAGACTTTAATTGACTCAAGATTGTTTCACTCAATCTTTCCGCCCGTGTTATGCATTCGAATGGAATACTGATTCCCCTATCTTTCATTTCTGAAGAAAAGGCTTCAATCCATTTATGACTCACTGTAAATACATCATCTACAAACCACAATGCATCCGGATTGTAATTCTTTATCAAATATTCAATTTCATCCACCACCAACTTGGGGCTACGTCTCCTATAACTTTGCCCATACACAGCAGTGCTACACCATTGGCAAGTATAGGGACATCCTCTTTGTGTGGATATATTTAAAGTACTTTTTCCATGAAACTTTTTCCAAGTCTCGAGGTATCTTGATAAATCAATTTTCTTGCGATTAGGCATCGTCAATTGATCCACTTCTTTAATTTTAGTTCTAGGTGGGTTCTTTATGAATTCATTCGTTGCAGATTTATACGCCAATCCATCTACAGAACTATAATCTTGTTGACCAAAATACTGCTTCGAAAATTCTAAAAATGTCTCCTCTCCTTCACCTATCACCAAAAAATCGGCGCCATATTTCAAATAGTTTTCCCAGTTATATGTTACATCCGGTCCGCCTAAAAGAATTTTTGTTCCGCTCAACTCAGGGGTTGATTTTACTTTTTTGATCAGTTCAATAATCTTGACTTTTGTCATCAAATTGGTGTAAATGGCAATCACTTCAGGTTGCATTTTCATTACCTGAATCATCCAAGCATTTTCATTAGAAAAAGTAGAATCAAACACCTCATGATCCAACCCATTTTCTTCTAAATAGGCAGATATATAGAGTAACCCCAAAGGCGGATAAGGACGCATAACTTTTTGCTCCGTCTCGTCCTCTTCTATAAAATACCCGTGGGTTAATAATATGCTCATCTTCGTTTTGCTATTACAATGTAATGATCGGCACTTTTAGCCAAATAACTAAGTCGTCCATAAATACGTTCTAAAATATAAAGTATTTGAATCAACCAACCGTGGCGTTTAAAAAACGGCTCTAAATAAGATGGAGGAAGAAAATGTGCCACTGGCTTCACTAATTCTACCTTGTAAAATTTAAACAACAATTGCTTTACTGTCCATGGAGAATGATAAAACGTTTTAACCTTTTCACCATTCACATCAACCTCTAAATAACTTTTTCTACTTCTTCTATTAACTTTTGAAAATTGACCTTTTAGCAGAAAGTAAACATTCTCGATTTGGCAATGTTCGGGCATAATAACCATTGCTAAATAATCATCAGATTTCTGTTTCAAAGCCAAGTCTTTAAAAAATGTTCTCAAATCATTTTCACTCAAACAATTTAATCCTCCAAAGTTAGAAAATACTAGATCAGCATTTCCGACATTTTCATCTATTGAAATATCCTTAAAGTCTCTCTGATAAAAGTTAATTCTTGAATTCCGTTTTGCTTTAGCTACTTTGACCATTTCCGTTGAAGCATCAGTAGCAACAACTTCAAAGTCGTGATTAAAAAACCATTCTGCATCATATCCAGTTCCACAATTGATTTCAAAAACCCTTTTAGAGTTTTTTAAAATCTTGCTTTTATTCAGCCAATGAAACACTCTATTTCGTTGTTTTTTACCTATTTCTGATAATGTAAAATCATTATCATAGGTGGCTGCTGCTGCATCAAACGAAGCTTTATTATTGGATATCATAGTTAACTAACAGAAAGTAAAGATACTCGGAACAACTTTCATAATCCTTTCTCAAACTTTATTCTACATTCTTTTTCACATAATTCACCACTAAAAGCCCCATTAGGAGGCTTCCTAATATACCGCTAATCAATGCTCCAACAACATCAAAAAATTGAATTAATAAAATGGCAGCGCAAATATTCACTACAGCAGCGAAGAAACTAAATTTCAGCAACTTTTTCTCCTGTTTTAACTTCAACATTAATTGACTTTCAATTAAATAAAAGTAGAGCGGAAGCATATATGCGAAAAATAAAATTGAGTACCAGAACTCAATTTCGATTTGATAAAAAATTCTTAAACCAAATAATAAGAGGACAGAAAAAACACTGGAAATTAAAATTCCTAAGATCAAGTACTTCCTTTTAAGTTCTATTAAACTACTTTCTTTCCAACGGTAGATATTCTTTTGAAACGGCCCCAAAATCACCCAAGCTATTGTTTGTCCGAGAACTAAAAAACTAATCATTACCTGATATTTTGCCAACTCTATATCATCCAACATGAAAGTAGCGGTATATAAATCGCCTTTTACTTGTAACAATGCCGCAATAGAAATGGCAAAAATGGGCAAAGTCACTTTAAGGTTTGAAAAGAGAGCAATCCAACTGAATTTTATTCTTGTTAGATTTTTAAGTATTGGGGACAAAACAATTAGTCGAGTGAAGGAAGACAATGCAAAGGCAAAAATCACTTCAGACATTGTTACGGTTTGATAATGATATAACAAATAGACTATTGCAACACACATAGCTATTACTTCTGCGAGTATTGAATACCAATACGTTCTGTTAAACTTAATCAGTGATTCGAAAAGGTTAGCCAACCATTTAAATGTCAACCACAAGAATAAACTCGAGAAATAAATTCTAAAGTCTCGCCCTATTAGAAGAACAAGTAAAGCACCAATAAGTAGTGGAACTCTCGCCAATAAAGTTGTTGAGAGCAGACTGCCTATATGTTGAGGCTGCAATGAGAACTCCCGCATCAAATAGGCTCTTTGACCCCAATTTAAAACCATAGTAATCACTTCAATGGTTAAGAGGTAAAAAACGAATTGTCCCCACAACTCAATATCGACTAATCGGATTACCAATAAAGATATCAGGCTGGTATGAATAGGTCGAATCGCAAAATTCAACCCTTCAAGTCCAATAAACTTTGTTCTTTTAATGGTTTTCGGGGTCGGCTTCATGGCAACAAATCAATTTCAAATGAAACTGTTTCTCTTGCACTTGCAGCACTTGGTAAAACTTGGTAGGGAGAAAACGATTGTATTTCATCTCTATGGTACAAGTTTCCAAACTCAGGAAACTCATCGTGAATATGTGTTGGAATATTTTGTAAAAGTGACTCTACTTGTTGAATACTTAAACTCCATTCTTTGGAAAGTCGTTTAGCTGAAGGTTCAAAATATCGAATGTATAATTTTTCTGTGGCCGTATGTGCTTTTCTATCGTTGAAATCTATTTCAGAATCCAATGAATTTCGGTAATTCTTTAATTCAATATTATTTAAATCAACAATACTATCAAACTGATTTGGGGAATAGTATCCAGGAATTTCAGTAATCGCCGCAAATCCCTTTTGAATACTTGTCTCATGGCACCACAAGCATTTCGCAGGCTTCCCTGCTATTGTTAAACTCGCATCTGAACCGCCAATTAACTCCTTTTGTTTGTTGTAAATTCCAAAACGAAGTTGTCCATTTGCCATTATATCCATCACTTCATTTTCCTCCACCTTCTCTGTAGAATCTTTTAGTGAACCCGACAATTCTTCTGCCCAATACTTCAATTGAGCTACTTCAACATCGGATAATGGTAGATTGACAATCCGTTCTTTCAGTGCTACTGCAGATTCAATGATGGCTGCCCTTTTACTAAGAAAATTTGCTTTTCCATTAAACCCATCTAGGGTTTCTGGCATTCCAACAATCTTATAATAATGGTTTGAATTATTGAGAATACTAGTAATAAATCGACCTGCATCTATCCCTCTAGTTTTGGTGTATTCATCACTTAGCACAAATTGTTGAATCAATAGATTGAGCTGCTTTATCCCATTTGAAGAAAAACCTAATTTGGAAAAATCGACACGAAACGACTCTTCATTTATCCTAGTCACTCCACTTTCCCAAGAACCTGTTTTTAGCTCAGCTCCTAAAAAGGAAAATGCCCACTTTAACCCCTTCTCAAACTCTTGTTTTGTTTCACTATCATTTTGATAATAATGCAAATTGATCACTGATGGACTTGTTTCATCCAATGGTAGATCATCTTTTTTACACGAATTAATTAACAAGCTAACTAAAAGTAAAACACTTACATATTTTGCAACTATTTTAAACATTTTACTTTCTGAAATAAATTGAGTGATGATGAAACAAGGTTTAATTGGAGTTTTTCTATGAATCAAAAATAGGGATTAAAATTTTGCAGATATACAGAATTCAACTAAATCGGAATCAAATATTCTGAGTCTACCTTTAACCGAATAGAAGTTCTATTTTTGTTTATCAAAACTTCGGTCTCTACCAATGAAACAACTAAATAGGATTAAAAACTATCTGACCACAAATCCTATTGGGTATTTAATCCCAACAGTTTTAGTTGGATTGATTTTTTCCATTTTTGCATTAGACCAACCGCTGCATGATTTTGCCAACAATTATTTTCCTGCATTATTAGCAACAGAAAACATCCCTCCAGAAACCGTTTTGTATGACATTTATGACTTCAATCAATACGCATGGAGCAAAGGATACAACGACGTTCTTGCTGACTTCTATTTGAATTCACCATTTACTGCCACCTTATTCTACCCTTTTGCATTAATTAAAAATGCCTTCTACTCCAAATTAGTATTTAACCTCATCAGTGTTTTATTTTTCACACTAGCACTACAACTTTTTAGTAAAAGGTATTTGAATGAACACAATCGTTTTTTCCTTCTTCTTATTCCTTTATTATTCATTGTGCCCATTAGAAACAACATTGAATTTGGTCAGGTTTACCTCCTAATTCTTTCTTTTATTATCCTCAGTTACCATTATATCAACACCAATAAAAAATTTGTGGGTGGGTTATTACTTGGCTTATCTATCTTGACAAAAGTATTTCCCATTTACTATTGTATCCCTTTAGTCTATAGTAAAAAATGGAAATCGATAGCTCTGGTTAGTACCAGCACTTTGGTTTTAATAGCCATTTCTGTTTTAGTTGGAGGGTTTTCCTTTTGGGAAAGGTATCTCTTAGAGGTAATGCCCAATGCTATTCTTAATGAAAGCACGGTAAATTTCCAATCAAATGCACAGACATTTACAGTATTCGTAAAAACACTTTTTGTTCAAGATCAATACTATAATCCTGATGTATTATTTAACAGCGAACTAACCTATAAAATCATTTCATGGACCTTCGCGGCGATGTTTTTGTCTTTAGCGATTTCTACAAGTTTTAACCAGAAAGAAAAACCATTTAGACTCTTATCTATTTGGGTTGTCACCTTATTTCTAATTCAATCCAGAACGGCTACTTATGCTCAAATTTTATGGTTGATTCCGGCTCTTGAAATTTTTAGGGGAGAATTCTCAAAAAGATTAAAAATCGGCAGCTTTATCCTTTTATTGCTCATCTGCAACTTTCCTTTTCATTGGCTAATTGGACTTCCAATCGTTTTCGAATTTACTAGAATGTGGTTGAGCGTATTACTTAGCTTAACCTTATTGTATAGCTTCAACGCTAGATTTAACCTTGATTTTTTTAAGGTCTTTATAATTGTGTTTATCCCTTTTCTAATTCTAGTGGTTTTGAAAAACCCCAACGTCGAAAACTCTGATTATGTCTTATCAACAAAAGAACATTTCTTAATTCATGACTTCTATGCCGAAAACAACTTTCTTGTTTATGAAGCACTCGGAAAGAATGGGAATGAGGTCATTCAATCCAACATTTCGATTAGTAATTTCGACACCACTTCATGCAAAATAACTGAGGGGCAAGTCTTTTATAAAAACAAAAAAATAACTAACGACTATTCATTAAAGAAAAATCCAGTTTTGGTTAATGATAAAGAAATTTACTACCTCACTGATCATCATTCTAGAAGAGGAGCTTATACGCTTAAAAAAATAACAGTTACTCCATAAAATGAAGGCATTTATTAGATATTACACCATTGACCACTTAAGACTTTTTGCCTCAAGATTAAGACTGTGGCTTTCATATAGAACTCCTGCGTTAGTTTATACCATGGCGAAAGTGGGCTCCATGAGTGTGTATTCATCCATAAAGAAACAAACCAACATTCCTTGCTTTCATATACACGCATTGAATTTAGAAGAAGATAGGATGATGCAGCAATTTTGTTTTGAAAATGGATTAATTCCAGATAGCAAAAGCCCAATAAAAATCATACAGAACAAACTAATAAAGCCCAATAAAAAGCTGAATGTTATCACTTTATTCAGGAACCCGGTTGAGCGAAATGTCTCTGCATTTTTTGATGCTTTTGAATTGTATGTGGGCACACCAATCAGTCAATACAAAGGAGGAATAGAACCTTTAATCCAAATTTATCACGAAAAGCTACCTCATTTATATGCTATTGATTGGTTTGATCAAAAATTTAAACGAGATACGGGAATTGATGTTTACGACTACGAATTCAATCAAGAAGAGGGTTTTCAATTCCTATCAAAAGATAATTTTACAGTTCTAATCCTAAATAGTGCCCTTAGTAATTCTATTAAAGAAGCCCAAATCGGTAAATTCATTCAACAAGATTCTTTCATTTTAAAGGATGTGAATATTACAGCTGAAAGCAGCAATGGTCATCTTTACAACGAATTTAAAAATACCATAAGGTTCAGTCGAATTTATTTAGACTCACTTCTCCAATCGAAATACAGTCAACACTTTTTTACAAAAGATAAAATTGAGGAAACATATAACAGGTGGCTAGAAAATTGAAAAGAATACTCTTTAGTTTTTAACTTTCCTTACTACCTCTAGCATAATTTAAAGCTGAAACTATTTCTGAACATACCTTTTCTGGGGTAACTTCTTTCACAACTTCTAGTCCATAAACAGACATTTTCTCAAGCTGCTCGTTGGTAGTTCCAACCGCTTTAGTCAACAAACGCTCTAAATCTCCTTTCTTCAAAGGATCATACTGCCAACCATTTTTATCGTCTTCGATTAACTGTAAAACGGCCTGACTATATATACTTCCCAATACAGGTATACCACTTAATAACGCTTCATTTACGACCACTCCCCATTCATCTCCTAAGGTGGGGAATAAATAATAATCTGCCTTAGAATACCATTCATTTAACTCCTCATACTTTAAATCCCCAAGGAGATTATAACTAACATTAGAAAAGGTATCTAATTTTGAAAAATGAGACTTTTCAGGACCATATCCTGCAATAATTAATTCAATCTTGTCCTCTTTATTCTTAGTAGCCCAATTGCTCACTTCATCTATCATTTGAGAAATTCCTTTCAAATTAATTAGACGACCAGTATACAAGAATTGCTTTTTGTCTGAATTAAAGTTCGTTTTAGGATCCTTTATTTCATAATCACTACTACATGCAACAAAGTAAAATGGCTTTTCTATCCCCAGACCTCTTACATAATTTTTAGAGCTCTCCCCATTGCAAAGTATAGCGGATGACTTCCCCAATAAGTATTTCCGCAGTTTAATTCTTAACCCCTTCTTATTTTTCTCAGTATGTTCAGAAAGAGCAAGCCAAAGTATCAATTGCTTACCAAACAGCGAACAATATATTGACGACAATAAACTTCTAATACCCAGCTCTACAGAGATTACAACATCCGGCCGAAACTTAAATAATCTATAAACTGTGTCATATGGGATGTGAATATCTACGAATTGATTGTAGCCATTTTCATGTTTCCATTCCTTGCGATAGCTCAATGTTTTTTGAATTTCAACATCGAGTCCATCGTGATTTACTTGCCAATTTCTATCCGACTCCATTGCAGTTGACAAATACACTTTAAAATGATCTACTCGTTTCGCAATTAACTGGTAAAGAGACTTTCTATAAGGCGGAATAAAATTGGTAAGCAGAGCTACTTTCATAATCTGACCAAAATTATGATTTGTAAATGAATTTAGATACAAACTTTTTTTGAAAATAACTACGTCAATCATGAACTAGTTAGCTTCCTTTGACTATAAAAAATGGAATTCATTTTTATCTCAGGATAATTGAATTCAACAAACTATAAAATTTATCTTTGTTTTCTAAAATAGCATCAATGGATAAGAATAATATTCCAGAAGAAGAGACTTTAACCCCGGTAATCAAAGATATAGAACGCATTGTCATACGTATCTTGTATGCTGTTGGAAAAGGGTTTAGTGCCATAGGAAGCATCCTTAAATCAATATTTTTATTTTTGATAATCAATATCAAAAAACTGGCACTAATAGCTATTTTAGGCGCAATCCTAGGATACTTTAGCTTTTCTATAGCTCCGAAAGAGTATGCTTCCAGCATGGTAGTCAAGCTGAACATAGATGCCAAAGAGCAACTAATCTCTGACATTAACTATTTTAACTCATTGTTAAAAAGAGATCAATTTGACAAAATTGGCTCCTTATTAAACTTGACAATTGATGAAGCTAAATCGATTACTGAATTCGAGGTCATTCCATATTCAAGTCTAAAAGAACGTATAGAATATGTTAATACGGTTTTCAAGAACTTGGATACTTCCTATCAACGATACATTAAAATAGACGAGATTCTTGAAGATGGTGAAAATTCCTACAGCAATAAAAATATGATTATCATTAAGTCCAGTAATGAATTTATTTTTGAAAAAATAGAAGCTCCATTTTTGGCCTATTTAGAAAGAGTCCCTGAGCTGAACCACATGCGAAAAAACATACTGAGCATATTGGAAAACGAACGTACTATCCTAATTAAAGAAATGGAAAGTTTAGATACATTGAAAAAAATCACCAATAGTGTGATGTTGGAGCAAGCAAAAGCCAGCAATAAAACAACTACAGGAACCATCATTAATTTGGATCGTCAGAGTAAGGAATCAACGATTAATCCCATGGATGTCTATGCCAAGATGATTGATTATTCAAAAGAAGTATCCAAGATTGATGCGTTGATAGCCAATTACAGTTCATGCTATATCATTTATTCGCATTTCAACACTATCGGTTATAAAGTTGGTTTGGGCAAATTAGGTAGGATGGCTTTTTTCTCGCTTTCATTCTTTGCACTAGCAGCGCTTTTAATAGCTATTAAACGGGCAATGCCTGCAATATAATCATGGAAAGCGAACCAATAAAAAGATCTAGTACTCTCAGAAGAAATGTTATAGAATCTACCTGCTATAAAGCCATCAATGTACTGTTTACTTTTATAATCATTCGTGTCACTATCGACTTTGCAGGTCAAGAAAAGTATGGAATATGGTTGTCTATATTTTCATTTTTGACTTGGTTCTCTGCCATTGAAGTAGGTATTAGTAATGGTATTAGAAATCAGATTACCACCTATTTTTCTGATGAACGATTTGATCCTATTCGAGAGCTTGTTGGCAGAGCATTTAAAAATCTTATACAAGTGTATTTTTCCTTTATAGCCCTGCTTGTGCCAATCATTTACTTTTCCCCAATAGAGCAGCTATTTACGCCAGAAAGTGGCAACTATCCCTACCTCAAATGGGGCCTAATTACTTGCATCACCTTCTACTTTTTACACTTTACTTTATATTTTTTAAACTCCCTACTTTTATCAACCCATAGAGCATCAAGTACCTATAAAATAATTGTTATTCAGAATGGAGTCACACTAATTGGATTATTGATTCTAAGTCATTTCATCGAATCGCCATCTATTCTATTGCTTTGTTTTTGGTTTTCTTTTGTCCCATTTTTGGTTTGGTCGATTTCGAACTTGGTTCTGTTTAAAAAATCCTTAAAGGATCTTAGACCAATAATTTCTAATGATTTAAAAAGCCAAAGCAATCCATTAACACAAAACAACATTTCCTTCTTCGCTATTCAACTTTGCATCTTGATTATTTTCTCTACGGATAATCTAATCATAGTCAATGTTTTAAATGGAGAGGAAGTAACAAAATACAACGTCGCATTTAAATATTTTAATCTTATTTCTGTTATTTTCAACATTATTCTATTGCCTTATTGGGCTTCATTTGCAGAGGCTGTGCATAAAAAAGACAGTACTTGGATTAAAGCCAACATTCAAAAATTAATGATAATATGGCTAGGACTGGCAGTAAGTTCTTTTCTTATGGTATTGTTTTCTAATACTGTCTACCAACTTTGGATCGGAGAATCCATTTACATCCCTATTGGTCTTTCTGTATTTATTGCTATAGCAGCATTATTGACAGCTTGGTATAATATTTTTGCCTATTTCCTAAACAGCATAAATAATATTAAATCACAAAGGAACTGGCTGATTTTATCTGCAATTATCAACGTTCCTTTGTCATTATACCTCATTAAAATATATGGTGTTAAAGGAGTAATTATTGCGACCTGCATTTCTTTATTGCCACTTTGTATTTCATTGCCAATAGAATACAAAAAAGTAATGAATCATCTAAAAGGTTAAATATTGGAAACTTTTAACCATAGAAAAGACAAAGCACTTTATATTATATTCTTAGAATTATTAAGTTTTACTCCAATTTTTATCATTTTAGGAAATGTCATCCCCCCATTTCCAATTAAAATTCACTTTATTGGCATCGGATTAGCTTTTTTAACAAGCTTAGTTATACTCTTGAATAATCCCAATAAAAGGTGGTACATCTATTTTTTAGGATTCTATCTAGTAATTCAATTGTTCCAAGAGTATTGGAATATAAAAAGTTTTATCGATTTATTTTTTGGCAGTACTATATTGGTATGCGCCATTGATATGGTTTCGAATCAGAACTTAACCAATCAAACAATAAATAAATATGTCAATCGCTTTTTTGCTTTGTTGTGGGTTCCTATAATTATTTCAGTTCTTCAATTCTTTAAAATTATCCCCATTACTTTCTGGAATGCAACCTATCAAAACTTTGCCTACGCAGCAAATGGGACTCAAATTCCACGACCAAATGGACTGCTGTATCACGGTTCAGAACTTTCAATTATCATCTGTTTTGCGACCCTTTCTCAATTTTTCAAACGTGAAAAAGAAGCTTTTTGGTTAATTGTCTTTTTATTAATGGTAAGCTTGATGACCTACTTCAAAGCAATTGTTGGATGTGTTTCAGTTTTATTTATTTACTACTTGGGATACATCAATAGAGGAACGCTCTCTAAATTTAGAATCATCTCTAAACCTTGGCTAATTTTCTTGTTATTTGTTGGAGGTATTATTTTTACAAGCCTAATATTAAATTACTTACAAGTTATTCATCATTACACCGGTTATTATTTTCCCGACCAAATGCTAACCGGAAGAGGAACCATTTGGAACATATACCTAGACGCTATAAAAGACTTTTCCTTCTTTAATTATTTATTTGGAGCAGGTGCAGGAGCCAGTACTCAACTATTTACAGTTTATGCCACTCCCGAGAATTTCTATCCACTAAGAATATCCTCAAAATCGGACATTGCTTACGATCCGCACAATGCTTTCCTAAGCATCTTTATCAGCGCGGGATTTTTTGGTTTGTGTTTATTATTACTTTTGTATAAAATGATTTATTCACAAGTAAAAAGGTGGTTACCGAATCCAGAATGGAACAAAAAAGTACTTGTAGGAATTATTTTCGTACCTCTGTTAACTATAGGAATAACAATTGGAATATTTGATATGGCAATATACTGGTGCTGCCTTTGTTTTTTACTATTAAGATGGAAGCTTTATTCAACTCAACCCAACCCCACCAATGAACTGTAGTTTAAGTAAATACTCTTGTTGGTGTACACTAGCCTATTTATATTTCATGGTAAGCTTCTTTTTGCCAACTGAATACAACAGCCTAGCCATTCTTATTCTTTGCGTACTCACCATCGTAGGTTTAATTCTCCGTCAATTAACAATCAAAAAGTTAGGCCAATTGTGGATTCTTCCTTTGATGTTTTTATTGCTCGTCATTGGCTTAGTATATTCTGAAAACTTAGGTTATGGAAAATCTATAATTGAGCGAAATTTGGGATTTTTAGTATTTCCTTTTATAACATTACCTATTCTAAAAATAAACAAAGAACACCAAAGGCTTCTACTCAATACTTTTCTACTTTCAGCCTTTTTACTAGGACTTTATTGCTTGGGAATTGCTACTCAATTTTATCTTGAAACAGGAAGTGCCTACTTAACAAACTCAAAACATTTTGGTTACAATGTATTCATGCATCAATTATTAACAGGTCCAGCCGGAATGCATGCCATTTATTACACCTTATATTTAGCCTTTGGTGGATCAGTTGTCGTTTATCTTTTAGCCAATCAGCAGGTAAAGAAAAGGTCGACGAAAATAGCATATTTTGGATACTTGTTATTTTCAACATTCCTATTGTATTTATTAAAATCTTCAAATTTTGCAGTCATCTATCCATTAATTCTCCTTGGTATTTTAGGAATTCGATATCGCAAACAATTGTTAGAAAAAAAGAGTTATCTCATTGCTTCAATTTTGCTATTAATAACCGTTCTCACTTTTTCTTCCATTATTATCACCACAAAATTAGAAACTCTAGAAATAGAAAAAGATTACAGCGTTGACAATATGCGGCCATTATCTCTAAGAATGGCTATTTGGGATAATTCTATTGATGTGATAAAAAAAGGATGGATAGGAGGTGTGGGGACAGGTGATTCTGAAGACGAATTAACGAAAGCATACCAAGAAAGTAACTTTACAATTGGATTGGCAGACAACTTCAATTCACACAATATGTTTTTGCAATACTGGATGTCAAATGGAATAGTGATGGTATTGCTATTGTTATTAATTTTATCATTGGCATTCCGTTCCAGCATCAAGTATAATCAACCACTACTTGCCATCTTCTTGATTCTATTTACGTCGTTTAGTTTGACTGAATCTACCCTCCAAACTCAAAGAGGCATTATTTTCTTTTTATTTTTGATTTGTGCTTTTCATTGGGAAAAACAATTATTTATCTCTTCAAAAAAAGAGCAATGAAAATTCTATTGGCGCATAATTACTATCAATTAGGTGGAGGAGAAGATTCTGTGGTGTCCAATGAAAAAAAACTTCTAGAAGAAAAAGGTCACCTAGTGATTCCATATTATAGATACAACGAGGAAATTAATTCCTACTCTTCAATAGAAAAATTCCGGCTGTTGAAATCTACAACATTTTCTAAAAAATCCTATTTAGAAATTATAGATTTATTAAAGACTGAAAAACCAGACGTTTGTCATGTTCATAATTTCTTACCATTAATTTCTCCAGCTATTTTCAAAGCTTGTAAGTACTTGAAAATTCCTGTCGTTTTTACTTTGCACAATTATCGGTTAATTTGCTCAAATGGTTTACTTTATCGCAATGGTCGGAATTGTGAAGACTGTATCACCGCCACAACAACTTATGGTTCTGTGCTTAAAAAGTGTTATCGCAACTCTTCTATTCAGACCTACGCAATAGCTAGAATGATAGAAAAAAATAAAGCTAAAAATACCTGGACAACTGATGTAGACGCCTATCTTTGTTTAACGGATTTTGCCAAACAAAAGTTTCTAGCTGGTGGATTGCCCGAAGAAAAGCTTACAGTAAAACCGAATTTTGTGAATTCACCACCAGCATCTGTTAAATCAAAAAATACTAAACCCTATTTTATTTACGTAGGAAGATTAGATCGACAAAAAGGAGTCAAATTACTTTCAGAGATTGCTCCCTCATTGTCACTGCCAATTAAATTTATTGGAGAAGGTGAATTGCAAACGGAGCTCATAGGAATTAAAAATGTGGAACTCCTTGGAAAATTGGGAAATAAAGAAACATTAGAATATATAAAAAATGCAACAGCCTTGCTTTTCCCCTCCTACTATTACGAGGGTATGCCCATGACAATTTTAGAAGCCTTTGCCCATAAAACATTGGTAATCGCGAGTAATATTGGTGCGATGAAATCCATTATTTCAAATCAAATAAATGGATTACTTTTCACTCCAAAAAACAGCAATGATTTAATAGATAAAATTCAAATTTCGCTAAAGGAAAAAGAGTTGGTAAAAACCATGGTTGCTCAAGGATTTGAAGATCATATAAACTTATACAGTGAGAATAGTAATTACAATCAATTAATATCCATTTATTCAAAAGTGATTCAACAAAATAAAAAATGAACGTATTAGGAACTGAATTGTACGGAAAAGGAATTGACTCTTCGGTCGTTGAATTCATTGACTTATTAACGAAAGAAAAGAGAAACCTACTCATTAGTCCTTCAGATGCCAATGTACTGGTTCACGCTAAAGAGAATATAGCGTTTAGAAAAGTTACAGAAAAATATTATTGGCACCTTCCCGATGGAATGCCTTCAGTTTGGATCTTAAACCTAAAGGGAGAAAAAAATGCTACTCGAATCGGTGGTTCTCAATTTTTTGAACGAATAATAAAAGAAACTAATGGTTCACCCATCAATCATTTTTTATGTGGCGGAAGCGAGGGTGTTGCAGAACAATTAAAAGTAAAATGCGAAAGCTGGGGAAATTACAACATTTCAGGAACTTATTCTCCACCTTTTAAGGAATTATCTGATGATGAATTAAAGGAAATCGCCCTTACAATAAATAGCTCTAACACTTCTATTCTGTGGGTTGGACTTGGGGCACCCAAACAACTGTATTTTTCACATCGAATAGCCCAATTTACCAGCGTTCATGCCATTTTACCAATTGGTGCTGCCTTCGATTTTCACACTGGAAAAGTAAAAAAAGCACCAACTTGGATACAAACAATTGGGATGGAATGGTTTTACCGGGTTTGCCAAGAACCCAAGAGATTACTCAAAAGATACACCTATGTAGTTCCAAAATTTCTTTACTATAACCTCATGGAATTATTTAGCAAATAAGCCATCAACAAAATCTTAAATACCTTATTTCATTAACTCCACCTCTAAAAACTATCAAAATAACTTTCAATTTTACCAAGCTTCCATTTCACAACTAATTCCTTAATTTATCGGCCGACTCGAACAAAGTGACTACTCTTATTTATTTAATGTAAGAAGGCCTGTCCTTTCTAAAAAGTAGTGACGAAAAGTATTGGAGGCGTTCTAAATTTTAGAATTTCCCTTGGTAAAAAGATACGAGGGGGACCAAAATAATCACAGACAAATAAAAATCAACGTTATAGTTATATTAACTTTGTGCAATAATTTTAAAAAAACAAGGCAACGAAATAGATCAATAAAGCGTCTATATAAAAATCTAAATTCGAAAGAAAACAAGGTGGTTAATTATTTTCCCAATTTTTTTCCAACCTAAATCAACTAAATTTCGTTTATAGATAGATAATAAAAACTACTTTGAATGCACGATTTAAATAGAACTATTGTTCTAATTCCTCATTATAATAATCTTCAGGGCTTAATAAAAACCATACAATCTATCCATCATCCCAATGGAATAGATGTATTAGTAATTGACGACGGAAGCAACAAAAAAAACTTACCCATTTCTCAAGAATTAAATAAGCTCATTAACAAAAACATCTGTTTAGACTTTATATTTTTATCGAAAAATGAGGGCATAACAAATGCCCTAAACACTGGTTTAAATTATATCGCACAACATGGACACCACGAATTTATCGCTCGATTAGATTGCGGTGACACCTGTGTTGTAAATCGTTTTAAGATTCAAGAAGATTTTTTAACTGCGAATCCTGAGCACTCTCTGGTTGGCTCTTGGGTAAAATGGATTTGTAAGGACTCCGGGAAAGAATTATTTAAATTCCGTCCTCCATCGGAACACCGTAAAATAAAAAACAAAATGTCGATTCGTTGCAGTATCATTCATCCATCTGCGATGTATAGACTTTCGATTGTTAAAAGCTTAGGGAAATATCCATCCAACTATAGCGCAGCCGAAGACTACGCTTATTTCTTCAAAATGGCCAAATATTCAAAAGTGGCAAACATTCCAAAATACCTCACAAATACTGAACACAATGAGACTGGAATTTCTATGTCAGAAAAAAAGAACCAGAATAGAAGTAAATTAAAGATTGTGATGAAATATGGAAAAAAAGACCTGTATCTACTTTATGGGATCCTATACAACATCGCATTAATTAATACCCCTTCATCTTGGATACAAAAGCTAAAAATGCAACTTAAATGACAATAATCCATGTTGTAGAACCATTTGCAACAGGCGTCAATACGTTTATCCATGAATTGGTTTCAGGAATGGAAGAGTATCGACACATCATTGTCCATGGAGAACGCAAAGACACCAGAAGAATTGATGAAATAATTCAAGAGTACGAAGGGAAAGCAACATTTATTAAATGGAAAAATGCCCAGCGAGAAATTAGTATTATCAAGGATTTAAAAGCATTTTTTGAGTTAAAAAAAATACTTAAGAGTCATAAATTTGACATTCTTCACCTTCACTCCTCCAAAGCAGGAGTATTGGGTCGAATATTGGCGGCATTTTGCGGTTATCGCAATGTGGTTTACACCCCAAATGGGGCTTCATTTTTGCGTAAAGATATTTCTGAAAGAAAAATAAGACTGTACGAGCTCATTGAAAAGTTTTTTGGTGGATGGAGTGCGAAAATCGTAAGTTCCAGCGAATCAGAAAAAAGAGCTTTTAGTCGTTTAAAAATTAATACTCGAATTATTCAAAATGGAGTTTCTATTTCTTCCATAAAAAAGAAACAAAATTCTTCTGATCAGCTAACAATAGTTACTTGTGGAAAAATTACAATTCAAAAGAATCCAAGATTCCTCAACAAAATAGCTTATTTCTTCAAAGACGATCCAAATATCACCTTTAAATGGATAGGCGATGGAGAGCTATTGCACGAATTAACGCATGTAGAAGCTACAGGTTGGTGCTCCAGACGTGAAGTATTTGAGCACTTAAGTGAAGCCGACATCTACATTTCAACTTCATTATGGGAAGGCTTACCTTTAGCCGGGATTGAGGCTATGGGATATGGACTCCCACTAGTTATGAGCAAATGTGTTGGAAACAATGACTTAGTAAATCATGGAATTAATGGTTTTCTTTTTAACACCAGAATAAAAGCTATTGAAAATATCCTATTTTTAAAAGAAAATAGAGAGGTGCTGGAACAGAAATCTATTAATTCATTGAAAATGTACAACAGACATTTTAGCAACCATCGGTGTGCAATTGAGTACAACAATCTCTACCAGGCCATTTTTAGAAAAACCACTCCAAAAAATACAGGCAAGTAAATACCTCAAAATGAAAACCAATAGGCTTTCAGTTCTTTTGATGCTGCTTCTCATAGCATCCCATTTATCAGCTTTTGCAATAGCTACAAATGTTTGTATTCTCTTATTGGGACTAACTGCATTGATTCAAAAAAGCATAATCAGTGCTTCAAAGCAGCTATTCAAATCCACTCACTTTTGGATGACCACCATTCCATTTTTCATCTATTTCATTAGCCTAACCTATACTACCAACCTTTCCTCAGGATGGAAAGAAATTGAAAGTAAGCTAAGTTTAATTCTATTGCCCATTATATTTGGATTACTCTCCAACAAAAAATTGCCTCTAAATGGTATATTAAAATGGGTTATTTTATTAGTTAGTCTCTATCCAATTATTGGATTTATACATCAGATAGACATTGTAGGAAGTACAAATGATTCTGGCTATTTTTATAATGATAATTTAGTCTCATTATTTGACAAACAAGCTGTTTATTATGCCTATTTCATAAATTCTGCATTGGCATTCTTGTGTTTTTTTATTGTTCAAAATGACATTAAAAAGGTATTGGATAAAACGGTTGCTAGCCTTTGTTTTATAGCCCTGATTGCTGCTCAATACCTACTAGCAAGTAGAACCTCTCTGTTAATAACAGCCTTGATTATTGGAATTTTCATCGGTTGGATTGCACTCAAAAAGTTGACTAAAAGACAAGGACTATTATTAGTATTTACTACTCTTTTGGCGCTAATGGGACTCTTGGCTGTTTTTCCGAAAGTAATCGTGCGGTTTAAAAGTGTTACCAATCTAGAATATAGATTTGACAACCCGAACCCAATAAATCATTTTAATGGGGAGAACTCTGACGAGAACTGGAATGGGTTTAATACTCGATTAGCCCTCTGGAGTTGCTCATGGGAATTAATCAAAAAATCTCCATGGATTGGTTATGGTGATGGAGATGTACAAGACAAATTACAAGAAAAGTATAGAGAAAAAAACTTTTTACTTGCCATCAATAGCAACTACAATACTCACAACCAATTTTTTGATATCTGGCTGAGTACAGGGATAATTGGTTTACTATTGTTCCTATGCTTTATTACCTACTTTATAAGACGCTCATATTTAGCTAAAAATTGGCTATTCTTAGGCTTTATCACTATTTTCGTAATTAGTTGTTTGACTGAAAATTTATTAAGCAGAGTGCAAGGGTTAATATTTTTTAGCTTCATATTTAGTTTGCTCGCCTTTAAAAATCAGAAACCTATACCTTAAAAAATAAATACTCCCAAAGAATAATGAATCATTTAATTAAAAATATCAAAGGTATTCTTTTGGTGCTATCTGTGCTAAATGTAGTTCAGCTAGTTACTAGTCAATATTTCGGCGCCCTTTCCTACGAAGGAATTATTTTATCCATTGTGCTAGAATTTGTCTTTATATTGATCTTTATCACAGTTACGATTTACTCAAAGTGGATCAACGAGCAATTAGCAGAACTAAAAATAAATCAAACCAATACTCAAGAGAAGATTGATTTAGCTAAAGATAGTATAGAAAGTGACGTGCAACTACTAAAGATTCAACTTGCAGATCACGTTTTAAATCAAAAAGAAAAGAGTGAGCAACTCATCGACATTGTAAATTCAAATAAAGAGAAGCTACTAGAAGAGTTCTCATTGTTTAAAAGCTCTTTTGAGGTTCAAATCAGTTTGATTGAAAAGCAAATCATAGAAAACCTGAACAAGCAAGAAGGTCTCATCAACCAAGTACTTTCAAAAAATGAATCAACAAATGAAGCAATTTCATCTTCAAATCAGCTATTAATAGATTCCATTCAAAAATTAGAGGCTAAACTAGTTGACAGTAACGTGGAAAGCAGTTCCACTAAAAAAGAACTTGAGGATAAATTAGTAGCGCTTAAAGACTACACTACCTCACTTTTTGACCACTTAGTAGAATCGAACAAGAACTTAGAGAGAGAGTTAAGCAGTCAGAACCAAGTGTTAAAAACGGCACAAAATGAAAAATTTGAAGGATTAAAGGCTAATCTTATTGAAATTATTAAACGCATTGAATCTAGAGAAGAGAGTAATACTATTGCAATTAGTGAACTAGACTCAAACCTATCGAATCAAATCAAGACAGTTGTCAACTCAGTAAATGATGTTAATAATTGGAGTGAGTCTTTTGAAAAGAAAATAGAAGAAGATATTCAATTACTTCTGAAAAATTATACTGGCACAAGCACTTTAATAAGTGAAGCAAACCAGCAAATAAGTGACTTAATTTCTGAGGCCAACCTAGCAAACAATGAAGGCATAGCGTTATATAAAAATGAGTTAGAGCAGCTAAAAACTAATTTTGAAAATACCTTAGGGAGTCAAATTGATCTTATTTTAAACGAGCAGAAGGGTCTTAAGGAGTCAACTGTTGCTAATAAATCACAATTAGAAACTACACTCTTAGAAGGGTTGACAAAGCTTCAAGCTTATCAAAATAAGTTAGAAGAGCAAATAAAAAATGCTACCAGCAATAGCCAAAATTCGATCATTGAAGAGATTCGAAATAACCTTGAGAACAAACTTGCAACGAACAAAGAACTAATCCAAAATCAAGGAAATGAAATTATTGAACACCTAAGTAAGGCTAGTGATGATTTTGAAAAAAGTTTAGAAACAAGAACCGATAAAATCAGAGAAGAGCAATCCCATCAACATCGTCAATTGATTGATTCGGAAAAGAATCTTAAAGCATCTATCTTAATGTCTATCAAAGAAAGTGCATTAAACGAATCAAAAAGCCATCTGATAAAGATGGAAGAATTAATGACTTTGATGGAAAAAATTAAATTATTTAATCAAGAACTTTCTAAATCTACATCTCAATTAGGAATAAATCAAGATAAGACGCTAAAAGTATCAAATAATATTAACGATGCCCTAGAAATTCTGCCCAAGGAACTATTTGAAAAAATTGAAAATCAGAAACAACATTTAGATTTCAATCTGATTAAACAAACGAATGTAGTTTATGCAAGGATTGATGCGCTTTTATCTATTCACAATTTAATCCAATTAAATGCCCCATTGCCTATTATGCATGATTGGAGAGTAAGTTCAGATTTTGCTCACTCACTAATCAATAGCTTATTAAATAAAAAAGGGTCAGCTATTGATATTGGCAGTGGAATTTCAACATTATTAATGGGGTATGCAGTTAAAAAAAATGGAACGGGCAAAGTAATCTCGCTAGAACATGATAATGAGTATTTTGAAAAAACAAAACAATTGATTTTTGAACATAAACTGGAGGATTATATTGACCTTTACTTATGCCCATTAATTAAATATAAGATAGATAATGACTATTGGCTTTGGTACGATATCAGTAAAGTTCAGTTTCCACGAAACATTTCCATAATAAGTGTGGATGGGCCGCCAGGAGTTACACAATATATGGCTAGATACCCTGCGATTCCATTGTTAAAAGATTATCTTTCAAGTGATACTACTATTTATCTTGATGATGCAAATCGAAAAGAAGAAAGTGAGATAGCAAATCAGTGGCAAGAGAAATTCAATCTTGAGTGTGAGCTAAACAAGAATCATAAAGGAACCTATAAGTTTTTTATAAAAGAATAATAATTATATGTTAGATAATACTTTAATTTCTATAATAATTCCAATTTATAATGTTGAAAATTATATAAAATTATGTCTTGACTCCATCATATTATTAAATAATAAGACAAGCCTTTCTCAAATTGAAATTATTGGTGTGGACGATTGTTCTCCTGATACATCAGCTAGTATTTTTAAGCAGTATATTAAAAAATATCCCTATGTTAATATCAAAATTATTACCCATAGTGAAAATAAAGGTCTGGGTGGAGCCAGAAACACCGGAATAAAAAACGCTAAAGGAAAATATCTTTTTTTCTTAGATTCGGATGATTGGCTTAATGATGGTTCTATAAACTATTTGGTTAAAAGTCTAAAAAATAAATCTAAAAAATCCATTTTAATTTTCGGATTCCATTCAAAAAGAAATGATAAAGTCGAATGGAGTTTCATCCCTTCCAAAAAAGAAACCATAAGTCAAGATGAAGCGTTAAAACTTTTCGCTAGCGACAAAATTACACCATCTGCTTGTAATAAAATTTTTCCTTCTGAAATCTTTAATGAAATAAGTTTTAAAGAACAGCTTTATTATGAGGATTTAGAATTTACACCGAGAGCCTTCAAGAGAGTTAAACATATAGATTTTACAACCGAGATTCTTTTTAATTATCGTTTAGAAGGAGTTTCAATAACAAAGCAAAAAACGAAACAAAAGCATATTGATGACCTTACAAAGGTATTAGAGCACTTATATGCCGATCTAAATGAAGAGTATTTATTCCTATTTTCTGAAATTTTTTGTAATCGTTGGAATTATCTCTTAAAAATATGGGACCTCTCAGATAACCTTAAAATATATGCTTTGAATAATTTATTGGGGTTTATTTCAAAAAAAAATATTCCATTAAATCATAAAAAAGCAGACGATTTATTTTTATTTATTAATGAAAAGTTTAACACCAGTGACTTTAATTATGAATTTATCCAAATAAAAGAAAAAGTATTGCAGATTTTAAATGAATTGCCTGAGGGTGATATGCTTTTGGAAGCTGTTTTCGATAAAATTTATGTAGTAAATTTAAAGGAAGAACTTAAAGATCGGTTTTCTGTCTCAAAACAACTTAAAGATAGAAAAATTGATTTTGAATTTTGGAATGCTACAAATGGTTATTTAGAAGAGAATAAGACCCAGTATATTAATTACATTAATAGAGGGGTTGGTCAACTTAAAAAATTTAAACAATACTCTGATCTTGAAAAATATAGAGGTAGGAAGTTTATTGAATCCCCAGGAGCATTTGGATATATTCAAACGTATATTTCAATTCTAAAAGATGCCAAAAAGAAAAAATATAAATCTATTCTGATACTCGAAGATGATGTCATCTTAGTAGATTATTTTGAGAAGAAGGCTCAAGCATTCTTAAATTCTATATCTAACACTTGGAAAATAATTCACTTTGGTGCTTCTCAATATGGATGGGATGAGATTGATATCGACAAAGCGAAAAATAATGGATTTTACCACCCTTTAGAATTAAAAACTTGTGGCTCCTTTGCAATAGGACTTCATGAGTCTATTTTTGATGAGTTAATTAAAGCTCAAAGTTACTTTGATGCTCCTTTTGATCATATTCCATTAGGAACTCTATTTACCAAGTACAGTGAGGATTCTTTCGTAGCATTTCCTAATATCTGCATCCCCGATGTAAGTAGCAGCAGTATAAGGGAAGGAAGAAACCAACTTTTACACGGTGAAAGAATGCTCTGGAGCTTGAGTAAATACAAATTCCCAACTCGAAAATATTCAATATCAATAATTTTGAATTCAAAATTAAACTTAAAATATATTGACTTATTAAATACTGATTTAAATTCTATTTTCGACATTCGGTGGTTTTTAAATACCAACAATGGTTTTAGACCTATTCATCAAAATGAGTATTTAGAATCAAGCAAAATAGAAATTAAAGACAACATAATAAAAAATGATAATATAAATCTTGGAAGTGATTTTATACTTTCAATAAACCGAGAACTATTAGTAAATACTGAATTAATTTGCGAAAAAATATTTGATCATTTAAAATTAAAAGTCACTAATCAAAAAAGGGGAAATTTAATACACTCCAAAAGTTTTGATAGAATTGAATTAAACTCTACCAAAAATGAAAAAAAATACCAAAAAGGCTTAGTCAGTATAATAATTCCAACCTATAAAAGAAGTGACAATTTAGTACATGCAATCAATTCACTAATTGATCAGACTTATGATTTGATTGAAATAGTTGTAGTTGATGACAATGGTATAGGTACTGAAGAACAAAAAAACACAGAATTAATTATAAACCAAATACAGAAAAGCTTTCCAATAAAATACATAACTCATAAAAGTAACTTAAATGGAGCTGCTGCCAGAAATACAGGTTTATTAAATTCAAATGGTGAATACATTTCATTTCTAGATGATGATGATATCTATTTTCCAGAAAAAGTTGAAAAGTCTATCCAAGTTTTAAAAAAGTTACCTGAAGAATTTTCAGCCGTATATTGTGGTTATAAAGGATGGAATTCAAAAAGCAATGACCTTAATAGATACAAAGAAGGAGACTTAACTTATGACCTATTGTCCTTAAATTTCATTTCGCACTATTTGCATACAAATACTGCTACCTACAGAAGAAGTGCTCTAGAAGCAATTAATGGGTTTGACGAAACTTTTAACAGACATCAAGACCTAGAATTTAACATTCGCTTTTTTGATAAATATAAAATGGGAGTAGTTAAAGAATTATTGGTAGAATTAAACCCTAGACCCTCAAAAACAAGCAACAAGGTTAGAAACTCAAAAATGTTCGTTTTAAAGGAAAAATTTTTGAAACGGTTTGAGTCTAAAATTAAAACCTTCTCAAAGCTGGAACAACAAATAATATATAAGAATAATTGGTCTGAAGCAGTTGTTTTTTTTGAGAGTCAAGAAAGTTTCTTAGAATATTTTGATTCTAAAGAAGACTTAACCTCAATAAATGAACTTTTCAAATTAGTTAAAACTACATATGATAACATAGAATCAAAAGCTATTTTACCCTCAAATAATATTAACCAATCAAACGATTTAGAGGATAGAAAAAATCTAGAAATTATGTTAACTAATAAAAATCAAACTCTAATTAAAGAATTAAGTACTGTCCAAATTAAATTGAAATTAATGAATGACAATTACTCTAAATTAGAGTTAGAACGTAATTGGTATGGTAGGACCTATGACCATTTACCATGGTGGTTTTTGAAAATAGGTTCAATTTTTAGAAGGGTAAAAGTAAAAAAAGGGTTTTAATGAAAAGTTTTATTCTAGCCATTACTACCTTCAATCGAATCAAATATTTAAAAAGGTGTATCAACTCATTTGTAAATACAAAAAATGACAGCTTCAATTGGAGAATCATTATTGCAGATGACGGCTCAACTGATGGAACATTAGACTATTTGGAGCAGCTTACAATTGAAAAATGTGACATTGAAATCATAAAAAACAATAGAATTGGCGTTCATCAGCAAATGAATACCATTTTAAAAAAGTTAGAGACAATTCCATTTGACTTCTGCTTTAAGATTGATGATGATATCACTTTTCTAAAACCGGGCTGGGACGAACTATACTATTCTACAGCAATAAATACAGGCAATGACCATTTGGTTTTTTGTGACCAAAATTGGTGTAGAGAACAGCAATTAAAGTTGCCGATTATCGACAATAAATTAATAGGTAGGGTTCCTATGATGCATGCCCACGGATTTTTCTACACCATCACCCCTAAAGTATTGGAAAAAGTCGGCTATATGGATATTGATTCATTCGGCTTTCGAGGAATGGGACACGTAGACTATACCAATAGGTGTGCTAGAGCCGGTTTTACAGATAGTAAAACCCCTTGGGATGTGATGAATAGTAATGACTTCATAAAAGCAGCACAAGAAAACTACAAAAGCGTCCTCCCTTCTATTCCGACAGCCACTTATGATGAATTCAATAGACAACAAAAAGAGTCGATAATAGCAGATCCGAAGAGAGTCTATATTTCTTACTTTGAAATAAATCATTCACTTCGGAACTCCTTTCAAAAAGACCTAATTTTGGCATTGACCGAAAAGGTAGAAAGATTTGAAGTAGAGAAAGCCAAAGAAATAGATTGGTATAAAAATGAAATGAACAAAATAACAGATTGGTATTCTAACCAATTTGGTCACCTACCCAAATGGTTTATCAAAATGGGTAAACTATTTAAAATCCTAAAAAAATGACTGAACAAGAGAAAAGAGTATACGCCACCAAGTTGAAAACTGAAATGGTCAGTAACTGTAAAGTACTAGTGAATCGATATGAAATATTACAACACTTGCCAAAAAATGCCATCGGTATAGAAGTTGGCGTATTGGGAGGCGACTGGTCTCAGCATCTATTAGAAATTGTCCAACCGAAGGAGCTTATTTTAGCCGATACGTATAATGCGAATGACTATCCCCACAAAAATAGGTTCAATAAAAGTAATCATGAATTTTACATTAAGAGTAAATTTGAAATCTTAGGAGACAAAGTAAAAGTGATGAAAGGCCTGTCATGGGATGTTTTATCCGCATTTCCAGAAAATTACTTCGACTGGATGTATATCGATGCCGCCCACGATTACAAATCAGTAAAGAAAGATTTAGCGGAGTGTATTCGAGTTTTAAAGCCAAATGGTTACCTCGTAATGAATGACTACATCATGTATGATCATTTTGCGAAAGAAGAGTATGGTGTGGTTCAAGCTACCAATGAATTTATGCTAGAGCATAACTTTGAGATGCTTTTTTTGGCCTTGCACCCTGAAATGTTTTGTGATGTACTTATTCGAAAAATCCAAGACTAATTTTTAATGAAATACTGGTTACTAACAACGGAGTTTCCACCGATTCATGGAGGCGGCATCAGTACCTATTGTTGGCATACTGCAAAAATGCTTACGGAAAATGGATATGCTGTTACCGTATTTGTAAATGACTATTCGGTAGACAACCAAAAAAGGGAACAACCGATAGAAAATGTCACTCTTGTTCGTTTTAATCCGAATAAGGTTGAAATAGGAAAGGCATTGGGTCCTGACGTTCGTCTTAGTTTAGAGTTTGCACAGATCATTGAGGAAGAATTAAAAAAGTCTGACTCTCCAGACTTTTTAGAAACACAAGATTATTTAGGAATAGGATACTATATCTTACAAAAGAAACTGCTTAAATACCCGCTGTTTGAAAATCTCAAAGTAGTCTTAACCATTCACGCTCCCAGCTTTTTGTACTTGGAATACAATCAAGTGCCACTCTATAACTTTCCAGATTATTGGGTTGGGCAAATGGAAAAAGCCAGTATTCGGATGGCAGACCTGGTTATTGCACCTTCAAATTATATATTGAGTGAATTAGAAACTCGAATGCACCTAAAAGATAAGCATCCCATTCGAGTTTTCAATCCTTACTTCAGCGATTGGAAGGAAGGCGAAGTTCCTCAATATAAAAAAGATGAAATTGTTTTCTTTGGAAAACTAACCCCACAAAAAGGCTGCATTGAAATGATGCAATACTTGCAAGAAATGTGGAATGAAGGATTTAATGTACCGATTACCATCATAGGTGGTGGAGAGCATTTCTTCTATCCTATTCAAGAAGACATGATTGTATATTTCAAAAAGAAATATGCCAACGAAATAAAAAAAGGATTAATCAAGTTTGAGGGCAACTTACCTCCATCTCAACTAAAAAGTCGCCTTGAAAAAGCTCATATTATTATAACTCCCAGCATCGTTGATAATTTACCGTATGCCGTATTGGAGGCAATGGCTATGGGGAAGGTAGTACTTGCATCAAAAAATAGTGGTCACATAGAAGTTCTTAAACATCATAAAAATGGCTTTTTATTTGATCACGCTATTGAAGGCAGTTTCAAAAATGAGTTAACCCATATATTAAAGCTTGACCAACATAAAATCGAAGAAATCGGGAAACAAGCTCAATTGTCTGTGCTAGAATCAACAAATTATAAAACGATCTTCGAGCAAAAGGCAACCCTTTTAAATGAACTAAAGCTCACGTACAAAACTCCAGTTGAGTTTCCATTTATTGAGCCTATAAAAAAGAAGACACCAACACTTCGATCTGAATTCAAGACTGGCAAACTGAGCATTGTCATTCCCTATTACAACATGGGTGATTTTATTGATGATACCCTTAACTCTTTGATTAAATCCACTTATTCCAACAAAGAAATCATTTTGATTGATGATGGATCTACAGATCAGAAAAGCATTCAAAAGCTAGAAAGCATTGCAAATAAATATCCTGTAATCATCTACAGAAAACACAATGAAGGACTAGCGGCAACCCGGAATTATGGTGCGAAACTGGCCGATGGTGAATATTTAGCATTTTTAGATGCTGATGATACTGTAAGTCCAGATTATTACGAAAAAGCCCTTAGAATACTTTCCAACTATAACAACGTAAGCTTTGTAGGTTGCTGGGCACAATACTTTGGAGAAAGTAGTGATCTGTGGCCAACATTCAATCCTGAGCCTCCTTATTTGCTTTTGCACAACATGATCAATAGTAGTGCTTTAATATATAAAGCTGATGATTTTTTAAGTTTTGGGCAAAACGATTCCTCAATGATTTATGGAATGGAAGATTATGACAGCGTTATTTCCATGGTAAAAAATGGTGCCCGTGGTTTAGCGCTGCCTGAAACATTATGGCAGTACAGAATAAGAAAAAACTCAATGGCACAAGCATTTACTGACAACAAAGAACTTTACCTTTACCGACTAATCAGTAAAAAACATGCAGCCTTTTTCAATGAGTATGGAAGTAAAATCGCTAATCTTTTGAATCACAACGGCTCTGGCATTACCTTTGACAATCCAACATGGCCTTCCAACCGTTTTGGAAATGACAAATTCCTAAATGGAAGGATTGTTGAAATGATTAAAAAAAATAAACTGCTAAGGAAAGTGGGGAAGAGGTTATATCGACTTCTAAATAATTAATTTGGATTTGATTCAATGGATTTAACACAACTTAAAAAGGATATACGGAATGACAATCGGCTAGAGCGAATTTGGTTGATGGCGAAAATTGAGTTCAAATTGCGCTATTACGAAAATAAGCTTGGATTGCTTTGGGCATTAATAAAGCCGTTAGCACAGATGGCTATTTACTACGTCGCTTTTGCTTTAATTTTAAGAGTAAGTATCCCAAATTATGCGTTGTATTTGTTTATTGGATTAATTGTTTGGGGGGTATTTACTGAAAGTACTACTGGCATGATCGTAGTCTTAAAAACTAAAAAATACCTCTACGAATACTCCAACATGTCTAAAATAGAAATTTATTTATCTAGCCTTATTTCTATTGGAATTGGCTTTTTATTTAATCTTGGAGTATTTATTGTCGCCCTTTATCTAAATGGCTTAAATCTAGGCCTTCAATTGTTTTGGTTTCCGGTAATACTCTTGAATTTATTTTTGATCTCTTTAGGGATTTCAATGATTCTATCTAACATATTTTTAGTGGTAAAAGATATTAAACAAGTCTGGGAACTCGTTTTAATGTTTCTATTCTGGGTATCTCCATTGCTTTATTCATACGAATACATTGTTCAAAACCTTCCGTTTTTAAGTTATGTTAATCCGATGGCTGGAGTCATTATCAATTTTAGAAATATAATGATGTACAATGTTTCTCCTGACTTTATTTTATTGGGATTAAACTTCATTCAAGGGATTATATTGCTGTTGATTGGATTCTTCTGCTTGAACAAGATTGGTATAAAAGCCTCTGAAATTCAATAATTCTATGAAAAAAAAATCACGCGAAATATCATTGTCTTTAAAGAACGTAAGTAAGACCTTTACCATAGCTAACAATGCTTTTTACACCCTACAACAAAAGCTTTTTAACTTTCATAAGAAATCAGAAAAGAAAAAAGTAAAGGCACTACGCAACATTAATCTAGAAATATATAGAGGAGAGTGTATTGGCTTAATCGGTCGAAATGGTAGCGGAAAATCCACTCTTACCAAAATTATGTCAGGAGCTTATCTTCCAGACAAAGACGGAGCGTTAATAAAAAATGGAACTTCTTTATTATTAAATCTAGGCGTTGGATTTAGCCATGAGTTAACTGCCAGAGAGAACATCTACGTTAATGGCTCCACACTGGGCTTAAAGATTAAAGAGATTGATAAAATATACATGGATATCATTGAGTTTGCAGAACTAGAAGAATTCATTGATACGAAAATCAAATACTTTTCCACCGGAATGATTCAACGATTGTCTTTCTCTATTGCGGTTTATGCAAATGCAGATATCATCTTCCTGGACGAAGTTTTCGCCGTGGGTGATGAAAAATTTAAAGAAAAAGCGACTATCGTTTTAGAAGAAAATTGGATAAAGGGCAGAACCGTTATTATTGTTTCTCACAGTGCAGGCTTGATCGAACAATACTGCAGTCGGACTATTTTGATGAATAAAGGAGAGATGCTCTATTTTGGTGACACTAAAGTTGCCATTGAGAAGTACAGAGCTATAGATTAATGTGTAGTAATGCGCTTTAAAACCCAATATTAAAACTAGCAGAGAAGGTATTGGTAGAGCCTTGATAAAATGGAGAGGTATAAATTGTAGCATCCACTCCTGCTACTTTTTGATATTGATAACTAAGAGAGAAGAAAACATCATTAAAAAACTCATAGCCACCTACTAACTGAAAAGCATCACTATTCCACCGCTCATTCTCAATAAAATCCAAACCCCACACAGCAGGTGAATTGCCTGTAGTTCCTGAATAAAAATACTCTTCACCTTTCTGAGCGATAATATAATTCGCTGAAATAGTGAGACGGGCAATGGGTTTTACATTGATCTTAAAAGCCAATTCTTGCGCATTATCCCTTAGATAATGTCCCATATTATAATTATTGCTCTCGTAGGTGGTGGTGTTTACAAAATGGCGGTAAGTGATCGGATTTGTTCGTGTGTACTCTACTGCTAAGGAAATATTCTTATCGAATAAGTTACTTCGCTGTGCACCAAATTTCATACTCACAAAATTGGAATGTCGCTCTTTATCCCACATTCTAGAGAATGAAATTTCATCTACAAAAAATGACGTATAAAAATGATAGCCCTTCAAGTTTCGAGAGCTTATGTCAAAAAATATTTGAGAGTTACCTCCTCCAAAATTCCCGGATCCATTATATACTCCGTGATCTATTGACTTGAAAAACATAAAAGGAATAAAGAATGCTGCTTGTAGATTATCGCTGTAAACGATCGAATTTCCGATTGATACATTCAAATATTTAAATGGTCGTATCGTAAAGATATTGGCTGCCATGTACTTTCGAATATCCACATTTCGTTGTCGCACACCCGCGGAATAACTGCGAGCACTATCTCGAACTTCTGAAGATAATGAGCCATGAAAATATTCAAAATCCAACCACTTCACAGGTTGAACTTTCAATTGCAATCGAGTATATGAAGGTGCTTTATCCGATAAGATATTGGCACCGAAATTATTGTTGCCCCACGTAAAATTGTCTTTTATCAAGCCTAAACTACCCCAATTCCAACTGTAGGTAACGCCTCCTCTCATGTCGCTATAATCGCCACTCCCTTTATAGTTCGCGCCTCGCTCTGGATTCAAGAATTCTTCATTTTGGATAATATCACTCGCTACATTGTCTCTCAAACTGGCATAAAACCCAACATTTTTACCCAAATATCCAAATAGCTCACCGCCTATGGTTCTTCTCAAATAGTCTCCATTTTCATTGGTAGAATATTCAGCGCCTAAAATGGGGTTTAGAGTGAATGAGAAAATAGAATCCTTATAATACAAAACATCCAAACGCTTGTCGAAATTCTTATTGGGCAAAAGCTCTTTATTATAGTCTTTTAAATAAAAATTTAGTTCTTTAATCTGACGACTATTCAATTCAGATTGATCCACTGAATTCAATTTTTGAGCAATCAACTCTCTTGAATAAGGTTTACTAAAAGTATTGAGTTCGATTAAACGAAGATTTACCAATTCATCTAAAAATTCATAGATGGAAGTTTTGGAAATGTCCTGATATACAACCTGAGAGGTAGCAAAGTCACTTAAAAAAACAAGTAATAAAAAAAAGAATAATGAGCGAATTGACATAGTTAAAATTACCTATTTACTCCTTGCCTTTTTTATTACTATGTTACTAATTGACTTAAAGAAATATCGAATATCCGTCCTCAATGGACTTTTTTCATAAGCCTCAAAATAGCGCATCTCAGAATCCATAATTTCATCAATGGATTTTGGTAAATCTGCATAATAAGGCGGCACCAACCCTGGTTTAAAATTCTTTCGTCGCTCTTTTAATTCAGGACTATACAAACTTAAATATTGAGCACTTAGAGGTCGTGGTCCTACCAGCTTCAATTCACCCTTAAGCCAGTTATAAATCATCGGCAATTCATCCAACCATAACTTTCTAAGAATTTTTCCCATGAAATTAACGCGGTAATCATCCTTAAACTTACCTCCTTCAGCCAATTGATTCGTAGCGTAAATGTAATCCTGCAAATATTCAGAATACGCATTCATGGTTCTAACTTTATACACTGTAATCGGTTTACCTTGATAACCTGTACGATTTAACTTTAAGAAAAATCCATACTTCCGAGGCTTCAGGTTAACCGTATACAACTCTTTTTCGACTACGATATATAATAAATTATCTATTCGTTTGGTGTCCACAATTCGAAAACCACAATATACCAATCGACCTAACACTTCTACGGAAGTCAATACTCTATTCCGATTCGCTGTTAAAAAAAAGTAGACTCTATTAGAAATTGGCATTTTAGGGGCAACACGCTTTCCTAAATAATCGAAAAAATAATAGATTGATCTAATAACTGGAGGAAATTTTTTATACAGACGCTCTTTTCTTAAATCAGATGTTTCAACACAAGTGATTAATCGCCCTCCAATTTCTAGGCGACTATTTATAGCCGAATATAATCCAGTGATATTTTGTACATCATTAACTCTCTTTAAGTTGATGATGTTCTCATAATTTTTTTCGAATTCATTAGGATTCGGGAGGTTGTCGATGGTAAATTGATTTCCCACAGAAAGAATAGTTGTCTTATTTCTTTCAGTTGTTTTAATATTATCTTGTACAAATGAATGCAACTCCTCATTCATTATCCCTTTAAGAATAATATCTTGATCTACTTTCGAAAACTTGCGACTTACTATCTGCATTCCAACATTTTGAGGATGGCTAATTTACAATAAAAAATTTAGCATCATAAATTATATGACTCAAAAAAATGCACCCAAAATTGAGTCACATCAATCGTCTCATTCAATAATACTTCCCTTCGTTCTTGCCATATTGCTTTCAAATCAGCCTGACTACTCAACTCTGTAACTTTTTCCAATAAGACTTTTCTCTGGTCGGTCCTTATACCAAACGTCAACTTATACTTATGCTCCAACTCTTCCAAGTAACTTAACTTTCCTACAAAATCATTAAATCTTAGTGAAGGAGTTCCTAATACAGCAGCCTCTGCAGCCATTGTTTGACTGTCGCCAATATACAAATCGGCATAAAAAAGTGCATGATGGATCTCTGTGGCCGGAATTGCAATTCTATATTGCTCAAAATCGCTTGACAGTGGTCTTTCTGAAGTAATCCAAACCTTACCTTTGCTTTCTAAAATCCCAATAATCTGTTTCGCCAATGAATCGTTTATCCCTTCTACTCCATCATCATGATGTGCAGTAAGCGATGCAAAACGTAGTAGAAAAAACCGTTCCTCTCCTGCAAACAATGATTCTACTTTAGATTTATCAGGTTTGAAATAATCTGGATGCAAATAAGCTAATTCCTGATAGCCTTTGTAAAAAATACTTTTATCCCGATAAGGACCCACAGAACAACATTCAGGAGTTAAGATATTGGTGGCGTATTTCATTCCCATATCGGCAAATAGTGGAACTGCTTCTGCATCATCTTCATTCACGATTACAGAAGGAATTCGCAATAAATTTCCAATATGCGTAATCACTAAATCAGTGCCGATAGCCACATTTGGTCGATGCTTTATCATAATCCCAAGCATTCGGAACTCTCTTTTTAAGATCCGTAAAATTCGACCCCATTTATTTTTAGGTGCATTTTCTTTAATGAAGTATGTTTTAAATTGCACCTCATCCAATAAGCTAAACAATACATCTTTCTCACGGACTACCCAAATAATTTCATGACCCTTTTCCGACAATATTTGGGAAACGAATTTGAAATTATGATAATGCGCCGGATGACCGATATAAAACAAATACTTCATCTAATTCAACCCTTTTTGAGTATTTAATAATTCCGTCAACGCTAATAACATCCATGCTTGGCTCCAGCGCATAAAGGGTGTCTTAATCGTAAACAACGGATACTTTTTGTAGTAGAAATATCCATTTTTTGAATGCATTTGATTGATGGTATAGTTTGCAATCTTAGTTGATTGAGAAATATACTCTTCATCCAAATCAGACCACCTTGCAAAGGTGATGATTCCTTGTGCTTGATTGTGTATTTCTACTGGCCACTTTGATGGAAAACGATAGATCGATTGTCCATTTGCTAAGAACTGATTTTTCTGATAATAGTCTAATCCCTTTTGTAAATAGGCATGATACTTTTCTTTAGTCGATGGAATGTATTTCATGACATACCCTAAACTATCAATGACGTATCCTTGATGAAAGTCAATTTGAGTTCTTTCCTTGCCAGTTTCTAGCTTGATACTATAGTTCCATCTTCCATCTGCTTTTTGCTTATCAACTACAAAATCAGTAGACCGAATGGCCAATTCTTTATACTTATCAATCTTTGTTTCTTGGTATAAATAAGCAAATAACTCACTACCCAACATACTCGCATTGTAGCAACAGTCTACTTCTATGGTACTATAACTAAAACAAATTCCAGATTCATCTTCTGACACATCTAGGTCTTCTTCTATAAATTGTCCAATGCTTTTGAGAACGTCTAATGCTTTCGGATTTTTGAATGCTTCATAATACGCAATCATCCCTTTAGCAATAAAACCACTTACAACGATGGTTGGAGAGTAGGCTGGTAATAGCTTCACTGAACTCGCCCAATCAAAATTATATCCCCAACAAAAATGTTTAAATCCTTTGGTTCTGTTGTCCAACAACCATTTGAACAGAAAATCTATTTTTGATTTAATTTCCTCACTAGGCTCCTGACGATACATTAAACTATACGCATGCAATAACAATCCAATGGCTTTGGGATTATAGTCCTTTTTAATTCCGATGAGTGGACGAATGTTTATTGGATTTCTTTTCTGAATCTGAATTCCAATCGGTTTTCCCCACTTGCCTAACCAGCCAAAAGGCACCCACGAATTCAACGTATCATAAGGATCGTAGCCTTTAAATTCTTCCTTTTCGATGTATGCCCGTAGTTGTTGAATTACGACTTGGTAATTGTAATTAATCACTTTTATCTAATTTAATTCTAAGTCCAAAATAATTCGGGCTTGATGTAAAAAACAGTGTCAATAAAGTACAACAGATTATCCTTTGTAAGGACATTTTCGTCGTGTAAATCTTCTAAAATAATTCCTAATCCCGGGTGGAAATAGTCATGATTTCGGTTGTTTGTAAAGCCATTATTTTCTAAGAAAGTCTTCACATTTTTTAATTCAGTTAATTGACTCGCTTCAACGAATGGTTGCTGAACGACTGCAAATAAATTATTTTCTTGGATATTAAACCCAACAAATTGATAAGCAGTATCTGCAAAAAAATAGTTGTGCAATAAGAGGTTATGGAAGTAATCTTGCCATGAAGCATAATAAATTGCATCATTCAATTTAATGACATGATGGTCATCTTTTATGTACACTTTTTGTTCTGCTCCACTTGAAATAAATTTTAGCGGATCAACATTGGGATACATCCAATTATTGTCTATCCCAAATTGCTTGAGCTTTTCTGCTTCTTCTGCTTTGTTTTGGTGTTTTTCTTTAGCCATAGGGCTTGCTCTATTGCCCTCTCCAAGGTAATTGGCAATTGTCTGGATAGGCGCATTGTAGCTATGGCTGCTCTTTCCTGAAAGGATATGTTGTAATTCATCTTTTATATTTTTAAAATTCATCATTAAATTCTAGCTACTAAGTTCAAATATGATAAATTTAATTCATCTCTAATAATTTCCAATTCATAACAAAGATATGAATAAGACTAGTTTTTAACTTTTATCAAAGAATACGTTAACTGATTAAAGCATCATAAAACGATTTTCTCTCCCCCTTTCTGGATGGATTCTAACACCTTCAAAGAAGCCAACGAAGACAAGTATAACTCTTCAGCTAAAATTGGGGAAGTTGTCCCATTTAGGATAGCATTGGTAAATCCTGTGATCTCTTCTGCATAACCTTTGTCTTGGTCGCTTTTAAACTTTTGAATCTTACCATCTGCTAGGATTAACTTTTTAAAGTCATCGATAATGGCCGATTTTCCTCCGCAAAACACTTCTAAATATTCTTTGGAAACTTGTTTACTCCCATTTGAAAAGTAAGTAATTGAAGCAATGCTTCCATTCATGGTTTCCAAACTAATCACCACATTATCGTATAAATTTTCAGCCGATTGTAAGGAAATAGCAGACACACTCTTTAGTAAACTGCCAGTTAAAAACTGAACCAGATCAATAAAATGGCAAGCTTCACCAACTATTCTGCCGCCTCCTACTTCAGGGTCGTGCACCCAATGATCAGCAGGCAACTGCCCTGCATTGATTCTATAATTTATAGACATCGGGAGTTCAGCTCCCAAAAACGCTTTTGCTTGCTTCGTAAATGGTGCGAATCGTCTATTGTAACCCACCATTAAAATTCCCGAGCTCTTTGAATGCACCTCCTTAATAGCGGCCAATTCTTCCTCTGACATGCAGAGAGGTTTTTCAACAAAGACATTCTTATTGGCTTGCAACGCTTCTAAAACATATTGCGCATGTGTATTATGACGAGTAGCCACGACAACTGTATTCAATTGGTCGCTTTTTACCAATTCAGAAGCATCGTTGGTGCAGAAAGAGAATTGATATTTATCTGCGATGTATTTTGAATTGGTTGGTCGTGCTGTAGCAACGCCGACAAACTGTACTTTATCTTTTAAGGCAGGTAGTAAGAAGTTTTGGGCAAATGAACCGGCTCCGATGAGCCCCACATTCACTGCATTCTTTTTAGCCTTCTTATCATTCAATTGAACGGCTGCTTTTAATACTTTCTCTGTATCGTACTTCAGCACAATCCCTCCTATCACTTCTTCTTTGTCTAGAATTAATTGATAAGCTTTGGGAGCATCCTTAAAATCAAACTCATGAGAAATCAGCGGCTTTAAATCGATCTTTCCGTCACCGACTAAATCAACAAATGCCTGCATGTTCCGATTCTCTGTCCAACGAACAAAACCGATTGGATAGTCTAGTCCTTTTTCTTCATAATTACTCTCATACCTTCCCGGACCGTATGATGAAGACATTCTTAAGTCCAATTCTTTCTTGAAATAATTCTTTCTAGAAAAGCCTGTTGGAACAGCTCCAACAATGATCACTTTTCCTTTCTTACGGCAAACTTGACCTGCAAATTCTATCGGATCAAGGGAACTCGTACTTGCAGTTATAATGACTGCATCCACTCCATGGCCAACAGTTGCTTCTGCTATAATGCCTTCTAGATCTGGATGATTCCGATTATAGATTAATTTTGTTTTCTGCCCTTTGGCAAAATTTACTTGATTTTCATCAATGTCTATTCCGATGACTTTAACGCCTGCTGCTTCTAATAATTGATTGGTCAATTGCCCAATAACCCCCAAACCAATTACTAAACAGGACTCCCCTAATTTCAATTCCGATTGACGAACACCTTGCAAGGCAATGGCGCCCATGGTTGCAAAAGCGGCATCTTTTAGAGAGGCATCCTTTTTTACTTTCACACATAAATTAACTGGAACACAAACGATTTCACTGTGCCCTGCCGTATTTCCACCACAAGCCACGAAATCTCCGATTTGAAATCCTTTTACATCATCTGCCATGGCTACAACTTCTCCAGCACAACTATAACCCAATGGAGAATAAGCTTCCAACTTATTCATCACCATATTATAGGTTTTAAGCACGCCAAATGTTTTGGCTGATGTAATTACTTTTTTGACTTCCTCTTTTCTAGCTTTTGCCTTCCCAATATAGCTTAGACGAGCATCCTTTACCGTCTTTCCTTCCGTACCAGGACTGATAATAGAATAATGATTGCGTATCAATAAACAGCCAGGAAGTAGCGCCGGGAATGGCACTTCCATCAGTTGCATGTTACCATCTTTCAAGGTTTGAGTCAGTTGCTCCATTTAGCGAATATACATTTTATACCACTCTTGAAAAGTAATTAAGGCATAAATTAGAGCGGAATTATCCTTTGTGCCTGCTATATGTTGTTCAATGACTTGCTGAATTCCTTCAACCGAGAATTGGTCAAAATTATTGAAAAATTCCAAGTCTAATAATTCATCTATTTGTTTTTGATCACCCAAAAGACTCCTTAGCGGCATTCCAAACCCAGCTTTTCGTCGGTTTGTCACAAAATCGGGCAGATCGTTTTTAAACGCATCTTTCAAGATTTTTTTAGTTTTACCTAAGTTGCTTAGCTTATAACTTCTTGGAATACTGTATGCAAATTCGACTATTCGATGATCCAAAAATGGCACTCGGTTTTCTACCGAATTGGCCATACTCATGCGGTCTGTATAGTGTAGATTTTTAATCAAAAAGTTATTTCGTTCAAATCGCTTTAAGCCTTCAAACGGATTTTCTCCTTCAGGGAAATAATTGGCAATAAAAGGAATGATGGTTTGCGACTCTTTCTTAAAAATCAATCGAGAGCTATCAAAGTCCCCAACTATATTGTAAAATCCAAATCGCGCATTTCCTCTTTGATTGTAATTTCCTAGCTTTTGTAAGTAGCGTTTGTAGGCCATAAATGGCCCTTTAGCTACATTCAATGAAGAAAAGTTTTTAAAGAGGGGCTTGGTAAATACTTTCGGCAATTTATTTAACGTACTGTCCAACAATAGTAATTGATGACCTGCATATCCTAAAAATAACTCATCGGCACCCATTCCCGATAAAATGACAGTACTCTTTTCAGCGGCTTTCTGAGTGATTAAATACGAAGGAATCTGAGAGCCATCTGCAATAATATCGTCATTAAAATGAACTGTTTTCTGAATTAACTCTTTGGTCAATTGGTTTTCCCCAATGGTGATTAACTCCAAGTTCATTTTCCAATCTTTCGCTAATTTCTCGGCGTAATAGCTGTCAGAAGTGGTTCCTTCTTTCTTTAAATCCCTCTCATTCTTACCTGCGCAATAATGGTTGATCTCCTTATTCCCTTTTAAGAAATGAGTGATAATCGATGAGTCCAATCCACCTGAAAAGAAAGTTCCAACTGGCACATCAGAAATCAACCGGATTCGACAAGCATCTTCAATTAAATCATAAATCTTTTTTTGAGCCTCTTTATAATTTAGCTTAGTATATTCTTTTTGAGCCTTTGGTTCCCAATATTTCTTAACCGATAAGCTTTTTGATTTTAAATCATATTCCAAATAATGTGCAGCAGGAACCCGATAAATGTTCTTAAAAAGCGTGTTGTTTTCTGGTACGTATTTAAATGTAAAATACTGTTGCAAACAAGCTTCATTCAACTCTGCTTTAATACCTGCAGCTAAAATGCTTTTAATCTCAGAAGCATACAAAAAGTCGCCATTTTCATGATAATAATAAAGTGGCTTTATGCCCATTCTATCACGAATGACAAACAACTGATTAAGTCTTTTATCCAATAAAGAAATGGCGAAATCGCCATTCAACTCCTGTAAAAAATCAATTCCCTTTAGCTCGTATAACTTGAGTAAAACCTCGGTATCAGAAGTGGAATTAAACTGCTGTTCTTGTAAAAACGTTGCTTTTAGTTCTTGAAAATTATAAATCTCTCCATTAAAAGTGAGCACAATTTGCTGATCGTCACTCAACATGGGTTGATGACCACCAACACTCAAATCAATAATACTTAATCGCTTATGTCCTAAAAATAAATTTTGCCCCTCAATTTCTTCTTTAAATTTTCCTACACTATCTGGCCCTCGGTGATGAAGCACCTCCAACATTTGTTGAGAATCCCATTGTTTATTAGAAATATAGCCGGTTATTCCGCACATGTGCTCTTAATTCAGAATTTGATGAATGGTCTTAGAAATATTCTCCACCATTTTTGCTTCAGTAAAATTACGATCATAATGGACTTTACTCGCCTTCCCCATTTCTATTCGTTGTTCTTTATTTAAAATCATTAATTCTAACTCTTTTGCAATTTCATTGGAACTAGAATCGGAAAGAATGATTCCGTTTTTATTATGAATGACCGATTCTACAATAGCTCCTTGATCCGTTGAAATAATTGGCAATCCGGCTGCTAAAGCTTCAACAATCACCCAAGGATGGCCTTCCGGACCATTCGGTGTAAACAAAAACACATCTGCGTTGGCGAAAGCTTGCCACTTTTGATCTCCACTCATGGGAGGATGAAAATGAACTTTCAATTGATTTTTCTCTACCAACTCCATGCATTCCTTTTTATAAACCTCATTATCCCAAGCTCCAACCGCTGTCATTTCAAAAGTATTTATTCCTTTTACTTTCAGAATCACTAAGGCTTCTAAAATTTCTTTTATTCCTTTAGAAGGGAGAAAGTTGGCAAAATAAAGCAGTTGTACTTTTGTGGATTCTATATTTCGATTAGGGATTGTAATGTCGCATCCATTTGGAACAACATAAATATGTTCAGGTGTATAATACCCCTCAAACAGGTGACGTAAATTCTCTCCTAGCACTATCATTCCGTCCGTTCGATTCATGCAAAATCGCACATACTTCTCCGTAATTGAATTGGCTGTATTGATCCAATTCTTAAAGTTGCTCCCTCGAAGCTGCAGTAGAATTTTAGTTGAAAATAATGAAGCGATTAGAATTAAGATTGAATCCTTCAAAAAGCCCAAAGTAGTTTGACTAATCGGAATCAAAATAATAGCTGCTTTTGAATTCCTTAAAAGACGAAACAACTTCAAATAGATAGTTACATTCTTAAATAATTTCCCAATTCCTCCTTTACCAAAATCATCAATGGATGCGTTGACTTTAGTATTCAAATGCAACAATTCAAACTGCTCATTTAATGCAGAATTTAAAATGATATTGGTCGCAACCGCAGGGCCAATGTATGGTGGTGGCAATTTTCCGACGATGATGACTTTACTTTTTCTCATTTAATTGTAAAATTGGCTTTGGCAAGGCCGCATAAGAAAAAACAGGAAGAATATAATACAAGTAAGGAACATACAAAAGTGGCGTAGCAGAAACGGAATAAAGTAAAGTAGCCCCTACCGCACTAAAAATTAGAAACTTTTCAGGAACAGGTAATCCAAACCCTCTTTTAAAGATTAACATTAAAAAAGACAAATAAAGTAAAAATCCAACAACCCCACTTAAAAATAAAACTCTGACAAAGTCACTGTGCATACCTCCACTAATCATGGTAGATGCTTCTTTATCATTTGATAATGGAGTTCCCAACAAATTACTGCTCAATGGCATTTCTGACCAAATCCCAAAATACTTTATCCACCTAGTCATCCGCCCATTAAAAGAGCGTTCGATTCCTGCATCTCCTTCAATTACTTTATATTCCTTTTCAATTAACGGTTCAATCTTATCCTTAAATGTATTAAATCCAATAAAAATTAAAAGTGGAGAAAATAGCAAAATGATTAAAAACCCCTTTATACTTTTTAAGTTATAAAATATGAACAAAGCAAACAAAAATAGTGCAACCGCCCAAGACGAAGTCTGCTTAATACTAATGAAACCAACGAAACAGAATATAATTACTAAGATCAGGTTGATCGTTTTTTTAGTTGTCACTGCTTTCAATTTATTAAATCTAAGAAAAAAGTAACATTGAATAAGCAATGCACCTGTTGCATAAATTGCGTAATTCATAATATCTGCATAACCTCCTTGTATCCGAGCGCCTCCTCCTCTACCTTCAGAAAGATATTCTGGACTTATCGCACCAAACAAAAGCTCATATACCAGCAATATTGCAGGAATATATGCTGAATAAAGAAAAGTTTGTAGCACACCAATCAAATCTACTTTTGATCTTATAAAATGCCTGAAGAAATAGAATAAAAATAAGGGCGTACTGTATTTAAGCACATCACTAATTACTTCAAATCCACTATCAATAAGAAACAATAAAGAAAGATTGAATGCTACCAAAAATGACCACATTCCAAAATTCAAATCGCAAATTAGTGACTTTATTTTTTGAGGAAATTTTTTGGATAAAAAGCTGAATATAATAAACAAAGGAGTTAAAATACCTACGATATATAATGGAGAAATGAGGGGAGAAATCTCCTTCAAAAAGTAAAACAAATCAATTATTGGCCGTAATAAGATGAGCACGATAAACCACTTTAGCGAAAATGGCAATTGACTAACCCATATTTTCCAATTCTTATACGTCATCTTAAATTACTGATATCATTTTACTTGAACAACTGCTTAACGAATAATTTAGTTGAATAAAATCGCGAGCATTCTTGCCTACATCTTCCATTTTTAATGGATGACTAAGTAAGTAATCAATTTTTTTTGCAACACTTATTGAATCATAAAAATCAACTTTAAATCCTGTTGTACCTTCTTGAATTAAATCCTCTGTAGCTCCAGCATTAATCGATGCCAAACAAGGAATACCGACAGCCATTGCTTCGTTCAAAACTAAGCCCCAAATATCAAAATCCGTTTGAAAAAGAAATATAGCAGAATTAGTTAAAACTGCCGGCAAATTCTTTTTTTGCATGAACCCATGAAAGTTTATAAAACTAGAAATCTCCAATTCCTTTGCCAACTGCTCCAGCTCTAATTTACTCTCTCCATCGCCTACAATATCCAACACAAAGTCAGTTCTATATGCTTTCAATTCCTTTACAACATTTAATAATAATCCAACATTTTTTCTGGAAGTCAAATAACCTACATATGTCAGGTGATAAATTTCATTCTTTCTATGCAACTCATCTATGGTACGATTAATTGAACTAAAAAACTCAACATCGACTGTATTACCAGCATTCACCACTTTTTTTTCTTCTGCTCCCAGTGAGATAAAGTACTGTTTTGCTTTTGTACTGTATGCTATTAAATGATTTACTCTGCTTATTAGCCACTTTCTGATTATTGACCGAACTGGTCTTGCTTTGGTTGATTCAGCTTCAAAAGTACCGGACCAAATAACAAAATCGAAAGTAGTAAAAATCTGAAGCATAGCTACTTTAAAGCTAGAAATAGAAAAACCACCCACAATAAGTGTTTTCGGCTTTTCTTTCAATAAGAGGCGAATTAATCCAGAATAAAAAAACAAGCCTCGCTTTTGCTCTATGCTGCGAAAGATACTTGGCTCTAAAATGTGATAGTTAAAATTACATTCGGATAAATCAACGATTGACTTTCGTGCTTGATAGCTCTTCGCTGCAAAAACAACCAAGAGCTCCTTACCCTTTAAAATCAATTGATTGTTCAATTCATTAAAAAGTGGCACCCGATATTGATTGGGTATATTGGTAACTATAATAACTTTAGAATTCTCCATTGTTAATCCACTTTAGAGCGAATTTAAAACTAATCCTGCTCTTCTCTTTTTTATTGTTGATATACTACCAGAAACTCCTGTGACAAATTACTTAGGTTACTATCCGGGCGACTATTAAAATAATTTAAAATCTTATAATCGACATCAACAAACAGTGCATCCAATGGCTGTAACAATAGCTTTAACCCAAAATATCTTACTGTGATTTTGTTTTCAGATCCATTCAAAGCAAGTTGCTTTCTGACAAAATCTTCACTGAATAAGGCTCGTTTATAGGAGGGTGCTTTCTCTTTCCTGAATAAATTTCTAATATTTCGGTAAACCAGTTCCCCCCAAATCCGATAAGGACTATTTTGATTGGGGAATGAGATAATCAAGGTTCCATTTTGTTTGAGCGCCTTTACTAAAACTTTAATAATACTTTCGAAATCATTGGCATATTCGATTGAACCAGAACTAATAATCACATCATAAGCGCCCTCTTCTGGAACAAAACGATCTAAATCTGATTGAATCGTTTTTATTTTATCTGCATTATGTTGACTCTTTAATTTCTCTAGATTAGATTCCACCAGATCCATGGCATGATAGGTCTCACACCTTTCCAACAGCTCAGGGTATAGAATAGCAGGGCCACACCCAACATCAAGAACAGTTCTTACAGTGCTCAATTCTTCAATTTCCCTTCTTATCAGCTCATTTCTATACCTTCTCAAGTAGTTCGTCTTTGTTTCCTTGACATAATTTTCTTGAAAATAGGTATCGCGTTTTGCTAAAAAATCCTTCTCTATTTCTCCCGTATTTTCCATTCTCTAAGTGAGATTTATCGCTTATTAGTGTTCGCTTCGTTTAGTTGACGGTAAATATCATTAAACTTCTCACAACATACCTCAATACTAAATTCTTTCGCGTATTTAATTCTTGCTATTTTAGTTTCATTTGGCGATTCCATCCCATTGATATAATATTCCAATCGTTCCGCCAATTGGGACTCATTTTTTACAATATCGTTGTGGTTTAACCCTCCAACAATTTCTTTTATACCACCCCCATCAGCAAAAACAATGGTTGGTTTGCCAATCGATAAGGTTTCAATGGCAACCAGTCCAAACGATTCTGACTGCGATGGAAATACGCAGACATCCATTAACTGTTGATATTCTTGCACATTACTCACATAACCAGCAAAAATAACCGAATTAGTGATTTTTAATTCTTCTACTTGCTTCTTTAGTTCCGACATTAAAACTCCATCTCCTACTAACAAAAGAACACAATCGCCTTTATTTTTTAACTTCGAGAAAGCTAAAATTAGACGATCAATTCGCTTAAAAGAAACAAAACGTGAAATTGTTCCAACAACTACTTTACCCTCCAACTGAGCTCTCAATTCGGTTATTTCTGGAGATATCGCTTCCGGACTCATCTCTTGAAATTGAATTCCATTGTAGACCACCGAGGCATTTTTTTGATTTTCTAATCCATAGAGACGTTCAGAGCTTTCTTTTGTAAAATGAGAGTTATAAGTAACCCATGAAGCCACCTTCTTCAAAAAGATTTTCTTCAACCCGCTCATTAAACCATCGGATCGCTTTCTTTTTCTGCCAAACCCAAAATTACCGTGCTCAGTGAATACTATCTTACAATCTAAACCAAGTGAGCATAAAATAATGAGTGGATTAAAAATATGAAAATGAACTACCTCATACTGCTTAAACAAAGAACGAATTTTTAAATATTCTGCAATGTTTAAATCGAACCCTTTATTCAGTTTAGAAAACCGAAGCTGGATAATAGATGATTCAAATTTCTCTAGAAACTCTCCTTCTTTCTTTGCGATGAAAATGTGTGGTTCTATTTCACTCACAAAACTTTGAACAATAGAAAGGTCGTAAACAAGTTTTTCAATCCCACCAAATTTTGCATTCCATATCACGTGTAAAACTTTCATCACTAATTCAAAACATTAAATAAATTGACTTGCTAAAGTAGTCATCAAAGGACCGAAATGAGGATAATTCAGTTTGTTCTCAAGTTGATGTGTCTCAAAAGCCTTAAATCGTTTAATGTTCATACTTTCGCTATCCTCAGTGTGATATTGCATCGTTATTTCGAATTGATTCAACCGTTGATGCGCATTATAGATTTTTTTATGTTTGGCAAGAAACCAAGCCGGCAAGAAAAGTCCCGATGTACTGCATTGAAGTCGTTCACCCTTTTTGATTAAAATATTTCTTCCATAATTTAAATCTCCTTCTCTTGGCACCCATAAAATTTTCAATCGACGATTGACTTGAATAATTGCATCTTCCAAGGCTAGATGGTACTGATCCAACCATTGACTAAATTCTATCGGATCGAAGGATTGCTCAAACCAATGATCTAATCGACTTAAGAAACCCATCATCAATTTATTTATCTCTAAACCCTCAATGCCTAAAAAATCCAAATCATAACGCACTCCCTTAATTTCCTGAATAATACTTCTTAGCTTTATTACTCCGTACTTCTTTTGAACGCTCAGCTCTATATAATTTTTTTGCAAAAACTCTAGCCCTACTTGTTGTTTATAAAAGGATTCCTGTTCTAATGACAGCTTAACTTGATCTGCATCAATTTCTACCGGCTCACCCCAAATGCATTTCAAATTATCCCAAAAACTATATGGCAGTACTTTTTTGAATTGATCCTCTGAGGCGCCAAACAAATTGTGCGTTAAAAGATATTTATCATCTTTATCTAAAGACTCGATTGGGTTCAATAGACAACTTGTCCCGTTTTTAAAAACAACAATGAGATCAATATCAGAAATTCCTGGGTGGTTGACATTCCCCAAACGATAGACTGCACGAATGGAATCTTCCTGATTTAGCAGCTCAACAATTTTATCCACTGTAATTTCATAAGCTTCTGGAGCAATATATTTAGGTGTCCCAAGGAATTGATAAGTCATAATTGTTGGTTCTTTTTTATCATGATCCCATATCCACTTGGTGCATAATTCATTTTATTAAACATTTTCCTGAAAGCATTTACTTTCCTTAATGCTAAATACAATTTCTGTGGGAGATAAATCAATAAAAATACAAATGGATTTAATCGAGTACTTAAAATAGGAAGGCGAAATTTTTTCCCAAAGAAGTTCCAAAATTTCAAATGTGGGATGATCAACAGAGTAATTACAACACTAAAATAGTCTCCAAACACCTCCAAATATTCCATCGAAAAATTTGTATTCTTTACTAAGTCCCGCAAGGAATACTCGGTATATCTATAATAATCAAGTGGCTGTTCATGAAGTGGAACCAAAAATGGTACTGTAATAATCGCAACCCCATCATCACGTAGCACACGACAAATCTCGGATAGAAACTTTTCCGGATATGGAACATGCTCCATTACTTCAGCAGAAAGGACCACATCAAATTCATTATCGTTAAAGGGTAGGTTGATTCCATCATAAAAAAAATCTACCTTCGATTGATCGTGTAAAGTTGATTCTACTTCTACACCAACACTGCTTTTCACCTTTTCATTATAAATCGTTTGAAAAGGTTTTACTCCACAACCTAGGTCAAGTAATCTATCCTTACTTCCAAGTTCATTAAAACAAAACTTAATGAACTCCAAGCGCAATTGATCAACTATTACTGCTCCTAAATTTCTAATCATTCTTATTTCTTATCAAATAAAAAAAGTCCCGATTTGTTAAACAGACAACTTTCTCTTCATTAAAATCACTAAATCGAGCATCTCATTAAAAAATGCGTGATCTATTTTTATTGAGATTTGAGAAGCAACACTTGGTGCAAATCTACGACCTATTCTTCTAACCAAAAATAACTTAGAAGTTAGTACTCTTTTTTGCAAAGGGGATAATTTATACTCCCATTCTTCTCGAATAGTTGACACTTTATTCATGATCTCCCACTCCCCTTTCTCAAAATCCTTATCTGCCAATCGAAAACTATCTTTCTTATAAACTCCGTGTTTATACTTTGCTTGTAAATACAATGCAGGCAACAACATAAATTCGCTCAATAAGCCCTTCAAAACAAAACTATTCTTTGGTTGAGCACCACTCTTTAATTTAGTTTGCACACTGTTGGACAATTGAACAAAGGGCTTTAGAAATTCTTCTTTTGACAGTTCCTCGTATTGAATAGAAAAACTTAATCCTTGATTTTTAAATAAAGATCTTGAAAACTCAAACAATTCTGGAGGAAAATACAAGTTAGGGTAATTATCCAACATACTTTCTGTCATAACGAACCACCCGTGATGCTGAAGTGGATCAAATTCATGCATAATTCTTTGCAATCGATGTAGCTTTAAAGCTGCACTGGCCAACCTTTCCTCGCTTTCAAATACAGCATCTTTTAAGATAACTAATGCATCAAAATCACTATAAGGGATTTCTTCATTAGTAGCTAGGCTACCATGAATATAAGCCCCTAAAAGATCTTTCTTTAATTCATTCTCAATGAGAGAACTCATCTCCAAAACAAAATTGTTATTGCCATTATATGGTTCTATTTCAATTCTTGTTTCAGTTCTATTTATTTGTTTTTCATCTTCGGAGCTCTTTTTAAAAAGCCGTATAACTTTTGGGGCATACTTTTTATAATTCTTGGATACATCAACCAAAGATTGAATGTAATCCAACTTTGAAACACAAGCGACATTGACATATTTAATCAGATATGACTGAAACACTTGCATTATTTCAATACAGGTATTAATAATCGTTCAATTGCTTTCTTAAAAGTATAATTTTGAGCATTCTGCATAGCAATTTTTGCCTTTTTTTCTGAGACATCTCTATTTTCTACTGCCTCTATCAGCCCACCTTTCAGGGATTCCAAATTCTCTGGTTCAACGAATATAGCATTCTCTTCATTTAATACATCTCGAGTTGCTTCAAAATTAGGAGTTACTATTGGATTTCCAGTGAGCATATACTCTACTATTTTTTGCGGAAAATTATATCTAACATCATGCTCTTTACTGGTATAATATGAAACCAGGACATCTGCAGCTTGCTGATAATATTTCAATTGAGTATAATCGTGCAGATAACCGACTAAAACCACATTGCTCATTTTATTTTTTGTGCACCAATCTTTGAAATACTTTACCACGTTAGATTTCCCACCAGTAAACAAGAAGGTGTAATGAGGCAATTCTTTAGCTGCATCTAACAGGTATCTCACTTCTAACTGATCGATAAACAATTTACCAGTGTATACGATTAATGGACTCTTATGAATGTCTATAATTTGTCTTGCTCCGTTCTTAGAAACTGTGGCTTTTACCTGACTTTGTGAGACAGGGTTATTCGTCACACCCAATATCTCATCTGGAATATGATACAGATTCTTTAAGTCAATCGTAATTGCCGAATTAGTTCCCCATAGAAAATCAGCATTTTTATACACATATTGGTCTGCTTTATTTTTCTTTATCTCATGAATCCAACTTATTACTTTAACTCTATTTTTGAAAATAGTTCTCATTTTCAAAAATGGATACAATAAAATTGGAGATCTAGAAATGATGAGAATCTCTCCTTTTTGAAAGATAGATTGAAATAAAATCCATAAAAAAAGCAGAGAATTCAAGAATAAAATAATTAGCAAGTTTGCCTTACCATCAATTTCGCTAAAAAATAAAGTAGGTAAATAACGAACTTTAAACTTATCCTCTACTCCATAGAAGTCCAAAACTTTTCGCTTTTTTAGATTGTCTTTACGATAGACAAAAGGTGCTATAAAAGTCACCTCACAACTATTTTGTGCAAAGCCTTCGCAAAAACGAACATCAGAAATCTGATTTGTTCTTGGCCTCAAAATATCAAAAGGCGTAAAATAATAAACTTTAGTTTTTTTATTTAACTGCACAACCACCTTTTGTAAATAGAATAGTATTCATTTCTTTCGCTTTTGTATACTCCTGAAAGGAACTATTTTTATTGATATCATCGCTTGAGAGTATTCCTCCATTTTTTAAAAAAGGATAAACAGTTTCAAATTCGAACAACATATGATCATAAGAATGATCGCTATCATGAAAAAAGAAATCAATCTCTCCCAATGATTTTAACGTATTCGGCAATGTTTCTCGACTATCACCGATAATCATTTTCCAATTTTGTCTCAATTCATCAGGAACAACCCATCCAGTTTCAGGTTCCTTTTTACCAAAATTATAAGCTGCATTGGTATCTTTATTCGGCAAATCGAATGAATATAAAACTCCCTTTTCATTCTTCTTAAGGGCATTTAAAATCACCCAAGAAGAATTTCCATGAGCAATTCCAGTTTCAATTAGCACTTCAGGTTTCATTGCCCTGACAGAACAATACAACCATTTACCTAGCAAAGTATTAATATTATTTCCTGCAATCAAAGTATCTTTTGTATAAGGCAAAACGTAGTCCTTGCTTTCAACTTCTTTTAATGCTAGTATCCAAGATGATTTTTTAAATTTAGCACCTAAGAGTTTCTTCGCCGCATTCAGAATCAACTGATCATGAAACGGTGATTTATTATTATTGAAGTATTGGAATGCTTCCTTTGGATACTTTAATAAATTAAGTTTAGAAGATGCATTAAACTGTTTACTCATAACTTTTCAAAAAGTTAGGGTTATTAATTTTAGTGATAGAAACATAACAAAATACACCAATTACAAAACTATTTGCCACCAACAATCCAATTGCTGCTCCGTTAGTGGAATAAGTTGGAATAAGCAAGTAAGCTACAATTCCTCCTAACAATAATGAAACTACGTTAATGTAAAAACGAAATTTTGCCATTCCCAAACTTAACAATAATGGCAAGTTCCAAAATAAAATGGCTCCTACTACTGCATTGATCGTTAAAAATAGAAATGGTTTTGCTGCCTCTAAATATTCCTTGCCGTAGGTTAAAACAATGATGTAGTCTCTAAGAAAATAAACAATAGCCACGAAAGCAATAGAAGGGATCATCAATAATTTTGTAATTCTATAAATCATCTTTTTTACTTCATCAAATTTTTGATCTGCGATTAAAATTGACAATTGAGGAAAAATAGTATTTGTCAATGGATCTATAAAAATTAAGATCATGTATGCTAGTTTTTTAGCAATATTATAAAAGGCAACAGGAACAGGACCTAACATTGAACCCAAAAGCAATACATCTCCATTATTGATTAATGATTTAATGGCTCTACTTCCCGAATTAGCTACCGTATAATTTACTAAGACCCTAGAGTCATCTTTAAGAATTCGAATAGAGGTTTTTAAATATGGCAGTACACTAGTTTTTACAATTTTAAATGTGGCGATATTCAAAATAACACTACCCAATAGTCGACTAGAAACTAATGCAATAAAAAAGTAGGTAAAATTATTAGGATTGAATAATACAATAATGGCGATAATCAATAAATCAATAATAGTTACTACGATATTTATTATGGCAGCTTGTTTGAACTTATAATAGAGCTGCAATAAGGTAGTGCTTATATTATCGATAAACATGGTAGACGAAATGATTGCATACATCAGTATAAACCATTGCAATCCGGGTTTATCTAAGAAAACATCGTAAACAAATATGGTTAAAAAAGCGATTATTGAGGTAGATATCACCGCCACTATTGACGAGAAATAATAACCGCTTTTTATGAGTGCAGCTAACTTGTCATTTTGTTTATTAGAAAGATAACTAGCTCCAAATTTTATAATAGTGGAACTCAATGTAAAATTTAGAAACTGTTGAATACTGCCGGCAAATGCGGAAATAATAGTAAAGGTTCCGTATAATTCTACTCCTAACCCTCGTGCAATAATAATTCCTCTTAAAAAAACCAGAGCCGAACGAGTTAGATTACCACCTAACACCCACGAGGAATTTTTGAATAGCACCTTTGTCTGCACATCAAACAATGACTTTAATTTATTTAAGTTCATTTAAATAAATTAACCCTTGTTAGTTTTAAACAGACTCCTTTTGGTCTTTTTGGATTCCTCTTCGTAATATCCGTAATTATTGTTGGAACTCTTATCCACGTCATTTAACACAATACTCAGATTGGTCAATTTGGAGGTTTTATAGAAATCATTGATCTGATTCAAGAACTCTCGTTTCGAATAATTCTGTCTTACGATGTATAAATTCAAGTCAGACTCTTGCTGCAGCAATAACGCATCAGCTACCAAACCAATTGGAGGAGTATCGATAATCACATAATCAAACTGCCTCTTCATATCAGCGATTAATTCATTGGTCTTTGGAGTAGAAATTAACTCTGCTGGATTTGGAGGAACAGGACCTGAACTGATCACAAACAAATTCGGCTGAGCAGTTTTAAGCACAATATCATCCACTTTGGCATTCCCAGAAAGGTAGCTACTGATTCCAGCATTATTCTCAAGATCTAAGTAATTATGAATTTGTGGTTTTCTCAAATCAAAACCCAATAAAACGGTTCGCTTTCCTGATGCAGCGAGCGAGGCAGCCAAATTAATTGAACAAAATGACTTTCCTTCTCTGGCAACTGTTGAAGTAACCATAATCACAAAGGAGGATTTCTTCTGTTGGTAAAAAGTCAAGTTAGTCCGAATAGTTCTAAAAGCCTCTGCTAGGGCAGATTTTGGTTGATCAAAAACTATTCTATTGTTTTCGATATGTTTAGAATTAGGAATAATACCCATCACAGGAATATCTGTTGTACTAGTGATATCATCCTTATCTCGAACGGTGTCATTTAAGAAGTCCATCGACACAAATATGATTGTTGGCAAAGCCAAGCCTAATAATATCGCAATCAAGAAGTGCATTTTGCGATTAGGTGCTATAGGATTCAATGGATTAAGCATGGCTGGCTCTATTACTTTGCAATCAGGTGTATTTGAAGACATCGTAATTGCCGCAGATGATCGTTTCTCCATCAAGAACAAATAAATATTCTCGTTCAATTTCAACAAACGATTTAAATTCACCAGTTTCAACTGTGTTGCAGGCAATTTTTGAGCGCTATTACTTAATTGGTTAGAACGATTATTTAAATCATTCAACAATATCTTGTTCGCTTTCGCCAAGTTTTCAATACTCTCCTCTAAGGCTCCAATTACTTCAATTCTTCTATTCTCTACTTGACTCAACAAAGGACTTTTAGTATTCCCATCCTTCATCAACTTACTTCGAGTTAAATTCAATTCGATAAGGTTCTTAACCAACTCATTCACGATAAGATCCTCAATACCAAAAGCTGATGGTGCAATCAAATTCTCCAAGTTTTGCCCATCTTTATCAACTAATTTCTCTTGCAAATAGTTGTAATACTTTTGCATCACCTCATACTTCGCTTTCTCTGTTTCTATTTCGTTATATTTCTGCACAAGCACTGAACCTTCTGCACTTAAACTCCCAATCGATTCTGACGATTTAAAATCAGCCAAATTCTGTTCCTTTCGATTTAGAGAATCTGAAATAACTGCTAACTGTTGATCAATAAATTCAACCGTATTCTTTGCGACTTCGTTTTTATCTTGTAAGCTCTGTTCAATATATTTATCCACCAACCCATTAATAAAAGCTATTGATTTTTCAGGCACATTGGATTTAATGGACATTGTCAGTAAACTAGACAATGCTTCTCCTTCCTCGAAATTCAATTGATTCTTATATGAGTATGCTGTCTGTTGCACCGACCTAAGACGAACATAGTAAGTACTTTCAAAATTTGAGTTTTTGCCAAAACTCTCATTCTTGATTAACACAAAAGAAAAGGTTCCCAATTCAATTAAAGTATTGAATTCTCCTACATTTTGAACCAACTTACCCTCGAAAGGTGAAGTTGTATTGACTTCAAATCGACTATCATCCAGCAGCTTTATTTCAAACTGAACACCTTCGGGGATTTTTTGACTCTTGTTTCTGTCATATTTGAATGTAAAAGGCTTGTTCTGATAAATTTCCTGCGTTTTAAATCCTTCTTCAACGAAATACTCAACCTCCAAGTCCAACTCCTCTACAACACTCTTAACCAATGGATAAGATTTGAAAATAATAGTTTCATCAGTAACTCCAGTAAACCGGGACATCATTCTTCCACCAAATATCAAATCTCCTGGATCTTCCATTCGATTACTTTTCTTTATCTGAATAACACTTTCTACTTTATATACGTTGGATTTAAATCCAAGGTAGATATATGCAACAGCAACTGAAAGAATTATAGAAAGCAGTAACCTCGGCCACTTCTTCAAGAATTTACTGACACTCTCTTTAAATCTAGAAACTTCCTGTCGATTAGACTGTTCAATTAAATCTTCTGTACTCATCTTGATGTAATTGAAACGACTGTGATAATTGTAGTAATAACAGAAAGAACTAAAGGCAGTGCATTATCGCTACTAAACTTTTTTACTTTTAATGGGGCAACATGAATCACATCATTGGGTTGAATATAGTAATAAGGAGATTGAATAAATTCAGTGGAGGTTAAATCCAGGTAATGAACAGTAAGCTCACCTTCATTTTTTCGAATTAACTTAATTACTTTTCTATTTGCAAAATCTGTGAGATCACTAGCTAAACCAATGGCATCGAAAATAGTAGGATTATTGGTAATTAACTGATAAAAACCAGGATTATTCACTTCTCCCAAAATCGTTACATTGTAATTGGTCATGTAAATTTTAACCGAAGGGTTAGTAATGTACCCTTTACATTTTTCATATATTTCCGCTCTAAGTTCCGTGATCGTTTTGCCAGATGCATCAATTTCACCAATCATGGGATAATCAATTTTACCATCCTCTTTAACGATAAAATCGTGTATAGTTGGTGCTTGATTAATTATATTCACTGTTTGAGTCGCATTACCTGAGCTACTTTCCATGCCACCGACCATAGAATTTGCCAAAGGATCTACCACTTTAATATAGAATCGATCTCCGGGTCGTATTAAATAATTCAAATCCTGTACAGCAAATTTAGAACCTTCAGACACATCTGACAGGTAAGTAATTTTCTTCGTTGGAATACACGAAGAAAAAAGACTTACCACAATTAGCCATACAACACTATACTTTGATAGACTGGATATGGAAGCTCTTGAAAAAATATTAAACATCTAAATGAAAATAAAAAAAGTTGAAGCCAACCTTATCAGCATTTTATTAAATCGCTACTAAAGTCTGAGCAACCCCAAAATTATAACTTTCGTTTGATATGTACCCAAGCTTTTGGAAATCCTTTTTCTCTAATCACTTGCATTTCTTTCAATGCTTCAACTTTAGTAGTATGTCTACTCACTGTAATTAAATACCATGAGTCTTGTAAATTTCTAATTATAGTTGGAGTAAGTCCAGTTTCTGAAACCTCATCTGCCATAATTCGAGCAGTTTTCTCCTTTCTAAATGCTGCAATAGAAACATAATAGCCTTCATCCTCACTCAAAGCAACCTCCTTAGACTCCTTTTTAGTTGGAGTAACAGCCTTTTCTACAACAGGTTTCTCAACAACTACTGGTACCTCTGCTTTTTTAGAAGGAAATGTAAATTCTTTTATGGTCTCGCCAGTATTTTTATCCATAGTGAACAAGGATACATCGTCACCATTTAATTGATCAATGTTTAATGGCTTGAATGACACTTTTTGATCAGGACTTAATTTGTTGTATTCAAAAATTCCAAACTCATTGGTATAAATGGTATCAATTGGAAGTCCATTTTCATCAAGTACAACAATCGCCTCATTATTCATCGGCAACTTTTTATATTCGTACTTTCCAAAAATAGTGTTGCTTTTTTCAATCTTAGTATCTTCTTTCACGACCTTAGTTTCTTCCTGCACTATAGGTTCTGCCGATTTTATAGGTAGTTCCTCAACATCAGTCATCTGATTTTTTACAATATAATCGCGTTTTTTCAAATAATAAGTAATGCCAATTGCAGAATAGCTGTATGCATCATTATGATCTCCTGCTACCCATGCATCCAATTTATCATTAAACACATTTCGTAAAGATGCCTCTAGTGAAATATCTAATTTATTGTTAACAACATATGATATTTTACCTCCAAATGAAGCTACAGCCTCCGTAGTTTTTCCAGTTCTTCCTCTAGTTTTACTGTACAATAAGCTTACATCCTCATCACTTTGAGCATATATTTTTGAGTCATACTTTACCAAACTATAACTGGCGAAAACTCCAAAAGAAACCTTATTAAAAAACTTCACCTTATCTTTAAAGATTAGGCGAGTCACATTTAAATCAATACGAGGCAACATTAACTCCAAAATGTTGGTATTATATTGTATCCCAACACCTAAATCATACGGCTCATTTACTGCACCAGTAGTATTTACATCATCTAGCCGACCCTCTAAAGATCCATATAGTACTCCCCCACTAATACTTAAATAATTTGTTAGGTGGAAATCTCCATTTATTCCAAAACCTAATTTATTATATTCAGGTTGAACAAAAGAAGGTAAAAAACCATCCTTTTTAAAATCACCCCAAGAATGTAATACTCCAACATGCGGTGAGATACTAGTTCTTTGAATTACACGACCTAAAAATGAGTTTTCACTCGAATTCTGCGTAGTAACTGAATTTTCCTGCGCAACAGTTTCATTAGAAAAGAACAAACTAAGCGCTAATAATGATGCACTTACAACTTTTTTCATATTCAAGGTATAATGGTTATTTTGAGGAGCAATGTACAATAAGTTTTAATACAATTCAACATGAGCGAATTATAGAATTAAAATTATTTTTTACTGGGTGATTCAATTTGAAATGAACAAGTATATTTGAACCCTCATCAAAAATCAGAAATGTCAAAATCGAAAGTGCTTTGTGTAGTTGGAACACGACCAAATTTTATAAAAATTACTCAATTCGAAAAAGAATTCAGCAAATACTCAAGTGAATTCCAATTCGATTTGGTGCATACTGGACAGCATTTTGATGATCAAATGTCTGCCATTTTCTTTGATCAACTGAGACTAAAAAAGCCCAAATTCAACTTATCTACCACAGAAGGCAATCGAACGGAAAAGGTAAAAGAGCTTATCCTGCAGTTGGAACAACTTTTCTCAGTAGAGAATCCAGATCTAGTTATTGTTGTGGGAGATGTGGACTCCACTTATGCCGCTGCAGTTGCCGCAAATAATCAAGCTATTAAAATTGCCCATTTGGAAAGTGGACTGAGAAGCTTTGACTTAGAAATGCCAGAAGAAGTTAATCGAATTGCTGTAGACAAAATTTCTGATTACTTTTTTGTGACGGAGCAAAGTGGAATCGATAATTTAAGAATCGAGGGTGTTAATGCAGCGCAAATCTTCTTCGTAGGTAATACCATGATAGATACTTTAGTTGCCTTTGATGAAGATATTCAGTCTAATCAAATTCTTAATACACTCAACTTAAAGCCCGAAAAATATATCCTAGCCACTTTCCATCGACCATCAAATGTTGACAACGAGAAATCACTGCAGATCATCCTTGAATTAATCAATGAGATCTCGAAGGATCTAAAAGTGGTCATTCCCATTCATCCACGGACAAAAAGCAAAATAATAAAATTTGGACTTAATCATTTAATAGACAACAATCCAAGCATCATTCAATTGGAACCTATTGATTATTTTGCTTTTCAACACTTAATTCTAAATGCGAAAGTAGTTCTCACAGATAGCGGCGGAATTCAAGAAGAAACAACATTTAGAAAAGTTCCTTGCTTGACCATAAGAGATAACACTGAACGTCCTTCCACGATTGAAATCGGAACCAATCAATTGTTGGCATTGGATAAAAATCTTATCCTATCAAAAATAAAAGAAGTAGATGGAACCAAAGAGTCTAAAATACCTGAATTGTGGGATGGAAAGGCTACGGAAAGGATTGTGGAGGTCTTGAGAAAAATTATTTAATCATAAACTATAATCAAATTGCTCTAGATCATCCATATAATAGTTGGAAATTAAATCTATCAACTCTTTATCTAAGTATTGCTTATAATTTTTGTGATTAGTTGGGTTATGTGACTCTAACTTTATTTGTGGCAATCCAATTCTCTTGCAGACCTCATCAAAATCAGTTTGCAAATTTTCAAAACGCCCAATAAAGTCAACTAAATTCTCATCAAACTCATTTGAAACAAAACTCCATTGGGGTTTAAATAAGATATCGTTATTTAAAGTAGGGTTCTTGAAAAGCAACTTCATCATTCCTAGCTTATTCTTTGTAAATATTTCCGAAGACCGGTGTCTATAAAAAGCATAGGAAACAAAACGATCAAAAGGGTTTCGGACGAATGTAAACTTGAAGTATGAGTTCCACATTTCATCATTAATAACTTGCCTTACTTTTAAAGAGGTAATGTGGCCATGATTTACATGCTCAAACTCACTAAATGGCAACCTACTTTGATGAAATAACTCCACTTGCTCCCAATCATCTGGGCCGAGATGCTTTCTTAACGCAAAACGAATGGCATGTGTGGCCGTTTTAGGAATGGCTATAAAAATAAATTTATGTTTATGAGAAACGATCACGGCTTATATATCTTCATTCATCTTATACAGTTCTTTAAGTAGTATCTCTATAAATTCAATACTCCAAAAGTGATCAAAATAATTGATTTTGTCCTTTTAGTAGTTTTAGTATTTCAACATATATGTTCAATTTAGCTTTATGAATCAGAAGGTATTTTGTATTGGATTTCACAAAACTGGAACTTCAAGTTTAGCAACCGCTTTTCAAATGATGGGATACAGGGTTTGTAGGAGATTGGGAATACTTCAAGATTTAATTCCAGATAAAAATTTAATTGAATTAATACGGAATCACCAATCCCAAGAAATATTAGAGGTCATAAAACCATACGATGCTTTTTGCGATAATCCTTGGCCACTTTTTTACAAAGAAATAGATGCCTTTTATCCTGGAAGCAAGTTTATTTTAACCATTCGAGAAGAAAACAGTTGGTTAAGAAGTGCTCTACAATATTTTAAAACAACAGAGACCGAAATTCGAGAAATAATTTATGGTGAAGCATCTCCAATCGACAATGAGGAAATCTACCTTAAGCGATACAGGAAGCACAATGAGGGAGTTTTGGAGTATTTTAAAAATAGACCTGAAGATTTATTGATTATAGATATAGAAAAAGAAGTAGATCAGTGGACAAGACTCTGTCATTTTTTAGGAAAAGAAGTCCCGAATCAAGAATTTCCGCACCGAAACAAATCAAGGTCTGATAAGAAAAAGGAAGAAACCAAAGCAATAGAGTCAAAAAACAACAAACTTGTTACTTTTCTAAAAGCACCTATTCAGGACAAGCTCCTGTTTATTGAAACTATTTCTCTCCTATTTATTGCTAGACTTCTAGTGCTCTTTCTACCATTTAGAGTAATTGCAAAAAGATTGGGCGAACACATGACTGAAACGACAAGAAAAACTCCCACTCTACAAGAAGAAACTTCTGTAAAAATAGGTAGGGTAATCAGAAAGGTAAGTAGACATACTCCATTTAGAAGTCTATGTTTAGAGCAAGCAATTACTTGTAAATTCATGCTCAACAGACGAGGAATTTCGTCTACTATTTATTTTGGATTGACAAAGGATGAAGAAGCTCTGAAATTAAAAGCCCACGCTTGGACACGTTCAGGAAGTCAGATAATCACGGGGGCTAAGGGAAGGTATCAATTTAAGGTAGTTTCTACTTTCGGGAATTCTAAATAACAAACCATACAATGCCGATTACTAAGAAAGTAATAAGCTATTAAATTCCTTACTAGAAATAAAACTCACTTATATAACTTTTATTAATCCTTGCTCTTTTAATTGATCTAAAAAATCAAATAGATCCCGCTTACAAGTTGATTCATCTACATTATATTCTTTCATTAAACGATCACAAATCTCACTTATTAAAATAGGAGCCTCAATCATTTTCCAGATATCTCCACCTATAGAATCTATCCCGTAATATTTCCCATTTTCAAGACTCATCATTACTAATTCATTCTCTACCTCACTAGAAATAACTTCTCCTGATCGCTCTATGGTATTTTCAACTGTAAAATTCATCCTCTTTTTTTGTAAAAATAGAAATAATCTAATACTTGCAATTGGTATACTTCAATTAATAATTAAAGTACTTCATCATTTCTTCATGGTCTGATCTAATTCTCTCTTTTTGTTTCATTGACAGTTCATCTAAGCCACTCCCTACCTTGCCATTTCTAAAAAAATGAGAATCCGATTTCAGATTTCTATCACCAAATCCCTCTTCTTTTTCCTGATCCTTTAGAATATTAAAATCACTAAACTTTATTGCTTTTTTTATTGCTCTCTCAGAATAATCTAAATCTAGAAATTTAACTAATCCACTAAAAGTCCTTAAAGGCTCCAAATGCATATCCTCATACTTCAGGATTAACAAATCGGTATTTGAATTCATCCAGCTCTTTACATGGTCCGACCACGAAAGCAATATCTCCGTAGAATTGGGGTTGTAGCGATACAAATCCTTACCTAGAATAGCATTTTTATCAGACATGAATTGAATTATTTCATCAAATGATAACTGTTGATGGTGAGCAAACGAAACAGCAACATCCAACGGATTTCTTACTAAATAAACAACTTTAAAGGTACATTCTAAGGGTATTGATGGCCTATTTTTTTTATTTATATAAAATGCATCATGAATCTTAAAAAAAGGAAAATTGGGAGAAGCGATAGAATGTTGTTTATATATTTCAGGCCTCAACGCAAGCACTTCCTCTTCTGTTAATTCTGAAGGCTCAAAATCAGAATATTTCTCAATCAACCGGTTGTCATTCGCCCAATATTTGGGCGTTAGCTGATTGATACTAACCGGTGATTTAGAATCAAATATAAGGTTTGATAAAAAAGCTCTAAGCCAGGTATTACCAGATTTAGGATAGGATGCTAGCCAAATTAGATTTTTCACATTTTTATCTGTTGCTCAATTAAATCGATTAACTCTTCTAATTTATTCTCTTTCCGAGGTTGTTTAATTTTATAAATCTGAACCTGATTTATTAATTGGGCGCATTTCTCGAAATGACTTTTTTTCAGGTCAAATCCCTCAATTAATTGAGTTCTGAAAGTATGCTTCATCACTTCAACAATTTTCTTTTTCCCCTTTAGCTCAGTGCAAGTTAATTCTAATTTACCATGAGGTTCTAACACAAAAATCTTTCTAACTAAAAATTCATTCTCTTCTAATTTCTTATATACAGGAGTATGAAATTTCTTTACGTCATCTCTTATTTGATCTTCTGGCAAATATGGTATAGAAATTTGATCTAAAGCATCTCCCCACAATTTGATTCGAGAAATCCCTTGAGATAGGGTTGCTTGATTTAAAGCATTAAATTTTAGTGGTGCTAAATCATCTGTTAGAACAGCATTACCTCTCTTTTGCAATGCCGCCACAGTTGTTGACTTTCCTGCTCCTGTATTTCCAGTAAATAAATACGCATTTCCGTTGTGCATAATTGCCCCAGCATGTAATGGAAGGGTTCCTCTTAAATAACAAAGACCACCAAATACAGAAGCATATAAAAATACTTTTACATCTTTCAATTGAGCTTCAGGATGAATATCAATATGTATTTCATTTCCATCTATCACATGAAACTTTGCGACCTTTTCAATCACAAGAAAATAGTGTTTTGGTTTTATTTGAAATCCAATTCCTCTTTTTACTGCACCTTCCAAATTATCAGATAATTCTGCCCTTTTAATAACTACATCAACTGTCGTATTTTCATCACCCTCCCATAGTTCTACAAGCTCAATATCTGAATTTATATTCCAACCAAATACATTATAATAATGCGTCATTTTTATCTTTTAGTTTCTATCAATAATTAATTGGTAAAAATAGAATTCTAGTTTAATTTCTCTTTCGCTAGACTTATTTTTAATTTCTTTTGCCTCTACATACCTAGGACACAAGATTTTTTGACACCCAACATTTAATCAAGTTTCTAACTTTAAAACACTTTTCATTACTTTCTTCTAAAACTAAACGATATGTTTTATGCCATTCCGACCAGTACGGAGAAATAGGCATCCCTTTTAACTTATTCTTAATTGCTCGCTTTAATTTCCATGGTTTTGGATGCCGTATATAATGCCAAACCAATGCCTCATTCGAAGAAACACCAACCATCCTTTCTATATATTCAGTATTCTTCAATACATAATTATTGGTTAAATCGAACCAATTCACTTTGTTCTCAAAGTAAATATTTAAAACATACTGATCTGTATGACCACTTTTTACACCTGAGAAAACTACCCCTTTAACTAAATCCAGCAATTCAACATATACCGTCCGTGAGAGCTTCGAAAAACAAATTGAAAAAACCCCAGCATTAAATGTTTTAAGAATATTTTCATCCGGATTTAAATGAGGTTCTACTTTTTGGAAAGACTCTCTACTTCTTGAAACACCTTCATAAAAACTCAGATCTGGACAGGCGGAAAAACCATTCGTTGTTTCAAATAAATGCTGTAAGGATCCTCTTATCAATATATCACTGTCTAAAAACAGTACATTTTCATATTGATTTAATTTAAAAACTGCTAGACTCCAAAATCGCTGATACCTATTTATTAACTCTCTCTTTTCTTGAACTAAAGCCTCTATTGCATGTATCAATTCTTCTCCTATTTGAACAAAAATCACATCAAACAACCAAATGAGCTCTTGTTGCTTTTCAGGTGAAAGATCATTATGTATCACAATAAGATCGCCTTCAAATTGAGGATTATGCGCTAAAAAAGAATAAAACAAGACTTTTGTTCCATCTAAGTATTCTTCATTGGTTACGGTGACCAGACCATTTCTCATTACACTAAAATTATCCCTCCGTAATTATAGAGCTTGGTCATTAAATTCATCACTCTACTCTTTTCCATCCCGTCCTGTTTAAAAAAGTCGTCTGTTAAAGTTATTGCTTCACCCTGATTCAATAATTGAATACAGCTTATAACTTCCGCATAATTTGGGGTCATAAAGCTCCTTCCTCTAACGAATACGTCCAATTGCGCCTCATTTCTATTTTTTAATATCAACTGGAATGGACTATTTACTTTCACCTTTTTCCCAAACAGCTCTGAATCAGAGACCTCTTTCAATAAGGGAGTTTTCATAAACCCTGCATTGCTTTGCTTTTTCAAATTATAAGATTCTACGATATCAGATTCATTAGCTTCTTGACTACTCTTTTGATGCTCCTTCATCGCCTTTTGAAGCAGGCTTCGTGAAGTTTCTTTTTTTAAACCAATTGTTAATCCAATTGAAAAACCATCTGCTTTCCCAATATGGTAATGGGTTCCTGCCGGTAAATGAAAAATATCTCCAGCTTCTATTTCATAATTAATTCCATTGCACAAATATGGTTCAAAATCATTACAAATATGAGCGTCACTTTTAGTTAGTTTCCTAAACTTGTCTGCATCCCAAATGGTCATTTCCTTTTTATTTGGTCCTAAATGAAGGTGTAACACAGATATACCTGGAACATCAATATGTGCTCCAAAAGGAGTATAACCATACCTTCCAATATAAGGACTTATCTCAATTACAAGCGAACCCGGAGGTCGTTTACTAAGCAAATATTGAGTCCATTCTGCTATTGGGAGTGACAATTCATCTATCAACCCGGACACCTTATCCAATACAATACACCAAGGCTTTCCTTCAAATAAAGACTCCCCCCAATCACTTAGATTTTCCTCATTTTCTGGCGGATTATTCTTTAATTGATTTAATGCAACTTCCTTTTCAACTCCCTTAACATATACTCGAATCTTAGCCAATTCATGAATTCCTTCTTCCGAATTGTATTTTTGAAAGAATCTTTTAAATATAGCATCGTAATTTTGGTCTAAATGGAGTGCATTTAGATACAAAGCCGCTTCTTGAAATTGATTCGTATCTTCCAACAATTGCTCCCAGAACCTATTATCCTTTAAAAATGATTTAAATATCTCCATGTTATAACTTCTAAAAGTACACCTATCTAATGCCCTATTTTTTTTGCAAGTAATAAATTCATAAAATCTGTGGTACTGTGTCTCCAAATCTTTTGCCTGCCTTTTTGGTCCTTGGTGCTCTTTTTTAATTTTGTAAAATCTGCGTATTTATGAATCAAATGTTCCTTTTGCAAGGCCATTAATTGTTCATTTATTTTATAACCATCAACATCATTTCTCACAACGGATTGTGGATTGGAAGAACCTTTTTTTGTTAATCTCCAAATAATTGAATCTGGTAAATACTCTTGGAGTACCTTTCTAAAGATATATCTCCCCTTCCCATTTTTTGCTTTCATGCTTATTGGAAGACTTAAATAAAACTCAGTTAAAGGAATATCTAACAATGGATATCTGTATTCTACTTTAAACGATCTGGTTGCAATGTCACAGGCTTCCAATCTATACATTACTTGAGGCTGCTGCATCCGTCTAACTTGGTCTTTTAAAAATGATCCTGAATTTCTAAACCGATCTTGATATTCCTCAAATCGATCTTCCATGTTATATTTCTCGAATAAAGCTTGTTGAAGTGGACGGTGTTTCAATTTATTCCTTAGGGGTGTAGACTTACCAGTCAACATCCTAATAATCTTTTTAGACGCTCTTGAATTTGTGTTGAACATACTTTTCACTGCCAATCTAACTATAATTCCAGAAAATGAACGTTTTTTTAACTTCGATAGCTCTTTCGCTTCATGCCAACTTAATTTCCATTCTCTGGCCTGAATCAATCCAATTATGTATTCATTTGCATGTTGAGAAACCATTTCATCTCCACCAAATCCTGACAATAAAACTCTTGAGTTATTCGCATTTAATTCTTGATACAAAATATCACGGTAGATGCAGTTCATTTCTTTTGGCGGTTCATCTTGAACTCTATTATTCCAATCAAACGCACGCATTACACCAATACCTTCACCTGTAAGCAAACCATTATCATTGATACCTGAATGTTTGCAAATGATTTTAATCCATTCACGTTCATCATTCAAATCAGGATACAATTCAGAGCTTCCTTCTGGCAAAACAAAAGAATAAGGTTTGATGGATTGACCTTTTAACTTGCGATGCGCAATTGTGGTTACAGCAGATGAGTCCAACCCACCACTCAGTTCTGAGCTCACTCTATAATCAGTTGACAATCTTGAATGAACAGCATTTTCTAATTTCTCTCGAAATGCTTCTATATATTCTTCTTCAGAATACAATTTAAGTTCCTTAATCCTATTCAAATTCCAATAAGAATAAAAATGCAATCCATCCTTATTTACCGTTAAGGTTTGGGCGGGTTCTAATCGTTTAATGCTCTTATATAATGTCGACTTGGTGTCTAACCAGATTCTGCACAAATAATCCGACACCCACAACTCATTGATTCCCTGATCAACAAAAGGCAATTCCAGCACCCCCTTTATTTCTGAAGCAAAAGCAAATCGATTTTCCCTAAAAAAATAATAAAATGGTTTAATTCCATGATGGTCTCTTGCACAAAAGAGTTCATCTTTGGTTTTATCCCAAATGGCAAATGCAAAATCTCCATTAAAGTGAGAAGGACACTCTTTCCCCCATTTTAAATAAGATTTTAAAATCAATTGACTGTCAGGAACCTGATCATTATAGATTATTCCCAACTCTAACATTAACTCTTTTCTATTATATAGAGTTGCATCAGCTGTAATGCTCATCCCTAATTCAGAATCAAAAAAAGGTTGTTGTTCATAAGCCGATTGTGGTGAATTTTGAAGCAACAAATGACCTATTACAGCTGATTCATCATACCACAAATTACTAGCATCAGCATTCCAATGATTCATTTTATCCAGCATCGATTTAGCATAACTTCTATCCGCTACTCCCCCACCTAAAATACTATATCCAAAAATTGCGCTCATCTTAAATCCAAAAATAGAGAAACAATTAAACGATTTAGCATTTAAATAACTTAATTCTATTCTTAGCTTTGTTCTCATCAAAAATTATTTAATGTCAGAAGATTCACCAATCAATACAATTGGAATTGTCGGAGGAGGAACTGCAGGTTATCTAACTGCACTTGCATTTAGAAAATTTCGTCCAGAACTAAAAGTCACCTTAATTGAATCTGACAAAGTTCCAATTATTGGAGTTGGAGAAGCAACTACACCTAATATTGTTAAATTTTTACACAAGGTTCTTGGTATTGATATTAAGGAATTTTACCATGAGGTTAAGCCTACTCACAAGCAAGGAATAAGATTTGAATGGGGCTCTCCAGATAAATCGTATTTTAACTATACCTTCGAAAGACAAGATAGTTATGGGGGGTATTATATTCATAACAATGTCTCATCGAGTAATTTGCAATCGGTTTTAATGGACCAGAATAAGTCCTTTATTTTCAAGAATGGATTAGGGGAGTCTGCTATTCAGGCGATCTCAGGTCATTTAAATTATGCCTACCATCTTGACAATGAATTATTAATTGCTTTTTTAAAAAAGAAAGCTATTGAGGGTGGAACTATTCTCGTAAATAAAAAAATAATAAACGTAATTAAATCCTCAAATGAGCAACTTATAGATCATTTAATCGATGAAGATCAAGCGTGTTTTTCGTTTGATTTATATGTAGATTGCAGTGGATTCAAGTCATTATTACTTGAACAAGCCATGGGTTCAAAATATGTTGATTACTCTAAAAGTCTTTTTACAAATAGCGCTATTGTTACAAACATTAAAAACCCAAGCCAAATTAAATCCTATACCACGGCAAGCACTATGAAAAATGGCTGGTTATGGGATATTCCCTTACGGGATAAAAATAGCCTAGGTTATGTATACAGTTCTTATTTTTGTAGTGAAGATGAAGCATTTTCGGAATTGAAGAATAAAATTCCGCACATAGATGATTCGTACCGGACTGTAAAGTTTCGCTCTGGTAGGCATGAAGAGTGTTTTAAAGGAAATGTAGTCGCTTTTGGCAATTCATATGCCTTTGTAGAACCATTAGAGTCCTCTGGAGTTCATATGATTATAGCTGGTATTCAAATTCTAATGGATAAATTCCCAAAAACACTTTCAGACCATGATTCAATTTATGCTATAAATAAACACCTGAATGCGAAATGGGATCACTTAAGGTGGTTTTTAGCCCTACACTTTAAGTTTAATAAAAAAGTTGATTCTGAATTCTGGAGAGTGAATAACAAAGAATCGGATATTTCAGGCTACGACCAGATTCTAGAAATTTATAGAGCGAATGGCCCCTTACGTAAGGCTAAAAATTTGAATGACAAAAGTTTAAATCGCCTTCTTGAGACCAGTATCTTTAGACACAATGGATTTGATATTATACTACTTGGACAAGAAGTTCTGCCTACAAGGATAGATACTGAATACCTAGAAAAAAGAAGAAATAGTTTAAAAGCAAAAAAGCGTATTTGGGAAAGTATTGCTAAGTCAGCAATTCCGAATACTGAAGCCTTAGAACTAATCGAAATGAACCCAGAATTAGTAAGTATTTAAAAATGAGCAGTAAAAGCATTGGGATTCTTGGTGGTGGAACTGCAGGTTATCTCACTGCACTGACACTCTCTAAATTAATGCCTAACAAAAAGATATCCATCATTGAGTCTTCTAAAATACCAGTAATTGGAGTTGGTGAATCAACTACTCCAAAACTCCTTAGAATGTTGCATGATGTATTGAAATTTGACTTGGCTGAATTTTATGCAGAAGTGAAACCAACATGGAAATTAGGAGTTCGATATTTTTGGGGAAAAGAAGATCAAGGTTTTTCTAATAATGCATTGGGTTACTTAAATCCATTTTTAAGCCTTGAGTTAAAAGGTGACATTAACTACAATTCATTAAACTCTTTTTTAATGAATTATGATAAATCATTCATTATAGAAACAGGGAATATAGAGAAACCCTATCGTTCATTAGCCTTGCCACATTCATATGCATATCATTTGGATAATAAATTGCTAGTAAAGTACTTGAGAAAAAAAATAAAAGAAGTAGGAATACCAATAATTGATGCAAAAGTTAAACAAACAACGACTAATGCAAATGGAGAACTCAAGTCATTGATTAGCGACGACGGAGTTGAACTCAAATTTGATTTTTATGTAGACTGTTCCGGATTCTCTTCCATATTACTTGAAAAAACGATGAAAGTTCCATTTCAGGATTACAAGAGCAGCCTTTATACGGATAGCGCAATTACGGGACATGCTGCACACAATGGAACAATTAAACCTTATACCGAAGCAAGAACCATGAATAATGGTTGGCAATGGAACATTCCAATGCATAATACGGATCATTTGGGATACGTGTATTCTTCCACTTTTTGCAGTGATGATCAAGCTGAACAGGAATTCAGGGCATTAAATCCAAATATAAAAGAGACGAAAGTTTTGCGCTTTCGTTCGGGTAGACACACTGACTTTGTAAAGGGAAATGTAGCAGCTATCGGAAATGCCTATGGATTTATAGAAGCGTTACAATCAACCGCTCTACACATGGTAATCACCAATATATATGCGCTCATATTGCACTTAAAGAATCTTGATAAAGGAAATAATATTGGGGAGAAAATCAATCAAAATTTAGGGGAAATCTGGGATCGATTGAGGTGGTTTATTGCTCTTCAATTTAAGTTTAATGATCGTTATGACACTCCTTTCTGGAAGGCTTGTAGAGCAAGTATTGATATTTCAGGAGCAGAAGAGATTCTAAAATTATATAAATCTCAAGGTCCACTTTATACGCTTAAGAGTAAAAATGAGAGCATCAATAAAATAGATAAATTCCAAATTTATGGCTTATTCTCACATGACTTTATGCTTTTAGTTTTAGGAAAAAATCCGAACAAACCGCCCTTCTCGGTCACAGAAAAAGAAAGGTTGCATTGGCTTAAAAGGTACCAACTTTGGGATCAATTAGCTAAAAATGCAATCCCTCAACATAAAATTTTAAATTTGGTTTCAGAGAATCCAACAATCTTAGACTTTAAAAATTTCTTTGACAGTCCCTTTATACTAGATAGTGAATTTGACCTCTTCGATGAGGCAAACATCTCTGATTTCATCAATAAATGCTAACAAATTGACCAATGGCTACATCTAAATTGTTTCAAGAATTATTAGGCAAGTTACCTACAGAACAATTCTTTAAGGATTTCTGGGGAAAAAATTGGCTTTACCTTGAAAAAGGTAATTCTCCAACTCAGAATTGCCAAATCTCTATTGAATTTTTAGACGGTTTTTTTACGAATACTCGATTACGTTATCCATGGGTAAAATTGATACAAAATGGTGGCGAAGTTCCCATCAAAGAATACAGAAACAGCAAGCTATCTCAACTAACAGACATTATTGACAATGACAAACTCTTTGATAAACTGAGAGATGGGGCTACAATTATTGCAAATAGCATTGATAAAAGCCATGGTCAAATTGGAGTTTATTGCAGAGAACTAGAAAAGGAACTATCGGTCAAGATTTGGGCAAACCTTTATATTTCTCCGGCCAAAAGCACAGGGATAGGAATACATCAAGATGCTCATGATATTATCATTATCCAACTTGCTGGAAAAAAGAATTGGCAGATCTATCCAAGAGAATCATATAGTGGCCCTCGTCAACCGGAACCAAAAGATATTCCGGAAAAAGAATTTCAAATAGAAGAAAATGAATTGATTTACCTTCCAAAAAATTACCCTCATATGGCCAATGCAGTTGACGATTCGCCGTCTGTGCATCTTGCTCTGAGCTTCGAAGGCCTAGTGTGGTCTGATTTAATCGAACATTTTGCAAAGCAAGCTAATGAGGATATTGATTTTCAACAAAGAGTTCCCATCCCTTTAGAAGGTGAAGAAGCCTACAATACCTTTCTTAAATCATTCCAAGAAAAGTGGGCTTCATTTAATCTATCAAACCACCCTCTCGACCATGTTGAAAACTTAAATACAGCAACCTACCATCAACAAACTTCTCAAAATGAAAATAGACTTTCTGATTGGTTAGGTAGCAATCAAATTTCAAGCGAAACAGTTTTGAGGAAAAGTAAATATGTTGCTCACCACTTGAACAAACAAGGAAAAACCATTCACCTTTTATTTCACAATAAAAAACTAATCTTTCCAATATTCATCGCACCGCTATTAGATCAATTATTACAGGAGGAGCCCTTTAAATTGTCCGATGTAAATGCTCAGCAAAATAATCAGGAAAAAATTGCGCTTGCTAAAAAACTGTTGCAAGAAGGACTTTTAACTATCGTCGATTATAAATGATGGTGCTTGTGTTTTTGGTCAGTAGAATCGGGGAAATGTATGACTTTACGAGACACCTTTATAAGCTCCCACTATCTAGTTGAGGAATGATCGTATAAATAATGTGCATACCTAAAGTATACTTAAAAAAGAAAGTATTTGGGACATTAAGAAGAATACCAACCATCGTCACCAGGAGAATTGCATGTGAAGGTTCCTCCTTTTGTATTCTCCGTATCTTCAATAACCAATTTAGGAGCATGCCAAGGCTTACGCTCTGCATTATTCTTAGAATCAATCTTTTGTTCTGAGTGGTCTTGATCCTGTCTATTATTTTCCATAAAAATGTCCTATAAATGCTGATTCAAAAATACAAAAAATCCCCTATACCGTACTAAACACCTCGAAAATTAAATGAATTCTATCACTATCGCCCTTATTTACAACTGAATGATTTATTCGATTATTTACTTCATGAATTACCCCTTCTTTCAGGTTAAAACCTTTATCATTTAAGAAGAATAAAGTTTCTTGATTCGTAAGTAGTGGTATATGAACCTTATGCGGAAATTGAGCTGCTGGAGAACGATCAATATGTGGTTTTATAGACGCTCCTGCCGGTAGCTTAGCAAGCATAATACGAGGAAATTCTGCTGTTTGATATCCGTATGCTTTTGCCGTTACCTCGAGTAATGGAGCTATCACCCCTTTCCAATCTTCCCAGATAGCATTGTCACTGTAAAACCGATGATCCTTAAAACTGTTGATAAACCGAAACACGATGTGTTCTGTTTTATCTAAAACTCCAAACTTATTAGGTTTGGCTGTATTCTGTTCAGCCCAAAATTCATTCGACAATGCGAGTACTTTTTTCTTAAGTTCTGTAATGTCTACTTCTCCTAGTATCCTAATACTCTCTGTTTTGTTCAAATTTATCATATGCCTTTTTGTCCTTTCTGCATTATTAATTAAAGGAATCTCTTTGATGAACTAATAACTTATTTGAAATAATAAATTCACTAAACAATTTAGCCTTCAAACGGCTTCCCTTCTCATTGACATGAATATCATCATTATAATATTCCCTGCTATGAGGGAATGTTTTCTCAAAATCAAATAGAGGAACATTTCGCTCTACAGCGATTTCTTTTAGTACAGTATTATGTTCATGTATAGCTTCATTTAATGCAGGGAAAGCATACAAGGATTGTTTGATTGTATCAGGGCAAAATGCAAAAGTAGAAAGCATAACCTCAACTCCTTCAGATTGGGCTAAAGAAATCATAAAGTTAATATTACGCTTAAAATAAGTCGGTTTATTCATTTTAAATATATCACTTACACTAGCTTCTTTAAAAATTCCATCGGGATAAGTTTTCAGTATGCGTTGATATCTCAATTCGTAATCTTTTCCACTTTCAGGATGTCCTTCCCTCTTTTTCTTAGCGAGCAATAAATCATGATTCATCACACTCTCATGAATAATTCGTCCTAAATTAAAATAAGTCCAAATCGACGAACCGTGATTTAGATTTTGCTCATAAATGCTCTGACGATAACCTGAATTATCAGCCTTGTAGGCTTCAGGAGGCCAAACCAATCGAGCATGAACATCATTCACTGCATGGTAGATGACAAATAAATCGGGCTCCAAATCAAGTAGTCTTAATTGAAGGTTAATCAACGATTCATAAGTCGTATAAGAAAGCATCCCAGCATTGATCACCTTTACATTCGAATATCCACTATCCTGTAAATTTTCTTGCAAAAGGAAAGGGTATGACAATTTATAATCTTCTACATCAGCCGTATATGTAGTAGACCCACCAATACAAATAATTCTAAACTCACCTTTAGGTTTTGGGGTAGTTACTTCTTCACCTCTTAAACCTAAGCTATTGTGCTTATTCTTTCCTTTTTTAAAATTTGGCGTAGGAATATATCCGATGTATCGATGCATGCTAGAAATAGAAGTGTTTTCTCTTTGCTTCAATTTTTCTACTGAGGCATACTTCTTAAATTTAGAATCGCTTGCAACTTTTTCAATATAGAGTTTTGAGAGACCTTCTAGTACTCCTAACAAGATTAGTAGACTAAAAAAAACAATCGAGAAATTGATAAATCCTGACTTTATTTTATCCATCAAACTCATTTATTTTTCGAATAATTATTAACCGCCACCTCAAATTCATTTCCCTTCTCCTTTAGCATTTCACCAAATTGCGTCCCTTTGTATTTAGTTGTAGGAACTTCAAACTCTGACACCACTAGCTCACCGGCAAATTCATTAAAAACTCCCATAGCAATTACCCCATCTTTGTTGACTGCAAGCGAACAACCGACCATCTTTTTCCCTTCATAAGGCCCACCTACAATGTATCCAACACTTGTTGTACTGACGATCACAAGATCATAAAGAGTTGCTAAATGAGATAAGGAGGCTATCCATTTATCTTGATATGGATCTTCTCCTTCAATCATAGAATAATCTACCGTCCAAGAAGCCGGAGAAAGAATTATTTTTGCGCCCATTCTTGCTAAAGTGTGGCCAATAGTCACTGAGTCCCGATAATTATCAGCACAAATATTTACTCCAATTTTACCAAATGGAGTATCTACTACATTTAGCGTATTTCCCACTTCATAAAAAGGGTGCTCTACCTCTAGTAAATTAATCTTGTGGTATTTTAAAATTATTTCTCCTTTATCGTCAATTAATAAAGCCGTATTGTAGCGTCTATCATTATCAACTCTTTCTGTAAGCCCAACGCAAATGTAGATCTCAAGCTCTTTAGCTTTTTGACAAAACAAATCACTAAATGCTCCGGGAATTGGAAGCGATTCTTCAATAGAGCGAGGATGTGTCCAAGCGAAATCAATCGTTTCAGGCAAAATCACTAAATCACACCCTTGTTCTTTCGCTTCATCGATTAACTTGAACGCTCTTTCAAAATTACGTTCAGCTTCGCCTCCTTCCACTAGTAATTGCGCCATCCCAATTTTTAACATTTCACTCATTTTTTACAATTCTAAAACGCTATTAATTTATACTGCTTATTTTCATAAACGATTTGATGCTTTGTTTTAACAGGTGCTCTTAACACCGCATAATTAAATTTAAACTCTTTGTGCAAATCATCTAAATCTGAGTCAGTCAGTTTTAGATAATTCGGGTACGTTTCTTTAATGTGCTGAATCGAGTTTTTAGATCCTTTATTATAAATTGTATTCATTCGGTACCACCATTCATTTAGCCCTTTATCATTCATTGGAATAGAATACCCATCTACAACTAATGCTCTGCTTGCCAATATCCTTAAACGACCTTGCTTAGGCATTACCAATAAAAGACTATTCTCAGGCGTGTTATTTTTAATGTAGTTAGCCAGTTCAATTTCTAAACTAATCTTTGAATCCGAATAGATTTCAGGCCTAAACCGTTTTTCAAGCCTTTTCTCTATTCCTTTTGGCAATGATAGTTTAGGCACTAGAGTCATATTGATTGCTATTCCAACCAACAATATAACACCTGCTATTTGAAAATACTTACGACTATAAATAAACAACATAAAGAGACAGGAGAATAAAACAAATGGCTCATAAGCACTTCTTGTATAATACTCTATAAAATACAAAAACACCAAGTATCCTATAAACAACACTAAGGGGATATTTTTTATTTTTTGAATAATAGCTTGATGTATCAAAAGCAAAGGAGGATAAAATAAAGCTATTCCAGTACTAATTTTTGTTTTGATAGTTGCTGATGAATTAACAATTGTGCCTGCATATAAAGCAAATGCCAATAGGCCATAGACCTTTAATAGCAGTAGAAACCGATAAGGATGCAAGGTGTGCATGAAACGTGTAGGCCAAACTTCTGAAAACAACCATCCAATCAAGCATAGAATTAAAAGCAGGACACTTATTGGGAAAATTGAGAAATGATATTCCTTTTGAGGACTAATTTCTTGATTCCATTTTTTCCATGAAAAATAAGTTGAAATTAGAAAAGTAAGCCCCGTAAAAGTTCGCAAAGGGGTAAAGAAATAAGAAGCTAGATAATGTTGAGGAAATCGAGCCCTCATGATTTCGATAAAAAGTTCATCTGAAATTCGAAATTCAAAGGACTTAAAATATGGAATCAGATACAAAACAAGCGGCGCTAAAACCATTAATCCTCCTGCTGCTACCTTCAGAAATAGACTCCAATTTAATTGCTTGTACCAAGTCTGTGTAATTATTATTTGAAGTAGAACTAAACCTCCTATTCCGGGTCCAGTTAATGGGTGACTGAACGTTGCTAAACCTGCAAATAGCCCAACTAGAAGTGGTCGTTGTTTAATTCCCATCCAAATGGCTAACAATATGAATGGCATTATTAAGTGCTCAGGAGTTAATTCCGAGCGATAGATTAAATCACGATTTCCCCATTGAAAGGTCGAACTCGTAATAAACAAGATGGCGGCAATTAACCCAGTTAGGTTATTTTTATTGGACAAATCTCTTGCAGCCAAAAAACTAACCAAGGAAATTCCCACATTGGACAATAAGGTAAACCCAAAGAAAACAATTGGAAGCGAAATAAAAAGGGAACACCAACCAACAATCTTAGCAAAGATAAAATCTTCATTAAACCCTTCGCTAACATTGGTATAAAAATCGTTCTTTAAAAAATTTGGATCTAAATCCCTGAATATAATTGGGAGCATATCAATCTGCATAGCTCCGAAATAACGGTATTTATAAAAACTTACCAGGACTCCAATAAGAACAACAAAAGACAAGGAATTCTTATAAGAAACGGTTTTCATTTAGCTCGGTTTATTCCTGTAAAAATATTGATATTCCTTTACTCACCTCTTCTTCTGAAGCAAATAATTTCCAATTAATAAAGCATCTATTCCCGAACCATAAAAAGCAGATATTGCATCCATTGGCGAGTGAATCATCGGTTCTTGATTTCTATTAAAACTAGTATTGATACTTACTCCTACGCCTGTTTTCTGTTTCAACTGCTTCAAGTAATCATAAAACAAGGCATTGTTGCTTTGACTTACTGTTTGAATTCTGGCAGTTTTATTTACATGTGAAATGCTTGGCATCAGTTCAGCATCTTTTACCTCATAATTAATAGTCATGTAAGGTGAACTGTTCTTTTTTCCAATAAAATACGTTGAAACATCTTCTTCTAATACGCTTGGGCAAAAGGGTCTGAAGCCTTCTCTAAATTTTATTTTTTGATTCAAGGTCTGTTTCATTTCCGAATTTCGTGGATTGGCTAAAATTGACCTTGCTCCCAATGCTCTTGGGCCAAACTCATCTCTTCCTTGAAACCAAGCTACAATTTTATCTTCAGCAACTAAACTAGCTGCTTTTTCTCCAATATCTTCAATGCCTTTGTATTTCAATCCCATTAAGTCCAATTGTTGTTTGATTTGGTCGTTCTTGTAATCATTTCCCAAGTAATAATTAAGTGCAGGCTTCGGAGAAATGCCCATTTCATTGGAAACAAACCATGCAGCACCTAAACTTATTCCATCGTCTCCACTCGCAGGCTGAACGAAGAGATCATCTATAAAATCTAAATTCATTAAATGCCTATTGGTCTCACAATTAAGAGCCACTCCACCTGCAATACAAATTTTTCTTAAACCAGTTTCAGAGTGAAATTTAGTAACTACAGCGACTATTGCATTCGTTAATAGTTCTTGTGAAGCTGCTGCCACATCTTTATAATGTTGCGTTAACTCATTTATAGCAAATCTTGGCTCACCCAGTAGCAGAACCAACTTATTGCTAAAAGCTGCTTGTTGTCTTGAACCTTGCGGGGCTCCAGCTTTTATTTCTTTTATGAAAGCATTATTTAATTCAAAATTGCCATCAGAGACATCTAGAATTTCATTTAAATCTATTTTACTAGCATCACCATAAGGCGCCAAGCCCATCAACTTATATTCGTCGGTATCTCTAATAAATCCACAGAACTGCGTCATAATGGAGTAAAAGATTCCTAAGCTATTCGTTCTTGGAATTTGCTCTGAAATTTCAATATCCCCTTTTCTCCCAATTGCTTTTTGCAATGAAATTCCATCACCAGAAGCATCCATTGTTAAAATCATAGCTTCATCGAAACCTGAGCCATAGTATGCTGATGCTGCATGAGCAATATGATGATGTATTCGAATAACTTTGGGACTAAACCCAAAAGAATAACGCAAATATTCTTCCACTACTTTTTCATATTCCTCACCCCAAGTGCTCCCATGTGTGGCAACAAATGAGACTTCTTGCATGGAAATTTTGGCAAATTTAAGCGCTTCTTTAATTGCATAAAAAGGCAATTGTCCAGCTGAGTGTTTTTTTCGATTTAAGCGCTCTTCTGCGATGCCATAAATTACCTCTCCATCTTTTAGCAAAACTGCAGACACATCTTGGTATCCTGCTCTAACTCCTCCGTTAATTCCTAAAATGTACATTATTTTCCGCAGTTAAAATACTTGTCGTAAGCTACCTTAGGTACCAAATTCAAGCGTGACATGATAAAAATTGGCAACTTTGCTAAGCGAATATAATTGTAACTCGTTTTATAATCTCTAAAAGTCTTGGGTTTTAATTTTAAATAGGAATCAAATTCATCTCGACTAATCCCTAACCGTTTAATGCATAAATCAATAATTTGATCACTCTCAATTTTATATATACTGTGCGCTCTTTCCAATGCCACTTTTCGATCTAATTGACCACTTCTCACTAATGCAGAATCACTATTCATATTCAAATCAATATTGAATTTAACTCGATGAACATATTTGATTAAACTGTGGTACAAATCATCAAAATAATGCGCCCCAGGATAAACCCACCCCAGCTCTCTTTTAATAATTTCATCTGCCTCCTCGCGAATATAGTTGTGATAATAAAATGGAGTAATAACTCTAATCCCTTTTAAAAGAGAATAATAAGATAGCTCCTTAATTCCTAGATTGAAATTAGGGCTATTGGCATTCCATTTTTTTAGTTTTATCTTCCCAAATTGATTCTGAACATTCCTTAAGTAATCTCCATCAAAGTAGGACCACGACAATGGTTTCACCCCTTCAGTTCTGAAAGATTGACCAATCAAGATGCATTTAATGTTTTCCTTGTGGGCGATTCCATAAAGGGAAGAGGCTATTCCAATGTCTGTCCCTAAATTTAAATCAGGAGTGGATGCTTTTAAAAAAGAAATTTTCAACTCTTTTGCCTCTCGCCAATCGGAAGAAACCGTCCTTAATTCTACTCCTAATTTCTTAACAGCTCGAAGCATATTTTCACCCGCAACGGGATTGTCAAAACCATCATTAAAATGTACAGCTAGCGGCCTCAATTTCCAGTCTTTTACAATTTTATAAATTAGATATGTACTATCTCTTCCTCCACTAATGCCAACAATACAATCGTAATTCTTATGCTTATTTTTTTCTTTTAACTTTTGAAAGTAGTTTATTAAATAAGCTTCCCCTTTTTCGTCATTTGGAAAAAGCTGTGTCATTTTATCATGTAACTCGCAGAAGTTGCAAACCCCTTGTTTGTCAAATAAAATCCCAGGAACGGTTGTATCTTGGACACATCTAGTGCAAATTTGATTAGGCAATTTAGTCTCTAAACCGTTCATTATTATTTTATCACTCATCATCTACACATCATTGAGATAAATTAATTTATCTTTCCTCTTTTAATTATGTATTTACTTCCAGCATTAAAATCTCTATTAATGACTATTTCTTCTCCGGTAGACCAAACGACCTTCAACCTACTTATTTTCTCAAATTCATTTAATCCAAAATAAACGGTACTTGAATTGAAAGATTTATTTCCTCCAGCAATTTGAACTTCTCTCATTTGATGTTTGGAATTCTCAGGGCCATAATAGATATATATTCTACTATTAATACCATAATAATTTCCAATTTCATCCTTCAGATCAAAAGCAATGCTTTTCTTAGACGAATTCGTATTATTACGATAGATTACAGCAGGACCAACAAAGGGAGCTAAAACAATATCTATATCACCATCATTGTCATAATCCATGGAACACCATGCATTCGAAGGGATTCTTGAATTTAATCCGGTCTCTTGAGATTTATTCTCCATCCTTTTGCCTTCAACATTTTTATAAAACACATTACTGTACCATTTAGGGTTTGTGCTGTAACCATTAGATATGAATAGGTCTTGAAATTCATCATTATCGAAATCAGCAAATTGAGCATTCCAAGCCCAGCCAGAAAACTCAATACCCCAATCTTTTGCTTTATCAAGGTATTCTTTATTCTCTTGTTGAACCAACAAAACATTAGTTTCTGATTGTTGAGGCAAATAGTTAATCAGATCCTTTTTGTTCAATGGAAATCTCTTCTCTCTATCGTACTTATACATCCACTTTAGCTCCTTTAAATCATAGGGAAAAGCGTCTGCCAATTTACTATCTGGCCCAATATCCTTTTCCAAAACTATTTTTGAGGCAAGTATTGCAGAATAACATTCAATTTCCCAACCTAATGGACAAAAGGAAGCATCCATTTTATTGGCACTCTTGTTCAAATTTCTATAAATTGGGATTAGTTCTTGACAATACTTTTTATAAGCAGAGTCTTTTATTTCATCACAATCGGATAGTTCTGCTTCATAAAAAAAGTCTCTATCAGATTCAGCAGCATTTGTAATTTGATCAATAAACAATTCAGGAACTAAATCATTATTTAGATCTGCAGTACTTATGCTCATAGTTGTATTTGGAATTTGGTCATATAAGCCATCTCCGGGTTTAACTATTGTTAGTTTTTCTGTACCATTACCTAAATAAAAAAAGTCTGGTATTTTAAAATCATTTCCTGCAAACACATCCACAAAGCCATCATTATTTAAATCTGAAATTATGGTACTAAAAGTCTCACCTGCAAGACCTGGCATCTCTTGTAGCTTAAAGCTATCCTCATTACTAATTAATAAAGCATTCTGAGAAGCATCCATTGAGTAGAGTGGGTAGTTATTTCTTCCCAATGTCCAGTTTCCTAGAAAAACATCTAATTTTCCATCACGATTGATGTCTCCAAACGATGGCGAAGTAGTGAGAACAGCATCTTTAAGATTTGGTACTAGTTTCGCTACGCTTGAACCAAAACTCCCCCTTTGATTATACAACACATAATTCCCTCCTTTAAATGTGGTAATAAAAATATCCAACCAACTATCGTTATTTAAATCTACAAATGCCGCAGAATAAAAACGAGCAACAATTCCATCCGTATTAAGCGCTTGCAATGCAAACTCCCCATTGCCTTTATTGACATATAAATAAATTCCTTCCTCTCTTGCAAAAATTAGATCTGGCCTGCCATCCTTGTGCACATCTCCGACACTTATTGACGCAGCCCCACCAAAAGGTTCATATAAATTTAGTAGAGAAAATGAGTTTGGTAAAAGTATTCCTAAGTCGGGACCCTCAATTTTTGTAAACAATTTATCATTTATTTCTAAATTAGAATCAAAAGGAATCGAATGTATAGTAAGTCCATTTATTGAATCCTTAAACATCTCTAATGGAATAGCCGCACTACTTTTCAGTTGATCTAATTCATCAGAACTTAAGATGTCCGATACTGGAGAATAAAACAATTTATTCAACTTATCGTGCTTAGATTCACTCAAAGCACTAATCATTTTTGGCAACTGTTTTTGCCAATACCAATTGTGATAGAGGTGTCCGCTAGCACCCGCAAAAAGTCCGAAAGCAACCACAGAAAAGAAAAAAGCCCATGCAAAACGTGTTGAGACTGAACGTTTAATCAACAACCAGGGATAAACACTAAATATTCCTAGTGTAAACAGCAGAATCATGCTATATCGGATGGGCAATCCACTTGCCATAAGAACAGCTACAATGACTACATCAAAAGCGATGGGCACAGGCAAGAAAGCCGCTAACATAGCGATTACTATCATAGTGAGTAATGACCACTCCCAATCCAAAGCAATATCCAAATTGGATACTAAATCCCATGGAACAAAAGTAATTACCGCACTACCAAGCAAACCGGCTAAGAGCATTAATGGCACAGCAATCTTGATGATATACCATAGATGTTTTAAGAAACTAACAATAACCCATTGCAGAGCAGCTAGCCAAGTCATTTCGGTATCCACAATTACATCGTCGATACCAAAAGGATTTTTCATCTCTTGTGAAGTCTTAACTAATGGATCGGAGAATGATAATTTTCGTGCTTTTTTATTTACCAAAAAGTGAACTAAAAGCGGAATAACCAACAATACAAAAACTAGCGTAAAAACTAGCTTTAGCACCACCATGTGCAAAGGAAATAATGCGATAAGCATACTAATAATGATCACATTTAAGGTTGGAGAACTTACCATCATGGCTAGCGAGGTTTCTAACCTCCCTCCAGAACGATGCATTCCGTCAGCAATAGGCGCGGCGCAATTGACACAAACACCCAATGGCGCGCCTATTACCATTCCCAACAAGGAATTTGCGAATGGATTTTCAAATTGTTTTTTTCGTAATTGGGTAATGAGTAGCATCAGTACGGCTGCAAATAGCAACCCGAAGGTCATCCCTTGTTTGTTGGTATAAGCCCAGTTCACAAAGTTGTACGTTATTTTTTCCCACCAAGCCGATGCTTCTGTTACAGGAATTACCACATTAAAAGCAATGCCACTAACAGCAGTTTGGTCACCCATCATTGCCTTTTCATTGAGCGCAGGATACCTAGAACTTAACCAAAAGGTTAGCGCTACGACAATCATTAAAAGTATGGAAATCGAAAGTTGTTTATTTCTAAAAATCATCCATTAAAAATCTGATTAATGACGCATGTATAGTGGCATCTATTCATTGCGGCAAATAAAGTCATTTCGAATGAATAGAAAAAAAATAACCCTATTTATTGTTTTATTCTTATCAGATAGTTTGCCAACTCTGTAGCATATTCATCAGAACCCTTTTGATTCCAATGTCCATCATACTTTAACCAACGAGAGTCTATTTCTACTTCATTCAAGTCTTTAAATACGGCATAGCCATCCAAATATTCTAATTGATATTCTTTAGCTATAATATCCATTTCTACTTTGTGCTGATTTCTTTCGCCTAACCAATTATTCTTCAATTCCTCTCTAGATGGAATTGAAGCCAAAACAAGTTGCTTTTGATGGGATTGACACCAAGAAATTATTGAATCCAATTGGTTAAATTTTTTTGCTCCCATTCTATGATTAAGTTGGTCTATGGTTTTAATATTGTCAGCAGTATTGTTTTTTCCCTTTCTACCCAGATTATATATTAGATTTTTCATTTGTTTCCTGAGTGGCCAATCAAACGGCTTTAACGGATGACTTAAAAAATGTTCTATCTCAATGTCAGAATATACATTGGTGTAGGGCTTTAATTCCTTGAAATCGCTCATTTGGGGGGAATCGCCTTCCGACCATTCGACTGAATCTATTCTTCCCATAAAACCATTGGTATCGATCATCATTACCATAAAATCACGGTACAAATTATCTGCATAAGGAGCGATGATAATTCCATCGAACTCATAATTGGGTAATATCTCTTTAAAAAAGACATTATACCAATTCATGATTCCTCCTCCATCAACTCCAAAAGAATAAATCTCAATCTTTCCTACTCCCAATGAATCATTTAACAATTGCTGGGTTCGATTGGGCAAATTGGTCTCTAACATAATTCCAGCTACAAAAGAATCACCCAATATCATCCATCGTTTTTTGGAGGAGTCTTTCTTGGTATAAGTATACTCCTGATCCATAATCCACCCTTCATTATTGGGGTAGAAATGATTGTCGTAAACCGTAACTCCCATTCTCGTCCTAAACCCTCGGATACTATCTCCTAACCAACGGTAGCCTCTTATAGGGTCAAATTCGGTAGACTTTTTATTGAATCCAGAGGCATTAACGTATGGGTCTATAGTATATGACACTCCTTCTCCAACTAAATAACCGAACATCAAACTAGAAAACAATAGTGCTATATTCGTTAGTTTTCCACCAACTATACAACTAATTGTTATCCCCAATAATAAAAAACCGATACCAAGTAGAAAAGAAGGCGATAAAGCAGGAAACATACAAATCCAAGCAATTCCTAGAATTGCGAAGGGCAATATAACTAAAGTCTTAATTGAATTTTTGAGTTGTTTTTTCATAGTTTATGTCCCATCCAATTTTTCTTCTCGAAAAGCATAAATTAAAGAATTGTCCTCCAATAAAGTATTTTTTTTCACAAATGACCTTTTACCTATCTTATTCTCTTCAGGGATCAATTCCATAGTATAATCCAAATCATGTAAAAATTGAATTAATTCCTTGTAATGTACATTATAAAATTGCTTTAGTTTTTTTACATGTATTTCAATAAGAAGTTTCACTTTGCCCTTTAAGAGCAACTGTTGCATTCCTTTTAGAACTCTCAATTCAGAACCTTCAACATCAATTTTAATCAAGTCAGGAAAAACACCACTCAATTCGATATATTTATCAATTGATGTTGCTTCTATTTCAATTGAATTTTTCTGACTTCCTACCGAAAGCATTTCACCGAACTTTATATTATCAGATTGTGTTATTCTTTCAATCCCAATACGATCGCAAACTGCAACATTATTTATTTTTACATTCTTGTAATTATTTAAAACAATACTCTTCTCTATCAATGGTAGACATTTTTTATCAATTTCAAATGCATGAACCTCTCCCGACTTTCCCACCAACTCACTTGCCATACAAACGAAATAGCCAATCAGACTTCCAATATCAAAAACTACATGGCCTTCTTGAATATGATGAATAAACTGTTTTGATAAATGAGGTTCGTGATATTCTGTTGATCGCCTGGAAGCATGATACCAAAGTCTGCTAAAATCATCTGTTGTATCAAAATATACAATGTTCCCATTTACTGCTATTTGATAAGTATCCAAATCTTTATAAAGTTGAAGGAGATTAGAAATTTTTTTATCGTTCTTCTTCTTCCTTATAAATGACTTCAAAAATGACCACATTATTTATCTAAAAAATTAATAATTTATTATACGAAACTACATAAATCAGGTATTTTGAATGTTAGCGAAATCCATTTTTTTACATATTAATTAATTTATTAGAGCAATTCGAAGAATTGCTCTAATTTTGAAAGGATAAAGAAAACCAATTCATTTCCTTTTCATTAAACAACGCTATGTCAACAGCCCCAACCCAAAGTTGGTCCATCATAATACTCTGTTACAACGAAGAGGGAAGTATAAAAAAAGTGATTGAGGATGCATTAAATACACTTAAAATTATCTCCATTAACCGCGGCCAGATCGTTGTTGTAAATGATGGAAGCAGTGACGATTCGCATAAAATTATTGTTGATTTAACCAAAAAAAATGACCACATCACTTATATCAACCACCTTAATAACAAAGGAATTGGAAAATCCTTACATGCTGGCTATCAAAATGCAGTGGAGGAAAACGTAATCATGATTCCTGGCGATAACCAATTTAATTTGGATGAACTTATACCCTACAAAAACCTCCAAAATAATTCGTTTATTTCTTTTTATCGAATAGATAATCAGGCTTATAGTAAATCTAGAAAGTGGCTTTCGGCTTTTAATCGATTCTTAAATCGCTATTCAATTGGACTCCGACTAAAAGATGTGAATTGGGTAAAAGCTTATAAAAATAAATCACTCAAGAAGCTAAATTTAAGAATGGAAAGCTCATTAGTAGAATCAGAAATCTGCAGCAAACTCGTTTATATTGGTAATCTTCCTGTTGAGATTCAATCAACCTATTATCCTCGACTAAGTGGAAACAGTCAAGGTGCATCATACAAAATAATTAAACAAGCCTTACTTGAAACTCCAAAATTGATTTGGGTTTGTTTCTGGTTCAAAGTGACTCTAAGATCAAAAATAGACATTACCTAAATGTGTTTAATCACAACAACACAACTTAAAACTTGTATTTTCGCAGGACTTAAAGGAATATGACTCAAATGAAGGCTGGCATAATTGGATATGGTTACTGGGGAAAGAATTTAGTCAGAAACTTTTTTCATTCAAAAGAATTTGACTTAAAGTTAGTTGCTGACACCAACCCTCTAAGGATTGAAGAAATTAAAACTACCTATCCAAGTATCCGAACAACAACTAATTCTGAAGAATTAATCAACGACAATTCCTTAGAAATTATCATTATTGCCACACCTGTAAAAACACATTTTGAGCTTGTAAAAAACGCTCTACTAAATAACAAACATGTCCTAGTAGAGAAACCAATGACTCCTTCTTTCGATGAAGCGAAAGAATTGGTTGAACTGGCTAAAAAACAAAATAAATATTTGATCATTGATTACACCTATCTCTATTCAGGAGCAGTGAGAAAATTGAAAGAAATCCTAATTGATACTCAATTCGGTACTTTAAAATCAATAAAATCTTCCAGATTGGGAAAAGGGATTATTAGGGATGATGTAAGCGTTTTTGGAGATTTATCATCACATGATTTGGCAATAACCAATTACATATTGGACCAAACGCCTATTGCTGTCAATGCGGAGATGATAAACATGGATAATGATTCTAATAAAAAGAAGGCAGTAATGACCGTTTATTACCCAAACAATGTCAAAGCTGAATTTGAGAGTTCTTGGTATTCATCAATCAAGGAACGAAAAATGCATTTTCTTAGCAATGAGCATTCGGTTTTGTTTGACGACACCTTAGACCATAAAAAGATCGAAATTAGAAACTTTTCTACCATTACTCATCCTCATTATGAATCAAAAGAATCACTATCGACATTGGTCTCAGATCTTTTTAATGGGATAAACAATAATCAACCATTTTTATCAGATGGAAGATTTGGATTAAACATTCTAAAGGTATTGGATGCGGCTCAATATTCATTAGAGAGCAATGGTGAAACTATTCAACTAGAGCCTACAGAAAGTTTATTGTCTATTTAAATAATTGTAGACTTGCAAACTGTAACTTGCTCATTGATTAATTTTGGATTCCAGTTTTAACTTAAGTAATAGCTCATAAATTGATTTGAATACTACTAAAAAAATACATCGCTTTTCATCAATTGAGGTATTGCTGCAAATATGTAATTCGTCGTTTAAATCTGAAGGGTTAACAATTGAGTCCAATCAATTGGACAATGTAATTAATTTAGCGAAGAAAAACCGGATAACTAAAGTCATTGAAAAGGCAATTAATGAACAAAAGATTGCAACAACGTCAGAACAAAGTAATCAGTTAAGTAACCGTAATAAAAAAGCAACTGTAACAATGCTCTCTTTTACCGCAGAAATTAGTTTAATCTGCGAAGCATTCAACCAACTATCCATTTTTGTCATTCCACTTAAAGGGCCAATTGCCTCCAAACAAATCTACGGGGATTTTGCAGCCAAAAACTCCAGAGATATTGATCTTCTAATAAAGGAGGAGCAGTTAGAAAAATGCATTGTAGAAATAGAAAAACAAGGCTACATCAATTCTTATCCTTTCAACTCACTGAGCAAAAAACAGAAAAAAGCATTTCTAAAATCCAACAATCAATTGGCCTTCTTTCATCCTAAGAAGAAGATTCAAATTGAAATTCACTGGCGATTATTTGCCAATAGACACTTGCTTCCCCTCACTTTTGATGAATTATTATGGGACAGCACACCAATGGTCGTTGGGAAAACTACTATCAACTGTCTTTCCAATAAACACCTTTTGCTCTATTTATGCGCACATGGCTCAAAACATCAATGGTATCTATTGTATTGGCTATTGGAGTTAGCAACTTTAACTCAAAAAATAAAATACGACTGGGAGAAAATACTGAAAGAGTCTCAAGAATTAGGAGTTGATCGCACTTTAGTTCAAGGACTTATTTTGATAGAAATACTATTTAAACTTCCTGCTCCTAAAGTAATTCAAGAACATTATCGACAGAATAAAGTTATTCAAAAATTAGTTGAAACTTCTCGTCTAATAATTATTGAGGAAGACACCTATTCTCAAAAAACATCTATTTCAAACTATCTGAAAATACTGAATTACAAATTGAAACTCAGTAATCGAATTCAGTATAAACTATCCTATTTCAAATTATATTCAATTAATGATTTTCAGCTCATTAAATTACCAGATTCACTCTTTTTCGGCTACTTTTGGCTTCGACCAGTCTTTTGGTTTTGGAGATACATCATTCACCCAACAAAAAAACAATGAATCGCCTCGTAATTGCATTTAGGAATCTAGTTCTTCTTCTGAAGATTGTGAAGAAGAATGCACTCATCGCATTGGTGATTCTTATTTTCAAAGGTTTAACTACTGGCGTTGGCTTACTATTTATTATTCCTTTATTGAGCCTTGCAGGTATTTCCCAAATGGAAGAATCCAATAGTCATTTGGTTCAACTCATCAATCAAACTTTTGAAACCACTGGAGTTGCTATTTCTGTAATTAATGTATTGATTATTTACCTCTTAGTAATGAGCTTTTTTGCGTTTTTAAATTATGCTCAAACCGTTAACAATACCATCATTAATCAAAGTATTGTATTGAAATGGAGGAATATCCTTTTTAAGAAAATTACATTTTCATCCTGGAGTTCAATCCAACGAATGAAGCAAAGTGACCTCCAAGAAATTCTAACCATAGAAATTCGGAAATTTTCGTCAATCAGTAATCAATGTGTCCAATTAGTGGGAGCCCTTATTCTCATAATGGTGTATTTGGCACTTTCCTTTATGCTTTCATTTCAACTCACTATTTTGTCCATTATTCCAATTGGCTTACTCTTGCTTTTAAATGAACCCATCAATAAAAAAACATACAAACTAGGCGGAACTGCAGTAAAACACAACAAAGCCATGCATTCCATTATCTTGGAGCATCTGAGTGCATTGAAGTTGGTAAAAAGCTACCAAAAAGAAGCGGCTCATTTAATAGATTTTGAGCAAAAAAGTGAGATCTCAGAAAAGCAGAACATCCTTTTTGTGAAAACAAGTGGAAAAACAAAACTATTCTTTGAATTGCTAGCAGCATTAGTAGTTGTGGGTTACATCTACGTAGCATTAGAGCTTTTGGAAATTCCGATTACAGAAGTGTTATTGCTCATTTTTATTTTTGCACGACTCCTGCCTAAAGTGAGTAGTATGGTAAATAATTTTCAACAAATCCTAAACAACCTGCCTTCATTTGAAACTACGTTGGATACAATTGATCAGTTAGACAAAGAAGAACAAACCCAAATAGGCCAAGCTTTTGATCGGTTACAGAAAGAGATAAAAGTACAATCGGTATCGTTTTCTTATGGAGAGAATCTATTGTTTAATCAGCTCAGCTTTTCTATTCCTGCAAATAAAACAACCGCTCTACTTGGACCTTCTGGAGTTGGAAAAAGCACTTTAATAGATTTAATACTTTCCTTGCAGCAACCAACGAAGGGTGAACTATTTGTTGACGGTATTTCGTTGAACCAAATCGACCAAAACCAATGGAGAAGTCAAATCGCTTTTGTTCCTCAAGATGCATTCCTATTCCATACGAGTATTCTAGAAAACCTAACCTGGGCAAAACCTAATGCCACTACTGAAGAAATTGAAATAGCCTTAAAACAAGCAGGCGCATTTGAATTTATTCAGCAATTGCCAAACGGGTTAGACACGTTAGTTGGTGATCGAGGAACTAATTTATCAGGCGGAGAACGTCAACGAATAGCCTTAGCAAGAGCATTAATAAGAAAACCTCAGCTATTAATCTTAGATGAAGCCACTAGTGCTGTTGACGATAAAAGTGAGAACCTGATTAAAGAAGCACTTGGACAATTATCAGGAAAAATGACTATTATTATAGTTGCACATCGCTCTAAACTGGTTGATTTGGCGGATCATGTAATAAATCTGTAATCTATATTTTCTTATGCATTTTAAAGAGAACATTTCTATTGTATATCACGAATTACTGAAGGAAGTTGGTGAATTAGAGATACCAAACGAAGAGTTTGTTGATTGTAGAAATTGCTCTTTTTGCAGCCATCAGTCATTAATACGTTTTAATACAAAATGCTGCGATTATCAACCTAGTTTGACCAACTTTATAACAGGAAGTATTTTAGGCGATTCAAGTGACGAATTGGCTTCAGGCAGCCAATTGATTTTAGATAGGATTGACCAAAGATTAGGGGTAACTCCTTTTGGAATATTGCCTTCAAGCAACTATAACAAAGCATTTCAACTTTCGAGAGAAAAAGAAACGTTAGTTACTCAGGAGCAAACAACAGCACTGAAATGCTCTTTTCTAAAAAATGGCAATTGCACTGTTTATAAATACAGATCTGATATCTGTGGACTTCACCAATGCAGTTCTGTTAGTTTAGATCACGGTTTAGCATTTTGGGACAAAGCCAAACAACTCAATTTATTTATAGATAAACATTTATCTTTATTGGTAGCGAAAAAAATGGGAATTTCAGAAATAGATAATATCCCAAAAGAGTTAAAATCGCTCTCTTCCATTATTGAGAATGCATCAGGTGAAATTAATGAATCAAAATACAAAAAGGTATGGGGCAGTTGGCATAACAATGAAGTTGCTTTTTATAAAGAATGTAGCGCTATGTTTCAATCGTTAAGTGTTGAAGAACTTAAAATTGAATTGGGTCAAACTTTCGAAAAGCTTCAAACTTCACTTAAAAATTCAGCCATATCTTTCAATGATCATATTTTGCCTGATTATCTTATCTTTAACGAAGAAAAATGGAAAAAATCACCGAATTACAAATTACTAACTCCGATAATACTTATGCATCTAAGACTGTTTAATGGGAAATCAAAAACAGTTGACGTAGTTAAAAAAGCAGCTTTCATGCAATTAGGATTGAATAAAATTATGACTGAACTTATGGCTGAGGATTGTTTAACACAAAAAATCAATTAATTATTGCTTTATCAAGATAAAGTAGCAGTTTATTTTTAATACTACAGAAGAGTGGAAACAAACAACAACAAAACGGCTTCAATTCGAGAATTGGGCAAGGTTAATATAAAGCAGTTGTTAGAAAAACTAAAATTACTAACCAACAAAGACTGGGATACTGAAGAGGATTTTAATGCAAATTATAACAAAAGACCTAAGAGTGCATTAAACTCAACTCAACATATAATTCTTCGCTTTTCAAATAAGCAAACCATTCCATTTCAATATACCAGCTATACTAAATGGGAAGAATTCAAGCCTATTTTATTGCCAATATTAGAGGAAGCTACCAAACCTTACGCTTATGAAAAAGGAGTTTATACACGAGTAATGTTGGCGAAGCTTTCACCAAAAAGTTTTATTTCTCCCCACACAGACGGCGACAAAACAGGATCAATTCCTCATAAAATTCACATCCCACTGCAGACTAATAAAGGAGCCTTTTTTTATGTTGATGGTATTAAATATCATTTAAAAGCTGGAGAAGCATACGAGGTTAACAACGCTGCTGTGCACTCTGCAGCCAACGGAGGAAATACAGATCGTATTCACCTTATATTCGAATATTTAAATTTCAATGAACAGTCAGTTATTATTCAGGAACAAATAAATCAGCAATATTAAAGTGAGCAAACTTACACTGCCTTCAGTAGCCTTTATGATCTGCTCCGAAAAAGGAATGCTTGAAAAAAAATCCGTGCTATTTGCAAAAAGTCTTAGAAAATTTGGGGGAACTTTAAAAGACTCTCCCATCTATAGCTTAGCACCAAGGAAAGGAAAAAATATCTCAGCGAACACATTAGAATTATTCAATAAACTGAATGTATCACACCACTACGAGCACCTCAATGATAAATACGAAACGTATGCATTTGCCAACAAAATAATTACCTGTGCATACTTTGAAAAACAGCTAGAAGAAGACATTTTAATCTTTTGTGATAGTGATCAACTAGTTTTGGGAAACTTGGATGAATTAATACTTGCAAAAGAAGATATTGCAATGCAGCATGTTGCACTAAAAGGAATAGGAACCAATGGCAAAGACGAAAATGCCAATTATTGGGAAGAGTTATACCGTTTAACACGAGTAAAAAAGCAATCCTACATTACGCTTAGCAACTCTGAAAAAATACTACAATACTATAATGCAGGCTTAATTGCGGCAAAAAGAAAGTTAGGCTTATTCGAGAAATGGAAAGAAAATTTTGGCATTGTAATGCAAAACCAGCTAAAACCTACTAAAGGTGACTTCTTTTTAGAACAGTCTGTTCTTTCTGCCACCATTGCTGCCATGGAACTATCTGTAAAGGTTTTACCACATGGATATAACTTTCATTTACTAAAAGAAACAAATAGTACTGAAGCATTAACTAAAATTGAGAATGGTGAAATAAATATGCTTCATTACCACACTAACTTTGAACATCCTATGCAACTTAAAATTCCAAATGGAGTGTCAGACTTAAAAGATGACTCTATTTTGAATTGGATAAATGACAGACTAAAAGACTGTGGAATTAATGAACAACTATTTTTTAATGAAACAGAGTCGACATTTAATCTAAAGAAGGAAGAGTTACAATCACTATTTGATAAGAACTCTAGCGCTAGTCGGCCATAATGATTCTCTGCTGTACAAACTCAACCAGACTACCCAGATCATAGTGTTTGTTCCTTCTCTTAATTCTATAACACGCTATTTCGTTTGCAGAAAGCATCATAAACTGAAAGTTCTGTGTATGGGCTTTCAATGTTTTTGCTAGATCCTCTTTATAGATATTCCCTTTCAAAAGTTCAATTTTTCCGAAAGAGTCAATTTTCTCTAAACAAATCTCCTCGGTCATACTTTCATCCACAACGAGCTCTACAATTTGCATCACTTTAGTTTTATACCCTATCGGCTTTCTAGAAAAATTATATCCATACTTTGGTTGGGTAATTGGATGGTCTAAAGCGGTTACATTTTCTATATTTAGAGACTTAACAGCATCTTTTAATAGTCTTACTTGCTTGGTACCATCACTAATAAATAAGTCGTCATCAACTTTGGAAATAGCGCATATATCATCTGTAATGATATTAAATCCACGTAGGTCTAACCCTGCAACCAGAGATGATTTTCCTACTCCTGAAAGTCCTAAAAATAAAAAGGCCGAATCGTTAGACTCTACAGCACTTCCATGCAATAGAAAAAACCCTTTCTGAATCAAAATGATTGACATTGCTCCTCCTATTAAATAGGATTGCCAAACTTTCTTATTGTCGACCAATGGAAAAATCTTCATTCGTTTTTCAGTAATTAAAAATGCTACAACATCTTTAATTACATATAAAATTCCATCATTAGTGTATTCTCGAATTACAAAATCATCAATAAAATCATATCCTATGTAGCTTACTTCTGCGTATTCTATGGCATAAACATCAGTATTAGAAGCAAATTGATTTACCTCTTGAAAAGCTGTTATTTCAATTTCTGACTGGATAAATAAACCGTAAATGGTGTAATAATACATCTTAGATTCTGCTACTTGATAAAATTATAAAAATAGAAATTCACACCATTTTGAAACAAATAAATTACGGCAAAATAACCGCTAATAAATGTCCAAAAAAAGAAGCTGTAATGGTATTTAAAATATAGAAAAGCGTGTAAACAAAAGCCAATAATTAAATATGCAGAAAGCAGAAACAAATGGCTAAAAACTAAAGGAAAACTGACTTCAAACAAAATAACACCATACCCCATCCACTTTAAAAAGTTAGAGTTTTTTAGTATGGGCAATTTAATCTCATCAAACATCTTGCTCATTACGAACCCATTCTTCCACTCCTGACTAGTTAGCTTCTGATAACCAGCCGCAACATAAGCCAAACTCAAAAATACTGCAATGACAAGAAATGAAAGTTGGGAAAAAGCCTCTTGTTCAAAATAGTAATGGATAACTAATGCCAAAATAAAAATGCGTTGAAGGGGCTTATAGGAAGAAGGTAAATACCTAAACCTAAAAAAAGTAAGCACATCTATAACTAAAATACATAAAGGAATCAGAAAGTTAACTTGGTGAAACAAATTAGTTACCAATAAAGCAATTGACAAAAAGAGCTGCAAGACAACTAAAACCCATATGAAGGAAGAATTGTAGAATGTTTTAAAAAAAGAAGCTCGTTTAGAATGAATAATCCTATTATCTAATGAATGATTTAGAATAGCAGGATGTTTTATAAACAGTGCTAAATTCTCCAAGTACTCTTGAATTAATCCAATCGACAAAATCATCGAAGTCCAAAAGAAAGTTTCTGCGATCGTTATGATAAGGCGATAAAATCTGAGATGATTACTACTTCAGGCTCTTTATTCTCTTCAAATTTCATGATTTTTATCTTTCTATAATTGGAATTGCTACTATTCGGATAAGTGGTCAATACAGAGCACAGGTATTGAAAAACTTCCAAATTAACTTCTGTTCCAACATTGTTTCTTCTGGTAGCCGTTATCTTTCTTAAGCATTTAGAAACAAAAAAGTCTTTCCTGAAATTTGGGTGATAGACTAATTTTGAAAAACTATTGAAATTATCATCGATCTCATACCAAGTAAGCTCATCATTTTTATCTACAACATCAGATAAAAAAACTGCATTAAAATCCTCATTATTAAACTGCTTGGTATACATTGCCCATTGTCTTATCCAGCCATATCGATGCAACAGTTTCCCTAAACTACCAAGCCACATTGGCATAATAGCATAGATAACGCATATTATAAACCACAGTAGAAAAAGCGTAAAAACGATGGTGTATATCAAGTTATTTTCCACAGCATTACAAAGATGATAAAAAGGATTTCATTATCTAGCTTTTCACTACAAATTGATTCAACTTCAATCTCAATAAAATTGATTTCGAATAGACTCTGGAAATTAAATGTTTGTAAGTAGAGATAAGGGATAGCTTTATTTTTCTTAAAAAATAAAATTCTTAATTACTTTTGAATCCAATTAACACATAATAAATTATGAAAATTGAAATAGACGCAATAATAAAAAAATCGGATACTCTTTTGGAAGCAAACCTAGAAGACTCTCTTGCTTTAATGTCTATCGAAGATGGTAAATACTATGGAATGAATCCAATTGGGAAAGCAGTCTGGGAACTTCTTGACGAACCAATTGAAGCGAAAAAAATAATCGACAAATTACTAAATGACTTTGCAATTGATGCGGAAACGTGTCAAAAAGAAACAATTATTTTTCTACAACAGCTGCTTGACCGGAAAATGATTCTAGTTGACTAAGCTGTTACTAAAATTAACTGTTGTAGTCAGAAAAAGAAGGACCACCATCAGGAGCTGATGCGGTTTTCACAGCTACGTTTTGCGTAGCCTCACCAACATTCAAATCAACTATTTCCGGTGTAGTCCAAACTCGCTTATTATTAACCGCTATCGAATTCTGTTCAGATTTAGTTCCTTTTTCCATTTGTCGTTTCTTTATATTTGTTTACATGCACAAAGTAAAGCAAATAACCGATAATATTTAACGATTGTGCTACCTTAAATGTAACAAAACTATTTTTCCGTTCTAAATAATCTTCTATTATTGAGAAAACAACCTTTAAATTAATATATTGAGATAGAGTTGACTGCTCAAATAAGCTGCTATTTTTTTGAAATAAATTATTCATGATGATTTTTAGTTGCTCTTTTTCCTCATAATCAAATAGTCCTTTATCCACTCTCATTCTAATCCTTTCAGGTAGTGTATCTTTCATTGCTCTTCGAAATAAGCTTCTATCCATTCCATCTTTTTCATACTCTTGAGCCGGTAAATTTAATGCGTAAGAGATCACTCTGCGATCTGAAAGCGGATGCAAAGTATAGGTGGGTTTTTTGTTTATGATTGAAACATCTTCCATATAATAGAGCAGTTCTTTACCACCCTGTGGTAAGGTTTGATTAAAATCCCATTCCATATCCATCCTCTCTCTTTTAACACCTTTTGCAAGATGTTCTTCTATTCTCACCCTATTTTTATCCAACCAGTTTTCATTGAATAAATCCATAGAGTCTGCAAATGGCCCCTTAAAAGGTCTATTCTTTTTTAATATTCTTTTAATCAATTTAAAAGAAGAAACCCCTCTCCACTTACTCGCTTTATTCAAGTTCTTAAATAAAAAACCAAACTCTCCATTCAAAACTATCTCATTCCATGAGTAATTTGCGTGCCTTGTAATATAATAATCTCCTCTCCATCCTGTTAAAATTGTTTTACAGTTTTTATTTTCTAAATGACGTTGGAATTTACGTTCTATAAAAAATGAAGGAGTTCTTCTAAATCGCAAAAAGGCAAACAATGAATAATCCTCGTTATTAACCATTTGATTCAAATCAGGCGTAAAAAAGGTAGTTTCTACATTCTCAAAATGTGAACTAAAAGAATTAACCCAAGGTCGTTCATCTCTTGGGTGTCGAACTTGTTCAGGAGCAACAGAGCTTACAGTCCATAATTTCTGTTCCCTATCTTTTTTTGCCAATTGCTTAGATGCCATTGCCACAACAGCAGAGGAGTCTAACCCACCACTTAATTGCGCCCCCACTCCATAGTCTGGATACAATCTAGTTTCAACGGCTTTCTCTAAAATTGCCTTTAATTCTGCTTCGTAATTCTTTCCTTTTACTTTACTCACTTTACGTTTCCACCAAAAAAATCGTTTTATTTCAAACCCTTCTTTCTTGAATGTAACTTCATGACCAATTGGGATTTGATGAATATCTTTATGCGGACTAGCAGATGGGCAACAATCAATTGAAAGCACCCTGTTTAACCAGAACTCCTCATTCATTTGAGTGGAAACAGATGAAATGGATAGCAATCCTTTTATACTCGTAGAAAATAATATCTGGTCTTTCTGTTGAACAAAAAACAACGGTCGAAATCCAACAGGGTCTCGTGCTCCCCACACCTCTTTTGACTTCTTATGATAGATTAGAAAAACAAAATCTCCCTCCAAGTGGTCGATGCATTTTTTCCCCCATTTTTCATAGGCTGTTAATATGAGTGTGGGGTCTGAGGTTGTTTCAACACTAATTCCTTCAATCTCTATTTTATCCACTAGCTCATCCCGATAATCCAATCGAGCGTCAGCTATAACAATTATATTTTCATTTTGTACAATTCGATCTTGAGGAAACGGCTCTTTTCTCAGTCGAATACTAAAAAGACCTATGGAGCAGTAATCGTCTTGTAAAGCATCAAATTCATCAGATGGATAGTCGACTAATTCTTTTCTTAGAAGTTCAGCATCACTATTCTCAGATAACTTTTCAAACCCTATAGCACCGTATATTAAACTCATAAGCCGTAACCAAATTTCGCCATCATCGCACTATTTACATCAATCACTCTTTTTACTTGAGAGGCATTTAATTCATCTTTCCAACTGTCGATACTTCCTTTTCTAAAAAAAGTTTGAGCCGTTGCAGGCTTTTCATTAAAACCGATTAAACGCTCACTTTTTGATAAATTTTGAAAGCTGCAATTTGCAATGGCATCTGATATAACTTTTGAATCTATTTTATAATTTAAAAACTTAAGAAGTAAATCAACAGTCCCTAATGACTCTTGAACCAGATCCTCATACCTCAAAACAAAAGTAGGATAACCATCATTATTTACCCATGAATTTACAAATTCACTCCAACTGCTTTCCGGTTTTCTTACCAGAGTGGTAGATAAAAAGTCGCGTCCTCTTTTAGAATGAAATTTTCCATTTATGTAGTCTATACTTTCATCAATAGTTAGTTTTAAATAATTAGCCAATGACCCTACAATGGACAATGGATTTCGAACAATTTGGATGGCTGATGCCGTGATTTCTTTTGGAAAAAGTTGCCCTTCAGCAAGTTTTTCATTTTTGTCATGTGTTAGAATTATTTTTTTTTCGCTGACGTTTTTAAAAGTATCAACTAGGTATTCTCTTTTAAACGCATCAATCTCTTTTTGAAGCAAATCTGAAGATGGAACTCCAAAATAAGCATCAAAATAAGCCCTATTAAATGCAAAGGCAGAGGTCAACTTCAAATCATTGATATCTACCTCACCACCCTTGTTTAATAAAATACTTTCCAATATAATTTTCAACCAAGTCCTCCCTGATTTGGGATATGAACTAAGCCATACAATATTGTTATTCATGCGTATTTGATATTATAAAATCCACAAATTTTTCAACATGCCAAATTGCCCTTGGACGAGTAATTCTGTAGCCTGAATAGCCCGCAGCCAACGCTGTAAGTGTTTTAAATCTTGCTAATTTATTATTCGATGAATTAGCTGCACCTTTAAATACATGTTCCCCTAACATTTCAATAAGCTCAAAGGTATTTAGTCGTGCGCATTCATTGCGCAATTTTCCTGTAGATTTTATTTCGAAGAAAAGAGTCTTAGAAATCGGGTAAGAGTTTTGAACATGAATAGGGGCTAAATCGGTATAAAACTTTGATAACTCTTGCCGTACTTTAGTTTTGGTATTATTCCCTAGCCCTAACTGTTTAATCATATCTTCCCACAACTTTGTATAGGTTAACGATGGTATCAAGGATAGTCCATTATCATCCATTTTAAGCACAATTACCTCATCACTTAGTACTGAATGTCCTAATTTATGAAAGGTTGCTGCAACTGCAGAAATTCCTATCCCGGGGCCGCCCAACAATAAATGTACTTCACTTTGAATTAATACAGCTGCTCCATTAAAAACGGTGTACCCCTTTGATGTAAAATAGGCAGACATCACCCCTTTCATTAATATGCACTCAACAAGAGCATCTTGGTCAGCATACTGTTGTATTATAATTTGATTGTCCTCTCTAATTAAAAATGTTGCTATATTATTTACATGATACTGAACACCTTCAGTAGTTTTAGTTAGAATAGGAGAATCTGCTAACTCATCAGGCATGTTTGATAGTCGTGCTAGTTTTGTTATCATTAAATCACAAACATCTGGTACTTCCGTTCTAGGGATTGAAAACAATTCAAAATTGGAGCGAGTAGTTAATCCAAATGCACGATACTTATAAATGTCCAAAATTTTGTGATTAAGAATGAATAGAAGAAACAGCAACTAGTTATAAGTTACAAAATAGTACAATTTAAGGAAGTTGATAATTACCCAATTATGATCATATCACTTTCTTCCATTTGCCTCAAGAAGTTCATCGTTTCTTCTTCGCAAGTCTTGTCATCAACATCGTATTCAGTTTGTAGGTGCGAACAAATAGCTTTCACTTGAGTAGAGTTCTCCAAAAAACCCCAAATTGTTGCAGCTACACCTTCTAAACCATGATATTTACCTGTTTCAATATTCATCATAACAATTTTTCCATCCATCTCACTTACAAGAAAATCCAAATTTCTAGATATAGTAGTATTTAATTCAATATGGTTCATTTGTTTAATTTCTTTAGCATTCCTAACTTACTATTTTCTTCAGCCATTTAATGGCATTTCTCTTATTCTCACCAATTTTACAACTACTTACCTCATTGAAGGGTCTCCTAGTTGTTTTCGATTGTCAAATTTAAAATCCTTCATTGGCCCCTCAGCATCTACATAAAACAAAAATAGTTGAAGCGAACTTTTTCCTTGATATGGTTCTCGCCAATGCATTAAATCACAGCCTCTATACAAAACTAAATCACCTCTATTTAGTTTCAAAGCGTGCTCTTTTCTATTCAAATCTTCTACATGTAAAGGCCAACTATCTTCTGTATCGTAATCTATTGCTATAGAAACTGCAAACTCACTCCCAACTCGATCTTTATGTTTCTCTAATGAGCTATTTCGATAATACAATCGCATAAAAGAAAAACTTGGATACAAAGAACAACCACCTATTTCTTCAAAGAGTTTCTGATAGCCTACTAGTAAACTTTCGCTTAAAAGGTCTCCATATTTTCCGAGTGAAGCAGGAAATCGTTCCAACTTTTGGTGACGCATCAAAAACCAATAATAATTAGCGAGCATTGCTATGGTTTGAGAAGAGATGACGTCTCTTAAAACAACAAACCCCTTCTCTTTGAATTCTTCTGACCATTTTGGATTGTGTTTGAACGCTATTGTGCTACTTATCATTCTTGAATTTTAATAATTTTGACAGATTGAAATTGAACTCATTTGCCAATTAGTAAGCAACTAACTGTAAATTACTTGATAAAAATAATACCTCTAAATAATGATATAAAATTCGGAACAAAATACGACTAAACCTTAAAAGTATCAACTTTGATTTAAATGTAAAATTGAATTAAAAATCGTAAAAATAGGCTCAGCTTGTAAAGCTATTTTTATGATTCCCTACTTAATAATAAGATGACTCAGAATAATTATATTTTGGACTTTTGGCCTTTAAAACTAAGCTCAAAAACACTTACTTTGTTTGAGCAAAATAACCGTTTACTGCCTTTAATCTATATGTAACATAAAACGTTTTTACTTGACACTTACCACTCATCAGAAAAAAATTATTGCTTCACTATTACCCGGCAAGTTATTGCGCTATTTATATGCTTTCAGCAAACCAAAAGCGATTAAAGTTGATGAGTTAAAATTAATCTATGTACCCATTCCGAAAGCGGCCAATCGCTCTATTAAAGAAACTCTTGCAGCTAAAACTAACTTATCATTTGAGGTTAGCGCACACAAAGCTGCATGGAATTTCATTTCTTTAAAATCAATCCCTCAAAGCGATTATTACTCCTTTAGCTTTGTTCGCAATCCACTAGATCGTTTGGTTTCTTGCTTTATACAGAAAACTAAAATGAAAGATGTCAATCGAAACTTTTGGAAGTATGGAAAAGCTGTTCCCCAAGATATTAGTTTTCCGGATTTTGTCGATTTTGTCTGTAAAACACCTGATCATTTATCTGATGCACATTTTCAATCACAACATAAATTTCTACTAATTCAAGATCAACTAGCAGTTGACTTTATTGGCAAATACGAACAATTGAATGAAGATTGGAAGCTCATCTCAGAACGATTTAATCTTCCAGAACTCGGACACTTTAATCAATCACATCGCAAAGAGACAAGAGTTTATTATACAAAAGAACTAGCTATAAAAGTAAAAAACAGATACCAAAAAGACATTCAGTTTTTCGATTATGAAGACGATGTCACTCATTTCATTGAATCGCTTTAGATCAAACTATTAATCTCTAACAATAGTGTACATGGAACCGGCAATTAACGATTTGTTTATTACTGTGGCATCACCTGTTCTCCACTTCACCTCTATTTTATCCACTTGTTGATGAATTCCTAACCCAAAGTAGACTTTAGTTTCATCGAAAGATTTATGACCTCCGCTTAAAAGGATTTCTCTTTTCTGATGCTTCCCATCTCCATAGTAGATGGTAATAATAGCACCAACTCCGCTTCTATTTCCGCTATAATCCTCAATACTAAATGCGATTGAATTGTTTTCATGGAAGTTATTTTCATAGATAGAAATAGGCCCAAAAGATGTAGCTGAAATTATATCAACATCTCCATCCAAATCATAATCAACATAAGTATAAGCAGTAGTTGGTAAATAATTAATGAGGCCGACATCTTTTGTTTGCTCTTGAAATGAAGCTCCATTTATATTTCTATAAAAAATATTCGTCTCTTGGCTGTTCTGAAATGTAAAACCATTTACAATATATAAATCCTGCCATTCATCGTTATCTAGATCGCAAAATTTACTATTCCAGCCCCAACCAGTTTTCTGTAAATTATACTGTTTCGTTTTCTCTTTAAAAAAACCATTGTCATCTTTCTGCAAGAAAATACCGCCCTGCACTTTATCTTGGTACGTTCCTTCTTTTACGCTTGGATATGGCGGATTATCTTGCTGCTGTATTGCACAAACATATTTAAAATCGGCCCATTGATCGCCAAAGTAAGTACAAGGATCTTTAACAATACTTCTGCCCTTTTGCGCATTCGAAGTAATTAACTCTGAAGCTATACAATCTGCCTTATACTCTTCTGGACAAATCTCATAGTTTTTAGTCACAGATGATTTGTGAAATACTTGTTGAAGCTCAAATATTTCAATACATTTTTGCTTTGAATAATTATCCTGAATTCCTCCACAAATCGTATTAATATCCATCGTCCTTGTGCCAGGCGTTACACGATCTATTTGAACTTGTAAAACCTCAGAAATTAAGTCATTATTAATATCAGCAGTAGTCACACTCATGGTCGTTAGCGTCGATTTTTCTACTAATTTTTCGGGATCATTAACCTTTTCAAAGCCACCTTGCTTAGCGCCTAAATAGTAAAAATCAGGTGTATTAAAATCATTCCCCACAATTGCATCTGTATTTCCATCGTCATTAAAATCCGCTAAGAGCAAACTTAAGGTCTCCCCATCAGCACCAACTAATGGCTCAAGATCAAATTTGAAGTCCTCTCGATTAATTAACTGAAAGTTTCGGGCTTCTTTCATCGCGTAATCGGCAGCTCCCAGCGAACCGATCGACCAGTTGCCCAAAACAATGTCTATTAATCCATCCTTATTTACGTCTGCAAACCCAGGAGAGATGGTTAATATCATTCCATCAAGCTGCGGTAGGCGGATCATTGAATCAGTTTTAAATCGCGCTGAATCATTGACGATAATATAATTCCCATTACGATACGAACTGACAAAAATATCTAACCAACCATCGTTATTGAAGTCAACCAAAGCAGCATTAAAAACGCCCTTTTCCTTTAAATTGATCAACTTTTGTGCTTTAAACTCCTTCCCATTAATATTCGCATATAGATAGAGGTCTTCTGCAGAACTGATCAACAAATCCGGATAACCATCGTTATGCACATCGCCTGAAGCAATACTCCTGGGATTTGCAAAGGGTTCGCGAATTTCTTTTACAGAAAATTGATAAGGCACTACAAGACCCTTTTCAAGACCTTCAATAGACCTAAATTTATTTTTTTCTTTTGATTTATTCTTAGCTAAAAATGGAATCTGGAATAACCGAACAGAGCCTTCCTGAAAAACCTCAGTTCTTACTTCTCGCTCATTAAAAAATGGAGTTAGCTCTTCATAAGTCAGCCCTCTATCAATATCATCATGAACTCGAATGTAATTCATTGGAACATCCGATGCTTTTAGTACCGCATAGTTCTCCAATCGATAATTAACTCCCAATTCCTTTTCGAAATAATGCCCAAAAATTCCTGCTAAAAAACCAAAACCCGCTACAATAAAAAAGAGTAAGGTTGCCAACTTAAAAGAAAATGACTTAGCTACAACAAAGCTTGAATAAATGCTGTAAGTACCCAAGCAAAACAATAGTATCATCGCAAAACGAGTATGCAATCCGGCTGACCAAAGAATAGTGGTGATGATCACATCAAACGCAATTGGTACAGGAAGGAAAGTCGCAAATAAGGCAATTGCCATCATGTAAACAATCTTCTCAGTTGAAGAAAGGTTTTTTACCAAATCGACTAAATCTTCTAAAGGCAAAATACTGATTAGAAGATTCCCAAGTAATCCTGCCAATATCATTAGTGGAAGTGTAGTTTTTACAATAAACCACAAACTCTTTAAATAAGATTTGAATGTCCAACCGAAGGCCTCCATCCAACTGTGCGGAAGCAACTTTTCAGAAGGATCATTCTCTAAATTAAAGGCCGGAATAGGAACAGTTGAGTTCTTCGGAATAACGGGACTCTTCTCTTTAAATAGATTTGCTACCAATGGAATAACGATAAAAATCAATGCCAATGTAAAACTAATTTTCAACCACACCATGTAAATTGGCAAAAAGGCAAAAAGCATCGACAATACAATAATATTCATGGTAGGAGAGGTAATCATGGTGGCCAAAGCCGTCTCCGATTTTGCCCCTGCATCCTTCATCCCTTTAGCTATTGGAGCCGCACAATTGACACAAACTCCCAAAGGAGCTCCGATAATAGACCCAATGGCCGTATTTAGAAATCTACTTTTTACATTTACGTCTTTAAGTAAAGAAAATAATAGAATAAATGCTGCACCAAACAAAAAACCGAAAGTCATCCCCTTTTTATTGGTGTCCATCCAATTAATAGTGTTGTAAACTACTTTTTCAAGAATGGAATCTTCGGGTTGAACCTCTTTCACCACATCAAAACTTATTCCCATACTAGGGCTATCAGCACCCATTAAAGCTTTGGTATTCAATTGTGGGTATCGAGAACCTGTCCAAAAGGAAATAGCTATTCCAAGAACTAGAATAATAATTAAAAGTAATTTCTTTTTGTAAAAACTCATTTTGATATTAAAATAGCAATTTTAGCATTTTCTTTGCTACTTTTAAAATTATGAGTAAGAATATTTTATAGATTTGAATCTATAATTTAAGGCACTCTCAATAATATAATTATGACACGAAAAAACATTCTTTCTGTACTCGCTATATTAACAGTATTATTCGGTATTTATTGGTTTTCAACGAGAACATCCAATACTGAATTTCAATCTATGGACTGGGTAACAACTTATGATTTAGAACCCGGCACCAAGGCTATGGTTAGTTTATTGGATAGTATTTATAGGTGGGATGAAAATCACAAGCATGAAACCCATAAAATAAAATGGTACAAAAAAATAGCTTATATTTTTTACAAACCATCCACCACTCAATTGGCTGAAGCAAAAGAATTGTTAGAAGTAGGCAAAACGAATGAAGCAATTGACATTTTAGAGAAGCTCTCCACAATAATTCATGACGAATCCGATGAGTTATACACAAGATACAACGAGCAATTAGCTGTAGCTTATTTAAGATGGGGAGAACAAGAAAATTGTATTCTTAAACACAATCACAATTCATGCATTCTTCCAATTAAGGAAAATGGAATTTACGAACTGCAAGACAATACCAGAAAAGCAATTGAGATTTACAAAAAGATGCTAAAAAAACACCCAGAAGATTGGAGATACAAATGGCTTTTAAACGTCGCTTATCAGACAGTAGGAGAATACCCTGCAGGGGTTCCACAAGAATGGCTAATTCAATCTGATTTAATGGCTGATAATAATCCATCAGACAACTTTAATAATATCGCTCCCCTTTTAGGAGTTGGCGAGACATCTGGAGCAGGCGGGGCGGTCATGGAAGATTTTAACAACGATGGTTTATTGGACATCATGACTTCAGGTTTGCTTTCAACAAACAATCTTAAATATTATGTAAACAATGGCACAAGTGGCTTTACGGATCAGACCTCCTCTGCAAAACTAGAAGGGTTGACTTCGGGATTTAACATTTACCCATTGGATTATAATAATGATGGGTGGAAAGACCTATTGATTGTAAGAGGTTCTTGGGGTCGAGAAAATGGTCGTTACCCCAACTCACTTATCAGAAACAACCATGATGGCACTTTCACCGATGTAACCGTTGAGGCAGGCTTGCTTTCATTCATGCCAGTAGCAAATGCGGTATGTGCAGATTTTAATAATGATGGTTGGACGGACATTTATATTGGGAATGAGTCTATGGTGAATACTAAGGTTAGTAAACCGAATGAGTTATACATCAATAACGGAAAAGGACAATTCAATGAAGTTTCAGTAGAAAGTGGAGCAAATATCAATGCTTTTACGAAAGGTTTATGTGCTGGCGATTACGACAATGATGGGTTAATGGATCTTTTTGTTTCAAACCACAATGGACCCAACTACCTTTTAAAAAATAAAGGAAATAATAAAGACGGGATACCTCAATTCGAGAACACCACATTAACAGCGGGTGTAAGCAACCCGATTTCGAGCTTTACACCCTGGTTTTGGGATTATAACAACGATGGGTGGTTGGATTTATTTGTCTCCAGTTTTGAATATGGAAATGGAAGTTCTGCAGCCTCTGCAGCTAAGCACTTTGCAGGAGTTATTGATTCTACAAGCAGAGCATTTCTATACCACAACAATGGTGACGGAACATTTACCAACCAAACTAAAGCATTGGGGTTAGATTTTCCATTAAGTACGATGGGCGCCAATTTTGGTGATGTAAATAATGACGGTTGGTTAGATTTTTACATTGGCACAGGAGAACCAGATTACATGGGAATCCATCCCAATAGAATTTTAATTAACCAAGAGGGTAAAGGATTTATAGATCAAACATTTGAACTAGGAGTTGGCCACATTCAAAAAGGGCATGGTATTTCTTTCGGGGATATTGACAATGATGGTGATCAGGATATTTTAGCTGAAATGGGTGGAGAATACGAAGGAGATGAATTTCAGAATGCCCTATTTCAAAACCCTGGAAATAATAACAATTGGATTACTTTAAAATTAGAAGGAACCACATCCAGCAAAGATGCTATTGGTGCAAGAATTCAAATTTTAGCCAGCAAAGGAGATACTTTGCAGTCTTTTTATCATGTTGTTTCTTCAGGTGGTAGTTTTGGTTCCAACACATTGCAACAAGAAGTTGGCATAGGAAATTATACTAAAATTGACAGCATAATTGTCGATTGGCCAAATTCTGACTTATTACAAATCTTTACAGATATTGCTCCTAATAAACGCTATCTGATAACTGAAAAAGAAGGCATTACAAACATAAACCTACATGGGTTTTTATTTAATCCGAAGCACCACCAACATATGCATCATTAAAATCTTTTTAACCAAAAAAAGCAGTTAGTATGTATATACTAACTGCTTTTCAATACTGAACAAGAACAATCTTAACTCCTAGATGGAAAAACTCCAAACAAGCATATAATATAATTTACTACTTCATAAGGCTGCATATTGTTGAATGGTTGCTGACCCCCTGCATTCCCAACTGTTACATCTACATTATTTGCAGCCATGCTGGCGTTAGGTCCTGCATCAGAATACTGTAAATCACCTGCAGTCCCTGCTAGGTTATTCCCAGTTGGTACCCTTTGATTACCAGGAGCACCTACTGCTTTTACTGTTCCAGATGCTATGTGAGTATGTGACGGCATATTTGTAACATTCAGCGTTGTTATTTCTGCACCTCCTCTAGAGCCCAATCTTCTATCAGTTAAGCCAGGACCATGCCCTGCATGCACAGCAGCTCTACCCCTCAAATCCGGTAAAGCAAATGTAGTTCTTCCGTCACCACCATAAGTAGTTCCTAAAATTGAAAATAACGCTGTATTTTGTGCTATTGGTAATAATTGACCATCGCAAAATGCCCATGATCTTGGAGCAAAATTTCCTCCAAACATCTTAATTTCTCCTATAAATGGATCCATAATAAAAAAATTTTAATAAATAAATAAGTTTAATTCGATAGCATTTAATAAACTATCGATTCAAAGATGCGACATCTATCAACCAAAAAAAATAGGGGTTTGCCCCTATTTTTCAATCTAAAATACCCGACCCTTTAAATCTTACTTTTTAAACCAATCGCACGCCTGGCTTTATTCCCAATTCATTTACTCGATCGTTACTATAAAATCCCATACTTTCATCGTAGACAATTTTCAAAAGTAGCGCCTTCCCATCGCAAGTATAAACCGCCAATTGATTCGTCCTTTCAATAATAACTATTGTGCCTGGCAACTCATTAAAGCGAGCCACCTCAACAACCTCCGTCTCCAATATTTTTATCGGAACATTTCCCAATGTAGTGATCGCTCCTTTATTCCATGGATTGCAAGCCCTGCATAAACGTTCTATCTCAGCAGCTTTCATTTTATTCCAGTCAATCCTTACATCATTAAACTGTGGCTTTGCATGATACACAGCCTCCAATTGCTTTTGGGCATTCAACTGCTTTTTCCACCCATTTTTACCAAGTAATTCCAAAACCTTTTGAATCACTTTCACATTCAAGGAGGACATCTTTGTCATATAACCACCATAGGTTTCAACAGCGCTCATCGAAAAGCGTTCGAAATGCAATACAGGACCACCATCAATTTTTGCAGTAATAAGGTGAGCAGCTATTCCTCCTTCTTTTTCACCATTCTTGATTAGCCAAAATGCAGGTTGAGCTCCTTTATATTGAGGTAAGGGTGCAAAATGAAAATTGATAATCTCAACTCCGATAGAATCGATCAATTCTGTAGAAAGGATGTATGGAAAAGTAATCACAAACAGGCAATCCAATTCAGAAGTAGCTTTCCAAAAGATCAACTCTTCTGTTAACTTTTTCTGATCTACCTTTAAAACAGGAATCCTAAAATGCATGGCAAACCCTTCTATTTCGGCGTGATCTTCAGCTACTGCTTGAGGCATAGCTATAAACACTTGATGGCCCATTTGCATCAAATACTGGATAGAAGGAAAACACAATTTACTGTTGCAAAGGATGCCGATTTTCATTTCTGTTGAAGGGGTTTAGTGAGGTTTTTTAAAACGTATGAATAGTATTATTTGTAAGATCAGCTAATTTAGGGAATTCGGATTATTAAGCAATTCAGAGAAGAAAATTTAACTGTTTTTATTGCATTTAAAACCTTTAGCTTTAAATTTTTAGCAACTTTTCAAAACAAAAAAAGCCTCTGACATATGTCAGAGGCTTTAATGTACCCGGGGCGGGTGCCGATAGCTATCGGCATGAACCCGCATGATAATTTTATTCAAACTTAACAATCAACTTCTCCACTATTTCAGGATATTTTTTCAAATTCCTGATATATATGGAACTCTTCATCGATTTTATATGAGATTCTATCAGCCGAGATTGCTCATACTCTAAATTTTCTATTGAAAAATACAATTGCCAATCATTACTTCTTGACGTAAAGGAGTTTAAATATTTCTTATTATTATGCTCAATCAACCTACTCTTCACATCCATACAACTCCCAATATAATACCTATCAAGAGACGCAGAATATATAATATAAACCACTGCCATAATTATAAAAAATTAGACCCCATATTTATTGCTAAAGAAACGAAACAATATAATACTAATCACTCTTATGGATAGGGTGTCTAATTCACTTGCAAACCATAGATTTCTAACAAAAAAGCGTCTCGATTACATAAAATGCTTCTTCTAACTAGAGCGGGTGCCGATAGCTATCGGCATGAACCAGCACTATTTTCATAATCTTTACAAAACAAAAAAAGCACCTTAATTTCTTAAGATGCTTTAATGTACCCGGGGCGGGACTTGAACCCGCACGATCGCAATGATCACAGGATTTTAAGTCCTGCGTGTCTACCAGTTTCACCACCCGGGCAGACAATAAAAAAACAATTCCTAAGCATGACTTAGGAATCATTGAGCGGGAGACGGGATTCGAACCCGCGACCCCGACCTTGGCAAGGTCGTGCTCTACCAGCTGAGCTACTCTCGCTTATTATTTTTAGATTCTTTCGAATCAAATCCTTTTAAGAACTCCCTCTACAAACAAGTTGCCTTATTTGTTGTGGACGACAAAAGTAATATTTTTTTCAGATTCACAACGAAAAAATCTACTTTTTTACACCTACCATTTTTTTAATCTCATTCAACTTGAACAACGCCTCCACAGGAGTCAGTGTATTTATATCAATATGAATCAATTCCTCCTTTATTGACTGTAAAACAGGATCGTCCAATTGGAAAAAACTGAGCTGAAAATCCTCGGTAGCATCCGGCATACTCACTTTTGCCTTGCCATTTCCAGTTTGTTCGTGTGACTTTTCTAGTTGTGTCAACATTTCATTGGCTCTTCGAATCAACTTTGGAGGCATCCCAGCCATCTTTGCTACATGAATACCAAAACTGTGTTCACTGCCTCCAGGAACTAATTTTCGCATGAAGATAATTTTGTTATTTATCTCCTTAACAGACACATGAAAATTCTTAACTCGCTTAAACTGTTTTGCCATATCATTTAATTCATGATAGTGTGTTGCAAAAAGCGTTTTGGGTTTCAAATCTTTTATTTCATGTAAATATTCAGCAATTGCCCAAGCTATAGAAATACCATCATAAGTGCTTGTTCCTCTCCCAATCTCATCGAGCAATATCAACGATCGATCTGACACATTATTCAAAATACTAGCTGTTTCATTCATCTCCACCATAAATGTAGATTCACCCAAAGAAATGTTATCAGAAGCACCTACTCTAGTGAATATTTTATCGACTATTCCTATTTTGGCGTGCTTGGCAGGCACATAACAGCCAATTTGAGCCATCAATACGATCAATGCAGTTTGTCTCAGCAGTGCCGACTTTCCAGACATATTAGGGCCTGTAATCATCATGATTTGTTGAGTTACATCATCCAAATAGACATCATTGGCTATGTATTCATCGCCTAGAGGCAATTGCTTTTCAATTACTGGATGTCTTCCCAACTTGATATCTAAGGCCTTGCTATCGTCCAATGAAGGTCGAGTGTAATTATTTTTTATCGCAATTCGTGAAAAAGCCAACAAACAATCTAATCGAGCGATCAAATTTGCATTCAACTGAATGGGAACTATATAATCTGACAATGCCAAAATCAAATCATTATATAGTCTTGATTCTAATACATTAATCTTATCCTCTGCACCTAAAATTTTACTCTCATATTCCTTCAATTCTTCAGTAATGTATCGTTCCGCATTCACCAAAGTTTGTTTTCGATGCCAGGTTTCAGGCACTTTATCTTTTTGAGCATTTCTGACTTCTATGTAATACCCAAATACATTGTTGAACGCAATTTTCAAACTTGAAATTCCTGTCGCCTCAGCCTCTCGTTGCTGAATAGCCAGCAAACTATCTTTCCCACTCGTCTTCAACTTGCGCAGTTCATCCAACTCCGCATTCACTCCTTGAGCAATTACATTTCCTTTCGCTAATGCTACTGGAGGATCTATAACCATCTCTTTTTTGATTCTTTCTAAAATGGTATCACAGGGATTCATCTGCTCGCCAATTCTCTTTAGAGAGCCCTCTTTCGTTGACATGCACATCGCCTTAATTGGCTTAAGGGCTTCCAAAGCTCTACTCAATTGAACGACTTCACGTGGATTAATTCGTCCAACAGCCGCCCTAGAAATCAATCGTTCTAAATCACCAATCTGCTCTAGGTTCTGTTTGATCAATTGAGCATCATCTTCTTTCTTTATAAAGTGAGTCACTACATTTAATCGCTCTTCAATAGGCTGAATATCTTTTAATGGAAGAGCCACCCATCGCTTCAACAACCGAGAACCCATCGGTGAAATGGTATCATCGATTACATCAATCAATGTTTTTGCATTTTCGTGTGGTGATCGAATCAATTCTAAATTCCGAATAGTAAATCGATCCAACCAAACATATCGCTCTTCTTCTATCCTTGAAATGGCAGCAACATGCCTTAATTTCTTGTGTTGAGTTTCGGCCAAATAGTGCAACACCGCACCAGCTGCAATCACACCACTTTCATAGCCCTCTATTCCATAACCTTTAAGCGACTTCGTTTCAAAATGTTTCAGTAAAATATCATTACCAAATTCAAAAGTAAACGCCCAATCTTCTAACGGATAGGTGTAATGACTTGTGCCAAAACTCTCTTCAAACAAGCGTTTGTCCTTTTTCTGAAATACAATTTCAGCAGGAGAAAAACTTTGCAATAATTTATCAATGTATTCAATGGAACCTTCAGCTACTAAATATTCACCTGTAGAAACATCTAAAAATGAAACTCCGGTATTCTTCTTGGCAAAATGCACTGCTGCTAGAAAATTATTTGATTTGTGATCCAACACTTTATCACTATATGAAATGCCAGGTGTCACCAACTCCGTTACTCCACGCTTCACAATTGTTTTCGTTTGCTTTGGATCTTCCAATTGATCGCAGATGGCAACGCGTTGTCCAGCACGAACTAATTTGGGCAAATAGGTTTCTAAAGAATGGTGCGGAAATCCGGCCAATTCTATTTCATTTGCCGACCCATTGTGGCGTTTTGTCAATACGATTCCTAAAATGCCAGCGGCTTTTATCGCATCAGCCCCAAATGTCTCGTAAAAATCGCCTACTCTAAACAACAACAAAGCATCAGGATACTTTCCCTTGATTTGATTGTACTGTTTCATCAAAGGTGTAACCGTAGGCTTATCAGACTTTTTTATTTTACTCAATTTCTTAAATTTTCAACGCTAATTTAAGAAGTTCGTTTCGTCCTCTTCACTATTTTCTAGATGGGTTATGAATAGTTTTTCACAGTTTGAAAAACTAAGATTAGTTCTATTTTTGCAAAATGAATGAAAAGACCAAAAACGAAGAGTTAAATCGATTAACTGTTGAAGAATTCAAGTCAACAGAAAAACGTCCCATTGTCATTATTCTTGACAACATTCGAAGTTTAATCAACATCGGGTCAGTATTTAGAACCGCTGATGCCTTTCGTATTGAAAAGATTTACCTATGCGGAATCACTGCTACACCACCACATAGAGAAATTAATAAAAGTGCTTTGGGAGCCACTGAATCTGTTGTGTGGGAATATTGCGACAACACCACAATTGCAGTTGAGAAATGCAAAGAAAAAGGATATGCGATACTCTCCATAGAGCAAGCAAAAGAAAGCACTACCCCTGAATCCTACCTTCCCAATAAAAATGGCGTAGCATTAATATTCGGACATGAGGTTGATGGTGTAGACCAAGAAATAATTAACCTTTCTGATGCTGTAATTGAAATCCAACAAGAGGGAACAAAGCATTCCCTAAATATATCAGTAAGCGCAGGAATTGTAATGTATGAATTCAGTAAAAAATTCCACTAATCGTACACATTCTTTTCAAACCCCACAAGGTAAATATTCAAAATAATAAAACAAAAAAAGCCCTTTCAACTGAGTTGAAAGGACTTTTAATATTGCTAAATCTTTTCTTAGTTAACTGCTGCTTTAAATTCAGCATCATCTCTATAGCTTAAGAATTCTGCATCATTTTTAGCGTAATCCTTCAATGAAGGGTCTTTAGCGATAGCCAATTTAAGGTTGTTTACCATCATTGATTTATCCTTCATTCTTGCACCAATAACTGCTTTCAAATACATTCCCATTGCTTTAGAACTAGCATCAGAAGCATCTACAGTTTTCAATGCTGTTTGATAATCTTTGTTCAACGTTTGAGCCAAAGCAGCGTTGAAAGTTTTTGCACTTCCATAGTTACTTACAGCTTCAGCATAGTTACCTTGCTTAATATTGATCAAACCTTTGTTCATATTTACAGCATCCCCTGCACCAGAAGCGTTGTTGTAATACTCCATTGCTTTCTTGTTGTCACCTTCTAAACGAGCAACCATACCTAAGTTGTTATTTACAGAAGGAGCACTTGGAGCTAACTTAGCAGCTTTTTGAAATTCACCTTTAGCTGATTCTAGGTTATTTTGCATCGCATAAATATAACCTGCGTTGTTGAATCCTCTAAAATCATTTGGATATACTCTCTCAGCTGATTTGTAGATCGCTAATTTCTTATCCATGTCAGTTGTTAAAGTAGCAGCATATAACAATTCTTCAACAGTTAATGTATCAGGCTTGCTTTCTGCATATTTAGAAATCATTTCGTCAGACATACTTTTCAATTCAGCATTGATAGTAATTTCTGATCTTCTCAACTGAGGAAGGATATTTTCTTTTACCACTTCAAAAGTTTCAGCTAAATTCTTAATCTCTTCTTCTCTTTTAGTTTTGTCCTCATACATCTCCAAAACTCTTAAGATTAAGTTTTTATCTTTGATGTCTGAAGCTTGCATTGCAGATTTAAAACCATCCCAATCTTCACCTTTACCAGTTTTAGAATAGAATTCTTTATCGTTAGCTGCTTTTACTTTATTTCTTGAGAACATTCCTGATGCAGCATTTGCACCTGAAGCAGCTCTTTGATCAGCTAAATTTTCATTCAATGAAATCTCACCTTCTGGAGATGCCCAAGCTACCACACTAGTAGACTTAAATACAAAACCTTTCTCTTTGCCATTCTTAATAAAATTAGCCATCTCTTTGATATCAGCTTCAGCTAATTCAGAAGAACGAACAGCAGAACTATTTACTAAATAGTTGATTGTTGCCTTATATTCCTGTGGAACAACTTTCTTGAATTTATCAGGACCAATTGCAGGCATATCTTCATTTTGAACCATCATTGGTGTCAAAATAGTACCATCTGCCACTTTTACAGGATCGAAAGACTTTTCTTTTCCTTTATAAGCACCCGTAGCTACCATAAATAATTCAGAAACTCCCATTCCTTCTTCGTAAGCCACTTTGTCTGTGTATGCGAAATTTCCACCTTTCTCAAAGTTGATTTTCATACCTTCAACTTCACTGTCCTCACCTACTAGTGTAATTGTTTTGAATTGTGTCTCTTTTCCACCGTATTTAAAGTTAGGAACAAAGTTTACAGACACTTTTTTATTGAAGAAACGTGGAGGAATACTACCTGAAACGTTAATTTCAATACTATCGTTGTGTAATTCTAATGGACTTGGAGTCACTGAATAACTTACTTCTTCTGCCTTTTTTGACATCTTATTCAATGGGTTACATGCCATTAAACCAACTGAAGCCGTGAGAACTAAAGCAAATGCTTTGGTATTTGTATTTTTCATCTTTTAAAGTTTTCTTTTCCTTGTATTTTTAAGATACAATGTTAGTTAATATTGTTAAATCACACAAAAAAAATAAGTACGAATTATTTCGTCCAAATTTTCTCTTTTCGTGCATTTCAAATATTAATCCATTCTCAACACTTTTAGCCTATCTTGACAGTGATCAAGTAAGTAACTCAAATTCTTATTCAAACAAGGATGTATGTACTGAGGAAAAATTTCAACAAAGGGTTCTAAAACAAATCTTCGGTGTGGAATTTTATCATGAGGAATCGTCAATTGTTTACTTCGAATGATAAAATTATCATAAAATAGGATATCAATATCTATTGATCTATTTGTATACCGCCCATCTAGACCTCCTTTACTTTCTCTTCCTAAGCGACTTTCAATCAACTGAGTCACTTCTAACAATTGAAATGGGTACAACACAGTTCGTACTTGAATCACACTATTCAAGAACCAATTTAAGTTAGAATTTCCCCATGGTTCGGATTGATAATAGCTGCTTTTTTTGACAATTTCTCCAATCAATTGTTGAATAAATTCCTCAGCGGCTTTCATCGTATTTAAAGAATCGCCTTCATTGCTCCCCAATTGCAAATAACAAGTGTTGAGCATCTTTTTTCCTTTTATCATTTTGACTAACCACTAATGTATTTTCGCAAAAGTATCGTTTAAAAAGAAGCTACTTTTACCTTTCATTTACAAATCAACTGAAACCATAAATTTATGAAACAATTTTTCAAATTCATGTTTGCGTCAATGCTAGGAATGTTATTGACTGTAATCATTTCGATCTTCCTTCTTGTTGTAATCATTGGAGGGATTGTGGCATCAGCTGGAAGTTCGCCAGTTACTTTCGTTTCAGACAACTCCGTTTTACACATAAAATTGGATGAAGAGATTATGGATAGAGCATCTAAAAATCCCTTAGAAAACTTTGACTTCAATAGTTTTGAAACTAAAAAAACGTTGGGTTTAAATGAAATTAAATCAAGTTTAGAGAAAGCTAAAACAGATGACAAGATAAAAGGTATTTTTCTAAATTTAAGTCAATTAAATACTGGATTAGCTGTAATTGATGAAATTAGAGCAGCCTTGTTAGATTTTAAAGAAAGTGGAAAATTCATTATTTCATATAGCGAAGGCTATTCTCAATCGGCTTACTTCCTTAGCACAGTTGCCGACAAAGTATACTTAAACCCTCAAGGAGATTTAAGGTTTCAAGGAATGACTAGCCAAATTATGTTTTTTAAAGATGCACTAGAAAAACTAGACATCGAAATGCAAGTAATCCGTCACGGAAAGTTTAAAAGTGCAGTAGAGCCATTTTTAATGAATGAAATGAGCCCATCCAATAAAAAACAAATGAGCACACTAGTTCACTCAGTTTGGGGAGAAATGACTGCTGGAATCTCCACAGCTCGTGGTGTTTTAGTAGATGAATTAAATCTAATTGCTGACAACATTTCAATTCGACTACCGGCTGATGCTGTAAAGCACAAATTGGTGGATGCATTAAAATATGAAGATGAAGTGATGCAAGAATTGGTAGAGCTTTCTGGCATTGATAAAGACGAGCCAAAATTGATTGAATTATCAAAATACAAATCTGCAGCAGGAAAAGAAAACACAGATGAAGATGAGGATGGAGACCAAATAAAAAGCTCCAAAAATGAAATTGCCATTATCTACGCAGCTGGCGAAATAAGAGGTGGTAAGAGTAATGCAGAAATCATGGGAAGCGAGACAATAGTTGAAGCAATTAAAAAAGCCGCAAAAGACGATGATATCAAAGCCATTGTTTTAAGAGTAAACTCACCAGGTGGAAGTGCTTTAGCTTCTGATGTGATGTGGAGAGCTTTAGAATTAGCAAAAGCTAAGAAACCAGTAGTTGTTTCCATGGGGAACTTAGCTGCTTCTGGTGGTTATTATATTTCTTGTGGAGCAAATAAAATATTTGCACAACCTAACACCATAACAGGATCTATCGGTGTATTTGGAGTAATACCGAACTTTAAGGGGTTAATCAACAACAAACTTGGAGTCTATGTGGATGGTGTGAGCACCAATAAACATTCAGATATGATGATCAATACATTTAGACCATTAGATGATGAAGAAACCATTGCGATCACTGAAATGGTTGAATCAGTATATGATGACTTCATCACGAAAGTAGCAGCAGGCAGAGGAATTTCAAAAGCTGATGTTGATTCAATTGGTCAAGGTAGAGTTTGGACTGGAATGGATGCCAAAAGAATAGGATTGGTAGATGAGATAGGTGGATTGCAAGATGCATTAAAATCTGCAGCTACTTTAGCAGGAATAGAGGCATATGAAATCAAAGAATTACCTCGACAAAAAGAGCCATTTCAACAAATAATGGAAGATTTTAGCATGGATGCAAAAGCCTATATATTAGGCGAAAATTTGGGAAGTACATACAAATATTACAAAAGTTTAGAAGAAGTTTCCACGCGTCAAGGAATAATGACTAGGATTCCTTTCGATGTCAGATTTTACTAGTCTGTTTTAGTTGAACAATTTGAGGAAGCGTTGCATTTTTGCAACGCTTTTTTTATGCTTATTTCGAAATAGATGAATTGAAAGTCAGATTTTACAAGTATTTTTAAGCCACAAATAAAAACTAAAGTAAATGGCTCTTATTAATTCGCTGATGTCCTGGATAATGAAGAAAAGGATGCATCAGATAGAACTGTTCATGAAATACCCTAGCGAAGTTCAAAATGAATGGTTTGAGAATTTAATATACAATGGAAGACATACAGAATGGGGTAAAAAATACGGGTACACCAGCATTAAAACACCAGCGGATTTCGCCAATCGAGTGCCCGTTCAATCCTATGAAGAAATCAAGCCATACATCGATCGATTAAAAAATGGAGAACAAAATATTTTGTGGCCATCTGAAACCAAATGGTTTGCAAAATCATCTGGCACAACAAGTGACAAAAGCAAATTTATACCAGTTACAAAAGAAGCATTAGAAGATTGCCATTATAAAGGGGGGAAAGATATGCTTTCGTTGTATTGCAACAATTACCCTGAAACCAATGTATTTGATGGAATGGCACTCATGATGGGTGGAAGTAGTCAATCTATAAATGTACAGAACGACTCTTACCATGGTGACTTATCAGCCATTATCATTAAGAATTTGCCGTTTTGGGTGGAATATTTAAGAACTCCAGGAAAGGAAGTTGCCCTATTGGACAATTTTGAGGAAAAATTAATCAAGATGACAGAAATTACTGTCAATGAAAATGTCACTAATTTATCTGGAGTTCCTTCTTGGACATTAATTTTATTGCACAAGGTGTTAGAAAGCACCGGCAAGAATAGCATATTGGACATTTGGCCCAATTTAGAAGTATTCTTTCATGGAGGTGTTAGTTTTACTCCTTATCGCAAGGAATTCAAAAAACTGATTCCATCAGACCAAATGCATTACCTCGAAACATACAATGCATCGGAAGGTTTTTTTGGAATACAAGATCAAAAAAACAGCGAAGATCTTTTATTGATGCTTGATTATGGAATTTACTACGAATTTATTCCAATGAGTGAATGGGAAAATGAGTATCCAAAAACACTTGAATTAGAAGCAGTGGAACTTGGTGTCAATTATGCAATTGTGATTACGACAAACGCAGGATTGTGGAGATACAAGATTGGCGATACCGTTATATTTACTTCAAAAGATCCTTATAGAATAAGAGTTAGTGGACGTACTAAACATTTCATCAACGCCTTTGGTGAAGAGTTGATCATTGAAAATGCTGAAAAAGGATTGAATGCCGCTTGTGAGGCCACCAATGCGAATATAAAAGAATACTCAGCGGCGCCAATTTTCCTGAAAGATAAGGAAGCTGGTGGTCATGAATGGTTGATTGAATTTACTTCCCCTCCCAACGACTTGGAATTATTTATTGATACATTAGACCATACATTACAAGAAATAAATACAGATTATGCTGCAAAGCGCAAAGGCAACATGGCTCTTAAAAGGCCGTTGGTAAAAGTGATGAAACCAGACACTTTCTTTAATTGGCTAAAAGACAAAGGAAAATTGGGTGGACAAAATAAAGTTCCACGTTTAGCGAACGAAAGAACCTATTTGGAACAGATATTGGAATACAACCGTTAGTATGAAGAATTCAATCCTTCTTTTATTTTTGCTTTTGGGATTGACCGTTTTAGGTCAAGAAAATAAACTAATAGCGACTATTCAACTTCCAATTAAAAATGCACGATTAGCAGCAGACAATTTAGGCAATAGTTATATTTTCGATTTCAATACAATTATAAAATATAACCCTGAAGGAGATTCAATCGGGACATACAGTAACAATCGATTGGGAAACATCAGCTCAATAGATGTCACTAACCCATACAAAATCTTAGTTTTTTATTCCGACTACTCAGTCATTGTTTTCTTAGACAACTTTTTGACCGCTATGGAAACTCCTATCGCCCTAGATCGGTTGGGTTATGATGGAGTAACATTGGCCTGCTCTTCTCAAGAAAACGGACTGTGGCTATTTGATCGATTACAACAAAAACTCATTAAGTTAGGTAAAGATTTAACAGTAACGAACAAAAGCATCAATCTGAGTCAGTGGATTGGCAACCAAATAAATCCAAAAACATTGATTGAACAAAATTCAACAGTAGCACTTCATTTATCGAATGAAAGTGTAATTATATTTGATCAATTTGCCACATTTGATAAAGTGTTATCCATTAAAACTACGAATGAAATACAAGTAATTAATCAGAATATAATTTTCCAAACCAACGATACTCTTTTCCAATACTCCCCAAAACAATTGGTTGCTTCCCCAATGATTTTACCTTTAGACAAAATAAAAAGCGCAAAAATCAGCAAAGACCGCCTGCTTTTATTAAAAAATGAAAAACTCTATATTTACCATTATTTACCAGACAAAAGGTAGGTCATTTTTGAATGAAATCGCTCTGAATTTTGTACTTTAGTAGGACTTTAAATATCAATATATGCACATAGCAATTGCAGGCAACATAGGCTCTGGAAAAACAACCCTAACATCTCTTTTATCAAAACATTATAACTGGGAAGCCCATTATGAAGATGCCGATGAAAATCCCTATTTGAACGACTTTTACAACGACATGCAGCGGTGGTCTTTTAATCTTCAGGTGTATTTCTTAAACACTCGATTTAGTCAGGTGCTGGACATCAGAGAAACTGGTAAAAAAGTGATTCAAGATAGAACTATCTTTGAAGATGCCTATATTTTTGCTCCTAACCTACATGCAATGGGCTTGATGACTACTCGTGATTTCGAAACATATTTCAGCTTATTCAAATTAATGGAAGGATTTATCCAACCACCGGATCTTTTAATCTATTTAAGAGCTTCAATTCCTAAGTTGGTGAATCAAATCCAAAAGAGAGGAAGAGAATACGAAGAAAGCATTCGATTGGATTATTTAAAAAGATTGAATGAACGATACGAAGCTTGGATAAGCACTTATGCGCAAGGCAAATTGCTCATTATAGATGTAGACGATAATAACTTTATAGAAAACAGCGAAGATTTAGGAAAGATTATTCAAAAGATAGATGGAGAAATTCATGGATTGTTTGAATAATCAACTGATAACAAACTAAAAAAACGCCCGACTTTAAATTTTAAATCGGGCGTTTTTTTGTTGTATAGTTTTATACTTATTTTAAATGTTCAGCGAAAAAGCCCATCATCGTACTGTATAAATCAATTCTATTTTCTTCTCTACCAAATCCATGTCCTTCGTCGTATTTCACCATGTATGGTGTATTAATGCCTCTTGCTCGCATATTTTTCACCACTTGATCTGATTCATCAATATTCACTCTTGGATCATTGGCTCCTTGAACTACAAACAACGGCTTAGTGATTTTATCTACATTCAAAGCTGGCGAAACTTGCTTCATAATTTCTATATCTGCTTCATCATTCTCATCATACCATTGTTCGTATACCTGGCCTAAAAAAGGCTTCCAATAAGGTGGGAAAGCTTTGAAAAAGGTAAACAGGTTTGAAACACCTACATAATCTACACCACAGATATACAGATCTGGGGTTTTTACTAAGCTACCCAAAGTGGCCAATCCGCCATAACTTCCGCCGTATATCCCTACTCTATCGCCATCAATAATTTCCAAGGTTTTTACATAAGCAACTGCATCTTCCAAATCGTCCAACATTTTACGACCAATCTGCTTATTCCCTGCCAAATAGAATTCTTTTCCATAACCTCCAGAACCTCTATAATTTACTTGTAGTGTAGCATACCCTCTACTCGCAAAAAGTTGCGTCTCGGGATTGTATCCCCAATCATCTCTCGGCCCATAAGGTCCACCATGAGGATTCACAATCATAGGAACTAGCATCCCTTCATTTACTTCTTTTGGAATTGTTAAGTAGCCGTAAATAGTCAATCCATCTCTAGCAGTAAATTTAATGGAACGCATTTCAGCCATATCTTCTTCTTTAAGCTGAGGCATTAAGTTTAAGACTTCTTTGAAAGTATCTTTTTCTACATCGTAAGTAAAGTACTTCCCATACAATTTATCACTCGTCACATAGATTAAGTACTTATCCTCCTCATCCGTTTTACTTGAAATATAGAAATCTTTATTGCCAAACTGCTTTTTAAACTTTGCATTTAATTTTTTAGCCATTTCACTAACCGGCTCGATATGGTACTTTTCTCCATTATAATAATAGTAATCCACCTCAAAATTTCGTTTCCGTGAAACACTCATTCCACTCACATCAAAAGTTGGGTTGGAATAGATTTTCTTAACCACTTCCTTCTTCGCAAAATCATAAAGTACAATCTCTTTAGTATTGCTTTTTAAGTTGGTCATTACATACGCATCATTTGGATTCTCTGTAGTATAATCAAAGTCGATAATATAAAAATCATCTTTCCAAGTGGTCGTTAACACCGGTTCGAAGGGTTGATCTGGAGCAGTTCTATAATTTAGCACATACTCTGTTCCGTTCTGTTGTTTCGTAAATCCTTTTAGAACGCCGTCCTTATCAAAGTCATATCCACTAATAGGATTTTCTGGATCATCATTGGTATACAACTTTTCCAGTTCTGCTGTTTTGATATTGATTTTATAAGGTTCGAATACCTGTGGATTATCCTTATTCATCAAAATAATCATGAAATCCTTCTGCTCTTTTAGTGAATTTAAAATATCCACTTTTACACCATCATATGGAGTTAATTCTACTTGATTTTTTCCATCAATATCAACTGCAAAAAGGTGATAATTTTCATCTCCCCCTTTATCCATGATATAAATCAATCGGGTTTCATTGGCCCAGCCATAACCTCGAATCAACTCTTCTTTTTCTTCTATGACTCTAACAATTTTATCAGTTAAAGTATTTTTAGTGAACACATGCACTTTACCATCTTCTTCACGCTGTTTGTAGGAAACATATTTCCCATCAGGTGAAAATTGAAAAGAAGATTGATTCGGTTTCTTAAAATAATCTGCTACTGAATATTTGTATTTCCCCGTTTCTTTGGCTGCAAGTGCATTCAATTCTGCCTGTTTAGAAACTAATTTTGGGTCGCCTTTCATTTCTGAATCATTGGTTTGAGCATGTATGGTACAAATTAGCACCATTGCTATGCTAGTTAAAATTATCTTTTTCATATTGGTTAGATTTTAATGAAAATTAAGAATTTAACCATACTAAACAATTAAAATTGTGATAGATGGCCCAGTTCCTATAAAAACCGAACGAAATAAGGATAAATGGAAAATGAGTGCAAAAAAATAGCCCTCTTACTTTGGTAAGAGGGCTATTTTTTTATTTGTCTGCTTATTTTAAGGAAATTTTTATCCTCGTCTTTATTTTAAAGTCGTCATAAATAAAATTATCTAACAATGATTCGTCAAAAGATTTTGATTTATACTTGATGCCATAAAGTGTGCGATCTACACTAAAAGATGAAGAAACTATCATATTTTCTCCTTCTTCCACCACAGTTACAGGAACCTTAATCGGATTAGATATGCCTTTAATGATCAACTCACCTTCTGCGTCATAAGAGTTAGCTCCACTTTTATTAAATGAATGCAACTTTAAGTTCGCAAATTGATATTCATCAACTCCAAAAAAGTCATCACTTTTTAAATGATTCAATAATTTAGCTGCATCATCTGCATTGTCAATATCTGAATTGGTAATGGAACTCATATCGATTTCAACACTAGACTGAACCAAATTCCCATTATCCAAAATAATTTCTCCTCCAGAAATTGAAACATTTCCAGTGTGAGCACCACCTACTTTTTTACCCTCCCATTTAACATCTGATTTTTCTCCGATTATTTCGAAGGTACCAGTAACACCGTTTGTTTCTTCATTAATTATGTTCACCTCAGTCGAATGACTCTGATGATCTGTCTGACCTGCACCGGCATTAATATGTGGAGCAATAACTAATGAAACAATTGACATCAATTTAATCAAGATATTCATTGAAGGGCCAGAAGTATCTTTAAATGGATCTCCAACAGTATCTCCAGTTACCGAAGCTTTGTGCGCTTCAGAACCTTTGTACTCCATTTTTCCATTAATCATTACTCCTTTCTCGAATGATTTCTTAGCGTTGTCCCAAGCTCCACCTGCGTTGTTTTGGAAAATTCCCATCAATACACCAGAAACTGTCACACCTGCCAACAAGCCTCCCAAAACTTCAGGACCAAAAGTAAAACCAACGATAACAGGAACAATTAATGCAATTGCACCAGGCAACATCATTTCACGAATAGAAGCCTTAGTTGAAATCTCAACACATTTTTCATATTCAGGTTTTGCTTTGTATTCCATAATACCAGGGATCTCTTTGAACTGACGACGAACTTCGTTCACCATGTCCATTGCAGCTCTACCCACAGCAGCGATACACAATGCAGAGAAAATAAATGGAATCATCGCTCCTACAAATAAACCTGACAATACATCTGCTTTATAAATATCAATGGAGTCAATTCCTGACAAACCAACAAATGCAGCAAACAATGCCAAAGCAGTCAAAGCAGCAGATGCAATTGCAAATCCTTTACCTGCAGCAGCTGTTGTATTTCCTACAGCATCCAAATTATCAGTTCTACCTCTCACTTCATCTGGTAAACCACTCATCTCTGCAATACCACCTGCATTGTCTGCAATGGGTCCAAATCCATCAATCGCCAACTGCATAGCAGTAGTCGCCATCATACCAGATGCAGCAATAGCCACACCGTATAATCCTGCAAATTCAAAAGAAATGTAAATACCTGCAGCCAATGTTAAAATTGGAATTACAGTGGACTCCATTCCAACTGATAAACCACCAATAATATTGGTTGCATGACCAGTAGAAGATTGATGAACGATAGAATTTACTGGTTTTTTACCCATTGCAGTGTAATATTCAGTGACGATACTCATAATGGCACCAACTACTAATCCTGTAAGGATGGCGTAATACACCTGCATAGAAGTAAATAATTCACCTCTAATCTCCATAGTCGGAGGCAATAAATAATCAACTAAGAAGTAAGATGAAATAGCTACCATTATCATGGATAACCAGTTTCCTTTATTCAATGCACCTTGTACATTTCCATCTTCACTTTTTATTTTCACAAATAAGAATCCTAAAATAGAGAAGACGATACCTAAACCGGCTATCACCATTGGCAACAAAATAGCAGACATTCCATTAAAATTGTCAGTCATTTTTATCTCAACACCAAGAACCATTGTGGCTAAAATAGTAGCAACATAAGATCCAAATAAATCTGCTCCCATACCGGCTACATCACCTACGTTGTCACCAACGTTATCGGCGATAGTTGCAGGATTTCTTACATCATCTTCAGGAATTCCTGCTTCTACTTTACCCACTAAGTCAGCACCTACATCGGCAGCTTTGGTATAAATACCTCCACCAACTCTTGCAAATAATGCAATGGACTCAGCACCTAAAGAAAATCCAGCCAATACTTCAATCGCTAAAATGTAACTTCCTTTATCGGTCATCATTCCTTCAGGACCGAACATGGCCAACATCACGATGAATAATCCACCTAGACCTAATACTGCTAAACCAGCAACACCTAATCCCATTACAGTACCACCTGTGAAAGAAACTTTCAATGCTTGTTGCAAAGAAGTTCTAGCCGCTTGAGTGGTTCTAATATTTGATTTTGTCGCGATCTTCATTCCTAAAAACCCTGCTAATGCAGACAAGAATGCACCTAAAATAAATGTAATCGCAATTACAGGATGCGTTTGCGGATGATCAGCATCCGTCATTGTTCCTGACCAAGCCAATAAAATTGCAGCAATCACTACAAAATAGGCCATCACTTTCCATTCTGCTTTCAAAAAAGCCATTGCTCCGTCGGCAATGTATTTTGCCAACTCACGCATATTGTCATCACCAGTTTCCTGCTTATTCACCCATGCTGATTTAACAGCCATGACAATCAAACCTAGTATTCCTAAAAGAGGAACGAGGTATAGTAATAAATCTCCCATACGATATTAATTATTGTTAAAATTTTTCAAAAAAGGACGAATTTAAACTTTTAAACGACTTATAACAAAAAAAACAAGCCAATCCTACCAGAAGATTGACTTATTTTTAAATTTTTATCTGAATTATTTCTTCAAATACATCGTTTCTTTAACTGCTTTTACCACCTTAGAAACATTCGGTAAAAACTCTTCTACAAATACAGCAGCATAACCTAAAGGCGTATCAGCAGTATTAATCCGCTGAATTGGTGCATCTAAGAAATCAAATGCTTTCTTCTGTACCATATAAGTTAATTCAGTAGAAATATTCCCAATTGGCCAAGCTTCTTCGATTATTACCAAACGATTGGTTTTTTTCACAGAATTAATCACTGCATCGTAATCAATCGGACGAATTGTTCTCAAATCTATGGTTTCTGCTTCGATACCTTCCTTTGCCAATTCTTCAGCAGCTTCGTTCATTACTTTTACTATTTTCCCGAAAGAAACTAAAGTAACATCAGAACCTTTTCGTGTGATATCTGCCACTCCAATTGGAATCACATATTCACCTTCAGGCACTTCACCTTTATCGCCATACATTTGTTCCGATTCCATAAAAATAACTGGATCGTTATCTCTAATGGCTGATTTCAACAATCCTTTTGCATCTTTTGGATTAGAAGGAACGATTACTTTCAAACCAGGAGTATTGGCGAACCAACTGTCAAAAGCTTGAGAATGCTGTGCTCCCAATTGTCCTGCAGAACCTGTAGGTCCTCTAAAAACGATAGGTACATTGTATTGTCCACCACTCATCTGGTACATTTTCGCAGCAGCATTAATCACCTGATCAATCGCTACCAAAGAAAAGTTAAATGTCATAAACTCGATAATTGGGCGCAAACCATGCATGGCTGCTCCTACTCCAATACCTGCAAAACCCAATTCAGCAATCGGTGTATCTATAATTCGTTCAGGACCAAATTCGTCAAGCATACCTTGACTCACTTTATAAGCCCCGTTGTATTCAGCAACTTCCTCTCCCATCAACACAATGGTATTGTCATTGCGCATCTCTTCATTCATGGCTTCTCTAAGTGCCTCTCTAAATTGTAATGTTTTCATACTATATATAAATAAGGTATTGCTTCAAATTAAATCGCCTGCAAAAATAGAAAATTAATACGTGGTTGACAAAGCATAAAAGAGGTGGAAATAATAATTTTAAATCAAGTCTTTCAATCGTAGGTTAAAACTGTACCCATTCATTATTTTTATAGAGTTAAACATTACTAGAATACACTTAATGATTTGTCACATTGAGCTTTTTGTCGAAATGTTGAACTAATGAAATTTACAACAACCTTTGTCTCCTTCGACAAAAAGCTCTGGATGACAAAGGAAAGAACATTGAATTCTATTCAATCATTAAAAATTGACTGATTGATTCTTCAATTCTTTACAATCTTCAACACTTGCTTTTCTTGATTGCCAACAATGGTTAAGAAATAAATCCCTGGTTCAATTTCATGCAGTGGAATTTGCTGTTGGATTACATTTACATCTAAAGAAATGGTTTTGACTACTTGCCCTTTTATATTTAATAACTGTGCGGTATTGTTCACAGGTTTTCCGATTAGGTTAGTAAATTCAGTTGCAGGGTTGGGATAAACCAAAACGCCATTTTCAGCAAGAATGTAATTGTTTTTAATACCAACAGGAATGCCTTTGCCACAAGGCAAATCATAACGCGCTAAAAAGATATCACTTCCACCAGCTGCAATTAATGTATCTCCATTCACATATAAGGTATCGCTAAAAAAACCAGCCACATAAATAGTAGAATCTACAAAAGAAATTTGCTGAATGCCATCAACAGAACCAAAGGTGTATAAAAAATCTTCGCAGATAAAGTTGCCATGCCGATCGAATAAAGCAAAATAATTATCTGAATTGGTAAACCCACTGCTTTTACTCACACTTTCCATATAATTGGTGGTGCCTGAGAAAGTCATTTTTTGATCAAATTTCCCCCCAATGGCCATAAAATCTTTATTCGCTGCAACCGAATAACTAACTGAATATTGGCTCTGTGTACCTGAATTGTGTTTTAATCCAATAACACTCCCATTATTAGCACTCAACATTAATAACACACTTTCTTGAGTAGTTTTAGTACTGGTTTTATATTTCTGACTTCCAAAATAAACTGTATCAACTTGAAAAGAAGTCACATTAATAGATGTAAGTATTGTGTCACCAATGATGGTTCCATCCGTTATAGGATCATAACTATTATTGCTTACAAAGCTCCATTTGTAATTGGCATTGGAGTCTATTGCCAATACAATTCCATTGGAAACATTCTGTCCGTTGCGAATTATAGTGTCATTGAGAAGAAAAAGCGTATCTCTACTAAAATGGTTAAAGAAATAATAATTTCCTAGGTGATCTAAACTCGATTTCTGCAGAAAAGCACTACTTTGATAATCTATTAAAGGTAATCTCTTCGATTGAATAAAATTGCCATTCAAGTCCAGTTCAATAGCATGCCACCCCTCATCAATGGTGTCCACGTTGAAAATTAATTTTCTTGAATCCGATAAAGCTAAAAATTCTATGTGATTGTTTCGATTTATATAAAAACCACTCCCCCCCAAAGAAACCGAAAGATTGTTAATAGAGTCATATCCAAAAGGTTTGTGCCACAGCAATTTGCCAGAAGAGTCTAATTTGGCAATAAAAGTGGAAAGGCTGTCGTTTGAAATTCGTTTACGATTGAAGGTATGTGGCAATCTAAAGGAGTTGTAGCTAAGGCTGCCTATTAAATAACTATTCCCATCTTGATCTACTACTAAGCCACCAAGTGCATCTTGGTTTCCACTTCCAGCATATTCATGCCAAAGGCTTTTGCCAGTAGGACTATACTTCGCTACCCAAATATCCTCTTTTCCATAATTGTGCAATAATGGAAAAAAATTACTGTCGTACAATATATTCCCAACGCTATCTCGCTGGTATATGTCAGTGATTATTCCAGCAATGTAGATATTCCCCCACTGATCTGTTTGTAGACCACGAACTAATTCGTTTGGAGGATTACTATCTCCACCATAATTTTTAGCCCACTGCCAACCGCCTTGGGCGGTGGCAGATATGGGCAGAATAAATAATAATAATTGGAGGTTTATTCTTGTAATGTATTTTTTGAGGTATTTCATGGGTTTAGTATTTGGCGTTAATAATCAATTGTTGGCTGATTCTTTGTTTAGGCGTTTCCAATACGATTAAGTACACTCCATTCGCAAAACCTGTAGTATTAAATCGGTGTTCGCCGATGGAGTTATCCAAATTTAAGGTTTTTATGCGATTGAATTGTAGGTCGTAAATGGATACATTCACGACGTTAACTCCACTGAAGGGTTGCCATTGAATCGTAAAATAATCAGTAGCTGGGTTGGGGATGATTCTAAAATCTGTCAAACCAATTGGGGTATTTTTAGTCTCATTTCGCTTTCTGCCTTCGCTGCAAGGCGGCACTTCAAAACAAATGGTGATGCAACAAACATTGTCTTCACTGTCTTTAAAAAACAGTCGAATACAGATGTTTTCTTCATCAGGATCTAATCGTGTAAATGTGAAACTATACCGATTTACCCCGCTTGGAACATACGTTGGAACAAATGAATTGATGGTTCCTTGTGCCGAGTTTCCTCCAATATAAGTTAGGTCTGGACCAAAATTATCCAAGTCGATTTCCATTTCAAATTCACAGCCATTTCCAGTCAACTGCACATAATTGATATTAGAAGCTTCAATCTCACAATCCATGCATTCTTGATCGCAGTCAGGCCAATCCAGATTGAAGGATTTACAGAGGTCTGGATGGCAATCGTTATTTCTGGAATAATCGTACCCATTAATGGCCATGCATACTTTCACATTTCCACTTAAATGACTTATGAAAAATGAATTGCCATTGTAGTTGTGCGAATTTCCGTTAAAAGTAACCACCCAATTAATACTGGCAGTATCTATGGTGGTGCATGGATGTGCCACACTTGTGTTGGTAACAGTAGCTACACACGTCAATTCGTCAACAGTTAAAGTAAAATTCGGAGTTATTTCACAAATCGCTGTCGGCATCTGTGCGCAAATGGTTTGTTTGCAAATTCCAAAATTTTCGTCTACTGCCGTTACCTCAAAGCAAACAATGTCGGTTTCTAGCGCTGAGTCTAAAGTCAATATGCCGGATAACGGTTTAGTTCCATTCTGCAACCCATTGGTATTTAACTGAGAGACACTTCCTGTAGGAAATCCATTTATAGTAGTGGTGATGAAGTAATTGGTATTATTAGTACCTGCGAAAATAGAGTTCATTGCGAATTCGAACTTTAATTTCCCATTGGCATCTCTTCCTGCACATTGCACCTCTAAACTATTTAGCCCTAAGGTGCAATTGGTGCACGGAAATAAGGAAACATCTAACACCCCAGACGTGTCGATGCACCCTTCCTGAGTGGTGGCGATCAAACTGATTAAACCAGGTTCCGTACGGAATGAATCGGCTACACCCGCAGGTGCCGCCACTGCATCTTTTCCCAAGTACCACTGGTAGGTGGCAGCATCTGGGCCATGCACGATGGGCGCATTTTCGTCAGCCAGAAAACAATAACACCCTGTTAAGAAATGGGTAAAATCTGGCAGTGGATGAATGAATGTGCTGTCGCTGCTGCTGCACCCATTGCTGTCTGTAACGGTTGCTTTATACACATCTGGTTTATTCACCACTATGGTGTTACCACTTTGTCCTCCGTTCCAATTGTAGGCCACTGCATCTGGACTAAAAGCCGTGAAGGTAATCGGTTGCTTTTCGCAATACGGTTGACTGAAATTGGCAGTGATCACTGGAGCCATAGGCGGAGGCAGTACAGTGATGTCGTAAAAAGCAGAATCAGAACACTGTGTATTGCTATTTGTGGCCAACAACATAATGCTGTAGTTTCCTGCGGCCAAACTAGTTTCCAATCGGTTGAGATAGGCATCCGTAGAAAAAACACCATTGATGTGCCAATAGTATCCAATGGCATCGTCGTTATAGGTCCACAATTTGATAGAATCTCCTGTGCAATAGGTGGTTTTACCATAAATAATGGGTGGATTATTACTGTAAACGGTCAGGTAAACAGGAGGCAATTGCAATCGACAACCACCGGCATCAGAAATGCGCACCCCATACTCTCCATTTTGTTTCGCCCAAGTAGTGGCCGTCTGATTTAGGTCAGACCACAGATACTTGATTGGGGTATGTGTACTTGTAATTGATGGATTAATATTGAATAGCAAACTATCGCCTTCACATAAATCAACAGGACTGCTGGGTTCAATATGTGTTTGATTAAAAATTGTACCTAATAACTCATTCCCATTCACAACTATTATTTGCTCAGTTGTATCGTGGCAACCACTGCTGTCTTGAGTATATAGCTTAATTAAAGGATTCAATTGTAAAGAAAAATCATTATCATCCTCAAACGTCGTTTTCACCGTTGGGGTGGTGAGGTTTTTGCCCCCTAATTTCCAATAGTAGTTTATTATTTTACCAATGTGCGGCACTACTTCAAACTGCACGGGTTCTTGTTGGCAAACGGGGGTGGTGTGGGTAAAACTAATGTTGGCAGGGGTTGGTATTTTTATTGTCCTCGATACAGTAGTGGTGCAACTACCTGTTATAGCTACTAAGGTTACGTTATAGGATTTTCCTATTAAAAACAGAGAAGGGTTTGTTGATGTAGAAGAGATTGCACCAATTGTCCATTGGAAAGTGGGCTGGGTATCCAAGTAGGATGTTTTATTGTAAAATGTCACATACATCCCTCCAAGTGTGCAACTGTCTATTTTATAACTAAAATCGGCGGCGGGGTTGGTTTGAAAGGGAGTGTATCTTTCGTATTTACAAGTATCGCCATTAGGGTCGATTAAATAAACGTAAGCAACAGCATTATAGATACCTAGGTTAGCATATTCAAATGATTTCCCATAAGGCCCTAAAGTGCCAGGAGTCCCAACTGCAGTGCCCCGTCCATTCCACCCAACAACTACTTTCAAAAAAGTATATCCTACAGGAAAAGAAATTGATTCCAGGAAAATAACGTTATTACATACAGTGTCTTGCCCAAAAGTTACAGCTAACGAATCGCCAAGTGAAACACATATTGTTGGATACGTGCTATCCACTTCACAATCTTTCATTATATGAATCGGATTAGAAGTACTAATACATCCATCTGGATTAGTGTATTTTAGTCGATAAGTTCCATATGCAGAGGTATTCCCAACCGTTGTAAAATTATGTCCTGTTGCTAAAAAGGTGGTATCCTTGTACCAACTATAACTACTTGAATTAGAGTCCGAACTAATAATGGTGCCAACTAATTTTACAGGCACTTTTAAGGTATCTTCACAAAATCTAGTTAGGTTTCTCGTAGAGATGGATACTTTAGCTTTACTATTAATTGTCAATTGTTGACTAATAGTGGTATTTGGCTGACAGCCATTGTTGGCAGGGTATTTAACCGTCAACTTCACAATGTACGTTTTCTGTTCTGTATAAGTTTTTGTTACATTTTGAAGGTTAGAGGTATCTCCATCACCAAAATCCCAATGCCATCCAGTCCCTTGTGAAGCTTGAAAAAGAATATTATTACCAGGGCAATTGATGCCTGATATAGCCATAGTTGGTTGTGGGCTTCCTTTCACTAAAATAGTGTGATCAACATCAAAATCGACTCCACAAGCAGATGAACTTACTCTAATTATTACATTTTGGTCATTGTCTAATAAGCTAAAAGCAATTAATACAGTATCTGAATATCTATTCGTTACTATACTTCCGGCATTCGCAGGAATAATTGACCATTTATACAGATCCGCTGAAAAATTTGTTTTAAATACGGCTCTTTCTCCTCCGCAAATAGCAGAATCTCCAATAATTTTAGGCGCAGAAGTTATTGATTGTTGTATGTTTATTTCAGTAGTATCTGAAGAACAACCAGTAATATTGTTGACGTAATAGGCTTTTAACTTATAATTTCCACCCGAATTCCATTTTACAATTGTTCTATTTCCAGATGATGCCAATGGGTCGCCATTCACAATATCCCAAACAACCGTATGATTGCTCTTCGGGAAAACACTGTATTCATAACTTTGTAATGGACAAATTATGGTGTCTCCACGAATTCCACTTGGTTTTCCTGGTTTGGGCAATATTTCAATGGGTAAGTGTGCATACTGATTGCAATATCCGCTCGCTGTTGACTCAACATAATAGGACCCGGGAGCAAACCCTGATAATGAAACTACAAAAGTAGACGAAAAGCTACCATATGTTATTACATCGCTGTTCTCAGTATACACTTTCCAATATACCGGATAATTGGATAGAAAAGTAGCAGTATCTCCGCTGCAAAATTGATTCTCAGTAGAAATGATTTCTAATTTAGGAAGTGCTGTAACTTGGATAGAATCTCTATTAATACATCCAAAAATGGGGTGATCTATGGTTAATTTCACTTCGCCTTGCGCGCCAGTTATTTTAACCACAATTTCATTTTTGTTGCTAGAAAAGATATTTCCCAGTGATGGACTAACCGTCCAGTTGTATTTTGATTCTGGGATTGGGTCAATGTAATAGGTTTCATAGTCATTAAAACAAGCGGTTTGATTTCCTTTTATTGCTAAATCATCAGAGATTACAGGAATTTTTATGGCTGTTTTCTCTGGACAAGTGCCTGGACAATTGAAAGTATTCAATTCAATAAAGCCCGTATGGCTTTGCCAAACTACATCGACTGAAATGTCAGTGTTTGAACCTATTATAGTGCCGTTTGTTACGTTCCAACTGTAATTTGGACAAATTGAAGTGGTATGATAGGTGGCAGTATCACCTTTACAAACCACTGATGGACAAATAATTTCAGGCCCTTTGGTATTAGAAACCACAACAGAAATAGTTTTTGTATCAATACACCTGCATTCATTATACACGCTCATTGTTAAATTGTAAGTTCCCGGAATATCATAAGTGTGTGAGGTATTTCGATCACTTGAATGGAATCCATCTCCAAAATCCCAATCCCATTCAACTCCATCAGTTGAATTATCAGTCAAGTATAAAGTACTATTCTTACAAAGTTGAATTTGACCATTTGAAGTTGCAGGAACAGAAGTAAAGTTTGCCAATGGTGGCGCTATTGCATTTACACACTGTTTAACTGTTTCTTCACAACCAAAAATATTTGTCTCTGTCATTTTAATCTCACCAATCCCAACATTGCTCCAAATAACACTTATAGTATTTGTGTTATTCCCACTTAATAATGTACCTCCGACAACAATCCAATCATAAGTGCTTCCTGTGGTCTTTAATACACTATAAGTAATGGCTATTCCTTGACAAGCTGTCCAACATCCAGAAGGGAATTGTTCACCATATAAAACACACTCATTCTTACTACTCGTTTGAATAATGGGCTGCGGTTTAGGGTTAATCGTAACATTTATAGTATTAGTCCAAATTACATTTCTTAAATCATCTTCAACGATCAAATTTACTTGACCACTAGCATAATTACCCCAAATTACATCTAGATAATTTCCATTTGGAACAAAGCTTTGTGCATTTGTAACATTCCAATTAAAAAACTTTCCATTACTGACAACTGCATTGTAAAAAGCAGCTTCTTCTGCACATACTGTTGTTGGCCCATAAACGATCTGAGTCCCTTGTGCATATGTATTGATGGTAACAATGGAGAATAGAAATAGTAAAATTGACAGTTTTTTCATCTGATTTAAATTTAGAGGGTTAGTTGCGGATAAATATATCTCTAAACTTAATGTAATGCAAGCCAACTGATTAAAAACTAGCAAGAATGTAAGGTTTGGTTAATGAAACCCTTATAAACATTGATTTTTTTTCAAAGATATTTTCTAGATCGGCATAATTTGAGTCAAAAAATGCCATTAATATCTCAACTATCTCTTTATTCGAAACCTAAAAATATCAGATTTTGGCGTAAATAGTTTGTTTCTGTTCGTTTTTTACGATGGTTAATAGTTATTAGCGTAATTCCTTTTTTATTAAGAGAGAAATTGTTCATAATTGAGAAACACGGATATTTTAAACCTTGAAATAATAATTTTAAATTTATTATGCATGAATAGTATTTTTATTTCTTTCTTTTTTAAATTAGTTTTGTGAAGCAATTCGTGTTTTGGAATTAAATTCAATCGATTTTATAAACAAAACCGCTATTAAATTGTCCGATAAAGAATAGAATAATTCACTCAATAACAATAAGAAGATGAAAATATTAGTATGTATAAGTAAGGCTCCGGATACCACGGCGAAAATTGCCTTTACTGACAACAATACTGCGTTTGATACAAACGGTGTTCAATTCATTGTAAACCCTTATGATGAATGGTATGCCTTGGTTCGCGGGTTGGAATTGAAAGAACAAAATGGTGGAAGTGTAACTGTTGTTAATGTTGGCTTAGCTGAAAATGAACCAATCATTCGTAAAGCATTAGCAATTGGTGCTGACGAAGCAGTTCGAATTAATGTAAACCCAACAGATGCCTTGCAAACAGCAAAAGAGATTGTTGCCTATGCAAAAGCAGAGGGTTTTGACATGGTATTATTAGGTAAAGAAACCATTGATTACAATGGCTCTCAATTGGGCGGAATGATTGCTGAATTGATGGATCTTCCTTATGTATCGTTAGCGTCTAAATTAGAAATGGCCGGTACTACAGCAACTATTCACAGAGATATTCAAGGCGGAACTGAGGTTGTTGAAGTTAGCGCTCCATTTGTAGTAAGTGCTGCAAAAGGAATGGCTGAAGCACGTATTCCAAACATGAGAGGAATTATGGCTGCACGAACGAAACCATTGAAGGTAGTAGAAGGATCTGGAGCTAATGCTTCAACTACTATTGCCAATTATGAATTGCCTCCTGCAAAAGGGGAATGTCATTACATAGACGCTGATAACGCGGCTGAGTTAATCGAATTGCTTCACAACGAAGCCAAAGTAATTTAAACCAAAAAGATATGTCTGTTTTAATATATGCAAATACTGCAAACGGAAAAATTCATAAATCTGCTTTAGAAGCAGTAGCTTATGGAAGTAAAATCGCAGCAGATTTAGGAACAAATGCAACAGCTATTGTAGTGGGCGAATGCTCTGATGCTGATTCTTTGGGAGAATATGGAGCTACAAAAGTACTTCATGCCAATGATGCAAAATTCAAAGACTTTGATCCATCAACTTACTCAAAAGCTGTTGTGAAAGGTGCAGAAGCTGAAAGTGCTGATGTGATTATTTTTTCTCACGACTTTTCAGGAAAATCGATTGCACCAAGAGTGGCGGCAAAATTAGATGCTGGATTGGTGAGTGGAGCTATCGATTATCCTGCTACTGCAAATGGATTTACAGTGAAAAAAGCGGTATTCTCTGGAAAAGCATTCGCAAACATCACCATCAATACGGAAAAGAAAGTCATTTCTTTATTGCCGAACTCAGTGGACAAATCTCCAAAAGGTGGATCTGCAACTGTAGAAACATTTAATCCAGAAGTGGGAAGCGCATCAGTAAAAGTGAAAGAAATCATTAAAGAGTCTGCCGATCTTCCTTTAACAGAGGCTGAGAAAGTAGTTTCTGCTGGTAGAGGGTTAAAAGGTCCTGAAAACTGGGGAATGGTTGAAGAATTAGCGAAAGAATTGGGTGCAGCAACAGCTTGCTCAAGACCAGTAGCGGATATGGATTGGAGACCTCACCACGAACACGTTGGTCAAACTGGTGTTGCTATTCGTCCAAACTTATACATTGCAATTGGAATTTCAGGTGCTATTCAGCACTTAGCTGGAGTAAACCAAAGTAAAACCATTGTTGTTATTAACAATGATCCTGAGGCTCCGTTCTTTAAATCAGCGAACTACGGTATTGTAGGAGATGCATTTGAAGTTGTTCCAAAATTGGTAGCAGCTGCGAAAGCATTTAACGCTTCAAATCACTAATTTTATAGCATATTTTATATCAATAAATGGGAAGATATTTTTTGTCTTCCCATTTATACCAAATTATGCTTTTGAGTGTCCAAATAATTTTAAAGAGGAAACATCAAAAGCTACAATTGGTTAATGCCGAGTTCTTAGTAAACGAGTAGACGAAGTATACGACATTTAATAACAACATCGGTATTATTAATTTATATCTTTAGTGAAGGATAAGGTATGGGCAGAATGGAGAAAATACAATTAGACATTATAGGGTTATCTTATAGTCAAACACAATCCGGTGCATATGCGCTGGTGCTTGGAGAACAAGAGGGAAAAAGAAGATTGCCGATTATTATTGGAGGTTTCGAAGCTCAAGCTATCGCCATTGAGTTGGAAGACATGACTCCTACTCGACCACTCACACATGATTTGTTTAAAAATTTTGCAGATGTATTTGGCATTTCTATCAAAGAAATAATCATTTACAACCTTGTTGAAGGTGTTTTTTACGCCAAATTAATCTGTGATAAGGATGGAAAAGAAGTTGAAATAGATACCAGAACATCAGATGCAGTTGCACTAGCTGTGCGATTTAAATGTCCGATTTATACTTTTGAATTTATACTGACTTCAGCAGGCATCGTTTTAGACGATGAAAATACGGAAGGCGCAACTACGTCAATAACACCAGAACAAGAGACAACACCTAGCGCACCAAAAAAGAAAAAATCTTCCTTAGCTGATTTTAGTATCAAAGAATTGAATAGCAAACTAGAGAAAGCAATAGAGAATGAAAATTATGAACTTGCTTCTCGGATTCGTGATGAAATCACCAAACGAAACAGCTCCACTAATTAAATAAATTGTGAAGATATCAAACGCTTTTAAGTGGCTTTTGCTACTTCCATTATTTTTCACCTTTGCTTGTGGCGAAGGAAATGTTCCTAAAGCAACCACCTCTTCTGATGGCCTTTCTCTATGGATTTCAAAAGCTGAAAACGCCAATTTTGATTCGCTAAAAGTAGATCAACAAAAAGAATTAACCGCCTACAAGTCTGGCCTTGAATACCGCGGAAAATGGAATCTACTTGATGGCAACATCACTATTAATCAATCTACTTTATTTTCTACCGATTCCAATGGTGTTGATTCATTTCAATTAAAACAAACCAACTATCGCGTTGTAGAGTTAGAAAACAATGTGATCGAATTGATCAACAAAGGCAATTCTGAAAAGTATCAATTGACCAACAACAGTTACAAAATGAAGCTTTCAGAGGGCTTCAGTACCGAGTCTTTATTGAGAGGAATCGTTGGTATGATTGTCTTATTGTTATTGGCCTATGCTTTTAGCATCAATAGAAAAGCGATCTCTTGGAGTCTGGTGAGCAAAGGAATAGGGTTGCAAATTATTTTTGCTGTACTCGTTTTGAAGGTTCCTTTTGTTGCTCGTATTTTTGATGTAGTTAGTGGATTCTTTGTAAAAATTATTTCATTTACTAGTGAAGGAACCAACTTTTTGTTTAGCTCATTCATTACCGAAAAAATAGAAGTTGGATTCATCAACTTTGCGATTCAAGTATTACCTACGATTATATTCTTCTCTGCTTTAACGAGTTTATTATACTATTGGGGAATTTTACAAAAGATCGTTTATGCATTTGCATGGATCATGAAAAAGTTGATGAAATTATCAGGTGCTGAAAGTTTAGCGGCAGCTGGTAACATCTTTTTAGGACAGACCGAATCTCCCTTATTGGTGAAACCTTACCTCAGCAAAATGACCAACTCTGAAATCATGAGTTTGATGTCAGGAGGAATGGCGACCATCGCTGGTGGGGTTTTAGCCGCATACATTGGATTCCTTGGAGGCGATGATCCGGTACAACAAATTTATTTTGCCAAGCATTTATTGGCAGCTTCAGTGATGTCAGCTCCAGCAGCAATTGTAGCAGCAAAAATATTGGTTCCAGAAACTGAAAAAGTAAATGAGACCATGGAAATCAGTAGCGATAAAATTGGTGGAAATGCGCTAGAGGCAATCGCCAATGGAACTACAGATGGAATTAAATTGGCTGTAAATGTCGGTGCGATGCTATTAGTATTCATCGCATTCATCACAATGGGGAATTATTTATTGTGTGATGTAATTGGTCATTACACTGGGTTGAATGAACTCATTTCAAGTAGCACCTCTTTTAGAGGATTGACATTTGAATTCTTAATTGGATATAGCTTTGCTCCTATCGCTTACTTGATGGGAGTCGCAAAAGAAGACATGGTTTTAGTCGGTCAATTGTTAGGTGAGAAAACCATTCTAAATGAATTTGTGGCTTATGTTTCTTTAGGTAAAATGAAAGCCGCACAAATGTTTGCTGAAGAAAAATCCATCACTATGGCGACTTATATTTTATGTGGGTTCGCCAATTTCGCAAGTATTGGAATTCAGATTGGTGGAATTGGGGCATTGGCTCCTAACAAAAAAGGCATCTTGTCTAAATTCGGAATTAGAGCGTTGATTGGAGGAACATTGGCATCACTATTTACGGCTGTAATTGTGGGAGTAATTCTGTAGTTTATCCCCGTTCATTTTCGATTTTTATAAAAGAAAGGTGTGGTATTTCGCTGCACTATTGTTTAAATTTGGCCAACGTCAAATCAATTTATCATGCAGCAATACCACGAATTACTTCAGCATATTTTAGACCATGGAACTCAAAAGGGCGATCGCACAGGAACAGGAACCATTAGTGTTTTTGGCCATCAGTCACGTTATGATTTATCCCAAGGATTTCCATTAGTAACTACTAAAAAAGTGCACTTAAGGTCTATTTTACATGAATTATTGTGGTTTCTTTCGGGTGATACCAATATCAAATATTTGAAAGACAATGGAGTCAGTATTTGGGACGAATGGGCAGACGAAAATGGCAATTTAGGGCCAGTATATGGCTACCAATGGCGTTCATGGCCGACAGCTGACGGCAGACACATCGATCAAATAACGAACATTATTAATCAAATCAAAAATACCCCTGATTCTCGCAGAATTATTGTGAATGCTTGGAATGTAGCGGAAATCGAAAACATGGCGCTTCCTCCTTGTCATGCTTTTTTTCAATTTTATGTTGCAGATGGAAAGTTAAGTTGTCAATTGTATCAGCGCAGCGCAGACACGTTCCTAGGAGTGCCGTTTAACATTGCTTCTTATGCATTATTGACCATGATGGTGGCTCAAGTTTGTGGTTTAAAACCTGGAGATTTTGTGCATACCTTAGGTGATGCGCATTTGTATTCCAATCACATTGAGCAAGCAAATTTACAATTGAGCAGGGAGCTTCGTCCGTTACCAACGATGAAAATAAACCCTGATGTAACCGATTTATTTGACTTCAAATTTGAAGACTTTGAATTGTTGAATTACGATCCACACCCACATATTAAAGCAGCAGTAGCGGTGTAATTAATTTCTTAGGAAATAAATTAACTCAACTAACGCATAAACATCATTTAATCAAATTTTCGATAGAAGCACAACCTTTGTCAGGCTGAGCGGCGTCGAAGCCTAGACATCACACTATGAAAATCTCTTTAATTGCAGCAGCTACTGAAAACAATGTAATCGGACGTGACAATGACCTTCCTTGGTCATTACCAGATGATATGCGATTTTTTGTAAGAACTACGAAAGGCCACCACGTATTGACTGGTCGCAAAAACCTAGAATCCTTTGGAAAATTATTGCCAAATAGAGTTAATATTATTCTAACTCGTGACACCGATTATGAATTTGAAGGTGCTGTTATTGTGCACGATCTGGAAGAAGGCATTCGAATTGCCGATCGGAATCGAGAAGAAGAATTGATGATTATTGGTGGTGGGGAAATCTACAAACAAGCCCTTCCGATGGCTGATCGCATCTACCTTACTAGGATCCATACTGAATTAGAAGGCGATACTTTTTTTCCTGAATTTAGTTTAGATGAATGGAAATTAATTGATTCTGAAAAGCACGAAGCAGACGAAAAGCATGCCTATGCGTTTACTTTTGAGACGTATGAGCGGAAGTAGGTAATAATTTTAATATGCTTGAAGTACAGCGATTCCATCTTTTAAAATTTGAATAAATATTTTTTCGAAATGAGATATGATAAAGTTTATAAATGATAGTAGCTCCTCTGTTGGATGACTAAGCCTTTTAAACCTTATAAAGTTAATTGGATCTGATTGTGAACCAATCGAAATAAAATGCACCCCAATTGAAGGAGGTAAAGCATTAGACTGTTTTAATATAGTTCAAACCCATTCAGATAGATTTGGAGGAAAAAGAATATTGGGTTGGCAAATTGGCAAGCAAGAGGGCTTTATTATTGAAGCCGAAGCACATGCCATTTGGGAAGATCCTTATGGTACTTTTCATGACATTTCTCAAAAACAAGACCATCAAATATTCGAACATATAGTATTCATCAAAGATCCGAGGTTAAATTATCAAGGAAAGCGCATTGATAATATTCGATTAAATATTACGGATAATTTAGCCATTGATGATCTGCTTAAATTGAAATCCATTATTTTCGATCTACAGAATAAACTTGAAGACACAAATTACAGTTTGAATATTTATGAAATAAGATCATTAAAGATTAGAAATCAACAATTTAATAACTTACTGAACTTCATATCATCTGGAAATACTGAGAATGATAATTGTTATTGTGGATCAGAAAATGTTTTTAAAGAATGTCATGCAAAGCAGATTAACTCTTTTCAAGATTATTCTTTATAAATCAACATCAAACAATCTTCCATGCCTCTTCTAACCTCTGCTTGATTTGTTGTTTGTGAGCTCTACTGATTGGTATCTTATCGTTACTGTTTAAAACAAGTGCTCCTCCATCCACGCGCTGCAATTCAACTACCTTTTCGAGGTTTACGAGGTAACTCTGATGCACCCTCATAAAAAAAGTACCTTCCAATAGTCGCTCAAAAGATTTCAACGTCTTTGAAACTAAAATTGGCTTCCCTTCTTCAATAAATACTTCTGTATAGTTATTACTTGCTTTTAAATAAATAATATGGTCAAGTGCGACAAACAACGTTCCTGTACTTGTTGGAATTCCAATTCGGTCATGCTCTACTTTTTTATATTTCTTAAGGTCATTGTATTCAGGGTAGAGTTGTTGCTTTAGTTGAGAGCGAACACTTTTTACGCATTTTTCAAGGGCAATCGCATCAATTGGTTTGTGTAAATACCTCAATGCATTTGTTTTTAATAGGCCCAACTTATCCCGAGTAGACTCTTTATAAGATAAAAGAACGGTATGAAACCTTTTCTTACTGGGTTTCACATTTAGTAACAAATGATTGCTACTGTGAATTTCGCTGTCTAGAAATACTAGATCTGGATCCGAGCTTTGAATAATTTCTAAGCCTTTTTGGGGGCAGTCTGAGCTTCCAATTATATTGATGTTCGTGCAAAACAACCGGAGTAGTTTAGAGAGAGTATTTCGCGTCTCAACGTCATTGTCTATTATTACTATATTCATCGGGTCGGGTAGGTTTAGTAAATAGCATTTCAATCAAATTTACATTTAAAATTTGAAATAATGAACAATCAAGCCATTAGCTTTCATTTACTTTTAGCAAAAAGTAGGTGATTATTGGAAAAAAGGCTAGAAAAAAATAAAAGTTACATATCGTTAGCGACAGTTAGAATAAAAAAAATACCGCAATTACAGTAAAAATTGTAATTGCGATATTCTAAACTAAATTAATTGTGAAAACACATTATAATCAACTTGATTTATGAGGTGGGATACAATACAAATGCATCCCACCAGATAAACCATAATTTGCTGACTATTTCATTATAATAAGGGTTTCTGTTTTAATAGTTTTGTTTCCAATAAACTGAATATGATACGGTCCTAAAGGTAAATGTTGTAAATTAAATTCAAAATAACGCGGATTTTCAACATTCAACGTATGTCTAAAAACAGCTTTCCCTGTAATATCAAAAATTGAGATGTCATAATTCCCTATTTCAGGTACACTAATCTTCAACATTCCATTGGATGGATTTGGATAAAACTTAATTTCTCCTTTCTGACTTTTGTTAAACCCTTCCTGACTTTCAATGCCATTTGAGGACTTTGTTCGAGAATTAGCTTTTGGATCCCCACACTTAGGAACATCAAAACAAACAGTGAACGAACAAGTAGATTGATCACATTCATTGGTAATGATAATATCGAAACAAACTTGTCCTCCTGGGTAATAGTTTGCTCCAACTATCCATTTACCTTGCACAAAACTACCATATGGTGAGATAAAACTTGGAGAAGCAATAACAGTTCCAACTGGTGGAATAATTTGATAAGAATACTTATCACATTTCTTTCCAAAAGGAGCAAAATTTATATCAAATCCTATGTCGTAAACTACACCTTGATCAGCTGTATAATTACACTTCACATATTGGATTCGAACATCTCCTTCACATGGGTCACTACAAGCAGTCAACATTAAGTCAACCTCGCAAGAATAACCATCACAACCATCCAATGTTTCAACATATAATCGAATAGTATATGCCCCAGGAGTTGCAATGGAAAGGTCATTTACTACACCTGTACCTGAGACGATTGTGTTCCAATTCACTCCATCAAATCGCTCCCATCTCCAATTCTGATAAGTTCCTGGGATACCGGGGAATTCAAAAGTCGTTCCTTGCTCGATACAATCAGCGTAGCAACCACACATGAAACTACAGAAGTTTGGCAACTCATGTACCTCTGCAAAGTTATAGTTTGAACAACCATTTACATCTGTACCAACTGCATAATACTTTCCAGCACTTAATGCTGAAGTTGATACTCCCACATCTCCTGTTGTCCAAGAGATACTATTGAATAACCCTGGATTAGTAACGGTTAATAACACCGGACTATCTGGACAAGCAGGTACTGGGTTTGTAGAAATAATAGGAGCAGAAGGTAATCCAAACACTTCTACAGGAAACAAGTACGATTCTTTCGTACAAGGAGTAGTAGTGCTCAACTCTACCTTGAATACATGGTTTCCAATAGGAAGGCCACCTACTAATTCAAGTTGAGGAGATGTAGACCCTGCTAAAGTAAACGGTGCACCACCTATAGAAACGTACCAAGTATAACCATACTCACCACCATAATTACAATTCAAGTTTATATCGTCTCCAATACAATACTTATCTAATCCTGTAATAATAGCATCTGGTATTTCTACTACCTCTACTGTTGCGGGACCAAAGTTTTGGAAACATCCATACACATCGGTTACACCAAGGTAATGAGTAGAAGTTTGAGTAGTACTTGTAGAACTCATTAGAGCTGTTCCCGCTGTACTTCCATCACTCCACAAATAATTATAAGGCGCGGAAGATGGAGATGTAGTATTTGAAAATACAATATTTGCAACTGTTCCAGGACACATTGGCATCGCAGGAGAAACGGTAATATTTCCTGACAAAGCATTTCCTTTCACCGTAATCGTTTGATTGGCGCTTGTACTAGTACAACCAAATTCATCAGTAACGATTAAGTTAGCAGAATAAGAACCAGGAGAAGTATAAGTCTTATCAGGACTTTGAGTTAAGATTCCAGAGCCATCTCCGAAATTCCAATCCCAACTTACTATATTACCAGTAGACAAATCTGCAAATGATAAAGGATTTCCTTCACAAACCACTGGGTTCACAACTGAAAAATCAGCATTTGCATTCAATGGCATTGTGAATGTATTCACAAAAGTACAAGAGGCATTGATTGTTTGTCCACCCCAAGTGTATGTTCTTGTTTCTTGGAGTGTTACTTGAATCACATGACCGCCAATTAATCCAGGTACATTAAGGTAATCTTGACTTGTAGTAGTCCCCAAAGTAGTTGCAGCTGTTATGTCATATACGGTCCAAGAATGGTTGAATAATGACAATGGGCCATGAACTACGTCAGTAGTGTTGATTAGATTAACCAGGAATGTATTTCCCGATGGGCAGCTGATGTTTAATTCATAGTTTGCAACTACAGGAACAACCACATCAAATGTGTAAATTTTATCACAAAGTGGTGCGCCATAAGAGGCAATTACAGTTACAGGATATACTCCACTAGCAGGAAATTGGAACGTTGGCATATACCCAGTGGCTGTTCCTAATTCAGCAAAATTCCATCTCACTTGAGTAGGTGTCAAACCTAAAGCTGTAGCATTAAATCTTACCACATCGCATCCAGGACTTGGAGCATTCTGATAAACATTATAGATAAATGAAATACTTGATCCATGATTAGTACAAACTGGCGGTGGGCCACATCTTCTAGCCCTAACAATATTTGTTGTAGAAGTACAACCATTCGCATCTGTAATTACAACGGAATAATTTCCAGCATCAGCAGGATTATTTCCAATGGTATGATTTGTACCAAATACTCCAGGAATAACAGCAGCATTGTGATACCAAGTATAGGTATATGGACCTGTTCCTTGGACACTCACAAAGAAATTTACTAAATTATTATCAATGCAATTCTTATCACCTGAGTAAGTTAAATTCGCAACCGGTGCAGGATTTACCGTTACATTCTGTGTTACTGTATGAACAGCACTACAATTTGTAGCAGTTCCCGTGATTACAAAAGAACCGCTTGTTGGGAAATTATAACTGATCACACTTCCCGTTCCAGGCAAAGTAACTGTAGTTCCTGTTGCTATATTTTGAACCGTCCAAGTATGCGGACCGGGTGTACCAATGGTGAAGGACGAAGTCCAACTACCTCCATTATTTTGACAAACAACAGATGGACCACTAATACTCATTACAGGATTAGTAACATTTACATCGTAAGAAACCGGAGTTCCAGAAACATTACATGTAATGGGAGTTAATACTATAGATGCTAAGCCTGAATAGTTATTCCAAATCACAGAAATGTTAGGTGTTCCTTGTCCACTAACAACGCTTCCCGCAGTTGAAGGAACAATTGACCACTCATATCCATCCAAAACAAGAGGCATACTATAGCCAATTGGTGCACCGGTAGGCGTATTAGCACATACTATTGCTGGTCCTGTAAAGTCTGACGGATTAATTGTTGGTGGTGTTTTATCGTTGATTGTCACCACATATCCATCAGAGGGGCAATCACTTTGCTTAGATACATGACGTAGAGTAATACTTTTCACTCCAGCAATCCATGTTACTGTAACAGAGTTTCCGTTCGAAGTGGTCACAGTTCCACCATTATTTACTTCCCATTCTAAATAATAATAAGAATAAATAGGCTAGCTGTATAAATTGACACTTCACCAATACAAACTACTACAGGTCCATTTATTACTGTAGGAGTTGGAGGTTTAGCAATCACCGTAAAACCATGCACTGCGTAATCATTACAATAATCTCGAGGAGAACTCACATCTTGAGCAGTTACTGTATATGTTCCAGGTATCAAAGTTCCTGGTACATTGTATGAACTAGATGCAATGCCACTTGAAGCCACTATGGTACCAGATTGATTGGTTACAACCCAAGTTAATTGACTTCCCCCAGGTCCGTTTACTGTTAATGAACTTCCAGCACAGACTTTTGAAGGGCCATTAATTTCAAAAGGAGCTAAAACACTAACATTAAAATCACTAGAACTACCGCTACAACTTAGAAAGTTATTGTCATATTCTACAGTTACAATATTGTTTCCTAGTGCGAAGAATTCGTACCACAATTCATTTCCTGTTTCGGCCACTACAACGCCATTGACTTTCCAAGTATAAATAGTTCCAGGAAAACAAGGGACTTCAAAAAATCCAGCTTCTCCCACACAAACCACTTCATCTCCTTCGATGTCAATGGTGTTTGGAATAATCGGGATATTTACACTTGTATAAGCATCGCAGACACCTCCACAACCAACTAACATTAAGCTAATTGTTCCTGTAGGTCCTGAGCCCCAAAACACATCAATAGAAGTAACATCAATACCATCCGCCGTTTGAGGGGTAATTGTAGCACCTCCTGCAGCACCAGTAATTGTACCATTATTAGAAATAATCCACTTATAATACCCGCCGACACATGGAGTTGGCAGAATTGCATTATAGGTAAAGGTTCCGTTGTCACAAACAACGTTCTGACAAACAATTTCCGGACCTACTTCTTGTTTCACCTTTACGCGTATATAAGAAGTATCCTTACAATGACACTCGTTTTCAACAATTTGAGTTACCAAATAATTGCCAGGTGTATCATAAGTTTCACAAGGGTTTTGTAAGTTTGAAGAATTTGAATTTCCAAAATTCCAAGACCAACTGCTTCCGCCAGTAGAAAGATCATTAAAACAAACGGTGCTATTTAAGCAAATTTCAATTGTACTTGCTCCACCAATAGTTGGAGAAGAATATACTGGTCCGCCATTATCAACTTCGAATTTAGCAATGGGTTTATCCACAATAATAATACAGGTCGTATCTGTTCGAGTGCAACCTGCAGGTGTTGTTTCAGTAACAACAACATAAGCCTGACCCGGACTTCCCCAAGTTACAGTAGATGTATTTGTTGTTGCTCCTGAAATTGAAGTGTAAGCTCCAATTACTGTCCATTGATACGTATTTCCTGCAACATTTGCAGTAGTATAAGTCACAGGACTATCTTCACAAACAGTCTCACACTCAAAAGAAGGTGGTTTTTGATCACCCTGCGTATCTTTTCGCCGTACAGGATCAGTAACGCAATCACTGTCAAAATCAGACACAATTAGTGGTGAGGGTGCAATATTTACTGTAACGTTGAGCGTAATATTGGAGACCAATGCACCTCCAGAATATTCCTGCAACCCCACTGTATGTGGTCCGGGAACTGCTAGTCCCCAAGTAACAGTAAAAGTGGCATTGCCTGTGCCCACATTTATGGTCGCAATACCTGTTCCTCCTGTAGCACTCCAATTATAGATATTTCCCGGGCTATAGGGGTAGGTGTAAGTTACTATATCTCCTTCGCAAACAGAGGTAGCCCCAGTTATAGGTGGGGCAGAAGCATTTCCAATGAGTGGAGATAAAAATAATAATAAGGTCAGAAAGAGGCTGGTCTTATGTCGCCAGCAATTAATCATCTTTTTCATCTGAATAAAGGTTAGGTTAGTTAAAAAATATTTCATTATAAATTTGACTAACAATAACTGAAATTCAATGGACGAACTGGTATCTTGGGGTTTTGAATTAGTATTTAGACCATGAAACATGGAATTAAGTAAGCAAAACACTCCATTCGAAATACTTTGAAGCGAAATACCCATTTAATAAGAGGCGGTTATATAATAATCAAAGAGGTTGTATTGAAGTGATCAATTTTCATGCAGTATCGTCTCTTATTCAATCAAGAAAAACCTATAGTTTTAAAAGGAAAGATCAAAAAAAAGGTAGCTAAGAAGCTACCTTTAATTTTTTCAAAATTGATTTATCAACTTTACTTTCTGCGTATTCTTTGGTGATCTTTAATTCTTTCTGCTTGCTATCACTCGGTATTTCAAACATAGCATCTAGCATGATCGCTTCACAAATCGAACGCAATCCTCTTGCTCCCAATTTATATTGATCTGCTTTCTCTACAATGTAATCCAAAGCTGAAGCTTCAAAAGTTAATGCCACTCCATCTATTTCAAACAACTTGGTAAATTGTTTTGCAATTGCATTTTTAGGCTCTGTTAAGATTCTTCTCAATGCTGCCGCATCCAATGGGTGCAAATAACTCAAGACTGGAATACGACCGATTAACTCAGGTATTAAACCAAACGTTTTAATGTCCTGCGGAGCCACATATTTCAATAGCTCGTCCATGTCGATTTCTTCGTCTTCATTTCTATTTTTATAACCGATAGCATTTGTTTTCAATCGCTTTGCGATAACTTTGTTGATGCCATCAAAAGCACCACCGCAAATAAACAAGATGTTTCTAGTATCTACAGCCACCATCTTTTGTTCAGGATGTTTTCTACCTCCTTGTGGTGGAACATTTACTGTAGCACCTTCTAACAATTTCAACAATGCTTGCTGAACACCTTCACCTGAAACATCTCTTGTAATTGAAGGATTATCACTTTTGCGAGCAATTTTATCCACCTCATCAATAAATACGATCCCTTTTTGAGCCGCTTCTACATCATAGTTTGCTGCCTGCAATAAACGAGACAAAATACTCTCAACATCTTCCCCAACATATCCTGCTTCTGTCAATACAGTTGCATCGGCAATACAAAAAGGAACATTCAATAATTTTGCGATTGTTTTGGCCAAAAGCGTTTTTCCTGTTCCTGTCTCACCAACCAGTAAAATATTTGATTTCTCAATCTCAATTTCGTCATCAGTAACAGCTTGATCCAGTCGCTTGTAGTGATTATATACCGCAACTGCCAACACCTTCTTGGCCTCATCTTGTCCGATAATATAATCGTCCAAATAGGTCTTAATATCTTTCGGCTTCAGATTATTATACGCCGGTTTAGAATTTTGTTTTGGTGCTAATTCTTCCTTTACAATTGCTTCTGCTTGGGAAATACAACTGTCACAGATGTGTCCAGTGATTCCTGCGATCAATACGTGTGTATCTTTTTTATCTCTTCCACAAAATGAACAATGTATATTTTGTTTCTCTGCCATAGTCTAATTTACTGAAATTAAAAGCCGCCCCGATTTTGTCGAGGCGGCTCCAAAGTTAATTATTTTTTCTGAGGACTATTTCCGAACCAACACTTCGTCGATCATACCATATTCCTTAGCCTCATCTGCTTTCATCCAATAATCACGATCAGAATCTTTCTCAACCTTCTCAAAAGGCTGCTTAGAATGGTGCGCAATGATGTCATATAATTCCTTCTTCATCTTCAACACCTCTTTCACTGCAATTTCCATATCAGTTGCCTGACCTTGTGCTCCACTCATTGGTTGGTGAATCATCACTCTTGAGTGCGGCAATGCCGTTCTTTTACCTTCTGCTCCTGCACACAATAAAACTGCTCCCATAGAAGCAGCCATTCCTGTACAAATTGTAGCAACGTCTGGTGCAATGTATTGCATGGTATCATAAATACCTAAACCTGCATAAACAGATCCTCCTGGTGAATTCAAGTAGATTTGAATGTCTTTCTTGTTGTCTACCGACTCTAAGAAAAGCAATTGTGCTTGAATGATATTGGCCATTTGATCATTTACTCCAGTCCCTAGAAAGATTATTCTATCCATCATCAGTCGTGAGAAAACATCCATTTGAGCAACATTCATTTGACGTTCCTCAATAATGTAAGGTGTCATTGATGCATCAATATAATTATCTACGTGCATTCCACTTAGGCCTTTGCCTTTTACAGCAAATTTTCTAAACTCATTATTATCGAACATAGTATCTCTTATTTTAACTCGTTATTATTATCTTTTAGCTTCTGCTAATTTAACGAATTCGTCATAAGTAACAGACTTCTCTTTAATCTTAAAATTGCTATTGTACAACTCTATTAATTTTTGCTGATAAAGCTGCTCATAAATCTGACGTGCTTCGTCTTGATTTTGCAACACTCTATTCGCAGTATCTGTTAATTCTGAATCATCCATAAAGTTTTGCCCCATTCCAGCCATTTGTTGCTGAATTAATGATTTAGTGTATTCTACCACTGCATCTCGGCTAACTTCTAACTTATTATCTTTTATGATTTTATTTTCAATCAACTGCCATTTTAACCCCCTTGCATATTGGTCATATTCTGATTCAATTTGCTCTTTAGTAACTGGCTTTTCGTTAGCTACCATCAACCACTTTTTCAAGAACTCATCTGGCAGGTCAATCTTTGTTTTTTCAATCAATGTATCCTGAACTTCTCTGTTCAATAATTGATCAGCATTCTGATTGAAACTCTTCTCTAATTCTTCTTTAATCTTGTCTCTAAACTGCGCTTCAGAAGTCACTACATCTTTACCATAAAGCTTATCAAAAAACTCTTGGTTCAAATCTGCAGGAGCCATTCTGTTAATTTTCTCAACAGTAAAGTTAAAGTCGCTCTTTATATTCGCTGCTTCAGATTCGTCTACACCTAACCAAGACTTCACGTAATTAGCTCCACCCATTTTAGAAGGATTCACTTTAATAGTATCGCCCGGCTTAACTCCTGTCAATTTTTTAACGGTGTCTTTATCAGCAACAGTTACAATATTCAAAACGGTGCTGTTGTAAATTCCCGCATCCTTCACATCTCCGTTGTCATCCAACTCCACAAACTTTCCATAAAGCATGTCGTCTGCGTTAGAAACGTCAGCGTTTTCCATTTTACCGTAACGCTTAGCAATTTCGTTTACGTTCTGATCGATTAATTTATCATCGATCTTCACCAATACTTTGTCGAATTTATGCTTGTCAGATACTTCTACCTTAAATTCAGGTGCAATTCCAATTTCGTATGTAAATTCAAAGTTAGTTTGCGTTACAAAGTCAATTCTATCTTGTTGCTTTGGTATTGGATTACCCAACATATCAATTTTGTTTTCTGATATGAATTTATACAATTCATCAGACAAAATTTTATTGATTTCATCTATTAAAACACTAGTCCCTACTTGTTTTTTGATCACACCCATTGGAACCATTCCTTTTCTAAATCCAGGAATAGTCGACTTTTTTCTGTGTTCTTTTAATACAGCATCTACTTTATCTTGATAATCTGCAGGCGTTAACTTTAACGTAATTTCTGCATTTAACTGATTGATGTCTTTTCTTGTTACGTCCATTGTAAATAGAATCTTTAAAATGTATTTAAATTAAAAATGGCATAAGACGAAGGAATTTCCTTCGCTTTATACCATTCCTGTAGTGCGGATGAAGGGACTCGAACCCCCAAGCCTCGCGGCACTAGATCCTAAGTCTAGCGTGTCTACCAATTTCACCACATCCGCCAATAAAATCTCCTTTAAAAACGAGAGGGCAAAGATACCTTTTTTCAAATAATATATAGTGGAATTGAAAAAAATAATTATTCCATTCAAAATAACTTTTCAAAGCCATTTCGATATCCTTAAATTTGAATTCAGAAAAATAAAAATCTATGATCAAAATAAATCCAAAAGAAGTCACGGTTCCTGAATTACAAAGACATTTGCAGTCTGCCATAGGTCCAAGACCGATTGCATTTGCTAGCACTATAGATAAGGATGGCAATCCCAATTTATCTCCGTTTAGTTTCTTCAATGTGTTTAGTGCAAATCCTCCTATCTTAATTTTCTCGCCTGCAAGAAGTGGACGAACTAATACCACAAAAGACACATACAACAATGTAAAGGAAGTAGACGAAGTAGTAATCAACATTGTGAATCATGACATCGTTCATCAAATGTCTCTTTCTAGTTCTGCTTACCCAAAGGGTGTAAATGAGTTTATCAAAGCAGGCTTTACTCCTGTAGAATCAGAAATGATTCGACCAGCAAGAGTGAAAGAATCTCCTGTTCAAATGGAGTGCAAAGTGAAACAAGTAATAGAATTAGGCGATCAAGGCGGTGCCGGGAACTTAATTATCTGCGAAGTACTTTTAATGCACATCGACGAAAGTATTTTGGATGCGAATGGACAAATTGATCAACACAAGATTGACTTAGTCGGAAGAATGGGAGCAAACTGGTATGTTCGTGCCAATCACGAAGCCCTTTTTGAAGTAGACAAACCCATCACCACTTTAGGAATTGGATTTGACAATATTCCGAATCACATTAAAAATAGCGAAACCTTAACTGGAAACGATTTGGGAATGTTAGGAAATATAGAAGCGCTGCCCTCTGAAGAGGAAATTAGCACTTTTGGAAAGCAAAATAACCTGAGCGACTTCAGAGAAAAGGAATTACATGAAGCAGCAAAACATTTGCTTAGTCAGAGCAATACTGCTGATGCATGGAAAACATTGCTATTCAAAAAATAAAACAAAAAGTCCTCAATTTTGATGAATTGAGGACTTTCAATTATAGACACACAAAAAAGGCTTCGAAAAAATTCGAAGCCTTTTTAATTATATCGGATTTGAAGCTTACTTCTTTTTGAAGCTCTTGTATCTTGTATTAAATTTATCAATACGTCCTGCAGTATCGATCAATTGTAATTTACCTGTGTAAAACGGGTGAGATTTATGAGAAATCTCCAATTTTACAACTGGGTATTCATTTCCATCTTCCCACTCTATTGTTTCTGTTGTTTCAGCAGTTGATTTAGTCATAAAGGCATAGTCGTTAGACATGTCTTTAAATACTACCATTCTATAGTTGTCTGGGTGGATATCATTCTTCATCTTATTCCTCTTTAAAAATTTTAAGGACGCAAAGATATGAATAATCTATTTTTCACAAGTCTTTTTTTATAAAAAAAGTAATTCGGTTAATAAATCTCTAAAAAGATCATTAAATCCCCCTGCTTTCCATTCGACTTAATTAAGGGTTCTTAACATACTCCAAAAATCCGAGAGCTTATAAATCTCGTTTATGGTGCATGAAGTTGGAACAACCGACAATTTCATTCGAAAATGAATACTAACCAAAATTAAGAAAAATGAAAACATCTACAATCTTTAAATTCTTATGTGGAGCGATCTTTACAGGGGGAATTTTAACATCGAATGCTGCAACATTTGTAGTCTCGAATAGCAACAATACAGGCGCAGGATCATTAAGAAATGCAGTTGGTCTAGCAAGTTCAGGAGATACTTTAATTTTCGCCGCTGCAACTAACAATATGCCAATCCTATTAACGTCTGGGGAAATTACGTTGGATAAAAATCTAGTAATTTCAGGAAATGGAGTGACGAATACTATCATTGATGCAAATACTAATGGTCGGGCTTTTAACATTCCTAATACAATCTTAACTAATTATCAAATAACAATAACTGGCATTGGGTTCAAGAATGGAAAAGCTACTTTGGGTGGTGCAATCAATGTCAATGGAAACACTTTAAATCTTGCAAATTGTGATTTCACAAATAATGTTGCAGATTCTAGCGGGGGTGCTATTTACATTGATGCAGGAACTTTAAACGTAAACAATTCGAATTTCAGCACAAATGAAGCAAAAGGAATGCTAAACCCCAATGGAGGTGGAGCTGTTTTTAATCAAGATGGAAATTTAACCGTTGACAATAATTCAACTTTTTTAAAAAACAAAGCTACCGGTAGAAGTGGTAGCGGTGGTGCTATCTTTAATGCAGGTGGAAGCTTTATTCCAGGGTCATTAACAATCAACACTGCGCTGTTTAAACAAAACACTGCTACTAGAGCAGGTGGCGCAATTGAAGACAATGTAGGCGCAGGAACGGTATTAATTGACTCAACTATGATGGATTCAAACATGGTAATGTCTAATCCAGGAAATGGTGGAGCGATTCATATTACAGGAGCTTCTAATTTTAACATCACTAATTCAGAATTCACGAACAACATCGCAAGCGCTGAAGGTGGCGCATTGTGGAATGGTTCAGGAACAATGACCGTTGGCAATTCAATTATAAGTGGAAACATTGCTTCTGGAAACGGATCTGATCAAGGTGGTGGTGGTATCTACAACCTTTCAGGAAACCTAATAGTAAACAACAACACCATTATTTCAGGAAACATTGCGGATGGAACAAGCGGAAGCGGTGGCGGAATCTTAAATGACAATGGTGGTTCACTTACCATTTCTAACAGTCAACTATTGAACAATACAGCAAAAAGAGCAGGCGGAGCAATCGAAGATAACTCAGGCGCTACAACAACTGTATTATTGACTGACGTTATGATTAATAACAATTCAACAGCTTCTGCACCTGGAAACGGTGGCGGATTGCACATCACTGGTGCAGGAAATGCTACAATTCTAAGAGCAACCATGAACAACAACATGGCTTCAGCAGAAGGTGGTGCTTTGTGGAATGGAACAGGTACCATGAATGTTGACAGCTCTTCTTTTGACAACAATATGGCAAGTGGAGCTCCTGCCAATCAGGGTGGTGGAGCAATTTACTCTTTAAGAGGTCTTTTAATTGTATCAAACTCTGATTTAACAAACAATTCAGCTAATGGCACTGCCGGAAGTGGTGGAGCAATTTTAATTGATAGTGCCGGTACTTTAAGATTAACAAATAGCACACTTACAGGAAACTCATCAATGAGAGCTGGTGGTGCAATTGAAGATAATTCGGGTGCAGCAACAACTTTAATACTGACAAATAATAGCATCAATAGTAATTCAACAGGAAGCTCGCCTGGTAATGGTGGTGGAATTCACATTACAGGCGCAGGAGATATGACAATCTCAGGTGGTACCGTAAATTCAAACACAGCATCATCTGAAGGTGGTGGACTTTGGAATGGTTCAGGATTAATGACCGTGACTAATGTAACTATTGATGGAAATACTGCAAGTGGAGCTGCTATTTCGAATGGTGGAGGTGGAATATTTAATAACGGTGGAGAATTATCTGTAAACACCTCTACTCTATCAAACAACATGGCCGATGGAACTTCTGGAAATGGTGGTGGAATCCACAATGACATGGGGATAATGACATTAAACAACAACACCATTTCAGGAAACACCTCTTTGAATTTAGGTGGTGGAGTTTTCAACAAAGGAAAAGCAACTCTAATCAGCAATACCATTGCATTTAATCAGTCAAACACTGGTAGTGGATTCGCTCAATCAGCCGCAACTGACACCTTGAATATTTCTTCTTCAATTGTTGCCATGAACACTTCAGCATTTGTAAACAATGACATTTCTGATGTGGCGGGTTCAATTACCTCTAACGGATACAACTTGATTGGAAAAACTGATGCAAACACTTTTGTGCCGACGATGGGAGATACGGTAGGAACATTAAACAATCCTATTGACCCAAAAATAGACACTTTAGCGAATAATGGCGGATTAACAATGACTCACAGACTACAATGTGTTAGTCCTGCAATTAATGCCGGCGACCCTGCATTAACCAACAATGACCAAAGAGGCTTAGGTGTATTCTTAAACAGAAGAGACATGGGTTCTTTTGAACGCCAAGACACTTGTTTGACTTCTTCTATTTTTGCGAACAAATTGAACGAATTAAATGGAAGCAAGATCTATCCAAATCCAATCTCTAACGAAAATTTAACAATTGATATTCCTCAAGAATTTGGAACGAGCAATACAGTTAGAGTAATTGAAGTGGCTTCAGGTAGAATTATATTAAACACTCAATTAAATTACGGAATTCAAGAAATCAATACTACTGATTATTCAAATGGTATATATGTAGTTCAGATTATTTCAGGAAACTCCGCAGAAACACACCGATTGGTGATCTCTGAGTAAATTATTATCAGCTATGGAAAGCCCTTGATTGAACAATCAATCAAGGGCTTTCTTGTTTATTTCCAAAAATAGCACTCATTTGAACTAAATTTTATAATTATTTAATCCTTAAATGGCTTTTCTAATTCGCTTTGTGCAAAATAATTTGCAATTTTGAAGGAAATATAAAAACAACTCATAATGACTAAAGTTCACAATTATAGTGCAGGCCCTTGCATCCTGCCACAAGAAGTTATAAAACAAGCATCTGAGGCTGTAATCAATTTCAATAACCTCAATCTTTCAATTCTTGAGATTTCTCATAGAAGTAAGGATTTTATTGAAGTAATGGATAATGCAGTTGAGCTAGTTAAAGAACTTTTAAATGTGCCCAGTGGTTACAGCGTTTTATTTTTACAAGGCGGTGCGAGTTTAGGTTTTTACATGTCAGCCATAAACGTGATGAAAAAAGACGGTAAAGGCGCATACATCGACACTGGTGTATGGAGTGCTAAAGCCATCAAAGAAGCAAAAAAATTAGGTGCAGTAGATGTGATTGCATCGAGCAAAGACAAAAATTACAACTTTGTACCTAAATCGTTTGAAGTTCCTGGTGATGCAGACTTTTTACACTACACGTCAAACAATACAATATATGGCACACAATTTAAAAGTGTCCCTCAATCCAATATTCCTCTAATTTGCGACATGTCATCTGACATTTTCAGCAAGGAAATTGATGTGACTAATTTCGATATGATCTACGCAGGAGCGCAAAAGAACATGGGACCTGCAGGAACTACATTATATATTGTAAAAGATGAATTGTTAGGCAAAACAGGAAGAGATCTACCTTCTATGTTGGATTTACAAATTCATATCGACAAAGAATCAATGTTCAATACTCCTCCAGTATATCCAATCTATGTTTCTATGCTTAACCTACAGTGGTTAAAAAAGAACGGTGGTGTAAAATGGATTGAAGGAATCAACAATCAGAAAGCAGAGTTGTTATACACTGAAATTGATAGAAATCCATTATTCAAAGGAATCGTAGAAAAAGAAGATCGTTCAAACATGAATGCAACATTTGTATTGGTGGACGAATCTAAAAGTGAAGCTTTTGATGCGGCTTGGAAAGCTGCAAACATCAGTGGAATTAAAGGTCACCGTTCGGCAGGTGGTTATAGAGCATCGATGTACAACGCTTTGCCACTAGACAGTGTGCAAGCATTGGTGGATGTAATGCAAGCATTCGAAAAAAGTAACGGTTAATATAATAAATAGACACCCAAAACAAAAAAAATGAAAATTTTAGCAAACGATGGTATTGCTCCATCAGGCAAAAAATTATTAGAAGATTACGGTTATACAGTAGTGACTGAAACGGTTCCTCAAGACCAATTGATTGATGCAATCAACAATGAGAACTATGAGGTAGTTTTGGTTAGAAGTGCAACCACAGTTCGAAAAGAAGTAATCGACAGTTGTCCAAAACTAAAAATGATTGGACGCGGTGGTGTTGGAATGGATAACATTGATGTAGCTTATGCAGAAAGTAAAGGCATTTATGTATTCAATACACCTGCTTCTTCAAGTCAGAGTGTAGCTGAATTAGTAATGGCTCATTTATTTGGTGCAGTTCGTTTTTTAGATGCTTCTAACCGAGCAATGCCAACTGAAGGTGCTGAAAATTTCAAAGGCTTGAAAAAAGCGTATGCGAAAGGCATCGAATTAAGAGGCAAAACAATGGGGATCATTGGTTTTGGACGAATTGGACAAGCAGTAGCTTCATACGCATTGGGTTGTGGAATGAAAGTAATGGCTTCTGCTCCAGGAATGGAATCCACTAATGTGAGTATCATTATAGAAGGACACGGAACAGTTTCGGTTGCGGTTGCTCCTTCAACTATGGATGAAGTATTGAAAAACAGCGATTTCATCAGCATGCATACTCCTGCATTGGCAGAACCAATCATAGGAAAAGCTCAATTCGAAATGATGAAAAATGGAGCGATTTTAGTAAACGCTGCAAGAGGTGGTGTGGTTGATGAAACTGCATTGATCGAAGCCTTAGATAATGGAAAATTGGCGCACGCTTGTTTAGACGTTTTTGAAAACGAACCAAAACCTAATGTTGATTTATTGCACCACAATAAAATTTCACTAAGCCCTCACATAGGAGCTGCTACAGTGGAAGCTCAAGACAGAATTGGAACTGAATTGGCAGAATTAATCATGGCTAAAAAAGCGGAACTAGTTTAAATACTAGTTCCCTTATTTTTATATTTTATACCCGTTAACAATTGGCAGAAGTAATTCCTTTTCGCGCCTTTCGACCAGTACGCGACAAAGTTCATTTAGTAGCATCACGTTCATACGTAACCTACAAAAAAGGTGATTTAAAAAATAAATTGGATGAAAATCCTTTTACTTTTTTACACGTTATCAATCCTGAACACACTTTAAAAGCGGGCACAAAAGCAAATACCGCTGCTCGTTTTAAATTGGTAAAAACTCGTTTCGATCAATTTGTAGAAGAGGAAATTATTAAGCAGGACGAAAAACCAGCTTACTACCTGTATCGTCAAATCAAGAATGGACATCCGTATATTGGAATTATAGCGTGCGCAAGTGTTGCGGACTATTACAACAATGTGATTAAAAAGCATGAAGCAACGATAACGAAACGTGAAAAGCTTTTTAAAAATTACTTGGATTTTGTAGAGATCAATGCCGAGCCGGTGTGCTTTACGTATCCAAATGAGCCAAAGATTGATGAAATCTCAGAGCAGAAATTGGCGCATTCGCCAGAGTATGATTTTACAACCACTAATCGAGTGCGTCATACCTTTTGGGTAATTGACAATGAGCAAGAAGTAGCCGAAATACAAGCAGCATTCGATCACTTACCAGCCGTTTATATTGCCGACGGCCATCACCGATCAGCTTCCTCTGCCCTTTTAGGAAAGGAAAAAGCAACAGAAAATAAAGGAAAACCCTCTCCGACAGATTACTTTATGGGAATATTTATTCCTGAAAGCAATTTAAAGATATACGAATTCAATCGATTAGTTACAAATATTGGAACCCATTCAAAAGAATCGCTGATCGAAGCAATCAGCAAACAATTCAAGGTATCCGAAAAAGGGTGCGATCATTACCAACCGAAGCAAGTGCATGAAATTAGCATGTACATCGATGGAGAATGGTATTGCTTGGAGCCAAAAAATGGAAGTTTCAACGAATCGCATCCAGTAGATGTTTTAGATGTTTCTATTCTTTCTAAAAACATTCTGGAACCAATCCTAGGAATCACAGACTTAAAAACAGACCCTCGAGTATTGTTTATGGGTGGCTTAGAAGGCTTGGGCAGATTGCAACAGGAAGTTGATCAAAAGCGAGCGAGAGTGGCTTTTGCACACTATCCTGTTACTATAGAGCAACTAAAGGCTGTAGCTGATGCAGATCAAATTATGCCGCCAAAAAGTACTTGGATAGAACCTAAACTAAGAAGCGGTTTAACTGTTTATAGCATAGAAAATAGTAAATAATGAGCGTAGCAGAGAATTTATCTTCCTATAAAGAGAAAGTTGGCCCTGATGTCACATTGGTAGCAGTTTCTAAAACAAAGCCAAACGAGGACATTTTAGAAGCATATGAAGCCGGACAACGAATCTTTGGTGAGAACAAAGCTCAGGAAATGACTTCTAAATACGAGGCTTTGCCAAAAGACATTGAGTGGCACATGATCGGTCATCTGCAGCGCAACAAGGTGAAATACATTGCGCCTTATGTCTCATTAATTCATTCGGTTGACAGTCTTCGGTTATTGAAAGAAATCAATAAAGAAGCGAAAAAAAACGAACGGGTGATTAACTGTTTGTTACAAGTCTACATCGCCAAAGAAGAAAGCAAGTTTGGGTTGGATGACTCCGAAGTGATCCAAATTTTGGAGAACGAGGCTTCTGAATTAACCAACATTAAAATTATAGGACTAATGGGAATGGCCACCAACACAGAAAATCAGGAAACAATAAAAAAAGAATTTCTTTCGTTGAACCATTTTTTCAATCAAATAAAACAACAATATTTTAGCACCGACAATGGGTTCAAAGTGGTTTCCATGGGAATGAGCGGAGATTATTCTTTAGCAATTTCTTGCGGATCGAACATGGTACGGATTGGAAGTGCTATATTTGGCAATAGAAATTATATCAATTAAATAAGCGTAACGGCTATTCGTTAACTAAAAACAATCATGAAAGAAGAAAAATCAGAGAGCAAAAAGTTAGAGCTTTTAAAAACTCAATTGCTTTCTAATAGTGAACACACCGTCATAGAAGCACTAGACGGAATTAGAACAGATGGTGAAGCAGAAATCTTACCCACTGTATTAGAATTACTTGCTGAGACTGACAATCCGGACATAGAAGCAGGAATCATTCAACTGTTGTTTGATTTGCAAAGCGAGGACGCAGTTCCGTATTTAATAGACGGACTCAACAACCAGCGGTTGAAACACTTCCACAATTTCTTAATTTCAGCCTTTTGGCAGTCTTCACTGGATGGTTCAGAACACTTAACCTTGTTTGTAACCAAAGCGGTAAAAGGCGATTATATGATTTGCTTAGAAGCATTGACCGTAATTGAGAATTTTGACACTGTATTTACAGTTGCAGAAGTTCAGCATTGTGCAACTATCCTTTCTGAAGGAATAGATAGGGAGAAGCAAAAAGAGAAAAAAGAATTATTGAAAAGCATGTTGGAAGTTGTGGAGCAACTTGCTACAGAGGAGTAAAATATGGATAAAAAATACGATAACTTAAAAGACAAACTTGAAAAAGAGTTTAACTGGCCAAGCGTATACATGTTTAAATTTATAGTGCCTAGTGATAATCAAAAAATTGCCTTGGTAGAAAAAGAATTTGGCAGTGAAGCGATCATAAATGTACGTCAGTCATCAGGAGGAAAATTCACGAGCATTACTGTAAAGGAATTGATGCTTAGCCCTGATGAAGTCATCAAACGGTATCAAAAATTAGATGGAATTGAAGGAATCATGTCGTTGTAAAACGATGTGATTTTTTTTTGCATTTACCTTATATTCAAATTATAAACTCTCGATAAAGTTATTGCTGTAGCAAACTCTCGGAGAGTTAGTAAACTATTAGATACTAACAATCAGATAGTTAGCTACTGGCTAAATTTCCTATTTATTTGTCTGGCTGAGCTTCACAAAGTTTATACTGAGCCACGTCGAAGTGAAGCCTAAGACAAATAAATTAAACTATTGCATTTCCTTTGCCTACCCTTCGACAAAAAGCTCTGGATGACAAAGGTTTGGACAATAGCTATGCTAATAACTTAAAAACATTCTAGTCTACTAAAATTAATTATTCCTAAACTATTGTCAAATTGACTTATTCACTAATTCAATCATTGACTCATTGAATTAAAAACTCACTCCAAATCCCGAATCTTTGACTTTAATTGAATATTCCGTCCTTCAATAGAATTGATTCTTGCTTTAATAGAGCCAACTAAAATGGGAGTATCAATCAATAAGGGGATTTTATCGTCATCATCGGTCACCCAAACGGTCATGTCTTCGCCAGCATTAAAAATGGTGCCTTCGATTAATAGCGGTTTAAATTTTATCGTTTTAAATACTCCCATTCCCTTCACTTCTAATTCTTCACGTCCTAAAAATCGAATGTAAGACGAATGTTCTTCATTGTCCAAGAAGATAGTAATCGGAATCACATCGTTTACTTTCAGCTTGCTATAATCTAAATTTCTAGCATGATAAATCATACTCAACACATCAAATGCACATTTTGAAAAATTGACTGTATCCTTTTCTAATTCAGATTTTTTATCCGGTTTTCTTAGTGTAATTACTTTACCAGTTTTATGATTGAAGACATAATCTTCATAAATTTCATTACTTCCTTCTTTCACCTCTCGTTTAAAACGAATGGGTCGAAATGGAGCAACCTCAGCAATCACTTCATAGTTATCGCGCACTTTATACAACCAATCGTACTTTTTAAAAGATTGTCCGACACCTGAAATTTTATAATAGGGTTTGGAATTTACAGAAGTGGAATCTACTCTAAAAGTAACATTGCCAGCAGAAACCCACATGGCGCCCCAATTGTAATAAATGGTATATTCTGCCTTTTCCCCATAAGTGAATACGTTGGTTTTGTTCCTACAATCTGATTGATTGGATTGCCCCATCAAAAAAATACTACAGAAGATTAGAATAGAAAAGAAACCAACTTTTAAAGTTTGCATAGTTTTACAAAATAAACAACAATAAATCCATGGAATTTAAAATCACCACCGAATATATAGAACTCATAAAACTCCTAAAAGTTTTAGGGATTGCTGAAACAGGTGGTCATGCCAAAGCAATCGTTGAAGAAGGTGAAGTTAAATACAATGGAGCAGTTGATTTCCGCAAAAGACTAAAAGTTAGACCAGGCGATAAAATTGAGGTGGATGGAGAGACCATCACTATTCTTTAATACCGATTAAGCTACCAAATGTCACGTATTATGCTTCGACTTCGATCTGCATAAACTCTAATCCGCTCGTTTGTTAGCAGGTCGGCATTTACCAAAAATGCGTTTTTAAAAAAATCAACTTCACATTATATACTGCAACTTGTCCCTCATTGGAGGATTTAAAAACTTAATTGGTTTAATGCACCAAAAACTTTTTCAACGTATTCAACTCCTTCTCTGTCCAATCTTTTTTCAAAATCGCATTCCGTATCATTAATTGATACATGGTCTGTTCGTAAAAATGTTTGATTGTTCCATTTAAAGGTCCTCTCAAGCGTGAGTTTGCACTAAAAAGTCCTTCCAATATATATCCAATACCTTCTTCATTGATGGTATTCAATCGCTCCAAAGCAGCCGCTGCATTGGTTCGCGTAAGAAACTCATAAGAGTTGGACAAATAGCTTACTAATTCACCTAAATGCGCTTCATTTCCAGTGGTCAAATAGCTCCACTCCAACCATTTTATTCGGACATTCTTACTTCTATTTCCTATTCTATCTTTCGTTAATTCTAAATAGTTGGAAACATCCATTGGCCGGTAAAAAGACAATAAATCCAACGCTTTTTCTGCCACCACATTCGAAGGACTAGTCAATAAGGTAACATACAATGGCTCTCTCGCTTCATCAATAATAATGGTGTTGTTTAAAATGGTTTTATGAATTTCTACATCATCCGATTTAAACGCGTTCGAAAAAGTTTCATAATTCTCTTTCGCAGACAAATCCATCATGGCATGAATCACTAACTCAGATTTCACATCAGTTGACGTTTCCTTCCCAAACATCGCGGCGATTTCAGAGGGTGATAAAACTCCTCTTAATTGCAACAATGCCTCGTACCGATCAACTGCATTTGGTGCTTTTGCTGCTTGCGCTTTCAACTGCTCGTGCGGCTTATTAAAAGTGACTGCTTTGATGATTTCATTATTCGGATCAAACAAAACATAGTCGACTGCTTTACCTGCTTCTTTTGGCAATGAAACTGAATGGCTTTCATTTTCGATCCACTCTGTTTTTACAGTCTTTGAACCGTCCTTAAAGTGAACTTCAAATTGAATAGGCATTTTAAACAATCCCACCAATTCATTTCGCTCTTGAATTTGTTTTACTTCAAAACGGTATTCATTTTCCAATTCTTCAAAATTGACTTTGTAATGTGGCTCGCCACCTTTCAGCACCCACTCTTCCCAAAACCAGTCCAACGATAATCCTAAATTTTCCTGAAAAGCAATCAAGAAATCTTCGGTGTCCACTGTGCCATAGGCGTGCTTCTTCAAGTAATATTGAATGGTACTAAAAAACTGATCTTCTCCGACTACATTCTTCAGCATATACAGCACCAATGCTCCTTTCGGATAATGGCGAACAGTTCCTGCTTGAGAGTGTGCAATCGGTTTCAGATCTTTTTCTGATGCGCTCAATGCTTGCTCGATATAACCTCTTCTTACAAAATCAAAATAATCCTTTCCGAAAGCGACCCCTTGATACGTCATATCAAAATGAGTTGCAAAGCTTTCTTGTAACCAAGCATGTGTGGTCGTTCGAGCAGTCACCATGTCTCCAAACCATTGATGCGCCAACTCATGCGCATTCACACGAATGTAATTTCGATCTAAAAACTCACTGCTATCTACCAAGTAAAAATCACCAAAAATAGTCGCTGTTGTATTTTCCATGGCGCCATACATAAACTCCTGAACAGGAATCTGCGCATACGTTTCCCATGGATAAGCTACGCCAAATTTTTCTTCAAAAAAGTCAAACATGGCCACACTGTGACGATAAGTTGGCTCTACTTTATTTTGCTCTCCTTTGTAATAATACAAACTCATCTCAACGCCAGAAGCTGCTTTTCGTTTTTCGATTTCATACTCTCCGATTCCAAGCATGATTAGATAAGGTGCATGCGGATGAAAAATTTCATAATTCCACAACCTAAGTCCACCTTTTAGACCTTTACTTTTCTTCAATTTTCCATTAGAAAGCACTTGGTATTGCTCCGGCATGGTTACCACCATTTCGCTGATTACTTTGTCCGTCATGTCGTCAAACATTGGAATCCAATAGCGATTATCAATTCCTTGCCCTTGCGACCAAATTTGTTTTTTGCTCAAATTATTTGGATCGTTCCAACCTACAAAGTATAACCCTTTTCTTGGAGTCGCTTCATAAGTTATACTGATTGTATGATTTGATTTCCAAACCAAAGGAGATTGAAATTGAATCGAAATAATTTTATCGTTGTAGTCGTATTTTAGCTCCTTTTCGCCCATTTTTATAGATTTAATCTCCATATTAATGGCATCCAATTCAATGTGATCTACGGATTTTTGAAGCACTGTAAATTGATGTTCTACCTTCCCTTTTACCAATCCCTTTTCTGGCTCAAAGCTGATTTCCAGCTTCAAGTGCTGCATGTCTACAAAACGTTCACGCGGCACTCGGTTTTCATCTTCTAAAAATGTCCGTACCACTTCTTGTGCAAAAGCAGTAGAAATTAATAGTGCAGTCGAAAGTGTTAAAAGGAATTTTCTCATCATTTTATTAGTTTAAGTCGCTGCTGTAAACAGCAATTGCTTTGTCTCTTAAATTGTAAGCCGAACTCATCACCTCACCATAAGCTCCAGCGCTTCGAATGGCAATCAAATTATTTCGTTTGGTCATTGGCATCACTACTGCTTTGCCAAAGCAGTCAGAAGATTCACAGATTGGTCCAACCACATCATACTTTTCAGAATACTCCATCCCATGTTGGCTAATGTTTTCAATTTTATGATACGATTGATACAATGCTGGTCGAATCAACTCCGTCATTCCGGCATCTAAGATAGCAAAATTGGTTTTCTGACCATTTTTAATGTAAAGCACCCTTGAAATCAAGGAACCACACTGCGCCACAACTGCTCTGCCCAATTCAAAATGCACTTGCTGATTTGGCTTTACTTCCAAGAAATCAGCAAAAAGCTGAAAAAAGGCCGCAAAATCAGGAATGGAATTTTCGTCTACGTTTTCATAATCGATTCCAAATCCGCCTCCAACATTAATGTGCTCCACTAAAATCTGATTACTAATGAACCATTCTTGAATTTCGTTCACACGAAGGCATAAACTCTTGAACACATCTAAATCGGTGATTTGAGATCCGATGTGAAAGTGCAAACCCACTAACTTTAAATGATTGCATTTTGCAAGTACTTCTAGTACCTCTTCAAATTCCCAAGGATTGATTCCAAATTTATTCTCTTCCAATCCAGTGGTAATGTAATGGTGCGTTTTTGCATTCACATTAGGATTAATTCGCAATGCTACTCTTGCAATTTTATTGCGCTTCTCTGCCAATTCATTGATCACAAGCAGCTCCTGCAGTGACTCGCAATTGAAGCTAAAAATATCGTGATCCAACCCAATATTGATTTCCTTATCGCTTTTTCCTACTCCAGCAAACGCAATATGGTTGGATTCAAAACCAATTTCTACTGCTTTTAAAACTTCATTCCCACTGACACAATCGGCGCCTAAACCGGCTTGCTTTACATGCTCCAAAATTCGGTTGTTCGCATTTGCTTTCATGGCGTAATGCACATGAAAATGGTGTTTGTCTGATTCATTTTTTAAAACCCTCAACGTTTCCAACAACAATGCTTCATTGTAATAAAAGAACGGGGTCTCAAAGGCCTCAAATTGTTCGACTTTAAATTGCGTCATCTCCATTAAAATAAATGATTATTCAATGCTTGCAGCGCATTTTTAGTTTCACTTTTATTCACCAAAATAGAAATATTGTGATTGCTTCCACCATAGGAAATCATTCGAATTGGAATTTCCTTCAAAGCTTCAAAAACAGTATGTGCAATACCAGTTTTAGGGCTCGTAAAATCCCCAACAATACAGATTATGCTTTGGTCTTCGTCCACCTCTACGGTTCCGTAATGATTCAATTCTGCAATAATTTTATCGAGGTTTTTCGTATCATCAATAGTTACTGAAACCGCGACTTCAGAAGTGGTAATCATATCAATCGGCGTTTTATAACTCTCAAAAATCTCGAACACCTTTCTTAAAAATCCATATGCCAATAGCATTCTGCCAGACTTAATATTAATCGCAGTAATGCCATCTTTGGCCGCCACTGCCTTTATCCCTGTCCCTTTAGCTTCCGAAGAAATCAACGTTCCTCTATTTTCAGGCTGCATCGTACTTTTTAATCGCACCGGAATATTGGCCTCTTTAGCTGGTCGGATACTTGAAGGGTGTAAAATCTTAGCTCCGAAATAGGCCAACTCTGCCGCTTCCTCAAAAGATAAATGTTCTATCGGTCGAGTTTTATCTACTACTCGAGGATCATTATTGTGCATTCCATCAATATCCGTCCAAATTTGAACTTCATCTGCGTTGGCTGCAACACCAATAATCGATGCCGTGTAGTCACTTCCTCCACGTTTCAAGTTATCAATTTCGCCATAGGCATTTCGGCAAATAAAACCCTGGGTTACAAAACAGATTACCTCTTCATATTGATTTAACTCACGTTGTAAATTCTCTTTGATGTAATAATTATCTGGCTCCTCTTCCTTATCAATTCTCATAAAGTTAAGGGCAGGCAGTAATGCAGATTTTACTCCTGTTTCTTGTAAATACAAATGAAACAAAGCAGTGGAAATCAATTCGCCTTGTGCCAAGACTGCCTTCTCCTCAAAAATGGTGAACGAATCCAATGTAAATTGCTTCAAATAATTAAAATGAGAAGTAATCAACTCTTCACCCTTCTGTTTATAATCTGGAGTTGAAAAAAGTTCGTCAACGGTTGTTATATATTTTGCCTTTAGTCCCAACAATAAATCATTGGCCACTTCATTATTTTTTTGATGCAAATAATTGGCAAACTCCACTAAACTATTGGTTGTACCACTCATGGCAGACAACACAACTATCTTCTTATCAGATTGACTAACCAAATCAGCCACCATTTTCATTCGCTCAGCAGAACCAACTGAGGTACCTCCAAATTTTAGTATTTTCATTCCTTTTTTTATTGAATCGGCAAAGATAATGTTCTCAAAAGAAAAAGTATTCATTTTAGGCAGGCAGCGGTTCACTATTATTAAGGTTCTTTAACGCATGAGAATTTTTAAAATAGTTATTTTTGATGCCTTTAATCAGATTGAAATCCCCTTTTTTATATGATAAGCCTATTAAAGAAAGAGATACAAAGTTTTTTAGGTTCGCTTATTGGTTACATTGTCATCTTGGTTTTCTTGACGACGATTGGATTAATGATGTGGATTTTTCCAGGAAACAGTAATGTATTGGACAGCGGTTATGCTAGCATCGACACCTTGTTTACTGTAGCTCCTTGGGTTTTTATGTTTTTAATTCCGGCCATTACCATGCGCTCGTTTTCAGACGAGAAAAAAGCTGGAACAATAGAGTTTTTATTAACTCGTCCATTAACTGATGTTCAAATAATTATCGCGAAATATTTAGCGGGAGTTATTTTAGTGGTTATAGCGCTGGTGCCAACCTTGGTTTATTTTGCTAGCGTATATTATTTAGGAAGTCCTTCTGGAAATATTGATTTAGGTGCCATGTGGGGTTCATATCTGGGGTTAATCTTCTTGGCTTCTGGATTCGTTTCCATTGGTATTTTTTCATCCTCTATCACTGAAAATCAAATTGTATCCTTCATTATTGCTATTTTCTTGTGTTTCTTTATTTTCATAGGATTTGATTTTATAAGTTCCTTAGCATTATTGGGAAGCGTAGATTTATTTATCTTAAAATTAGGAATCAACGAGCATTACAACTCCATGAGTAGAGGAGTGATTGACACGAGAGATGCCATTTACTTTTTAGGGTTGATTGCATTATTCATCGTACTTACTAAAACTGTTTTATCTAGTCGTAAATGGTAACCAATATGTCTAAAAAAACGTCAAATAAAACTAAAAGCAACAAAGCAACTGACCTCATCAATTTATTGATTTGGATAGTCATAATAGGTCTTTTCAGTTATATCGGGTCTTATTTTTTCTACCGATTCGATTTAACTTCTGAAAAAAGATATTCAATCTCTGCCCCATCCAAACAGTTGGCTAAAGAATTGGAGGATATCGTCTATTTCAAAGTTTATTTAGAGGGAGATTTTCCTGCAGGTTTCAAACGTTTGAGAGATGAAACCAAAGAAATGCTGGATGAGTTTAGAGCCTATTCTGACGGAAAAATAGAATATGAATTCATTAATCCATCAGAAAATCCAGACGAAAAAGAACGAGACAAAATCTATAAACTGCTATATGAAGTTGGATTACGTCCAACGGATTTAGAAATAAAGGAAGAAAGTGGAATTTCAAATAAACTGATTTGGCCTGGTGCATTGGTTTCCTATCGAGGAAAAGAAACTCCGTTGCAATTACTAAAAAGTTCCACAGGTGCAGCACCTGAAGTCATGCTGAATCAATCTATCGAAGCTTTAGAGTATGAAATAGCAGCTGCAATTAAGAAAATAATCTCTGTCCAAAAACCAAACATTGCATTTATTGAAGGCCATGGAGAGTTGGACAAGTTCCATACTGCTGATATCACAGCTACTTTAGAGGATTATTATGATGTATCGAGGGTAAACTTAAATGGAAATGTAAAAGCGTTGAGTAATCGATTTGGATCGGACACCAATAGCATTTACATGATGAATACCTATGAATTGTTAATCATCGCGAAACCTGATACCGCATTCTCTGAAAAAGACAAATACTTAATTGACCAGCACATTATGCATGGAGGAAAAGTGTTGTGGATCATCGATCAAGTAAAAGCCGAAATGGATAGCTTAAGCAGTAAGAACAATCATGTTTTCATGGCTTTGGGGAATAATTTAAATTTAGATGATCAACTCTTTAAATACGGAGTTAGACTCAATAAAGATTTAATACAAGACATACAATCAGCACCCATCCCAATCGTAACAGGGATGATTGGAAATCAAACCAAAACAGACCTTTTTCCTTGGAATTTCTTCCCAATGTTCTTGCAACAAAACAACCATCCAATCACGAAAGGTTTAGATGCAATTCGAGGACAATTCGTTAGCTCAATTGACTTGGTTGGAAATCCAGAGATTAAGAAAACCGTTTTACTGGAAACTTCACCCTACACTAAGGTAGTAATGGCTCCAACAAGAGTGAGTTTGGATATGGTGAAATTTGAACCTCAAAAAGCTCAATACAATCAGCGAAATGTACCTGCAGCAGTTTTATTAGAAGGTGAGTTTGAATCAGTATTCAAAAATCGTTTAACTTCAAGAATAGCAAGCAATGAATTGATGAAATACAAGGAAAAAAGCGATCCCAATAAAATGATCGTTATTTCTGATGGAGACATGATTGAGAACTACGTTAAAGAAAGCACCAAAGAATACTACGCTCTTGGTTATGATCGATTTACCAAAAAACTTTTTGCAAATAAAGACTTTATATTAAACTGTGTCAATTACTTGGTGGATGATTCAGGATTAATGCTAACCAATTCAAAAACACTCTCCATCCGATTATTGGATAAAGAGAAAATTAAAGGAGACCGTTTTCTGTGGCAAGCAATAAATATTGCAGGTCCAATATTCATCATCCTTCTGATGGGAGGAGTTATTTTCTTGATTAGAAAAAGGAAATATACCAATAACTAGATAGTATGAAAAGAACACTATTACTTTTAAGCGCCGTTGTAATTTTAGGCGGTATCGCTTTTTATATCTCAACAAATGATAAAAAGGCAACAATAGGTGAAGAATACACTGACTTTGCAATAAAAGATACGGCAAATGTTGTGAAATTTAAGATCACCAGCTTAAATGAATCTGCAACGCTAGTTCGAGAAAAAAATAATTGGACCGTTAATGGCAACTTAATTGCTCGGCCTGATGCCATCCAACTAATACTTAAAACATTCAATCAAATAGAGGTATTGAATCCAGTTTCTGATTTAGAAATGTCAGCGGTTGTTAAATTCTTAAGTACTTCAGCTGTTAAAGTTGATATTTACACCAAAGAATCAGGAGACAAACCACACAAAACTTGGTATGTAGGAATGGCCACCGAGAGTAACATGGGCACCTATATGCTTTTAGAGAAAGATGGTAAAAAGTCTAGTCGTCCTATGGTAACACACTTACCGAGCAATTATGGGTATTTATCTAGTCGATTTTTCACCAAGGAATCTCTTTGGAAAAATCCAATTGCTTTGCAAATGCCAGCCCAAGAAATCAAATCTATCACCATTGAAAGCCCTTCAAAAGAGCACCCAGAATATAAATTTGAGAATTTAGGTAATAACCAATTTAGATATACCGATCTAACAAATGGTGCAATAACTAAACTGTCGCCTGAAATTGCCATTCCTTATTTTAGAAGGGCTTCTTCACTTGCTTATGAATACGAAGATGTGAAAACTGAGAAAGAAGTTTCAGATTCTATTTTTAGCTCAACTCCTCAATACGTATTGACATTGGAGCGTCTAAACGGGGAAACTCAAACCTTAAAAGCATTTTGGATGCCAGTTCTAGAAACTGCAAAAGACTTAGAAGGCAGAAAATTAGAACATCACAATGAACGCATGTATGCCCAAAGCTCTATAAATAAAGATCGTGCATTAGTAATTCAAAATTATTTATTCGACCAAATCTTAAAACCGTTTGACACCAGAGACAGCTTGGCTGTTGATAAGTAATTGTAAGTTTTCGAGGTCAATTTTACCGAAACCTATAAATTTGTATCAAGTCAATCACTATAATTTATTTACATGAAATTTATTGTTTCCAGTTCGGCATTGCTAAAACAACTTCAGATTATTTCAGGAGTTTTGAATAGCAATAACTCATTGCCTATTTTAGATAACTTTTTGTTTGAGATTAACGAAAACGAAATCACCATTTCAGCTTCTGATCTTGAGACAACTATGACTACTAAATTAAAAGTAGAGGCTAAAGACAGCGGGCTTATCGCAATACCTGCGAAATTACTTTTAGATACTTTAAAAGCTTTTCCAGAGCAACCATTAACTTTTTCTATCAACGAAAAAACGTTTGCGATTGAAATTAGTTCTGACTTCGGTCGGTACAATTTAACTGGACAAGATGCAATAGAGTTTCCTAAAACGCCTTCTATTGAAGCTCCTTCAGTGATGAAATTAGAAGCGTTTATGTTGGCGAGCGCAATAGAAAAAACAATTTTTGCTTCAGGTAACGACGAATTGAGACCTGTGATGTCAGGTGTATTTTTTCAACTATCTAAAGAAGGAAGCATTTTCGTTGCAACCGATGCTCATAAATTGGTAAAATACTCAAGAACGGATGCTGTTAGCGATAAAAGTGCTTCGTTCATTATGCCTAAAAAATCATTGAACTTATTGAAAAATGTATTGGGTACGGTAAGTGACGAAGTTTCTGTTGAATACAACGACACAAATGCATTGTTTTCTTTCGCTAGCACACAATTGACTTGTCGATTGATCGATGGTAAATATCCAAACTACGAAGCTGTTATCCCAAAAGAAAATCCAAACAAATTAACGGTTGAGCGCACATCATTTTTGAATGCAATCAAACGAGTTTCTATTTTCTCAAGCAAAACGACTCACCAAGTAAGATTAAAAGTAACTGGTAGTGAGTTGACTATTTCAGCGGAAGATGTTGATTTTGCAAACTCTGCAACTGAGCGATTGACTTGTCAGTATGACGGAGAAGACATGGAAATTGGTTTTAACTCACGTTTTTTAATGGAGATGTTAAACAACATGCGTTCTGAGCAAGTAAACTTGGCAATGTCTGCACCAAATAGAGCAGGTATTTTAACCCCAGTTGAAAAAGAAGACGAAAACGAAGATGTATTAATGTTGGTGATGCCGGTAATGCTGAACAACTAAAATATAATTTATTACACACATAAGTCCCGTTCTGAGATCACACTCAAAGTTCGGGACTTTTTTATTTGATCAAAATGAAAACACTACTTCAAGAAATGTGCTCGGTGAGAGCAGCCTCAGGCGATGAATCTCCAATGAAAGAGTTTCTATTGAATTACATCAATAAAAATCAGTCTAACTGGAAAGTGCAACCAACCATCATTCAAGGTGACGATTTTCAGGATTGCCTCATTCTAGTATTTGGAAAACCTAGAACGGCCATATATGCTCACATAGATTCTATTGGTTTTACCGTTGGTTATGACAATGAATTGATAAAAATAGGTGGACCACGAATAATTGCAGATACAATATTGGTCGGTAGCGACAGTCAAGGGGAGATAGAGACGAAGTTAATCATCGAAGAAACGAAGGACGAAAAAACAATTCGTTGTGATTTTGAAAGAACGATCGACAGAGGCACCAACTTGACTTTTAAATGCTATTTTAGAGAGTCAGATGATTTTATCGAAACTTGTTACCTCGATAACCGACTAGGCGTTTGGAATGCGTTAAAAGTAGCAGAAACATTAGAAAATGGAGCCATCGCATTTAGTTGTTGGGAAGAAACTGGTGGTGGCAGTGTCGGTTATTTGGGTAAGTATTTATTCGAAAAATACCAAATTCGCCAAGCGCTGATTTCTGATATTACATGGGTTACAGAAGGTGTGAAGCATGGAGCAGGAGTCGCCATTTCATTGCGAGACTCAGGTTTGCCAAGAAAAAAATATTTAAATCGAATTTTAGAAATCGCTAGAAAAACAGACATCCCATTTCAGTTGGAAGTAGAAAGTGCAGGAGGAAGTGATGGCAATGCGCTACAGCGCTCATCCTATCCAATAGATTGGTGTTTTGTTGGAGCACCAGAGGACGGTGTGCACAGTCCAGACGAAAAAGTGCATAAAGCAGACATAAAAGCCATGCATGAATTGTACAGTGTGCTGATGGAGAAATTATAATAAAACAAAACGCCGTTCAAGATCTTGAACGGCGTTTTGTTTTCATTTCGGATATTATTTACTCTCCCATCATCATTTCACTCATCGACATCACATTGTATTCTTTAGGAGAAAACTTAGTTGTTTTCTTAGGGTTTACTTCTACCACCTCTAACTTACTTTTATTTCCGTCCTCGTCTGTTGAAGTCGCTTCCATAATAGCACCCTCTGGCATCTGATCAAATCCAGTATTTCTGGCTTTAAATAACTGGTGGAAGACATCGGTAAAATTCATTTTCAAATCATTGGCTACCCAAAACTCCGAACTCGTCCCCTCTGATTTACCGACGTATTTTGTACACGAATATCCTTGAATAACCTTGGTTTGAGAAGTCTTAGTAATTGACCCACTTTCTTTACTAGACGTTTCTACTCCCATCATATTTACGCCATCCTTTGGCAACTTCATTGCTACACCTGATCGATCACCTGACTTGTCTTCCATTAGAGTGATCATGGCCTCTCCTTTCACATCCATCAAAATTGACATTTTTTCTTTGGCAGGTTTCCCATTTTCTTCCAGCATTACTATACCGAATTCCTCCCCATTGTCGGAGAATAACATTTCCATCTTACCGGTGTTCTTTTTGGCTCCAGTAGACGTTATTTCTGAAGTAGCATAAACAATGGATTTAGTAAAAACATAAACATCTTTATATTTTACATCTCCCATCATACTGCCCATCATAGCTTTTAACTGAGCTTCAGTCATTTCATTCTGACCAATACTCAACAGCGACAACAAACTTGCGAAAAATAGACCCATTATTTTTTTCATATCAGTGCGTTTTAAGATTTGAGACTTCTAAATTAAAACTTTAGTTTTATATACAATAACTTTTAGCCATGACCATTCATCAAATTCTTCTTAAATTTTGGGGATATAGTAGCTTCCGAGAAAAGCAGGAGGATATTATTCAGGCCGCTATAGATGGAAAAGATACCTTGGCATTGTTGCCAACAGGTGGTGGAAAGTCAATTTGTTTCCAGGTACCAGCGCTCGCCAAAGAAGGGCTTTGTATTGTTGTTTCTCCATTGATTGCCTTGATGAAAGATCAAGTGGAAAATTTGAACAGTAGGGGAATTAAAGCAATTTCATTGACCTCGGGAATGCGCAAACGAGAAATTGACATTGCACTGGACAATATGGTGTATGGAGATTATAAATTTTTATACGTGTCTCCTGAACGATTAGAAACAGAGCTTTTCCAAGAGCGAGTAAAAAAAATGAAAGTCAATTTAATAGCAGTAGACGAGGCGCATTGTATTTCCCAATGGGGTTATGATTTTCGTCCCTCTTATTTAAAAATTGCAAACCTAAGAACGCTCTTACCTGATGTTCCTGTATTGGCATTAACGGCAACTGCGACTCCTGAAGTAGTAGAAGACATTCAAAAGCAATTGAAATTCAAAAAGAATCACTTGATTCAAAAGAGTTTTGAGCGAAAAAATGTAGCTTATATTATTCAGCAAGAAGAAGATCAGTATGGTCGATTGCAGAAGATTCTACAAGGGGTTAAAGGAACTGGAATAGTTTATGTCAACAGTAGAAAACGCACACAAGTGATTGCCCAATACCTGCAACGAAATGGTTATTCTGCCGATTATTATCACGCAGGATTAACACACCTTGAGCGCAGTAAAAAACAAGAGCAATGGATGAAAAACGAAACCAGAGTAATTGTTGCGACCAACGCTTTTGGGATGGGAATCGACAAACCAGATGTTCGATTTGTAGTGCATTTGGATTTGCCTCAAACTCTCGAAGCTTATTTTCAAGAAGCAGGACGAGGCGGGAGAGATGAGAAAAAAGCTTATGCCGTATTGTTGACGAAACCTGCAATGACAGATGAACTCAAGAAAAGGATCACACAAAATTACCCAGAGATTCCGTTTATAAAAAACTGCTATCAAGCATTAGCGAATTACCTGCAAATCCCAACGGGCTCTGGTGAAGGAATGTCCGTTCATTTTGACATCATCGAATTTAGTCATCGCTTTAATTTTAGTCCGATTGATGCCTTTAGTGCTTTAAAGTTTTTGGAAAAAGAAGGTTACCTTATCCTTTCTGAAGGATTTCATTCTCCTTCTCAAATTATGATTACCCTCTCTAAAGATGATTTGTATCAATTTCAAGTGTCCAATATAAACTATGATGGATTTGTGAGAATGTTATTGAGAAACTTCGAAGGCTTATTTGATGGCTACGTTAAAATCAATGAGTTTGATATTTCGAAAAAGCTCAAAACGAGTTCCAAGAAAGTCGTTGATTTATTAAAAAAAATGCACCAATTGGAAGTGATCGATTATGTGGAGCAAAGCAGTTTACCACAATTAACATTGGCCATGCCCCGATTGGAGCAAGCAGCATTGCGAATCTCCAAAGAAAATTATAGCGCCCTAAAAGAAAATGCCTTCAAAAAAATGAAGGCGGTGATAGACTACGTCAACTCAGAAACCACTTGCCGTTCTCAATTTTTATTGAATTATTTTGGTGAAAAGAACAAACACCGATGTGGCATCTGTGATGTTTGTTTGGAGCAAAACAAACTGGAACTGAGCGAACTTCAAACCAAAGAAATTACTGCTGAGATATTCAAAATAGCTCAGGCTGGGGAATCTACTTTAACAGATTTAGCAGATAAAATTAGACGATACAAAAAAGATGATGTGATTAACATCGCTCAATATTTAATTGATAATGATGAGTTGGATGTGGATGAAAAGGGAGTTTTAAAAAAATCCTAACCAATCATCTCAATAAAGTCATCCTCTGAAATAATATTTACTCCCAGCTTTTCGGCCTTTTCCTTTTTTGCCGGGCCCATTTTGTCGCCAGCAATCAAGTAGTTTGTCTTGGCCGAAATAGAACCCACATTCTTTCCACCATTGTCTTCGATGGCTTGCTTTAAATCGTCTCTTGAGAATTTTTCAAACACACCTGACACCACAAAAGTTTGACCTTCGAGTTTGTTGGAAGCTTGAGTGGATGCTACTTCTACTATTTCAAACTGAAGCCCTTTATCTTTTAATTTCTGAATCAATTCTCTATTTTTTTCCTCCGAGAAAAAATGTATCACACTTTCGGCAATCTTATCTCCAATTTCATCTACAGCCACTAGCTCTTCAGCAGTCGCTTGCTGAATCGTCTCAATATTTTTCAGTGCTTTCGCTAATTTTTTAGCCACAGTTTCTCCAACAAAACGAATCCCAATGGCAAACAAAACACGCTCGAAAAGGATTTTTTTAGATGCTTCTACGCCATCTACTAAATTATTCGCCGACTTCTCAGCCATTCGTTCCAACGGCAATAATTGCTCGACAGTTAAATCATAGATATCACTGATATTATTAATCAGTCCAGCTTCATACAATTGCTGAATCGTCTCCTCTCCTAATCCATCAATATCCATGGCTTTTCGAGAAATAAAATGCGCCATTTTCCCCTTTATCTGAGGCGGACACGCCCACTCATTCGGACAGTAATGCTGCGCTTCTCCTTCTATTCTTCTCAGTTCGCTCCCACATTCTGGACATTCCGAAATGTATTGATTTGGTTGACTATCCGCAGGTCTTTTGGTCAGATCCACGCCTACAATTTTTGGAATGATTTCTCCTCCTTTTTCAACCAATACGGTATCACCTTCCCGCACATCTAGCTTTTCAATTTGGTCAGCATTATGCAAAGAAGCCCTCTTCACCGTCGTTCCAGCCAATAGAACTGGCGACAAATTAGCCACAGGTGTTATTGCTCCTGTTCTCCCCACTTGGTAAGTAATCTCTTCCAAAATGGTTCGAGCTTGTGCAGTTTTGTATTTATAGGCAATCGCCCATCGTGGATTTTTAGCGGTATAGCCCAATTCCTCTTGCAAATGATAATCGTTTACCTTGATCACAATACCATCAATTTCAAAATCCAATTCATGGCGATGTTCCTCCCAATAATCTATAAATTCAAAAATCTCATCAATGGAATTGCATTTTGCAATCATGTTTTTTTCCTTTGGTGGAGCTTTAAAACCCCACTCTCTCGCCTTGTTTAAACTATCGAAATGGGTCTCCATCGGTAGATTTTCCCCTAACACATAATATAGGTAACTGTCTAAAGTTCGTTGAGCTACCACACTCGAATCTTGCATTTTTAATGTTCCAGATGCTGCATTTCTCGGATTAGCCAAAGTGGCTTCTCCTGCCTCTTCTCGCTCTTCATTAATACGTTGGAATACGGAAAGAGGATAAAAAATCTCTCCACGAATCTCGAAATCAGCAGGATAATTTTCACCCTGCAAAGTCAAGGGAATACTTCGAATCGTTTTCACATTCGCCGTTATGTCATCGCCTTTACTTCCATCTCCTCGAGTAACCGCACGCTGTAATTTTCCATTGACATAAGTAATTCCAATGGCCACACCATCGTATTTCAACTCACAAACGTATTCCACCTCTCTACCTGCTAACTTCTGTACTCGTTCGTCAAAGTCGGTTAAGTCCTCCCGATTGTAGCTATTTCCCAATGAAAGCATCGGATATTTGTGCACAACTGTTTCAAATTTCTTGGTAACCTCACCACCTACACGCTTTGTTGGGGAATGTGGGTCGGCCAATTCTGGAAATTTTTCTTCCAACTCTTGTAGCTCTTTCAACAATAGATCAAAGTCGTAATCGCTTACCGTTGGGCGATCTAATTGATAATAGTTATAGTTGTGTTGATGAAGTTCCTTGGTCAATTCCGAAATTCGATCTTGTGCTTCTGTTGCTTGCATGAAAAGTAAATTTGAAACCTCTAATTTATTGAATCCAAGTTTTAGTCGCTATCTTTATTCAAAATAATTCACATGCGTTTTACAGAAAAATACAGCCGTTTTTTCAATTATTTTTTACCGACTCCATTTACCATAGCTATACTACTTTTTGTGATTACCTATGGAATTGCTTTAGTGTTTACCACTCCCTCAGACTCTACTAGTTTAGATTATAGCATCCAATTATTGCAATTTTTTGAAACCGGTTTTTGGAACAATGGGTTATTGGTATTTGCCATTCAAATGATGCTTATTCTAGTGTTGGGGCATACTTTGGCATTGAGTAAACCTTTTGATCGACTGATTCATTTCTTTGTCAAATTTTGTGACACTAGTGCAAAAGCTGCTTTTCTAGTCACATTCTTTACCATTATCATGGCTTATTTTAATTGGGGATTTGCATTGATTTTCGGTGCAATCTTCGCACGAAAAGTGGGAGAATATGCTACTAAAAATAACATTCCGATAAATTATCCATTAATTGGCGCTGCAGGATATGTTGGCTTAATGGTTTGGCATGGTGGATTTTCAGGCTCCTCCTTAACGAAAGTAGCTGAAACAGGTCATTTAAAAGCATTGATGCAAAACATACTCTCTCCAGAGCAGTTAATCAATTTACCAGAACAAATCGATTTTAGCCAAACTGTTTTTTCTTCCATGAACTTGTACGCTTCTATTGGTGTGCTTCTAGTTGTTCCTGCTGGATTATATTGGATCGGCAAAAAGTCCAAAAATGAAAAAGTGCCCCAATTAATTATTTCGAAGGAAAAAGAAATAAAGACTGAAAAGAGTAAAGGTGCTGAACGATTTGATAATTCTAGGCTGTTTGCAACTATCATCGGAGGTGTTTTTATCTTATACTCTTTTTACAGCGCTATTTCTTCCTTCTCTGAAACCGGCTGGGGCTTCATTAATTTAAATTACATCAATTTTCTACTTTTTGGATGGTGTATCCTCTTTCATCAGCGGATTAAAACATTCTTATCTGCTATAGATGAAGCTATAGGCGGTGCTGCAGGAATTCTTATTCAGTTCCCCATTTACTTTGGTATCATGGGCATTATGAATAGTTCTGGGCTGATCGATCTGTTTTCTAATTTTTTCATTTCCATTTCCACCTCCACCACTTTTCCCATTTTTACTTTCATTAGTGCAGGAATTGTCAATGTATTTGTTCCCAGCGGTGGCGGTCAATGGGCAGTGCAAGGCCCCATAATTGTACAAGCAGCACTTTCCCTTGGTGTGGATCTTCCAAAAAGTATATTGGCCTTGGCCTATGGCGATCAAATCACCAATATGTTGCAACCATTTTGGGCCATCCCACTATTGGGAATAACAGGCCTGAAAGCAAAAGAAATTTTGCCTTATACTTTATTAATGATGGGATTGGGATTAATCGTATACATCTCTGCGATATTGCTTTTCTAGGGATTAAGCTTTGGTGTCCAATGCATCTCGAAGTCCGTTTCCTAACAGTACAAATGCAAAAACCAGGAAGAAAATTGCGACACCTGGCAACAATGCTAAATAAGCATCACCAGTAATCACATAGCCTTTGTGTTCGCTGATCATTTTACCCCAAGTAGCTTGTGGTGGCTGTGCCCCTAACCCTAAGAAACTTAGCCCAGCTTCTACCAAAATTGCAGAAGCAAAATTAGCAGCTGATATTACGATTACCGGCCCCATTACGTTGGGCAAAATGTGATTTTTAATGATTCTCGAATTGCTAAAACCCAATGCTTTTCCAGCCTCTACAAATTCCTTCTCTCTTAAACTAATGACTTGACCACGGACCACACGTGCCACTTCTACCCACATCGTTAATCCTACAGCCACAAACACTTGCCAGAATCCTTTACCCAATGCCAAAGCAATTGCGATTACCAATAACAGTGTTGGAATACTCCACACCACATTGATCAACCATACAATAAAATCATCTACTTTACCTCTATAATATCCACCTATGGCGCCCAATGATATTCCTATTATCAAGGAAATAAAAATAGAAATTGCACCAACAGTAAAGGAAACCCATGTTCCTGCCATTAATCGGCTCAACAAATCTCGACCATATCGATCAGTTCCCAACCAAAAGGTATTTTGATGGATTAATTCATTTTCTATTCCTTTCGAAAGGTTTTTATCGTTAATATTTAGCTGATTGGCTTTGACTAGGTCTGTATAAGAATATAATAACACTTCTCCATTATTGACATCGTCACCAGTAAATCGCTCTACTGCAATTGAATCTTGCTTCAGTTCATAACTATAAATGGGAAAAGTAACTGCTGTTTTTTCACGTCCAAATAACCATTGATGGAGAATTGATTCCTCAGAAGGTAGATTAGAAGCTTGAAAGAATTGGACTGAAAATCCAGGTTTTTTAATGGACAACTCCAAGTATTGATCATTTGCTTTGGGTGTGGAATCCTTTCGAATAAAAGGACCTACAACTGCGACAGCCAAATAAATCAAAATCACAAATACACCAGACATGGCCACAGGATTCCTCCGTAAACGGAACAAAGACAATTGAAATAATGATTTTGATTCTTGGTCTTTCATTAAATTGGATAGGTTCTTTTTTTCCAGCTGAATTGTCCAAATTGAGAACTTATGGCTACAAAAATAATGTAGAAAGGGTGAAGTATTTCAAGGAGCACGAAATAGTTTAACAGATTCAATTGTTGAATACTACTTAAATATTTCTTGAGGAGAAGATAATCAATCAACCCCTTCAACAGCAAGGGGAAAAGCCAAGCGAAAGTGTTGTTACTAACAAATAGCTGAATGAAACTATAGAGAACAAAAGCATTCGTAAAAAACACCAATAACGAAACTAATTTTATCTCCCTATCAATATAATATTTTGATTTTGAAGCCCATCTTCTACGTTGATTTATAAAATGCGCAAAACTTGGTTCTGGTTGTGTTTCCACAAAACTACCACTGCTATTGACAAATCGGAACCCATTTGAATAATGCTTTAAACAATATTGCAATAGAAAAATATCATCTCCACTCGGCGTTGGCAATTCTTTCATTTTTGAATTAACCTCCACAAATAATTGTTTCCGAAATGCCATATTTGCAGCATTGAGCATGATGGGTTTATTATTTTGGGCCGCTCCGATAGAACTTGCAATCAAACTTGCAAATTCTAATGCTTGGAATCTTTCAAACCAATTGCTGTATTTCATTCCAACTGGGGCTCCTACCAATTGTATATTCTCATCTAAAAATTGTTGAGTCATTTGATTCAACCAATTTTCAGAAACCGTACAATCTGCATCAGTTGTACATATAATCGTTGCTTTTGATAAGGACACACCAAATTCAAGCGCAGCTTTCTTGCCTGTCCCATTGGTTAATTTATAATAGTTAAATCGGTCATCAGAAATTAATAATTCTTGAATTCGTTGAAATGAATGATCATTCGAATCGTCGTCAATTAACAGCACCTCAAAGTTTAGGTGAGATTGATTTTGCAAAGACTCCATCAAAGTAGGCAAGTGATGTTCTTCATTTCTGAATGGAATTATCACTGAAACTAATTCCGTTTTAATAAATGATTTTGAAGGAGAATCGTCAACCCTAAATGCCATAAAATTTCTAAGGGTATAGAATACATACCAAAAGACAATGACATAATAAAATAGAATTTCCCCCATTATTTAGAACGATTTAGTATAAATAAGCCAGTTCCAATTAGCGAAGGTATAACAATATTTATTCCCCACACGAGGGCTGCAATAATCAAAATCACCTCTTCGGAAGAGATAAAAGTTCCAAAAATCATAAGGTTCACTGCCCCCCTCAAAAGTAAATCAGATAAAGTAGAAGTTGGAATAATAGTAGTCAGCAGGTATATCGTAGAAATTGCAGAAACCACCAAAATAAAAGGAGCCTCTTTTTGAAAAGCTTTTATTATGAAGATGTATTGAAGCATGAAAACAAGGTACCTCACAAGTGCTAGAACAAAAACTTTCTGTAAGACCTGCTTATCAACATTTATGAACCAATTGAAACGGGCAGAAAATTTATTCAACCATTTTAATTTTAAAATCAATAAAATCAACAGTTTCATTCTAAATACAAGAACAATAAAACTCAAAACGGTGAATATTGAGACACTATAGATTAGTTTTTCATGACTAAAAGAAAAAAGCGCTTGATTCATCCAGTAGACTAACCCACACCCCCCAATCAATATAGTAACTGCAGTTTGATAAATAGAAGCTACAAAACTAGCATGGATTGATTCTAGCCTATTATCAGGATCGATAAATCTTAGTCTTCCGGCAAAGTCACCTACTCTGTTAGGTGTTAAAAATCCAACAGACAATCCCATAAAAACAGAGATTAGTTTAGCTTTAAAAGTTAGTTTTTGAAACAAATCGACTAATATGCCCCATTTAGCAGCTTCTAACATCCAGTTTAAAAACATTAAAAAAAAACTTCCAATCAAGTAGGGTAAAACAATGGATGTTGTTGAGATTTTGGAAAAATCTAATGATTCGATCCGATCAGAAAGTTGAAAATAGATAATAGCTATAATCACCAATCCAATCAATGGAAACAAAAAGGGGAAAATTATTTTATATAGCTTTGTTACTCTATTCACCTCATACAAATATAGTGGAAGATAAGGTTATTTTAGGCATCGATCCGGGCACGAATGTGATGGGCTATGGAATTATTCACATAAAGAATAAACAAATATCCCTGCTTGCTATGGGAGTGATTCAACTCACTAAATTGGGTGATCATCAAGTTCGATTAAAAAAAATATTTGAACGCACCATTCATTTAATTGAGGAATACAAACCTGATGAAATGGCTATTGAAGCCCAATTCTTTGGAAAAAACGTACAATCCATGCTTAAATTGGGAAGAGCTCAAGGAGTAGCAATAGCAGCCTCATTATCGCGAGACATTCCTGTAGAAGAGTATTTACCTAAAAAGGTTAAAAAATCAATTACGGGAAGAGGAGATGCTACGAAAGAACAAGTTGCAGCCATGTTAAAAAATCATGTTCCCTATGAAATTGATCCAAAATTCTTAGATGCAACCGATGCATTAGCGGTCGCAATTTGTCATTACTTTCAATCAAATAGTCCCATCAAGAAAACAGGAGGCTCTTCAGGGTGGGATGCTTTTTTACGACAAAACCCTGATAGAATAGGTTAGATTAAATTGCCTTGCTTATTTTAGTTGCTATAGATTCCAACTCCATTTGATCCAAAGTTAATTTAGGCGCCGCAAAATTGATATCACTTACTGCATTAATCGGGACCAAGTGAATATGCGCATGAGCTACTTCAAGGCCAATTACAGCCACACCAACCTTCTTACAAGTAATCTCAGCTTTAATTCCATTTGCCACCTTCTTAGCAAATAACCACAAGGCTTGATAATCGTCATCAGACATATCAAAGATATAGTCTACCTCTATTTTAGGAATAACTAAAGTATGGCCTTTTGCCAACGGACTAATATCTAAAAAAGCTAAAAATTGATCATTCTCAGCAATTTTATGGCAAGGAATTTCACCAGCTAGTATTTTTGAAAAGATAGTACTCATAATTATCTGCTTATCTCAATTATTTCAAACTTTATCAATCCTGATGGAACCTGCACTTCAGCTATATCGCCAACTTTTTTACCCAATAATCCCTTACCAATAGGAGAATCAACTGAAATCTTTCTAGCTTTCAAGTCCGCTTCTTTTTCAGAAACCAAGGTGTATTCCATTTCAGATTTATTAGCGATATTTTTTATTTTCACTTTACATAAAACCAACACCTTCGAAGTATCTAATTGAGTCTCATCAACAATTCTGGCATTCCCAATCAACGTTTCTAATTTAGAAATTTTCATCTCTAATAAACCTTGGGCTTCCTTAGCTGCATCGTACTCAGCATTTTCAGACAAGTCTCCTTTATCTCTTGCTTCACCAATTTGTCTAGAAATACTAGGACGTTCAACATTCCTAAGTTGTTTTAATTCATCCTTTAATCTTTGTAATCCCTCTTCTGTAAAATAGCTAACGTTTGACATAATTGTGTACGATTATAAATTCAAAAAGAGAATCCCGATAAATCGAGATCCTCTTTCATATAAAATATTTTAATTATTCTAATCTATAGACCTAAACGAATTCCTATAGTATGGATTCCATTAAAGCTTCTTGTTGCTCTGTATGCATAATCAAATCCTAAAGTCGTTCCACTTTTACCTAAAGGAAACTCAATTGACGCTCCTGCAGTAGGTCCAATAAGTACAGTTCGAGTTAAATCTTTATCTAGTGCATCTTCTTCGTAAACATAACCTCCACGCAACATGAACATTTCTCTAAAAGCATACTCAACACCAATGTTAATTTGATCTCTAGTAAATGAATTAGAAGTAAAGTTTCCAGCTGCTGTCAATCGGTGCAAAGAACTTACCTTGTTCTTAATCGTATCCACACCTGATAAAAAGAAATCATACGATAAACCAATCATAATTTGTGAAGGTATTTCGTATTCTGCAGACCTTTGACTTAATGTTCTAACAGTTTCATTTTCTGGCAAACTTGTACGAATTGACAAACCATTACCTTGTTGCTTCATAGGTGGACCTACATTTCTTAAAGTAATCCCAAATTGAATTTGATCATACTTTCCAGTTACGTATTTTACACCTGCATCAATTGCAACACCCGTAGCTTTAACTGTAGGCAATGCCTCATTGATAATTTTAACAGTCAATCCTCCATAAATACTGTTTGAAAATGTCTTTGCGTAGGATACTCCAATTGTAAGGTAGGAAGGGCTAAAAGTACCAATTCCACCTTCAGGTATTTCAACTGTAGTGATTTCATTGTCTCCAAAAGACATTGCATTTACAGTTAACCCTAAGACGCCAGATTCTCCAACTTTTTGAGCTAAACCAAAAGCATTTATTTTAATTCCAGAGCCACTCAAGTAATTAGAACTTGCAAACAAAATCTCTGTTTTTTCAATTTGTGCCAATCCAGCTACATTCAGACTGGTTGCCTCTAATCCTCTTATTGAAGTCGAATTTGCATTACCAAATCCAGAACTTCTCCCCCATGGATTTGTAAGTACTTGAGAAGAACCTGCCTCACCAGCTCTATCCTCGTTTCCAGCAAAAGCTGCAGGACTCAAGGCTAGTATTGAGAGCAATATTGGCAATATTTTAGTTAATTTTTTCATAAGTATATAAATAGAAGTCATTATATGAATTAGAAATTATTTAAGTCAATTGGTCGCATTACACCAAACCATTTTATAACCTTTTCTCCAACACCTGGCACTTCGATATGAACAATATAAACACCACTAGCAACCGTAATATTAGCAGCATTTTTAATGTCCCAATCAACGTATTGAACATTAGGAGTAGCTTTAGAAAACGAACGAATTAGTGTTCCAGACAGGTTGTAAATTTTAATATTGGCAACGTCTGGAAGGTTTATAATTTTTACCACATTGTCTAATTGTCCTCGCTCATAAGCTGAATAAGCATAATAAGGATTAGGTACAACCTTAATTTGATTTAAGGCTTCTTTTTCATATGCAGAAGCTCCTACCGATGCACCAAGTCCATTGGTATTAAATTCATAAACAGGTCGACCTTCGTTCTGTAGAATTGTGTCCTTACCAGTCAACCCTTCTAAAGGAGTGTAAAAATTACTCAATGGTCGAGTCACATTAACCGTAATGGTTACATCTGTCGAAAGCAATTCTTGACCTTCTTTTAACATTGGAATAGCAACATAAGAACAACTTGACCATGCTAAATCTCTGAATAATGGAGTAGTAGATCTTAAATATTTAACAAAATATTCACCAGCATCATAACTAGGAGATCTTAAATTTGGAAAAATACTATAAAATAATTCTTCAGGCCTAGTCTTTCTGAACACATAGATGTAGTGTTTACCACCCCAAACAAGATTCTGTGCGTTCGCTATTCCAGAAGTTTCGGTCGTTGTTGGGTTCCATAACATATCTGAACCATTGTCGCCACCATACCAACTATCTTCTCCAAATGCCATATTCAATCGCTCACCTGTTTCAATGTTTACAGCATACCCAGGGAACCATCCCATACCAGTTGGACTGATGTAGTTTGGATCATTTGGGTTACTCGAAATTGTATCACCTGGGTTTGCAAAATTACCATCTTTATCAACAGATGGAGAAGCTCTTAACTCATGTCTTGCAGCACCACCTTGAGCTTTCTGTGATTCCTCTTGCATTTCAATAACGGCACACCTCGTCCATTTTGACTTGTCTTTAGTAAATACAATAGATATTGAACTCAAGAAGTTTAGTTCGTTGTAATCATTAACACTTGCTAATGAGGCTGCAGGGGCATTGTATACAATTCCATCAACAGCATTTCCTTTTCGATATTGAGTTAGTGTATAGGGAGCTATTATACCTTCTAAAATACTTTCATAATCCTCATTTGGATCAGCAAATGAACTTGAGTTTAATCTCAATTTATCATTGAAAAATCTATTAAAGACCGGATCAGTACTGGAAGCTGCAATCTGTCCAGAAAGTATCCAGTTGTAAAAAGTATATCCATCTTGGTCTTGAATTCCACCTAACCATTCCTTACCAGGTTCATCATAAGTAATACTAGCAGCTATGTAACCATTAGCATTACTATTCACCAAAGCAGGATCTCCAGGGTTGGAACCATAAAACATAGATACAGAAAATCCCCATTTGGTCAATTGCTCGTTATTAATTTTTAAAGTGTTATCAGAAGTAATAGATTCTGAAAAATCTGATTTATAAAGCACCCAAGATGATTCAGGTTTTACTAACGTATCTGTAGAATCAGGTCGATTAACTTTCAGGTAATACTTCCCATCAATTACATCTAATGGATCAGTAATCTTCACTTCAATCGGCGATTTCCCTAATTTATAATTAAGCGTATCAGGATAATTACCGTTTGTAGTTGAACCAATTCTATCCAAAGTAGATTTTGTTAACTCTATTTCATAATTTCCATTACCTCCACCTTGTAATCTAGTTACTGGGATTAAATCGCCATATTTTGAATTAGCAACACTTCCTCCATTTTCACTAAAAGGCTTATGAGGTATAGCCGATACAGAAAGTATTGAACCTCCTCTACCATTTAATCTACTTGCTAGGTATGGCTTTATCTGACCAGTATAATCAGCTCCAAAATAGTCACCTGGAGTTGGTGCTACATCTTGTGCATAAGGCTTAAACTGATTATAACCGTAAGCTATCGCAATAAAGTAATAGGTCTTAAAATTCACTAACCGATTGTCTCCTGAAGCAAATAAATCAGTTGTTACTTGGAAACTATGCTTAATTCCTTCATTTCGAACCTCAGTTTCTACGATTGGAATATTCGCTTTTATTTCTTCATTATACTCATAGTTAACTATTGTTGTAATATCATCTTTAATATCAACCTGATAAATTAATCGTGCTTTACTATCATCTTTAATATCCCCAACAGAAACATCAACATCTTTCAATTGATAAATCTTATAGCCTTGGAATCTGTATTTATTATCATAAAACAATTGTTTGTCAATCATTTCTTGTGGTGTAATAATATTTGGATCCTCTTCCACATATTGTTCTTTATAGTTATTTGAGGTAACCGAATTAGATAAATACAAAATAATCTCTCTATCCAATTCTTGAACATTCACATCCGGTGCATGTGGTCCATTTAGAACTTTAAAGCAATTGTCAAACAGAATTTGAGCCTTATCATCTGCGTCAAACAGTTTTTGCACAGATGCCAAACGACCTCCAGAAAGTGCTCTAGCAAATACAACACCAACAGTGATGTCATTTACATTACCAGGCTCTAAGGTAAATGGTCCTGCAGATTGCAAGAACCTTCTATCACCTACGTTGTTAGGCCCTCCGCCATTTGCGGTATTCTCGGTCCAATTAGTATTATTTACGGGAACACCACCAGTTCCCCATAATAATGGATCTGAATCACCAGGAAACATAAAATCGGTAGGAATACCCTCTACTCCAGGGCCTCTAAATCCATTTCCTCCATGACTCATACGTTGACCATTCTTCCAAATACCTCTTAAATAGTTGTAATAATGAGCAGAAGCAGAAGGATCACCGTTATCACCACTTCCTAAAGTATAAAAAACAAACCGTCTCATACCAAAACGTTCATTATCCGGAATAGTATCCGGAAACTGATCGTTTGGATTGAAGTATCCTAGACCATTTAATGCTTCTCCAGGACCAGTTCCATAGTTGTTATTCAATCCATCTTCATCTTGATAAGGTCCTTCAAAATAATCAATTCCAATGGCAGGAGGATTTGATCCATACCCATTTTGACCACCAGCTGTTTCATCGTCTTCGTCACCATTGTAACAAAATCCCAAACCTCTGTTTACATCACAACCAACATAATCATCAGCAGCATAACCTAAATCCGGGTCAACCCAGCTACCAAAATAAGTATTGGTTAATGTAAAAGTCGATCTATTGATTAGTTCATAGTTATAAAATGTCATAGAGTTAATCTCGTCATTTGTTGAGAAAGCAAATGCTTGTGCATGGACTTCCATACCGATTCCAGGAGCCATAGATTCAGTATGAATACTTCCTTTATCGTTAAATACCCACCATATAGTATAATCACCAAACAAGGGTCTACTTGAAGTTAAACTTCTACTTTCACGTTGAGCTCTACAATCAACCTGTCCATTTAAGTCATAGTATGGGTAATCACCAGATGCTTCTGGCTCATAACGTTTGTTACCATCTACATCAACAAAAGGAGCAAGTCGAACAGATTGACCTAATCTAGGCTCCCCATTTCCAGGCCATATTTTAATCGATTGAGGAATTGTATAACCCCTAAATGCTTCGTCATCCTTAGGATCAGGTGTAGCAAGTGCATTCCAATAAGCTACAAATTCTGTAACAGAAGACCTGGTTAATGTGTCAAAACGATCATATTCATCACACGTGGCAGGAGAAATTTCGGCATTTCCAATGGTATCTAATGGTCCCGTCCAGAAATCATTTCCATTACCAAAGGTAGAAACGGCAGCTTTCAACTGACCATTAACATCAGTCCCTCCTAACCATAAACCTCCAGAATATAAAGCATAAGTCCCAGATGAAGCAGGCACTTCGTATCCTGCTACACCATTCGCTCTATTTTGCCATAATAACCCGTTTGATAAAATAGGGGTAGTCACATTGTTGTACCTCAAGGAAATTACTTTCTTTGAAGGAGTACAGTTTGCAGCTAAGCCAGGTGTCTGATTTACATTTTGAGTATTACTATTGGACTTTTGTCCCTCTGGCTTATACTCCTTAGCAAATGCTGAAGTAGAAATCAAGATGGAAACTAATCCAAATCCTATATTTTTAATAATCTTTTTCATAATTCGTATATTATTAATCCAATTAGAAGTCTTCTATATGTTAAAAGCTGAGAGAGATACCTAATCTTATTCTACGAGGCAGTTCATAGTAGTCAGGATCTTTAAGCTTAATGTTATATTGGGTTTTAAATGATTCGGGATCTGTAGATTCAGAAATTAAGTTTGCAGAAAGCGTTGATGCTAGGAAACCATCGTTCTCAGCATTTCCAGTATACCCGTAAACCCTACTAACATTACTTCTATCAAGAACATTAAGAATCTGAACATATACGTTCAGGTTAGAAGTTTTTGCTTTCTGACTTTCAGACTCTGACTTCCACGTGATCATAAAGTCTTTGTCAATTCTAGCATCTAATCTGTAAACAAACGGTAATCTTCTACCATTTACATCACCTACGACATTTGAATTACCACCGCCAGAGAATAATTGTGTCCCTGTAGCTACATTTCTTCCTGTATAAGGAGTACCTGAACCCGCAATTGCGGTTAAGTTAACGCCAAAATTCTCTAAAATAGGTGTACCATTAATTACCGGTCCGTTATAATTTTTCCCTGAGCCATATCTATAGTCAATTGCTGTTGTAATTGCATGACGTTGATCGTAAGTATATGGCAAAATAGTTCTCAAATTTGGTTGACCGCTATTAATAAGGTTAAAGGCGGAAGTAGAACCAGAACCTGTACCATTTGCAAATTGAATGGTGTAACTCGCTCTAAACTTCAAATTCCTTGTTCGTCTGAAATCATATGACAATGTAGCACCCTTAACAGTACCAAAATCAATGTTCGCATAGGTCTTATAGTCATTTGGATAAGCACCGACTAGATTTCTAACTTGTATCATATCTCGCTGTTCTCTGTAGAAAGCAGAAATGGTCAATGCTGAATTTTTATTTAGTGCCTGTTTAAAGCCTAGCTCGTAGTTAATTGTTTTCTCTGGCTTCAAATTTGGATTGTTTGTAATAGTACCAGAATTAATACTATTTAAATATAAATAGTTGATTAACTCCAATTCATTACCAGATGTTGGTCGTTGTGTTAAGATGTCATAATTAGCAAAGAAAGTAGCTTCATCTGAAATTGGAAAAGAAAATGAGATTCTAGGCATTACGTTTACCTGAGGTGTATAATCTTCAAATGAATTTTCTTTTAAAGCTTCTGTTTGACTTTCTCCAAATGTATTACCATCTTCCAACCAAGGAGCAATACCATTAACAGAGTAAATTGATTTTGGATCATTAATCTTCACACCATTGGCGTTGTAAAATTCATCTCCTTGTCTATAACCAGTTATGTTTTCTATTTGAGGATTGTTACCATCAGAAGTATACACAACAAAATCATCTCCTATATTCGCAGGGATCTTATCCCCATCTTCTAATGAACGAATTGACCCTGCAGTTCTTATTGGTATCAATGAATACTGATCCTTGAGAACCGGCTGATTAGCATCAAAACGATCTACCCTAAATCCTACCCTTAAAATTAAGTCATCAAATTTAAATTTATCTTGAATAAAACCTGCGACATAAATAGGTTGATATGGAGCAATTAATCTAGTTTTATAAGGATTTCCATCCAATACTTCAGTTTCATTAAAGAAATCGTTTAATGTGGTCTTGTTACTAACCTTGTCTCCATAAGCATCGTATCCATAGTAAGTCATACCAGTATTCTTGGAAGGATCAATCAATTCGTCTGCTCCAAACCACTTAATGTCATAGGTATTGATGTCATAAGAATCGAAGTCAACAAAATCTTTACCACTAGGAGATAAACCTAAAGCATTTCGCATATTAATAGCGGAAGCTGTTCTACTGTCTGCATTGTATTTTCGCTCATACGTAATACGTGGGAAATCTGGAAACGAATTATCTACCACATAGTTAACTGAATCTATCTGAGTAATATGCTCATTAACAGCGCTTCTACCAAGACCCCATAAACTATTCGGATTAAACCTGTACTCTCTCTCAATACGTTGCTCGTATTCAAAACCTACTAGTATTTCGTGATTTTTAATCTCCGCAGATCCGTAACCAGAAACTCTAAACTGGTCGCGTTCAGTCTTTCTATAGTTACTTTCAACATCACCGGGTGCACTCCACATGTTGTAAATATTATTTGGCATTCTACCATTAGATAACCCACCGCTTCCAACAAGATTTATTACCGTATTAATGCTATCGCCATAATATTCATAGGCATTCACATTGTAGTTTGACAATAATGGATTTACATCACTTGGTGTAAATCTGTAAGCAATCGGTGAGGTAAAACCATTTAAAAAATACCCTTGGATAGTATCAACAGGATTTCTATTTGGACCGTCTGAATCATACATTACTACAGTAGATAATGGGCCAAATGAAGGCTCATATTCAGATTCAAATTTTCCTACGTAACCATAGTTAAAGAAATCATCTTGGTGATCTTCATTTTGGCGTACATAATTTGCCTTGGTATAATCCACTTGCACGCTAAAGAATGCATTTTTAATTAAAGATGCTGACTCAGATTCTTCCTCTGCAGTTGCGTTTTTGAAACTTTGCTGAAACCTAGCAAATGTTCTAAAGTCATTTCTAATTTCTTGTGGATTATTTTTCCAGTTATACAAGGAATAAGCATCATTTCCATTTCTTAAATCTAAGTTTCTTGTATTGTAGTCAAAAGATCCCCCTAAAGTAATTTTAGAGGTCTCAGAAGTATTAAAGTCCAATTTACCAGAGATGTTAATCCGTTTACGAGCAGTATTCTTTCGGAAACCAATCTTCTCAAAATCGTTACTATTTAAATATTCTGCATTATAGCCCACACCACCAAGATCTTGAAACCTAAATGGATTAGCCTCTAATTCCGCCAACTGGGCATCCTTTATTTTGTATATATCTTGGGTAGAGCCTAACGGATCTACGATTGAACTCAATTCAGTTGAAAGCAAATAACCTACTGGTGCAGACACCACTTTACCAGCCTCATCCTTCTTTGGAAAAAGTGGACCCCCAAAAGAAAACCCAACAAGATTGTACCCATAATTATCCAAACCGGTTACTTGATTTTCTCCAGTTTTAAAGCCTGAAGTTAAATATTCAACAGAACCAAAGGTTTGCTTAATTGCTTCTTTGGTAGTAATAATAGTCAAACCCCCGGTAACATCACCATACTGTGCAGGTACACCCCCGGTAATAACTGACACTTCCCCAATTGCTTCCTTCGGCAATGAAGTGGAACCAATTACTTTCACACCATCTATATAGGTATTGGATGAACCAGATCGCGATCCTCTAATATTCAAGTCATTCGAACCATCATCCTTAGAGTATACACCTCCAACCGTTTTAGCCACATCAGCAGCTGAACGAACAGCCATACTCTTAATATCTTCAGAACTAACCTTAGTTCCTGTTGCACCCTTATCAATTTCAACTAACGGCTCTTTATAAGAAAGAACAGTAACCTCTCCGATTTGTATACCAGGCTGAAGTTTCACATCTTGCTTTTTCAACTGATCAGAACTAATGATTACACCAGTGATCTTTTGAGTGGTGTAACCCACATATGAAATCAATAAATCATATGACCCAGGAGGTATAGGACGAAGGGAATATTTTCCATCAAAATCAGAGGATCCCGCTGATATCTGATTTCCTTTGTTCTCGATTACTACACTAGCAAATGGTAGTGGCTCACCCGTCTCCGAATCAGTAATTGTACCTTGAAGTGAACCCGTACCCACTTGTGAATACCCATAAGAAAAGGCACCAGCCACCAAGGCAAGTGCAAAGAATAATTTTCTTAGCATAATATTGAATTTATGTTAAATCTATTGGTCTTAAAAAACTACAGTGCCGTAAAGATATACAATAAAGAAAAACATTTCAAAGTTTTCCGATGCATCTTTTTAGCATTTTTTAATACTTTCTGAAAGAACGATTGGAGATTGTCTCCTTTTATTTTCGAAACCAACGACTCAAGAAAGATTCCCTCCTATTGTCGTTAATTCTTTTTGACTTTTTTTTGCTTCGTTTCATCCGTTTTTGAACCTCTTTGGTTTGGATATCGATGTGTTTCTGTCTCCTCGCCTCTGCCTGTTCAACAGATTTTTCTTTTTTAATTTCTTCTTGCTTTTTAAGTTGCTCTTGTCGTTTCTCAACGGTTCGATCCACTTTTTTAGCTTGTGCAGCGCTTGTCTGAGGTAAGACACACATCAAAACAAAAATGATGCTTGCGATTGCAAAAAAATATTTCTTTCTAGTTTTCATGGACATCTTTAATCCTATTTTTGTAGGAAACACTAATAAAAGTTGACAATGATATTAAAAAGTATTCGAATAACAATATTCTTTTTAACTCTTCTAACGATAGGTTGTAAAGACAATTCTTTAAATTCGAATATTCCGAATGTTGCGGTCAACATATATATATCTCTACAAGACCCTGAATTTATTGACCTAACAGTTCCATCAGGATCAGTTAATGTAACAGGTGGCTCTAGAGGAATAGTCGTCTATCGTGTAAATCAGGATGAATTTAAAGCCTATGATCGTCACTGCACTTATGCGCCAAGCAGCACCTGTGGCATCGTGGAAATGGAAAATTCAGGCGTTACCTTAAGAGACAATTGTTGTGGTTCTGTATTTTCAATATTCTCGGGATTTCCTAGTCAAGGTCCTGCAACCGTAAGATTAAAAGAATACACCACCTCCTTTGATGGAACATTTCTTAGAATTTACAATTAAAAAAAGGGTCAGTTGAAAGTTTCAACTGACCCTTTAAATTAAATAGATTTTCAACTAGTACCTGTAGTACTCTGGCTTATATGGCCCTTGAACTTCAACACCGATATAATCTGCTTGATCTTTTGAAAGCTCTTCTAGCTCTACACCAATCTTAGATAAATGCAAGAAAGCTACTTTTTCATCTAAATGTTTTGGCAACATGTATACTTTATTCTCGTAGTTTTTGCTGTTCTTCCACAACTCAATTTGAGCTAACGTTTGATTCGTAAAAGAATTAGACATTACAAATGATGGGTGGCCTGTAGCACATCCTAGGTTTACTAATCGACCTTGTGCCAATAAAATGATATCATTACCATTTACATTGTACAAATCAACTTGTGGCTTAATCTCATCTTTTGTATGTCCGAAATTTTTATCCAACCAGGCGACATCGATTTCATTATCAAAGTGACCAATATTACAAACGATCACTTTATCTTTCATTTTTTCGAAATGACTTCCGTTGATAATGTCTTTATTACCGGTTGCAGTTACTACGATGTCAACTTCTCCAACAACGCTATCCATTTTCTTAACAGCAAATCCGTCCATTGCAGCTTGTAAAGCACAAATAGGATCTACTTCAGTAACTATAACTCTTGCTCCTGCTCCTCTTAAAGATTGTGCAGAACCTTTACCTACATCACCGTAACCTGCAACAACTGCAACTTTACCTGCCATCATTACGTCAGTCGCTCTTCTTATGGAATCTACTAAAGATTCTTTACAACCGTATTTGTTATCAAATTTAGATTTAGTTACCGAATCGTTTACATTGATTGCTGGCATCACTAAAGTTCCATTCTTTTCTCTTTCATATAAACGGTGAACGCCGGTAGTTGTTTCTTCAGACAATCCTCTAATTGCATCCACTAATTCAGGATACTGGTCAAAAACCATATTGGTTAAATCTCCACCATCATCTAAAATCATGTTCAATGGATTTCTTTCTTCACCAAAAAATAATGTTTGTTCGATACACCAGTTAAACTCTTCCTCAGTTAAACCTTTCCATGCATATACTTGAATACCTGCAGCAGCTATAGCAGCAGCAGCATGATCCTGTGTTGAGAAAATATTACATGAAGACCAAGTAACCTCAGCTCCTAAAGCCACTAATGTTTCGATTAAAACAGCAGTTTGTATAGTCATGTGTAAACAACCAGCGATACGAGAACCTTTCAATGGTTGCTCTTTACCGTACTCTTCTCTCAAAGCCATTAAACCTGGCATTTCAGCTTCTGCTAATCTTATTTCCTTTCTACCCCAATCAGCTAAAGAAATATCTTTTACTTTGTAAGGCAAGAATTCTACTTTTGTATCACTCATTCTATTATTATTTTAATTTTAATGGAAGACAAAGTTCCTAATTAATTTCTTGAAATTCAAGAGCACCAAAATAACAATCCAAAATGGCTTTAGTTCATTCTTTTTCACCACAAAAAAATAGCCTCATTGGATATTGGAGATTTGAAGAGACAATTGATGAACTCATTGCTCAATTAGAGGCCCTCCATTTTAACTTAGAAAAGTTCTACCTTATTAATAGCACTAATCGAAAAATAGAATGGCTATCGACTCGATTACTTTTGAACGCACTTCTACCTCAACAAACATGCGACATCTATTACAATGAATTCGGGAAACCTCATTTATCAACCATAGACAAATTTGTCTCTATTTCGCACTCCAAAGGAATGTGTGCAATGTATATTGGAAATCAAACAAATGGAATTGATTTACAGATTAAAAATAACAGCATTGCAACAATCGCTCACAAATACCTCGATGATAGTGAACTAAGATTTATTAAGACTGAATTAGAAGACTACCATATACTGTGGTGTGCAAAGGAAGCTGTATTTAAAGCATACGGAAGAAAAAAAATATTCTTAAAGGAAAATATTTTTGTTCAAACAATCAATAAGTCCGAAAACAAAGTGATTGCTAAATTAGTTGACGGGAATTTCATGCAGAACTATACCTTAAAATACCTATATTTCGAAAACTATTATCTAGTTTATACCATGAATGATTAATATTGCATTGAAATTCACTTTATGAATCAAGGAGAAGTATATAACACCATTATTCAAAAAACTACCAAGAAGAAGAAGCAGTTGGCGGTTCTTATAGACCCAGACAAGTCAACTTCTAAAAGTTTATTGAAGCTGATTCAATTGTCGAATGATCTGGATGTGGACTATTTTTTCGTTGGTGGAAGTCTACTAACAGGCGGAGATTTAGACAAGACTATAGGATTTATCAAAAATAATTCAGCAATACCTGTCATCCTTTTCCCAGGCCATCAATCTCAAATTAATCCGAAAGCAGACGCATTACTTCTACTTTCATTAGTTTCTAGCAGAAACCCTGATATGTTAATTGGACAGCATGTGACTGCTGCACCTTATCTGAGACAATCTAATTTAGAAATTTTATCAACGGCTTATTTATTAATTGATGGAGGAAAAATTACCACTGCTTCCTACATCAGTAATTCAATGCCTATCCCTGCGGACAAATCTGAAATTGCAGCAAGTACAGCGATGGCAGCAGAAATGTTGGGAATGAAGTTGACCTATTTAGATGCAGGCAGTGGAGCGAATTCTCCAGTTCCTACGGAAATGATTCAAGCGGTAAAAGCAAACACCAACACTCCTTTAATTATAGGCGGTGGATTAACCACTACAAAAAAGGCTGTAGACGCATTGAAAGCAGGAGCTGATATTGTGGTAGTTGGCAATGCATTGGAAAAAACCCCAACATTATTGAACGATATTGCTTTAGGAATAAGCAAACTCAATCAGTGATTCAACTAATTTATACTCCCCCATCTATACATTAGAAAAGCGAAAAGAACTAACTAACAAACATGTCCATTTTCGAGAATTTCCTTTCTGAAGTTTCAAACTTTTCTACCTTAGAAATTATAGGTGTTGTCACATCTCTACTTTACATTTATTTTGCTACGAAAGAGAACAAGGTTTGTTTTTTATTCGGACTAATTAGCTCGACAATATATGTTTATATCTGTTTCAGCTACCAACTCTACTTTGACACGATCATCAACCTATATTATATCATCATGTCCTTTGTAGGTTGGGCCCTGTGGACTTCAAACAAAAACAAAATAGAAGAAAAGGTAAAATCAATTCCCAACAAAACCTTCTTGAGGTATTCTATAATTGGTGGAATGGCAACCTTGCTATTTGGCACCATTGCCTCTAACTATTCTGATGCTTCACTCCCATTTATAGATAGTTTCACTACTATTTTTGCAATCATTGCCACTGTCATGGTAGTAAAAAAACAAATTGAGAATTGGCTCATTTGGATCATCGTGGATGGAGTCGGAATTGGCATGTATTTCTACAAAGAACTTTACTTCACTTCTTTTCTTTTCTTGATTTATACTATTATTGCTTTTCGAGGGTATCAAAAATGGAAAACACAACTGATTTAAAGATTGCAATTCTAGGTCCTGAATCAACAGGTAAATCTGAACTTGCCAAAGCGCTTGCTCAGCACTTTGGTGTTGCTTTCATTCCTGAGTATGCCAGAGTATACTTATCTGATTCCAATCACTACGACTCTTCGGATGTTCTCAATATTGCAAAGAAACAGTTGGAATTGATTCAAAATCAAAAACAACGACCACTCATTGCAGATACTGAGTTAATCGTCACTAAAATTTGGCAACTCTTTAAATACGGTCAAGTCGACTCCTGGATTGAAGAAAATATCGCCAATCAGGAATTTGATTTATACCTACTCATGAACACCGACCTAGAATGGACTTCAGATGAATTGCGCGAAAACCCTTCGTTGGATGAGCGCAAAGAACTATTTGATTTATACAAGAAAGAACTTCAACAACGCAACTTCAACTATTCCATAATCAGTGGAGAAGGAAATACTAGATTATCTAATGCACTTTTAGCGATTAATACCGATTGCTTTATAAAATGTCGCATACGTCGTACCTAGTATACTCGTTTTATAATAGCTCGGCATTTACCATTTCAACAAACACAAAACATTGAACGTATAATGTGCTTACAACTAAATTATTAGATCTAACAATACATTAAATTGGTATAAAAACTTTAGCTAGAACTAGCTTCTTCAAATAAACTTTCTAATTTTGCATCGTCTCGATTGGGGTGCCCAGTTCCGCAAGGAAATAAGTTAGGGCTGAGATTATACCCTTTGAACCTGATACCGGTAATGCGGGCGCAGGGATTTGAAACAAACACACACATGATTGGCCATAATTGTGTGCGTTCTATTTCTATCAAGGGTTACTTATAAATTTTTTATTGCATTGCCTCCCAGGGGAATGCTGAAACTTATTAGTAATACTTAAACAAAATGAAAAAAATGTACTGGTCATTAGTGATGCTATTTCCAAGCATATTAATGGCACAATTGAATGTCACTGGAATCGTTAAAAATTCCACAACGAACGAGCCATTGCCAGGAGCAACCGTTCGAATTGAAAACAGCTACAAAGCGACTGCCACAGATCTTGCAGGAAACTTTGCTCTACAAAATCTAAAGCAAAAAGAATACGCTATATTAATTAGCTACTTAGGTTATGAAACACAAGAAATTGTTTTCAACTTAGCCAAAGACACCGCTTTAACCATCACACTGAATGAGACTGCTTTTCTTCAGGAAGAAGTTGTGGTTTCGTCCACTAGAGCGAAGGTTAACTCAGCTACAACTTTCACGGAATTAAACAAGGAAGACATTGAGAAAAACAATTTAGGTCAAGATTTACCTATTTTATTGAATCAAACTCCTTCTATCGTAACCACTTCAGATGCAGGAGCTGGTGTTGGATATACTGGCCTACGTATTCGAGGTAGCGATGGTACTCGAATCAATGTGACTGTCAATGGAATTCCAATGAATGATGCAGAGTCTCACGGAGTATTTTGGGTAAATATGCCAGATTTAGCTTCTTCTACTGAGAGTATTCAGATTCAGCGAGGGGTAGGAACTTCAACCAATGGAGCAGCAGCTTTTGGTGCGAGTATAAACATGCAAACGACTACCTTAAAGCCGAAAGCGTATGGTGAAATCGCCAATTCATTTGGATCTTTCAACACGTTTAAGCACAGTGTTCAGATGGGTTCTGGATTAATCGATGACAAATTCTCATTTGAAGGTCGATTGTCTAAAATTCGTTCAGATGGTTACATCGATAGAGCGAGTTCTGATTTGCAATCGTATTACTTATCGGGTGCTTATTATGGAAAGAAAACGATCGTGAAAGCCATCGCCTTTGGAGGAAAAGAAAAAACGTACCAATCGTGGTATGGAACACCTCAATCTCGAATAGAAAATAATATAGATAACATGTTAACCCATGCTTCCAACGAAGGTTATTCTCAAGAAAGAATCGATAATTTGTTGAATTCAGGAAGAACATACAACAAATATTTGTACGACAATCAAACTGACAATTACAATCAAGACCATTATCAATTGTTGATCTCAAGAGAGCTTCATTCTAAGTTAAATGCGAATCTTAATTTCCACTACACTCGCGGATTAGGTTATTACGAAGAATTCAAAGATGACGAAGATTTTGTAGACTATGGATTACAAGATGCTGTGGTAGGCGCAGACACTGTAACTTCTACAGATTTGATTAGAAGAAGATGGTTAGACAATCACTTCGGGGGATTGACTTATAGCTTAATCTACGATGCTACTGACAAATTAAATTTAACCCTTGGTGGTGGATTTAATAAGTATGAAGGTGGACATTATGGAGAAATAATCTGGGCAGGAGTTGCAACCAACAGCTCTATTCGAGAGCGTTATTATGACAACGTTGGTAAGAAATCAGACTTCAACAGTTACTTAAAAGCAGAATATAAATTCACAGACCAATTGACTGTTTTTGGAGATATCCAAGTTCGATTGATTGACTACAGCACTTATGGAATTGACAACGATCAACGCCCAATTGATGTAGAAGAAAACTTCCAGTTTATCAACCCAAAAGCGGGATTGAACTACCAATTCAATGACATTACGTCTACTTATGTTTCATATTCTGTGAGCAATAGAGAGCCGGTAAGAGGTGACTTTATTGACGCTAAAGTTGGAGAAAAACCAAAGCATGAACAGCTAAACAACATTGAGTTGGGCTACCGTGTAAATACGGAAGACTTTTTCGTTCACACCAACTTTTTCCATATGGATTATAAGAACCAATTGGTGCTAACAGGTGCATTGAACGATGTTGGCTCTTCAATCAGACAGAACGTAAAAGAAAGTTACCGAACAGGTATTGAAGTAGTCGTTGGGATGAAGTTGAGCCAAAAAGTAACTTGGAATGGAAATGTAACGTTCAGTAAAAACAAGATTAAAAGTTTCGAAGACAATGTTGCAGACTACCTAACCGGAGAAACCATAGTTACTCCAATTGAAGATGCAGACATTTCATTTTCTCCAAATATGATCGCAGGTTCTGAGTTACAATACGAGCCAATAAAGAACCTTAAGATTGCTTTATTGAGTAAATATGTGGGTCGTCAGTTTTTAGACAACACTTCTAACCCTGATCGAGTGATCAAAGAATACTTTGTAAATGACATTCGATTGAGTTACAGCTTGAAGAATGTATTGTTCAAAGAAATGAACTTTAGTTTATTAGTGAACAATGTATTGGCTGTAAAATACAGTTCAAATGGATATACCTACTCTTACGCTTATGGTGATGTAATCACTGAAAATTTCTACTACCCTCAAGCAGGAATTAATTTCTTAGGTGGTGTGACCTTGAAATTTTAAGATTTAAAAACCTACTATGTAATTACGTCGGGAGATTTTCTTCCGGCGTTTTTTTATAAACACTATTTAAATTTCACTCCTACGGAGCTTGGTTTTTTTACGTGAATAGTTCCAACGGCTCTACTTCTTTATCAACTTCCCACTTGCGTAATTGCCTTTTTGATCGGTTAGATGATAAATAAAAGTTCCTGAATTAAGATTGACGGTATTTATCGTTTCATCGCTTGTAGACAACTTACTCTCCAGCACTTTCTTTCCTGAAATATCAAACAACTCCAGATTGTAATTTCTCAACTGATTAACTTGACGAAAGTGCACCTCATCACCAACAGGATTGGGATAAAAAATAAAATCGTTTTTTGGGATTTGTTGATCAGCAATTCCTGTTGTTTGATAATTGCCATTGCTGTCTACTTTAACTATCCAAACATCTTGCTCAAAACCATCAGGCCCAGCAGGATCATAAGAAGAACCGAACATAATGGCTCCGCCATCAGAAGTGGCCAACACTTTATACATAAACAAATAAGTATTGTTGCTGTAATAACGGGTCCATATTTCATTACCCATTAAATCAGCCTTAGTCAGCATAAATAAGGTAGTATCTTGTCCATATCCTCCGAATGTAACTACAAAATTTTCTGTTCCGCCAACAAATACATAAGGAAGGGTATCATATCTGGATAAATTACGATTTGCTTCTACCGCGTTAGAATCAGGTAAGCCATAAAAATTAAGGGATAGCTCATTGTAATTGGTATCCATTAAAATTGCAGCTAAATCTTCTGCATTTTGCATTGAAGTACCTCTGGGGTTTCCTGCTCTTGAAGCAACCATGAATTTTTCTTCGTCGATTTTAGCTAAGGAAGCATTAAATGAAAACATCCGATAGCCAGGAGTATAATGTGAATGTGAAATATCAAAAGCAGTATCCACTTGAAAATTGTGATCTAATTGTATTATTTCTGCAGAACTACCCCAAGAAACAGGGGATCCCGCATAAGTACCAATTGCAGTAACTATGTATTTATTGTTGAGTTGAATGATGTCAAAGACATTTTCATAACCAGGACTTTGTGGATCTGATAAATTGACAAACTTATTCATTGATGTATCGAGCATATTCACCACCCATAATCCCGCATTTGGAAATGGTGTACTATCATAAAAATATCCCAATGCAACAAAAATGGAATCATCCAATTGCCTAAAATGCTCTGCAAAAAACTGCTTATTCCCATCTTTCAATTGTATAATTCTATTAAATCCTAAGCTATCTATTAATATCACACAGGTGGAATCCCCTTTTCTAACTCCCGAATGAGTCATCAGTTCGTAGTTTTTCCAATTAATAATTCCTGTAAACATTGAACTCAGATCATTGGAATATAAACTATCCGAGATAAATGTACCAGACTTAGAAATCTTTAGGCGATAAGGGACTACTGTATTATTGATTCTTTGACGACCAACAAAATCATAACTGTTGGCATTCTCGAAAACGTCAACAAGAGTTTGTTCAGTGGAATTGTTCAAATAAAAATCGAACTGCTGTGAAAAAACCCCAATGCTAAAAAGCATTGAGGTGATTGTGAATATCAGGTGTTTCATAGGTTGGTTATTACATTGTATCAATCTGCAAAAGAACGAGGTAATTACTTAAATATTACACTTATTTATATCAATTGATTATTCTATAACTAGACTTTTTCTAACTAAAATGTCACCCCGATGGGGCTTTCACAACTTCCCTAATCATTAAATGCTATTCAGATTTCACTCCTACGGAGCTTGGTTTTTTACGTGAAGAGTTCCAACGATCTACTTCTTAATCAACTTCCCACTTGCATAATTGCCTTTTTGATCGGTTAAATGATAAATAAAAGTTCCTGATTTAAGGTTCGCAGTATTAATGGTTTCATCGCTTGAAGACAACTTCCTCTCTAGCACTTTCTTTCCTGAGATATCAAACAACTCCAGATTGTAATTTCTCAACTGATTAACTTGACGAAAGTGCACCTCATCACCAACAGGATTGGGATAAAAAATAAAATCGTTTTTTGGAATTTGTTGATCAGCAATACCTGTTGTTTTATAGTTACCATTGCTGTCTACTTTAATAATCCATACATCTTTTTCAAAACCATCTGGCCCGGAAGGATTATAAGATGAACCAAAAATAAGAGCTCCACCATCAGAAGTGGCCAATACTTTTCTTAAAAACAGATTAGTATTGTTACTGTAATATCGCGTCCAAATTTCATTGCCCATCAAATCGGCTTTTGTTAGCATAAATAAGGTGGTATCCGGTGCATAACCACCTACTCTTACAACAAAATTTTCCGTACCTCCAATAAACACATAAGGAAGGGTATCATATCTAGACAAATTTTGATTGGCCTCCTTTGCTGATGAATCTGGTAAGCCATAAAAATTAAGTGAAACTTCATTGTAATTGGTATCCATCACAATGGCTGCCATATCTTCTGGCTTAGCATGAGAAGCATTTCGGGCATTAATTCCTCTAGCAGAAACCATGAAATGATTTTGATTAATGGAAAGTAAACTTGCAAAAAAATTAAACTGATAATTCCCAAATGTATTCTGAGAATACGAAATATCGAATGCGGTATCTATTTGAAAACTATCATTCAATTGAATAATTTCCGAAGAATTATACCAAACTGTGGGATTTTTATAAATAACATTATAGGTAGAAATCAACTTCTTTCCATTGTGTTCAATAATATCGAAAATATACTGTGGAGGTAAAAATTGAGGATCTGAAATATCAAAAAATTGATAAGTGGAATCATTTAAATTCAAAATAAAAAAACTAGCATTTTGAAACCTGCTAGTATCTAAATAAAATCCTAATAATGCCAATGAGGAATCATTAAGTGATTTAATACTTTCAGCGTAAAAATGTTTAGCTGAATCTATTTTAATGGAGATTGAACTATTAAAATCATAATTGTAATAAATTTTCACATCTCCATCCCCTTTATAGTAACCACCTTCTGAAATCACAACTCCCTTATTTGTTTTTTTAATCCCTGTAAACAATCTTTCTGTAGTTGCAGCAAGCACAGTATCTTTAATAAACACTCCTGTTTTTGATAATTTTAGATAATAAGATTCGTAAAACCCATTTAACTTTTTCATTCCCACAAACTCGAACGTAGAATCTGTTTCGATTGCATCGTACAATTCATTCTCAAACGAATTGTTTAGAAAAAAATCGAATTGCTGTGAAAAAACCCCAATGCTAAAAAGCATTGAGGTGATTGTGAATATCAGGTGTTTCATAGGTTGGTTATTATATTCTATTAATCTGCAAAAGAACGAGATAGTCACTTAAATATTACACCAATAATTATATTTCAATTGATTATTCTATAACTAGACTTTTTCTAACTAAAATGTCACCCCGATGGGGCTTTCACTACTTCCCTAATAATTAAATGCTATTCAGATTTCACTCCTATGGAGCTTAGTTTTTGCACTAGGAATCAAAATTCGTGATTCGATCAAGCTTATGAGGTGTTATCCCTAAAGGATGAAAAAGAGAAATTTAAACAGATTACAAAATGAATTACATCCACGACACAATGAACCTGTAGGGTTCGCACATCATTAATAACATAGATTTATTATTGAATTCCGACCCCGCAAGTGGTCAACCAATTAGATAGTTATCAACTATTTATTAATCACTATCAGGAAGTGAACTATATAACGTTTAATGCAACCTAAAACGACTTACAATTGCAGCCATTGGTATAATAGATCTCGGTATTGGGCAAGTATTCATTAATCAATTTCTTTTGATCGTCCTCAATTTTGATACCTCTCAACTCTAATAACTGCAAACTTCTCAACTCCTTCAACTCCAAAGGGAAAATTTGAATTTCGGTATTCATCAAGTCCAATTGTTCTATATTTTGCGCACCTTTTATCGTGTATGGGATGCTTTGCAACGGATTATTGCCCGCTTTCAATATTTTTAACTGACCCGCCTTCTCTACCGAAAATGGCAAATCAATCAGCTTGTTCTGCGAAACATCTAATTCTAAAAGGTAAGGCAATTCGAAAACAAAATCAGGAATTACTTCCAACTTATTTCCCGAAAGGTCGAGGTATTTTAAATTTTTAAATTGAGCTAAATCAGATGGCACTTCTTTTAATTTTGACCGACTTAAATCCAAACGAACAACCGCCATTGGATTACTTAACCCTTTTGAAATGGATGAATAAGATTTAAAACGATCGGCTTGAGATCGATATGCATCAGTTTGAGCTGAGGCAACAACTGCACTAAAAAGAAAGAAAATTAGCGCCCACTTTTTCATTGTAAAATTTTAAGGGTATTCACTTTGTCGATTCCCATATTCTCAATCAATTCATCCAAAGAGTTGAACTTCTTCTCCTCCCTGATTCTTTCAATTAGCTGAATGGTGATCGTTTCCCCATAAATCTCTTCATTGAAATCAAAAATATTGACTTCGATGGTTCTACTTCCGTCAGCATTTTCAATTGTAGGACGAACACCGATATTGAGCATTCCCTTATAATTCCCCGATTTGGTGATTATTCGAGCGGCATAAATTCCATCTGCCGGAATCAGTTTAAAATCTTCTTCAATTTTAATATTCGCTGTGGGGTAACCTAATTTTCGCCCCATCTTTTCTCCATCAACCACTACTCCACTGAGTGAAAATGGATGACTCAAGTACTCATTGGCTGTTTTTAAATCGCCATTTTCTAGCGCTCTTCTAATTTTTGTAGAACTCACGTTGACATTGTCAATATCTTGCGCCGGAATTTCTTCCACTTCGAAGCCATATAATGGCCCAAATTCCATCAAGTGCTCAAAAGAGCCTTCTCTGTTTCTTCCAAAGTGGTGGTCGTAGCCAATTACTAATTTCTTTGTTCCAATTTTATTGACGATTAAATCACGCACAAATTCCAAGGAAGTCATTCTAGAAAAATCCTTTGTAAAAGGTTCAATAATTAAGTGATCGACACCAGCTTTTTCCAACAAATCGATTTTTTCTTGAAGGGTATTGATCAATTTTAGGTCATTATCCGCTTGCAAGACCATCCTCGGATGGGGGAAAAATGTTAATAACACCGTTTCTCCATGCTGCTTTTTTGCGATTTCTTTTAGCCGATTTATGATGGTTAGGTGCCCTAAATGTACCCCATCAAAAGTACCTGTAGTCACTACAGGGTATTGAACTGGCTTGAAATTTTCTATCCCTCGATATACCTTCACTCTGCTCCTCTAGTTTGTGTAAAATTTGGTTCCAATTATTAAACTCAAAATTAGCAAAATAAAAATATCAACAATGCTTCCTAAACTTGTCAATTTATTTTACTTTTGCATCCTAAATTTCAAAGAAGAAATTTTACATTTTTAGATAACCAAATTTTAAGAAATGTCTCAGAACAGCGGAAAAATCGTTAAGATTATTGGACCAGTAGTGGATGTTAGCTTTGATGGAGAAGGAAGCGTACTTCCTAACATTTTAGATGCATTGGAAGTAACTAAAACGAATGGCGAAAAAGTTATTTTAGAAGTTCAAACTCACGTAGGTGAAGGTGTAGTTAGAGCCGTATCTATGGATTCTACAGAAGGTTTGCAAAGAGGAGCAGTAGTAACTGCAACTGGAGCAGCCATCAAAATGCCTATTGGAGATGAAATCAAAGGTCGTTTATTCAACGTAGTAGGTGATGCTATTGATGGATTAGGGAATCTTGACAAAAGCAATGGTATGGGTATTCACCGTAACCCTCCAAAGTTCGAAGACTTATCTACAGCTACAGAAGTTTTATTTACAGGTATTAAAGTAATTGACCTTATTGAGCCTTATGCAAAAGGTGGTAAAATTGGTTTGTTCGGTGGTGCTGGTGTTGGTAAAACAGTATTGATTCAGGAGTTGATTAACAACATTGCAAAAGGACACGGTGGATTATCTGTGTTTGCAGGTGTTGGTGAAAGAACTCGTGAAGGAAATGATTTGTTGCGTGAGATGTTGGAATCAGGAATTATCAAGTATGGCGATGCCTTTATGCATTCTATGGAAGAAGGCGGATGGGATTTGTCTAAAGTTGATATGGAATTGATGAAAGAGTCAAAAGCAACTTTCGTATTTGGTCAGATGAATGAGCCTCCTGGTGCAAGAGCTAGAGTAGCACTTTCAGGATTGACTTTGGCTGAGTATTACAGAGATGGAAACAAAGAAGAAGGAGAAGCTGGAAAAGATATCCTATTCTTTATCGACAATATTTTTAGATTTACACAAGCAGGTTCTGAGGTATCAGCATTGCTAGGTCGTATGCCTTCTGCAGTAGGTTACCAACCAACGTTGGCTACTGAAATGGGTACGATGCAAGAGCGAATTACTTCTACTAAATCAGGATCTATTACATCTGTACAGGCGGTTTACGTTCCTGCAGATGATTTAACTGACCCTGCTCCTGCAACTACATTTGCTCACTTGGATGCAACAACTGTATTGTCAAGAAAAATTGCTGAATTAGGAATTTATCCAGCGGTAGATCCTTTGGATTCAACTTCACGAATTTTGACTCCTCAGATTGTTGGTAAAGAACACTACGATACTGCACAAGCAGTAAAAGAGATTCTACAACGATACAAAGAATTGCAAGATATTATTGCTATTTTGGGTATGGATGAATTGTCTGAAGAAGATAAATTGATCGTTTCTAGAGCTAGACGTGTTCAGCGTTTCTTGTCTCAGCCGTTCCACGTTGCAGAGCAATTTACAGGATTGAAAGGAGTATTAGTAGACATTAACGATACCATCAAAGGATTTAACATGATCATGGATGGTAAAGTGGACAAATACCCTGAATCAGCATTTAACTTAAAAGGAACCATCGAAGAAGCAATTGAAGCAGGTGAGAAAATTCTTGCTGAAAACAAATAATTTAAATTTGTTTCGTCGATCGTTATAACTAGAAATTATGCAATTAGAAATAGTAACACCAGATAAACAAGTCTATAAAGGAGACATCACATCAGCATCATTTCCTGGTATTGATGGTTCTTTTGGGATTTTACATCGTCACGCTCCTATGGTAGCTGTGCTTAAAAAAGGGAACATCAAAATAGTAGAAGTTAATTCTAAAGATGAGCAATTTTTTGAAGTAGACGGTGGAGTTTTAGAGGTAAAACACGATAAAATAATAGTGTTAGCTGAGTAAGATTAGCTTTCATTAAAAGTTAAAAAGCCCTTGTTAGAAATTCTAACAAGGGCTTTTTTTGTTGAACATACTAACAACCTTTATTTCTCTACTTCTTCATTTGCAAATCCGATTTCTTCATTTGCCTTCAGGCCAAATTGCTTCCGGAATAGATAAACCAATAAGTATAAAATAGGCGTATCTAAAAGGGCAATTAGAAGCTTATACAGAAATCCATTAACCAACAAATCACCAAATCGAATCCACTCGATAGAGCCAAACAAACACAACAGCGCCAATACACTGGCTGTATCTACTAATTGTGAAGTGATGGTGCTGAAATTATTCCGCAGCCACAAGTGCTTGCCATTTGTTTTCTTCTTCCAATAATGGTAAATCCGAATGTCTATAAATTGAGCCAATAAATAGGCTACCATAGACGCGGTAACAGCTGCTCCTGTAAGTCCAAAAACCTTGGAAAAAGTGGCATCATCCACTGGTGACCAGGAAGTCGCGGGAACTGCATCAGCAATTAGGACCAAAAAGAAAATAAACAAAGTAGCCACCAATCCTGAAACAACCACAAAATTGGCCCGCTTTCGCCCATAGATTTCAGAGATCAAATCAGTAATTAAAAAAGTTAATGGATAAGGTAAAATACCAACCGACAATTCAAAAGAATAGGAATTAAAAAAATCCCAAGAGAAGAACTTTTGAAAAATGAGGTTTCCACTCACTAAGCAGGCGATAAAAATCCCACCGAGAATGAAATAGTATTTTTCAGCTTTTATGGTTTGTTGAATATTCATTTCACAGTAACCTTCCAAACCTGCGTTGTGTTCTCGTCAATTCTAAAACGATTGTCTACCCGATGCCCAACTACCCAAACGATAGCCTCTCCGGATCTCAATATTTGCACTTTTTCTTTCTGAAAAATAGAGAGCTTTTCATCAATAAAAAAGTCACTCAGTTTTTTAAACATTTTCATCCCAAAAGGTTGAAATGCGTCTCCTTTCTTCCATCCATTCAATATCACAGGCAATCCAATTTTATCGGCGTCGAATGCTGCAATAGTCTTTCCATCGGGAAAGGCAGTCAACTCTTCTCTAGAAATTATTTCTCCTTTCAACCACTTATTTTCGAACACCAAAGTTTGAATCGTTTCACGCGCAACAGCTCGATCACTTTTTGGCGCGATCACCAACTCTTGTCGATTCACCAAAAGGGTGTGCGTTTCTGACTCTAAAATACTTCCGGTTGTTAATTCTTGAGGCAACACAATCGATTCTATTTGAGTGGGATTAAATCCAAACGGCTTTAACAATTCAAACGCGAGTAACTGGGGAGAAATAGATGATTGCAACTTCTTCCAATCAATTTTATAGTCGTCTCCTTTCACTTCCACTCCGGTTAGAGAAAATCGCTTTACCTCTGCTTCTAATAGACTTAAAGATTCCTCTATTAAATGCATGCTTTTTTGTGCATTTTGTATGAAAGATGGATTCAGTTCTTCCAATTGAGGAATGATGTCTAATCGGATTTTATTGCGCAGGTATTTATCGTCCTGATTGGAGACATCTTCTCTATAAATAACTTTATTTTTTTCAGCGTATTCCCGCACTTCTAGTTTGGTGGTAAAAATAAGTGGTCGAGCAATTTGAGCGGTCTTAAACGGCATCCCACTTAATCCTCTCAACCCACTCCCACGAATGAGGTGAATGAAAAAGGTTTCTACCTGATCATTTAAATGATGTGCAGTGATCAATCGATCCAAGTTGTGTTCTTTTTGCAATTCTGCAAACCATTCGTAGCGCAGTTCTCTCGCCGCCATTTGTATGGAAATTTTCCGCTCAGCAGCTATTTCTTTTGTAGAAAATGAAGTGACGAAACAAGGGATATCGTGCTCTTGGCAATACGCTCTCACCAATTCCTCATCTTGGTCACTCTCTCTCGCTCTTAAATTAAAATTACAATGCGCCACATGAATAGAATACTCCAATTGTCGCATTAAATCCAATAACACCATAGAATCAACTCCACCGCTCACCGCAATGAGTAGCTTTTCTGATTTGGCAAACAATTCCTTTTCTTCTATAAATGCCTTCAGTCTAGCTAACATGTTGATTGGGGTTTAAAACATTAAAAATGGCTTTCGCTTTAAGCAAGCACTCTTCGTATTCTTTGTCAGGATCGGCCTTAGCAGTAATAGCTCCGCCTACGGTCAGCGATAAGTAATTGGTTTTTGAATTGTATTGCAAACTTCGGATGATCACATTAAAATCGAAATCGTCATCCGGCGAAAAATAACCCACTGAACCAGAGTACCAACCTCGACGTGAAACTTCGTGTTCATCAATTAACTCCATTGCTCTCACCTTTGGCGCCCCAGTCATGGATCCCATCGGAAAGGCTGCCTCAATGACATCCAATGAAGAATATTCTAGACTTTTAATGGCTGTAACCGTGCTGATCATTTGGTGAACTTGCGGAAAGGTATACACTCCAAACAACTCCTCCACCTCAACACTGCCTCTATCGGCGATTTTTGAGAGGTCATTGCGCATCAAATCAACGATCATTACATTCTCGTTCTGCTCTTTTAAATCCTGTCTTAAAACAGCTTTAAATTCCTGGTCCTCTTTTTCGGTGGCTCCTCTTTTAGCAGTTCCCTTTATGGGCTGCGCAATTATTTTATCTCCTCTCTTACACAAAAATCGTTCTGGCGTCGCACCCATCAAATAAGCCTCATTCTTCTTGAAAAAAGCAGCAAATGGCATAGGAGATTGACGATTCAAAGTTTCCATAACTTGGAATGGATCGATAATGGCCTGTTCATCATAAAACTCTTGACAGAAATTCACTTCATAAATATCCCCCAATTGAATGTGATTTTTCAATGACTTCACTCTTTCTAAGTATTCTGACTTTGATATTCTAGGTTTTAAGTTAGCCGATTGATTTCCTTGAAAAGGCAATTCTTTATCGACATGAATCAATTGCTCCATTTCACTCGCTCCAAGCCTCTTGGTGGATAGCAATCGAACCGCTGAGGAATTGCGTTCTTTGGTAAAAATATATTGAGGTGCAAAAAAATACAGATCCGGAAAGCCTGTTCTATTTGGATGCTTGGTCGAAAGGTCTTCCAATTGATTTTTCAAATCATACCCAAATCCGCCAAAAGCCCATTTATGCTTCTGCAGAAACGAGGCTATCGCTACAAATGAATTGGAATTGGATTCTACTTCGGCTTCAACGCCCAATGCAGCTATCCATTCATACTTTCCATACTTATCTTCATACCCATTCGAATCAAGTACAGTTGAAACATCATACTGTTGCGCCAACTGAATCAATTTTGAGGCGGACAATTCTGCCAATAAATCGTTTTGGTAAGAATGATACATGGGACAAATTTAACTCGAATTTATGCAATGATAAAACATCAATTGAAAGCTATTGGTTCTAAATTCATCCAACAATCCTTTTTAAATGGTATAAATTGGGATTGAAATGAAGAACAACTAATCAATTTAGATTAGATTTGTTGGCTTAATCCTTTAACACCATAGGAATGCTTAGCAAACTGCTTTATTATTTAGTAATCAAACCGATTTCGTTATTGCCCTTCTGGGTGATCTATCGAATTTCAGATTTCATTTTTGTAGTCATCTATTTCCTTATCGGCTATCGAAAAAAAGTGGTTTTTGGAAACATTCAACGCTCATTTCCTGAGAAAAGCCCGAAAGAGGTAAAAGCCATCATGTTTAAATTTTACCGCCATTTCTGTGATTTAATTTTAGAAAGTATTAAAGGGTTTAGCATTTCTTCCAAAGAGGCTCAGAAGAGAATGGGTTCTGAAAACGTGGAGATCATCAACAACTTTGGCAATCAAGGAAAAGATGTGGTATTAGTTGGTGGGCATTACGGAAACTGGGAGCTCTTTGCAGTTGCTGTTGGACCTACAATTAATATCAAACCCATCGCACTTTTTACGCCTTTATTGAATAAATTTTTCGACAAAAAAGTAAAAGCAAGTCGTTCTAGATTTGGATTGAACTTACTCCCTAGCAGCGAAGTGAAGGATTTGATGGAAAAAGAAAAGACTGAAAATGTGATGGTCATTTTCGGCTCCGATCAATCACCTAGAAAAACGCAACGAGCCTATTGGATGAATTTCTTAAATCAAGAAACAGGAGTTCAATTCGGTGCAGAAAAATTTGCCGTGACTCACCATTGCGCTGTGGTTTATGGCCACATCTTCCGATTAAAAAGAGGTCATTTCAAAATCTCTTACCAAACTATTTGTGATGACGCTAGCAAAATGGCGTATGGGGCAATTACAAAAGCGCACACTAGAATGCTAGAAGCTGAAATCATCAAAGAACCTGCTTATTGGTTGTGGAGCCACAAACGATGGAAACATACCCGTCCTGAAGGTGAAGTGATGAATGATTAGTGAAATTTTAATTCCGTAAAAATGTAGCGACGTTGCATGCAACGTCGCTACATTTTTACGTTCAACGAACTTCAACTACCTAAAAATCTGTTACATATCAAAATTTGCGGATATACGTTCATTACCCTATAGCAATGCCATTTTAAACACTATAAGTTTACACCGACAATTTAGTTAAAACAAAACTCGTCGGTCATGAAAAAAATTACCTGCTCATTATTGATATTAATGGCTTTCTCAATTCAAGGGATTTCTCAAGAAAAAAAGAAATTTAAAATGCCTGAATTAAAATTGAGAGAAAAAATAGGTGGACTTGCCGGTAACTTAATGACTGGCAAAACAGAAGACTTATCCTTAACCTCTCCAACCATTTCCTTAATTACAGGCCTATATAATCCTGATGCAGGAACATCAGAAGCTAAATATTTTCCAGAAGGTTCTAAAGAAGGCTCTCACATCATGTCCATTACTTTCATGAAAAATGATGGAATGGGGATGCTTAAAGTAGAGGGAGATGTGAAATGTGATGATGACGAAATGGAGTATGTTGGGCTTGGGAGTTATGCTAAAGTTTTCGACGAACCTTTAAGCTCAGACAAAACTATTAATGTAACTACGGTAACGGGTGATAAAGCAAGTTTTACACTTACCCCAGTTCCTGGAATTGAAATTATTTCCATAAATGGAGAAACTATTTTACCCATTATAGATCTTAAAGAAGATTTTAAAATTAAGGTTTCACACCCTGCAGGTTCTGAAGGCACTACCATTAGGGTGGGTCTGATTTCCGGAGTTGCAGGTGCAGTTGCTTTAAATAACTTTGCTGAGTTTAAAGCAACCGACAAAGAAGTTACTATTCCAAAAGAAAGTTTTAGCAATATGGAATTTACTGGGAAACTAGGAACTGGTCAATTTGAAAAAGGCCTTTCATACTTAATTGTAACACGAGAAAAGATTACGGAAAACAGCGAAATTAAAGCGGAGAATAAAACAGGAAATGCCCAAAAGGCTACCTTTAAATCAATAGCTTATGGACCAATGCAAGTGGTTGTTAAAGGAAAACAAGAAGATGGAGTAATTACAGAAGTTAAGTTTTCAGGAAAATACAAAGATAAATTGGGTTACTCTATTTATAAGCCTAACGCTACCAACGGAATACCATTTTCAAGAGCCTCAAAATTTGGTTTAGCATCTTTAAGTATTTCAGGACGAACTTATAAAAAAGAAACAACCAGTGGTTCAAGTACCTCATATTCTCTAGGAACTACCTCAACAAGTACTTGGACTAGAACAACTACTTACCAATTCCCGCAACTTCCTGAGAGTTATTGGGAAAATGCAATGGATGCGTTCTACAAAAAATTTAATGCAATGATTTCAAAAAATTTCTCGGTTACTAGTGAAAACGTGGATATTGTTACTGCCAACAAGAATTATTCTGCTTTTTTTGCAGGAAACAATGTAATAAATGAGAAAGGAGTAAGCAAAAGCTATCGCAACACAATATTCACTACCCCAACTTCTTTTGGCGAAATGTGGGCCAACCGAAGCTCTAGTCAAACTTCTGAGACTACTTCTGTACTTCTAATGAAAGATTTAAACCTAGATGGTTTAGTTTCCATAAATATAACATTTGATGTGGGCGCTAATAAAGATGACAAATTGGTTTTATTGCCAAGAGTTAACTTCTCAATTAAAGGAATGGATGAAACCAAAAATTTTAAAGAAGGCACCTATGCAGAAGGGTTTATCTCCTTTAATGAAGGAGTTCCATACAATGAGGAAAAAATAAAATCGGATCCAAATTATTTGGTTCAGATTTTAAATGTAGATGAGTTAATTGCAAACATTGAATACATGCTGCAAGCTCTTCAGAGGAAAGAACAAGAATTGGGCTTTGATAAAATATGGTCAATTGGAGAATAAAAAAAGCGAGTATTAAACTCGCTTTAAAATCATGTCCTTTATAGCATCTACCCAAACTGGATGTGCATTTAAGCTCTCCACCAATTGCAGTGTTTCGCCGCCATGTTCTTCCCAAATTTCTTGGTATTCTATTCCTATTTCAACCGTCGTTTCCAAACAGTCAGCCACAAATGCTGGACTAAAGGCCAACATCTTTTTTGTACCAGCCTTTGCTTTTTCTTCAATCACTTTATCGGAGAATGGAGTCAGCCACTTATTGTCAAGTCTCGATTGAAAAGCAACGGTATACTTGTCTTCAGGAATACCTAGTCGCTCAGCAATTAATCGAGTAGTCGCAAAACAAGTCGCTTTGTAGCAATACTTATTCGTGTCTGTCAGCTCGTTCTCGCAATTGTGATCCGCACATGGAGAACCATCCAAATACACCTTATCCACATGTCTTTCTGGAACCCCGTGGTAGGAGAATAGAAAGTGCTCGTATTCATTTAAATCATATTGCTTTGCACGCTCCACGCAAGCATTGATAAACCCAGGGTGATCCCAATACTGACTGATGAACGTCACCTCAGGAATGACCCACCACTTACTCATAATTTTCATCGCCTTTTCTATGGCAGAACCTGTGCTTGCAGAAGCATAATGAGGAAACATTGGAAATACAATAATCTTGGTATAATTCTGCAAACGCATCTCTGCCATTACATCATCCATACTTGGATTTTTATACCGCATGGCCAAGTGAACACCAAATTGATCGCCCAATTTATCTTGAAGCATTTCTTTTACTTCCTCTCCATAAATTAACAATGGCGAACCTTTTTCTGTCCACAATTGCTTGTAAATCTTAGAGGAACTAAACGAACGGAAGGGCACTATGATCAAGTTCACTAGAATTTTACGAGCCAACCAAGGAATATCAATTACCCTTGGATCATTTAAAAATTCCCTCAAATACGGTCGAACATCTTTCACTTTTGGGCTATCTGGTGTTCCCAAATTAACCACCAATACTCCTGTTTTATCCATCTTCTCTTTTTTATAAATTGAAAGCGTTGCAAATTCTCACTCACAACGCTTTTCAAACATTCTTATAGAAAAATAGTTCTCTTAAATGTGTATTGCTCTATTATCAGTAGCTGCCAAAGCCGCTTCTTTTAAAGCTTCTGTAAAAGTAGGGTGAGCATGACTCATTCTAGCTATGTCTTCAGCTGTAGCTCTATATTCCATAGCTACAACTGCCTCTGCAATCATATCTGCAGCACGTGGCCCTACCATGTGAACTCCTAAAATTTCATCAGTCGTTTTATCGGCCAATACTTTCACCAAACCATCCAAATCCATACTTGCTCTTGCTCTTCCGCTTGCTTTGAAAGGAAATGAACCTACTTTGTATTCTATTTTTGCTTCTTTCAATTGTTCTTCGGTTTGTCCAACACTGGCAACTTCTGGCCATGTATAAACTACTCCGGGGATTAAGTTATAATCAATGTGTGGGTGCTCTCCATTCATGTGCTCAGCGACATACATTCCCTCTTCTTCCGCTTTGTGCGCCAACATTGCACCCTTCACCACATCACCAATCGCATAGATATTCTCTACATTGGTTTTTAAGTGTCCGTCTACTTCTACTCTCCCTCTATCGTCTACTTTTACACCTGCTTTATCTAATCCTAAACCTTTAGTGTAAGGAATTCGACCAACAGAAACCAAGCAATAATCTGCTTCTAAAGTTACTTCTTCGCCTTTCTTATTGTCTGCTTTTACGGTTACTGATTTACCTTCGTTCTTTACAGATTTCACTTTATGGCTCAAGTAGAATTCTACTCCGATTTTCTTCATTGACTTCAGCAATTCCTTACCCATGGTTTTATCCATAGTAGGAATAATTCCGTCCATGTATTCAACAACAGAGACTTCTGTTCCTAATCGTGCATATACAGAACCTAATTCCAATCCGATAACTCCACCACCGATAACGACCATCTTTTTTGGAATTTCTTTCAACTCCAATGCTTCTGTAGAGGTAATCACTCGCTCTTTGTCTAATTCGATAAATGGGAGTGAACCAGGCTTAGAACCTGTTGCAATAACAATTTTCTTTGCTTCGATCTTTTTTGCTTCTTTCCCTTCAATATTAATCACTGTATTGCTCTCCAATGAACCTGTACCGTGAATGACATCAATTTTATTCTTCTTCATTAAAAAGTCGATGCCACCAACAGTTTGCTCAACTACTCCTCTCTTACGAGCAATCATTTGTTTGAAATCTACTTTTAGATCTTTCAAGCCAATTCCATGCTCTTCGAATTGGTGTTTTGCTTGGTGATAGTGCTCTGATGAGTCCAACAATGCTTTTGATGGAATACATCCCACATTTAAGCATGTTCCACCTAACGAATCATATTTTTCGATGAGTGCTGTTTTCATACCTAGTTGTGCACATCTTATGGCACATACATATCCACCAGGTCCTGATCCAATTATTGCTACATCGTACTTTTCCATTTTTTCTATATTGAAATTAGATTTCTATAAATTATATTCTTCGATTCAATTGAATTGCAAAATTAATGAAAGTTCAATTGAATCATTCTTTAATTCAGGTCTTATTTCACGCTAAGCTTTCGTACAAAAGCCAACAGCAATAATAAAGGGGCAACAAACGCAGCAGACCTGCCAATCAAGTCGCCATAGTCTGCATAAACGGTAATTGTATCGTTCTTATTTAACTGTGCTTTTATCACTGCTTGTTCCCACCAAGCAGTTTTTTGAAATACTTCCCCTTTCTGATTGATAAATGCTGAAATGCCTGTATTGGCGCTTCTTGCAATACTTCTTCTATATGAAATCGCCAATATGCGGGCATACGCCATGTGTTGCTTGTATCCGGCTGTATTTTCCCACCAACCATCATTCGTGATAATAAAAATCAGTTCTGCACCCTGACTAATGTATTCTCCAACATATTCTGGGTAGACAGATTCATAACAAATTACAGGGGCTATAACGGTGTGTTCTGAACTTTCAAAGTTCGTCGGATGTTCCTGATATCCTAGAGAACCTGTAGCTCCTCCCAACTTAATTGAGAATTTATCAATAAAACCTAAATACTTCCGAAAAGGCAGCTTTTCTACACCTAATACTAATTTAGATTTTCGGTGCAATGGAATCTGTGGCGTACTGTCAATTTGCAATGCTGCATTGTAAATGTCATACATTCCGGGGCTGCCTTTACCAAAACTTCTTGCAGTGAAAGGATACTCTTCGCCTTCAGTATATAATCTTGCTGTTGACAAGCCTCCTACAAAAGTAACTTGTGGGAATCTTTTAATGGTTTCTCGGGCGCGCTCAGTTCCATATATAAAGTCCAACTCATGTTCCCAATAATTCGCAGGAAATGATGTTTCAGGAGCTACGATGTAATCGGTATTTTCATCAACTTCTCGTTCAGCCAACTCAAAAATTCGATCGATTTGATCCGACTCTGAAATCCCGCCAAACTTCTCGTTGTAAGGATCTACATTGGGCTGAACAACAACCACCTCAACGGAATCTACCTTTTCTTCATAGTTGTCATACAATTGAAGCGACCAGAACATTGGACCAATTAAAACAAGTAATAACAGCGCAATGACTCCAATTTGCTGCATCATGTTTTGCTTTAAAATAGCAATGTTTCTAAATACAAAAAACACCAATAAATTCACTACCAAAATCCATAATGAACCTCCTAAATGACCGGTGTATTCATACCACTGAATCCAGTTGGGAGTATTGGCAAACGCATTTCCAAAAGTCAACCACGACCAAGACAATTCCCAGTTTAAGTGCAAATACTCAAATGCAATCCATAAAATAACCAACCCAATGTACCCTTCTTTTTTACCCACTCTTTTCTTCACCAAATGGAAAAAGAAAAACACAGCCGCCATGAAAAATGAATTGAATACAATTGCCATTATTGCGCCAGGTAAAGAGGCATAATAAATCCACCAAGTGGTAATGAGATTAAAGATAAAAAAGGCAAGATAACTTTGTCCAAAAATGGCTACAGACTTATTTTCCGAACTCTGTGATAGATTGTGCTCCATAATCAACAATGGAACAAAAGCGAAAAATATCAAAAAAGTTATTCCAGGAGTTTCCGGCCAAGCGAATGCCAATAATAAGCCGCTTAATATCGATAGTAACGTATTCTTAATCTTTGTCATTTGGCTTTTGAAGTTTTGTAAAGTTATAAATATTTACTTTTGCAGTAAATTAAAATAACAAAATGAAACAATTATTACTCCTTGCGATTTGTATTCCTTTTTTTTCAACTGCACAAGTATTAACCGTTAATCAGTCTCAACTGAATTTTGGAACTGTCAATGAGATTTCTATAGACAGCCTTCAACTAACAATTACGAACACTTCGTCTGCTCCAGTTACTGTTAATCAGATCAAATTTTACAATACGTATAACACGACACCTTTTTCAGTAAGTGAAAGCAGTTTTACCATTGCAGCCAATGGGAACAAAGTAGTCTGGGTAAGATTCAGCCCAAAACACAACATTCTGCACAACTCTGAAATGATTATCAAACATACAGCTAACAGTGGTTTTACAAGAGTTGATTTAATGGGTCAAGGAACATATTCTAAAACCTATTATTCTACTACTGAAAACACATCAGAAGAGGCATTGAAGACAGCATTAAAAACAAGATTAGGTCAAGGTTATATTTCCTTAGGATATAACTCTGCTAGAGATGCCATGTTTATGACCATCGATAACGAAAAAACAAATGGACAAAATGCGACGGTAAACACGTTAGAGTGTATCTATACCGGAACTAAAATAACAGGCTATAGTAATCGTTCTGCAGCACAAAACGGTTCTCCGCAATTCAACACTGAGCATACTTATCCGCAAAGTCAATTTAACTCAGCAGAACCAATGAAAAGTGACTTACACCATCTTTTCCCAACAACAAACACCTCAAATGGAAACAGAGGAAACAACCCATTTGGAGTAGTAACAAATGGAACCGCGACAGGAGGAGGATCTTTTTACAACAGTTCCATGTTTGAACCACGAGACGCTCAAAAAGGAACCACAGCTAGAGCATTGCTGTATTTTGTTTTAAGGTATCAGAATTATGGAAACCATTTCACCTCTCAGGAAAACATCTTAAAGCAATGGCATGCTACTTTTGCACCTGATGCCATTGAACAAAGAAGAAATGACGACGTATTTGCAGTACAAGGAAATAGAAACCCCTTTACTGATTATCCTCAATTGGTAGATCGAATCACCAACTTTGTAACTAATTCTTCTGCACCTACTATTAATAGCATAGACATTACTCAACCAACCATTAGTTTTGGTACAGTTAATACGGATACGTTATTCAACTACATCATCGTAAATACAGGAAATACGACGTTAAATTTGACCAACATTACTTTGTCTAACACAACTGATTTAAGTTTTTCACCAGCGATCGGAACATCAGCAACGTTAAACGAAGGTGAGGCTTTTGTATTTCCAATTAAGCTTACCGCAAATACTTTTGGTGCATTAACTGAGACCTTATCATTTAACACTGGTCTTCCGGGATCACAAGGTTCAATCATTGTTCCAATCACAGCAAATGTTGTAACCTCTTTAGGAGAAATTTCTTTAAACGAAAGCATCAGCATTTTCCCTAACCCAATGAATAACCAATTAAACATTAATAGTTCATACAATGGCAAATTAGATGTAAAGTTGTACAACCTATTGGGACAGCCAACAGCGATTGATCAAATCAATAACAACGGAAGTATTCAGATTAACACGACTGAATTGCCAGAAGGTGTTTATTTATTAGAATTGACCAATGGTAATGAGCGGATTCTTAAAAAAATAATGAAATAACTCAATACAGCAATAAAACAAAAAAGGAGCTTCAAAATTTGAAGCTCCTTTTTTTGTTACCATTATTTTATATTACCTGAACATATATTTATACGTCAACCCCCAAATTCCTGCAGTAGTTACAGTATTTAGATCAAGTTCAGGAATGGAATAAAAATAGAGACTTGGCTGAAATTCTGCAGCCAAATGACTGTTGCTCCAAAACCTTCTTTTATTCCCTACTCTAAAATCTATACCAATTGGAAGTGATGCGATTAAAGAAAAGCTATTGTCGTTCTTATAATATTCGTCTTCCGACTTCAAATCATAATCAGATGAATGTCTATCTTCTCCGTATCTTAAATTGTCCACATAACTGCTATTTGATTTAGAAATATATGTGTAAGAGTCGATTGAAAACCCAGCCATTAATCCAATTCCAGAATAAAAAGACCACCGATCTTCAGGGTTTGAGCTTAAAAAATAAGCAGCACTCAAAAACACTTGCGACTGACCATAATCCAAATAAATACTTTTGGTAGCAGTAGAATCAATATAATACTCTTGACCAGTTTGATTAGAAATTAAAGTATCCACTCTAAATTTATCCGACTTACTGTAGCTTCTGGATAATTTTCGTGTATCTGTAAAGGAAACACCTATTCGCATTGACGAAAATACCTTTTGATCCACTTTCGTTGGATTAACAAACTTAAAGTAAGTATGAATTCCTCCGATAGAACCTGATTCTCCATTATAAAAAAGGGCATTATTTTCGTAACTCGAAAAATCCTCTTCTAGCAATTTAGACTCTTTTGCAAGCTTTTTAAAATCTGAAATTGATCCGACATTTCCTTGGTGCACCAATGCACCCGTGGAGAAGGAAATCCCATTGAACACTAATTTAGTTTTGTCACTTTCTTGAGCTGTGCTTGAAAGAATGGACAGGAGAGAAATGCTAATTAACCCACTTCTTAATTTCATACATTTAGAATAATTTATTTTTGAATAAACGATAAAAATGGGATAAAATTATCTCATTAGGTACATTTTACCAAAGTCTGCTTTAAAATATTTATCAGCACCAGAATCGCGATGTTCAATAGATTGACCATCTAAATTTGTTCTCACTCGATACAAATAAACACCATTTGCTAATCTATCACCAAACTCATCAGTTCCATCCCAAGCATAATCTGTCATGTTTTGACCAATGTGAATAGAACCCAATTCTGCCAAATCAATCTCCTTAACTATTTTTCCAGTAATGGTCATGATTTGAATCTGCATAAAATCAGGAATTCTTGTTCCACTTAAAGTGAATACAAATCGAGTTGAAGTTGTAAATGGATTTGGGTAATTCATTAATCTAGAAATAGAGGCTTTGGTTTCAATTTCAAAAGTGATTAAATAATCACTACTTCCTGAAAGGTTTCCACTTTTATCGTTTGCTTGAGCTCTTAATTGATATGTTCCATCTTCATAAAGTTTCGGACGATAGACAATTTTGGCTTTGTTTTGTGGCAAAGTTCCTTCTCTAAAATCCATTTGAGAACCGTCACTCTGCAATCCAAAATAGACCCGTTTTTCATTCTGATTTGGAGTTTTCAAATAAATTGCAAAATCGGCAGTATCGTTCAACAATAAATATTTATTCTCATCTGACAATTGAATCACTATTTCTGGTTCAGGCCCGATTAACTCTCCATTTATGATTCGTCTTCCATCAAAAGTAACATCCATCAATGGATTGATATTATCCTTTAACACATAAAATCCGTATTGTCCAATATTATTGAAATGAAACTGTTCAGGCTGATCGTCCAAAGGGTTTACATCAATTAACAAGGTATTATTCCCTGAAAAGCCTAATGTTGGAACCTCCACTGATAACTGATAAGATTCTCCAGCAACCAATGGTTTTATTCGAACAGAAGGCAGTGGAATAAATCTATTTTGAGCATTTACCAATTGATAATTCACTAAAACGCTGTCCATATCGAATTCACTAATATTTGACACATTAACAGACAACTTAAAAGTTTCTCCTTCCAATAAAGTATCTTTATTTACATCAAAAAACACATTAGCGTTTAAAGCCAATTCAGGAACTGGCTCATAATATACGTGCCATAAATCCAACTGTGGGGGAGTTTGGAATTGAACATCACTCGCTGACATTTGCATGCGTAAAAAAGGAGCAGTTCCAGCATCAATTGCGCCACTCACATCAAATCTTCTCATCGATTTTGGAAGATTTGAAAAAATTTCAACCCCACTTGATTCTGCATTTACCAATGAACTCACTGTTAAAGCAGAACTATCACGAGAATTTAGTTCCAAACTTTTAGTGACCCAAACTATGCTGTCCCATGCCATTGCTGGCCCTACAATTTTTGATGTTAAATCACCAAAAGTAGAGCTTGCAGTAAGTGTCATCTTCAATTCTATTTGCTGATTGACACTGTCACCTACAACTTCTTTCACGGTTGAAGGCTTTCCTTTTTTCACGGCAAAAATAAATGGAATAGAATCAGAGATCCCAGTCACTTTAGTTGCTCCCAATGCTGAAAATGTCTGCATAATGGCAGGATTACTAACATTTATGTCTGAATATTTTATATTATACCAGGAATAAACTAAAATATAATTTCCATTTGGAACACTATCTAACAGCATCTTACGCATCGACTGCAACTGAGATGGAGAATTAGCTCTAAACATAAAATATGCCTCAGAACGAGAACGACAACTTCCATTGATATTGGCTTGCCCATAATTTCTATTCGCATTTTGTCTATTAAATGGTGTTTCCCATGAGTCAAAGGACAAAGAATCTAAAACCACAACCATAAATGTTGGAGTTATTGTGCATCCATTCTTCTCCCTCGTTTCACTATCAACAGAATATTTAATATTCCCAAGAATACTTGTAGTTGCAGGATTCCCAATATTTACACATGACAACTGGCGAACATTATCCACAAAATCAAACTGCTTTGTCGTAATATTTGGATTCATAAATTGAAAATCATTCACTTTCAATTGATCAAAATGATCTTGCCCCCAACCCCTTTTATCTTTTATGTACTGAAAAGAAAAAGTTTTCCAAAAGTATCGACCAAGATTGTCAGGAGTTCTACTCACCCTCCAAAAATAAACAGCGCTATCAGGCATATTAGACAATAATTGAGGCGACCATTCTATCACTCCACCAGTTGAGAAAACTGAAGTTGATTGCCTAGCAGGACTATTAAAATCTGAATTTACATCAATTTCAATCAAGTAGTTTTTACCTGTTTCAAAAGCGAATGCAGTAGAAGCTTTTAAAGTAATTCCTTGTTTAGGAACAACCGCATAGTTATATGGATAGATAGGTATTAAATCGCCTGACCGAATAATTAAACTAACAGAAGCCTGATTGTTTATTTCACTTAACTCATCAATTTCGTTGTATCGATCCAAGATTACCGTAAACTGATTTTCTCCGACCCCTTTTAAAACACTCACCGGAATTTTTAAACTAAAATTAGCTTTAAACAACAGTGGTTCAATCTTGAAAATATAGGAAGTATCCCCTTTTGTTCCAGGAAACTTTCTATTTACCTCTATGGTTAATGAATCAGTAATGGCTTTACCAATATTCTCCAACAGGATATTTACTACAAAAGAGTCGACTTCAGTAGTCACTTCACGTGGATTAAATGAAACACTAGATCTTGAAATTCTAAAATCAGGTTTGATAGGAGAATTCATCACCAAAGCAGGATCTCCTTGCAAACTCATTTCTAACAATACACTTTCTAAACTTGGATCAGAAGTAGGGCCAACTAACTTTACGGCTTGTTGCATGCAATAAGCCATACTTTTTCCATAATTCTTATCAGAGAATTGTTGATAAAACTCGCTAGAAAAAACATTTAAACTAGACGAGTAACTTAAATCTACTGTTGCAATAAACCCTATTGCTCCTTTATCTGCTATTAAAACAAAATCCTCTGAAGTACTCAAATTTCCTTCTTGATGTACATCTCCGGTATAACAAGCATTGCCCAGTATAAATGGATACTTCCCCTTGTTTTTTAGATTTTGAGGCTCATCAATATTAATATCAAAACCACCTGTATTGGAGGCATGACCAAAGAAAGTCATTAAGCTTGCTCCAGTATTGATCAAATTTTGAATAGAATCTGACAATGTCGTTTGGATAGGCGCTGACGTTGTTTTTTTAAACGTGCTGACCTTTCCTCCAATTTTTACATCAGTAAATGTATTCGCGTACTGGATCATATAATTTTCCAGTTGTTGCGTTTCAAATAAACTAGTTCCACCAACAAAATGCAGTGCATTCTTCATCCAACTTGCTGTCGCAGCTGATTCATACTCTATGACTTTATTTAAGTAGGATTTTAATTCTGAATTGTTTCTCACAGATATCCTTCCTGTTGGAATGGCTACTTCAAAACCACTACTCCCCAATCCAGAAGTAAATAAATTGTCAGTTGATGGGTTACCAATTGTCGGCACCAAATTAGAGCTATAAAGCGATGGTTTGCCTCTTACAAATTTGGCTCTGATTGATTTTCCAATAAAATATAAAAACTTTGGTGGAGCATTTTTCTTGACAATCAACTCATTCATAAAATTCCGAATGGCCAATGGATGTTGAGAAATCCCATAACCGTATTGTTTGTACAACTGATTCACATCTACTACAAAAGGTCTAAAGTTTTTAGATTGTCGATAATTGAAATAATTGAAAACTTCATTTGCTAACTCCGAGTTACTAACCATTAAATAAGCAGAATCAGGAATCAAGGCAAAATAGTTATTGAAGAATCCATTTTCACCCGCAGGGCGGATTGCACCAACAGATTGTATGGCATTCTCAGAAAATACCACACATTTTTTTAAGCCTCCATTGGGAATTAAACTTCGGTATTCATTGCCCACTTGGGTGATAGAAATTCTTTTTTTATTGGTTCGATCGAAAATATAATTGTTCGTAGAACCAGCAAAGTTGGTCAATCTCAAATAGCTTTTTGAAGCACCAACAGCATCCTTTACATCAAATTCAAAGATCGCCTCACCCTCAGCATCAGGTAAATGATCATAGTAAATATTTACAAAACCGATTGCCATTCGGTCGCTTCCTGCTCCCAAATCATCAATTTGTTTAAATGAAAAAGCTGTAGAAGTTTGGTTTAAGTCCGTAGTTGAAACAGTTTGAACTTTTCGAATTAAGCGATAGCCTTCAAATGTAGTATCGTAAACTTGATTGGCGAAAGATACCTCCAAGTGGTGATCTCCATTCTGGATAGGACCAAAATTAGATTGTCCCGTCACTACAAATTCTATTCTTGCCAAACCATTTGGAGCTGCTTTTTCACTATTGATAGCAGTATTAAAAATTTTCTGACCTGAATTGCTAATTACTCGGCTCATCCACCCTTCAGTAGGAACATATCGCGGACTAGTTAAATCACCTTGCACCGTTTCTCCATCGAAATAGCTGGTACTAAATGTCGTTCGTTTTTCTACCTTAAAAGAGGTAATTGGAGAATATCCAGTAAAGTTATTGTCTGATTCAATTTGATACCTAGAATTGGTTGTACTCGTATTCCAAGTCAAAAAGTAGGAAGCAGTATCAGTAATTAAGCTATAGTAGGGATTGGGTTGATTTCTTAATCCATTATACAAGTTGGAATCGAGCCAACCATCATTTTTTTGTGCTAAGAATTCAATATAATCTGCGGTGTTAAATGAATTATCGGATTCTCCATTTATGAACAATGGAATTTCAACTCCTCTGCCAAACAACTGAATATTTTTCGGATTGATCGAATTAATAGGCACACCAGCACTTACTAAATCGGCATAAGTGATTCTATAAACACCGTCGGTAGTTATTTTAAATTCGTAATATTTTTGGTTATAGTTGATCCATTCATTGCCGAAAGACTGAGCAATGATATTTGTAATTGAAAAAATGAATATACAAAACAGTAAAATTCTTTTCACTAGCTACCCTTTTTATTCAAATCTATTCGCAAAGAAAATACGTTAGAATACAATGATGCGGATTGGTCTCCGATATCAGTCAATGCGTAATCGATAGAAAATCCTTTAAATTTCACTCCTACTCCAAAGTTGGGTTGGAAAGTAGTTTGACTTACACCCAACACCGTTTGTTCTTTTTGAAAATTTCCGATACCACCCCTTAAAAATATAAATTGCTGGTAAGCCAATTCCAATCCAAATCTAGGACTAATCGAGATGGGATCAGAACTAATCAAATCATTTCTTTCTCCATCAAAAGTGACCCCTAAATCTAACTCAGTAAAAGCAGAAAATTTTTCACCAAAGTTGATTAATCGTCCAGCTCCTAAAATTAATTGTGGTAAAGTAATTTCAAGCCCATTCTCTGGCAAATCGTTACCAGTAGCTATAAAAACTTCCTCTGTTTGATCGTCTAATGTATAGCTCCAAGCATTAAATGTGCTTGTGATATCTTTTCCCACTGCTGAAAAAGCCCAATTATCCTTTTTATAGATCGCTGAAAAATCAAGTCCAAAACCATAGGCGTTGGCAAAATCACCAACATTTCTATAAATCACTTTCACATTTCCACCCAAGCTCAAACCGGTGATGCCCATTTCTCTCGCATAAGAAATCAAAAAGGCATAATCTGCTGCCGTAAATGATTTGATATTTGCATAGTTCACATTCCCATTTTGATCAATCAATTGGGTAGTATTCGGAATATCGTCTACTGCAAAACGCAGCACAGAAACACCTAAAACACTTTTCTCATCAATTCGTGTAGCGAAGCCACCGTAATCATACTTCGCTATTCCCGCAAAATATTCTGAGTGCATAAGTCCTACTTGAAAATCACCCTCCATTTGAGTTAACCCTGCCGGATTCCAATATCCTGCGGTTACATCATTCACTCGTGCTGTAAATGCATTTGACATTCCTAAGGCTCTAGCTCCTACACCAATATTCAAAAATTCATTACTGTATTTTCTAGTTTGGGCATAAAGGCCAGATGATAAGATGAATGCGGCTATAATTAAAGAAACTTTGTTATTCATAGACTTAGTAAAGTGGTAAAACAATTGAATGCTGTATAACAGCAAATTCATCATTTTATTACTCAAAAATAAGTATTTCTATGAATCGGCTTTCTTTTATTCGTTAATTAGTTATTATATGGCTTTAAAAGCACATTCAAAATTGCAATGCGACCTCACTTTATCCTTACTTTTGCCCCATCTTTAAAATTGAAATGAAAAAAAGTATCCCAAATATTATCACTGCAGCCAACCTATTTTCCGGTTGCGTATCGGTGGTTTTAGCTTTTAACGGACAATTGGCAGAAGCAGGTATTTTAATTCTAACTGCTGCCTTTCTCGACTTTTTTGATGGATTAGCCGCTCGGTTATTAAACGTAGCATCCCCAATTGGAAAAGAATACGATAGCTTAGCCGATGTTGTTTCTTTCGGATTTGCTCCTTCAGTTATTGTTTATCAGTTGTTAATCAATTCTGAAATAAACATTCCACACATTGAATTGGCTGCCTTTATTATGACCATTTTTTCAGCTTATCGTTTAGCGAAGTTCAATTTAGATGAACGACAAGCGTCGTCCTTTATCGGAGTTCCAACTCCTGCAAATGCGTTATTCTGGTTATCAATTCCATTAATCGCATGGCAAGCCGAGAATTCAAATTCTATTTTTGATGCACAGGTTTTAAGTCTATTGACTAATCCATACTTTATTCTAGCAGGGATTATTATTTGGAGTTTATTGATGGTCAGTGAAATTCCATTGTTTGCGTTGAAGTTTAAATCATTGAAATGGAAAGACAATCGACTAAAATTTAGTTTTGTTGGCATTTCTATCGCACTTATTGCAGTATTTTATTTTATTGCTGTCCCAATTATTTTAATTTTGTACATCATATTATCAGTTATTAATAACTCCATCTCAAAGAAACATGAAATTTAGAGCCGAAATAGACATCATGCCATTAAAAGCATTATTAGATCCACAAGGAAAAGCAGTTACTTCAAGCTTGAAGAACTTAAACCTAAGTGAAATTCAAAATGTTAGAATTGGCAAACACATTTCTTTAGAGATTGACGCTGCTGATAAAGCAACTGCATCTGCTAAAGTAGAAGAAGCTTGTAAAAAGATATTGGCGAACCAATTGATGGAAAGCTATGAATTTAATATAGTGGAAGCTTAATTTACTTTAGGCTTTTTAAGTTCAAAATTCTGACCTAAATAGACTTTTCGAACTTGTTCATCTGCAGCCAGCTCTTCTGCTGTTCCTGCTTTCAAAATATTCCCCTCAAACAGCAAGTAAGCTCTATCTGTAATAGCTAGAGTTTCTTGCACATTGTGGTCAGTAATCAAGATGCCGATATTTCGTTCTTTTAATTTGGCCACGATTCCTTGAATGTCTTCAACGGCTATTGGATCTACACCTGCAAATGGCTCATCAAGCAAAATAAACTTTGGGTCGGTAGCTAAACAACGCGCTATTTCACACCTTCTTCGCTCTCCACCTGACAATAAATCACCTCTATTTTTTCTGACGTGATGTAAACTGAATTCATCCAATAAGCTTTCTAATTTATCCGCTTGCTCCTTTTTAGAAAGTTTCGTCATCTCTAAAATAGCTTTGATATTGTCTTCGACTGATAGTTTTCTAAAAACCGAAGCCTCCTGTGCTAGATAACCAATACCACGTTGCGCTCTCTTGTACATTGGAAGCGAAGTAATGTCTTCGTCGTCCAAGAATATTCTACCTTCATTGGGTGTTACCAATCCTACCATCATGTAAAAAGAGGTGGTTTTTCCAGCTCCATTAGGCCCCAGAAGTCCAACAATTTCGCCTTGCTCTACTTCCACAGAAACGCCTTTTACTACAACTCTCTTCTTATATTTCTTGATAATATTTTCTGCACGTAATTTCATAGTGTAATTTCTAGAACTGAATTTCAAAGGTGGCTCTAATTCCAAATTTAGCAATATCTGGATGATCTAAGTAGGTTAATCTCCATAATGCATCCACACGAATTATCTTAAAAATATTTTCTATTCCAACTGCTGCTTCAGCATATGGCCCTGTTAACTCATACATATTACTAGGCAATTCCAAAGTTTGTTTATTTTTATCTTCCAAACTTCCAACCACAGCTCTACCAGTCACCACTTCTCGCCATTTTAATCGACGCATTAAAGGTATTTTATTCAAGAAAAACCCTTCAAAATGATGTGTCATCATCAAACTAACATATTCATCGCTTATAAACTCGAAGAAGTTCATCAGGTTAAATGCTGCATTGTCAAAAAAGTAAGTTTCGTTACCGTTGTGAATTTCTAGTAGTGTAAATGGTAAAGTACCAAAATACTTACCTGCTTGTGCTTTTACTTCTGTTTTACCAAATGTTCCTAGTTTGATATTATCAGATACTGATAGCGCAACTTTTGTATAATCGTAATCACTCCCAAAAATTCCCTTTATTCCAAATCCCATATTTAGTTCTACAATTGGAAATTCAGTCCCTAAACTAATTCGATCAAACTCTCCTGCCACAAAAGCTTCTTGGTAAGCAAATCGTGTTTTTAATCCAATTTCCGTTGTTCGGATACTACCTACCGGAACAATGGTGCCATTGTCTAATTTTTGATTGTATTGAATACTCCCCAAGGGTCTCATTGTTCTATTGGTCACTGTTAACGTATTGGAAAATCCATTGAACCAAAACCGCTCGGACCCCACTTTTATTTCTTCTACGCCAGTTAATTTATTATTTGGATTTCTTCTTAAGACTGACGAAAGAATATTGTCTTCACTAAATGCATTTTGACTTAATCCCAATTGCTCTACATCCAATGAATAATTAACACTAACAGAATGTCGTGGTTCTTTAGACAAGAAATATAACACTCCTCCACCATACTTAAACCGTTCGTCTTTTAATCCGTAGGCCAAATAACCATCAAACATTACTTGAGTGCTGAAGTTATTACTTGTTCTTCCGCCAACTCTAAAACGATGACCCTCTACTTTATTAAAACTATAGGCATTAAAATAAGGGCCTATTTCAAACAAGCCGACTTCCTTATAGCCTGTAAATACCAACTGAATCACATCTATAAAAGTTCTAAATGCGGGTACGTTTTTTACAGAATCCACCATGAGGTAGATGTTTTTTTCATTCTCAGATAAGGTATCGTGCCGATTTTTATCCCAGAACTCATCCCCTTTTTCATTAGCCCCTTTTTGAACAACCACTTTCTCAACTCCATCAAATGTTTCATCAGGTCGAGGCTTATTCATTACAAAATCCTTGTAGGTGGTCGTCTTCCGACCATACAGCCCCATAGAATTCTTGGTAATGGTAAAATCTACAATTAGATTATCTTTAGAAAGCATCCAGAATTCATCATTCACTTTCTTATACCGTTGCTCCACCGTAAATCCATTGATGAAGTTAATATTTGCTTTTTCGTTTATCCCTGCCTCTATTCGTTTAATCGCATAGGTGGTATCATTAATCCACATGGTTCCGGAGAAAACAGGTTCTTGAGCTTGTTTCGGAACAAAATCAATTTGGTAGCAAAAATTACCATCCACCACCATTGAATCAATCAAGTAATATTTATAAAATCGTTTTCCAAAATCAGCGATTGGACTCACGAATGATTTTCCAAAAACTCCAATGTGATTCTCATACACATTCACATTCTGATACATATCTCCCAAAAACTGAGAAATACTTTCATTAGAAACACCAGAAACTTTGGTTCCTTTTATCACTTCTCTTTCTGATTTTGGATCTCTTCGATAATAATAATCCGACAAAGATTCTGTCATGAACATTGGTAAGTATTGCTTATCGCTTGTAGTACTGTCGATGTAATCAAAAATAAACTGTAGGCTATTAAAAACCCTTCTATCCTTAAATTCATCGTTGATGTTGTTCAAATCGAATTCAACCTTGTTGTAGACTTCATATTCATAAGCATCATATTTTTCACGGTTATTGATGGCCTTATTATCAATTACACGGTCTAATATTTTATGCGCGGGGTTCCCACTATAAGTCACCACTACTTCCCCAATCTCAACTCCACCTGTAGATAATTCGAAATTGATCACCTGAGTTTGATCTTGGCGTGCCCTTTTTGTACTCGATTTATAACCGATAAAACTAGCCGTTAAAGAATCGGAAGCATAATACGTTTCTATTCTGTATTTTCCATCGATATCAGAAGTTGTTCCTGATTTTGTATTCTTGAAAATGATGTTGACAAAAGGCATTGGTTCTTTTGTTTTAACATCAATCACAGTTCCACTAACTATGGTTTTTTGGGCATAAAGTCCATGAATACACAGAATAGTAGTGACTAAAAAGAAGAAAGTTTTATAAAAATTCCGTGGCATTAGTAAATCAAAAACGGTAAAAATAAGAAATTAAAGTAGTTGATGTTTAATTCTCCTCCAATTCATCCCAATACTCAGCAGCTCTTCTTGTATGGGGAATTACGATCGTTCCACCGACTATATTAGCGATAGCGAATACTTCATACACTTCTTCTTTTGTGACTCCATTATCATGTGCTTTACCTAAATGATACTTGATACAATCATCACACCTTAATACCATTGAAGCCACCAAACCTAACATTTCTTTGGTCTTCACATCTAAAGCACCTTCAGCATAGGTATTGGTATCTAAATTAAAAAGTCGTTTGATTACCTTGTTATCGGCACTCAAAATCTTCTCATTCATTTTTTCGCGATACGCGTTAAATTCATTGACTAGTTCACTCATGTAGGGTAATTTTTAAGCTGATTTTGCTTCTTTTCTCACAACCATTCTAGATATCAAGATACTGACTTCATAAAGAAATATTAAGGGTATCGCTACCAATATCTGACTTGTAATATCTGGAGGAGTAATAATTGCAGCCAAAATCAATACGACAACAATGGAATGCTTTCGATAAGTTTTCATTAACTGTGGAGTAAGGATTCCAATCTTGGATAAGAAATAAACGATAATTGGCAATTGAAATACGATAGCACAAGCTAAAGTTATCGAAGTTAAAGTACTGATATATGAGTTTAAACTGATGGAATTGGAAACAGTGCTACTAACTGTATAATTTCCCAAAAATTGAACCGATAAAGGACTAATTACGTAATAGCCAAAAAGAACACCACACATAAATAATAGAGATCCAAAAAATACCAAAGCCAAGGCTGAGCGTCTTTCTGTTTTCTTTAAACCAGGCAAAATAAATCGCCACACTTCGATTAAAATATAAGGAAAAGCCAAAATAATTCCAGCCACTGCAGAAACCAAAATATGAGTGGTAAATTGACCAGACATTGTTATGTTGATCAAGCTAAAGGAAATGTCATTAAAGCAGAGTTTATCGCCAAAATCTAAATAATGCGATAAATCACAAAAAAGTCGATAGGTTAGGAAGTTGCTTTTTTGAGGTGCTAAGATGATTGTATCAAATACAAACTCCTTAAAAACAAAGGCAAGTGTCATAAACAACAACACCGCAATTACAGATCTTACTAAATGCCAACGAAGTACTTCCAAATGATCGAGAAAAGACATTTCTCCTTGTTTTGAAAATTCTTCGTCGTACGGTGATTGATTGCCTTCCATAGAATCGGCAAATTTAAGAGATAATCTATTACCCCGAGTACGATTAGTATTAATTATAGTATGCCTTCACGAATCAAATCATGAATGTGAATTAATCCAGCATATTGTCCTTCCTTTAAGACAATTAATTGAGAGATATTGTGAAGCTTCATTACTTTAAGGCCTTCCACAGCTAAGTTATCATAATCGATGCTTTTAGGATTTTTAGACATAATATCCGCTGCAGTGATCGAATCAAAACTAATCGACTCAGAAAGCATTCGTCGAAGATCTCCATCTGTAATTACACCTTTAACTTCTCCATTTTCTATTACCGCACATGCGCCAAGACGCTTCGTAGTTATTTCAACAATCACAGTCTTTAAGCTGTCTGTTAGACCTACGGCTGGTTTCTCGTTCAAATCGGCGAGTTCGCCCACTCTTACATACAACTTTTTTCCTAAAGCTCCACCTGGGTGATATTTTGCAAAATCTGTCGAACTAAACGATTTTAAATTCAAAAGACATACGGCCAAGGCATCTCCTAAAGCTAATTGGGCCGTTGTGCTTGTAGTTGGTGCTAAATTATTGGGGCAAGCCTCAACTTCAATAGTTGCATTTAGCACGAAATCGGCTGAAGTAGCTAAAACGGAAGTCATGTTCCCAGTAATCGCGATAATCTGATTGCCGAAATTTTTAATTAAAGGAATCAATACTTTTACTTCTGGCGTAGTTCCACTTTTAGAGATACAAATCACCACATCATCGCGCTGAATATTGCCCAAATCTCCATGTATGGCATCGGCAGCATGCATATATATGGAAGGAGTGCCGGTGGAATTCATCGTTGCCACGATTTTTTGAGCAATAATTGCACTCTTTCCAACACCTGTAATCACTACTCTACCTTTGGATGCATAGATGAGTTCAACACTTTTAACAAAGTCGTCATCAATGTAATCTATCAGTTTTAAAAGCGCATCGGCTTCATTCTTTAAAACTTCTTTAGCAATTCTTTTTACTTCTATTTCAGATTTCAAGCCCTTATTTTTTTATTTATTTCAAATTTTACTAAATTACACTGTAATTCATAGTAAATTAGTGAAGCAAAAGTAATTTAAAATAGCTAAATAGATATTTCATGCAAACCCTTGAGGAATTGAACTTAAACAAGGAGCTGAAAAAATTTTTCGGATTCAATAAATTTAAAGGCAAACAAGAATCGATCATTTCTAACATTCTGAATGGAAATGACACTTTTGTGATTATGCCAACTGGTGGTGGAAAATCCATGTGCTACCAGCTACCTGCATTAATGTCTGAGGGAACTGCAATAATAGTTTCTCCATTGATTGCATTGATGAAAAATCAGGTAGATGCTTTAAGGGGTTTTTCTTCTGATGACAGAGTGGTTCATTTTATGAACTCTTCATTGAATAAAACGGATACAGCCAAAGTAAAAAGTGACCTCTTGGAAGGCGTCACCAAATTATTATATGTAGCCCCAGAAACATTGACAAAAGAAGAGAATATAGAATTCTTGAAGCAAATCAAATTATCTTTTGTAGCAATTGATGAGGCACATTGTATTTCTGAGTGGGGACACGATTTTAGACCGGAATACAGAAAACTTAGAAGCATAATAGAAGCTATTGACCGAGTGCCAATTGTAGCTCTAACTGCAACTGCGACTCCGAAAGTTCAACAGGACATTCAGAAAAACTTAGGCATGCAAGATGCAAAGGTTTTTAAAGACTCCTTTAATAGAAAAAATTTATATTATGAGGTGCAACCTAAACGTGAAGTAGGTAGCCAAATCGTACGATTTATAAAAAGCAACGCCAATAAATCTGGTATTGTTTATTGCTTAAGTAGAAAAAAAGTTGAAGAAATTGCACAGACGCTGCAAGTGAATGGAATCAAAGCATTGCCTTATCACGCTGGATTGGATGCGACGACCAGAGCCAAACATCAAGACATGTTCTTGATGGAGGATGCAGATGTAATTGTAGCCACTATTGCCTTTGGAATGGGAATTGACAAGCCAGATGTTCGGTTTGTGATTCATCATGATATTCCAAAGAGCTTGGAAGGCTATTATCAAGAAACCGGACGAGCAGGAAGAGATGATGGAGAGGGGAAATGTATCGCCTTTTATCGATACAAAGACATCGAAAAATTAGAAAAGTTCCTTCAAGGAAAACCAATTGCAGAACAGGAAATAGGACGACAATTAATATTTGAAACTGTTTCTTATGCAGAAACTGCAGTTTGTAGAAGAAAACAACTTTTACACTATTTCGGTGAAGAATATACAGATGAAAACTGTGGAAGTTGTGACAATTGTTTAAACCCAAAAGATAAGTATGACGGGCAATTGGAAGTAACCCTTCTTCTTCAAACAATTTTTGCGTTAAAAGAGAAATTTAAAGCAAAATATATTTCTAATTTTATCGCGGGAAAAGAAACTAGTGAAATCAAAACCTACAACCATACTACACATGAGTTATATGGCGAAGGTGGAAGTGTTAGTGACGATCCAAAGCATTGGGAATCTATTATAAGACAGTGCATTATTGATGGTTTTTTAATTAAAGAAATAGAAAATTACGGGGTTTTAAAAGTGAGTAAGAAAGGAAAAGAATTTGCAAAGAAGCCTGGTAAGGTTGATTTAGTAAAACCTCATGATTACAGTGAGGATGACAATGAGAAAGAGGTAGATGGTGGTTCAAAAGGTGGTGGCGCCGGTGATGACCAGTTGTATTCAATCTTAAAAGATTTACGAAAAAAGGTGGCTAAAGAAAAAGACTTACCACCATATGTTTTGTTTCAAGATGTCTCTTTAGAGGATATGGCAACTAGATATCCTATTACTATTGAGGAGTTGACCAATATTACAGGTGTTGGCCAAGGTAAAGCTGAAAAGTTTGGAAAACCTTTTATCGATTCTATACGAAAGTATGTGGATGAAAATGAAATAGATCGTCCTGATGATATGGTTGTTAAATCTGTAGTCAACAAATCAGGTCTAAAAGTTTACATCATACAAAGTGTAGATCGAAAATTGCCACTTGAAGACATAGCTTCAGCAAAAGGAAAGTCTATCGATGAAATATTGGAAGATATTGAACATATCGTTCATTCAGGAACTAGAATTAACTTAGACTATTGCATTGGTGAACTATTAGATGAAGAATACCAAGATGAAATATTTGATTATTTCCGTGAAACTCTTACCGACTCCATCGAAGATGCTGTAGAAGAATTTGAAGGTATTTATTCCGAACAAGAGTTAAGATTGATGCGAATAAAGTTCCTTTCTGAATTAGGAAACTAAATTTAAAATATTATCCTCAGCCGAGCTTTTCAAGTTCGGCTGTTTTTTTGTCATAATTTTCTTGGGCGCTTTCCCACTTCTCCATAGCAATTTCCAATTCCCCATTATTGTCTTGCCATTGCTTCAATACTTGGTCGTATTCTTTGTCTTTATAAAAGTTGGGATCGTGTAATTTTTCATTCATTTTTTCAGCACGCTCTTCACATGCGAAAATAGTTTTCTCTAGATTTTGAACCGTATTTTTTAAACTCTTGCACTCTTTTTTCAAGTCCTTCTTTAGCTCAAATAAATTCTGATTAGATTCTTGTTTTGGTTGTTCAATCTTTACTTCTGGCTTCTTACTTCCAACTCCCTTTTCAATTTCTTTGAAAGAGTCTACTTTTCGATTTCTCAAGAATTCATAAACATCACCAATATGTTGGTTGACATTGCCATCTTTAAATTCATATACTTTTTCTGTCAACCCCTGAAGAAAATCTCTATCGTGTGAAATGACAATCATTGCGCCATCATAAGCGATCAAAGCTTCCTTTAATATTTCTTTAGAACGCAAATCAAGGTGATTTGTAGGCTCATCAAGAATCAATAGGTTAATTGGTGCCAATAGCAATTTACAAAAGGCTAGACGGGCTCTTTCACCTCCAGAAAGCACTTTAACTTTTTTATCTACATCCTCTCCTCCGAACAAAAATGATCCCAATAGTCCACGAACTTTGGTTCGCATGTCACCCTTTGCTTCATCATCAATGGTTTGAAATAGCGTTTTATCACCATTCAACATCTCAGATTGATTTTGTGCATAATACCCCAATTCTACATTATGGCCTATTGTAATAGTTCCAGTATGCTTTTCCATCCCAACCAATAGTTTCACCATGGTGGACTTCCCCTCACCATTCTTACCAACAAACGCCACCTTTTCACCTCTTACTAAGCTTAAACTAGCATGATCAAAAATCTGTTTATTGCCATAAGCTTTACCTACATCATTAATATCAACCACAATTTTCCCCGAACGAGGTGCAGGAGGAAAGTAAAAACGCATGGCCGCATTGTCCTCTTCTTCTATTTCAATTCTATCAATTTTATCCAATTGCTTAATTCTAGACTGCACTTGCACAGCTTTTGTAGCTTTAGATCTAAATCGCTCAATAAATTCTTCCGTGTCCTTGATCTGTTTTTGTTGATTATTGAATGCAGCAATTTCTTGTTCCCTTCTGTCTTGTCTTAGTTGAATGTATTTCGTGTAAGGGGCTTTGTAATCATATACACGACCCAAAGAAATTTCTATGGTTCGATTGGTTACATTGTCTAGAAATGCTCTATCGTGAGAAATTAAAACAATAGCGCCATCATAGGTTTTCATAAAATCTTCCAACCATTGAATAGACTCAATATCCAAGTGGTTAGTTGGCTCATCGAGAAGCAATAAATCAGCATTAGTCAAAAGAATTTTTGCCAATTCAATTCGCATTCTCCATCCTCCACTAAATTCGGAAGTTTGGCGGGTAAAATCGGATCGTTTAAATCCCAATCCTAACAAGAGCTGCTCTATTAAAGCGTCTACATTCCCCGCATCCATTAATATCAACTCCTCGTTTAAATGCGTTAAATCATCGAGCAATTTCATATATGAATCCGATTCATAATCTTCCCTTACTACTAACTCATGGTTGATGTTATCAATTTTAGAATGCACTTCGGTTAGTTTAGCAAATACAGTTGAAGATTCTTCCCAAACAGTCCTGCCTTCTTCAAATTCCATATCTTGTGGAAGATATCCCAATGAAAAATCAGATGGAGTAGATATGTTACCGGAATCAGGAGTTTGAGCACCCGCTAAAATTTTAAGCATGGTAGACTTTCCTGCACCATTCTTTCCAACTAAACCGATTCTTTCTTGCTTATTTATAATGAATGAGACATTATTAAACAAAAAACGATCTGCAAAACTTAATGTAATTTTATTGATTCCAACCATGACGCAAAAGTATTAAAACTAGATTGATGAAAGAAGGTATTTCAAGAGAGAAACTAATAGTTCCGAAAACAGCTAACATATACTCTTTAGGTCAATTAGATGAAAATACTAAGGCGATTTGGATTGTCTTCCATGGATATGGCCAATCATCTGAACATTTTTTAGAAAAATTTAGGGATTTAGGTGACACTTTTGTAATTGCACCAGAAGCCAACAATCATTTCTACTTAAAAGGAACAAGTGGAAGAATCGGTTCAAATTGGATGACTTCTTATGAGAGAGAAGATGCCATAATTGATTACGTTAATTATATTGATTTGGTAGTTGAGAAATTTAAAATAGAACAATATAAGAATGCTACAATAACCCTTTTTGGTTTTTCACAAGGAGTGGCTACATTATGCCGATGGTTTAATCAAAGTTCCATTTCGGTTGGTCAGCTCATTTTATGGGGCTCACTAATACCCGATGAACTAGAGGAAAGTGAGAAATTTAACCTAGCGAAGGTGTACTGTGTTTTTGGAGAAACTGATGAATACATTCTTGAAAACCAAACATCCTTCAACAGAAAATTATCTACCTACAAACAAACTAATCGAACGATACTCACCTATCAGGGAGGTCATATCATTCATAAAAGTAGCTTGAAAGAATTTTACAACGATTACTGGAAATAAAAAAGGGAGTCCAATTGGACTCCCTTTCTAATGTAATCTTGTAATTAGTATTGCCACATATCGTGCTCAAAATTTATTATTTCTTCCATGATTTTATTAGACTCTAATAACAAATCAATCCCTGTCGTGTACGAATTAAGCTTTCTGTTGTCATAAACATTCGTTTCTTGATATACATAGCTACTAAACATTCTTTTCCAGAAATAATCATCAAAAGTCATTCTAGCTCCATCATTACCTGAACTATATACTTCCGCATTTGCAAACACATAACGTGCCTCAGGGAAATAAACAACAAATGGTCTAACCATTGATTGATCTTTAGGATTTACAAAAATTGGTGCAATACCGATAATTCTAACATCCATAACAGAACGTTCACGATCAAAAAACCAATCTTCCTTGATTTCATACCTTACCACATCAGCACTAGAAAAAGCAACAGGTAATTCAGTTTGTGTTTCAAAACCATTCTCATCATAATCTGTAACGATCTCGGTATACTGCATTTTATCTGCAGCTTCTGCTTGAGTTAACTTCACAGTAAAACCAGAAATTTCTGAATCATAAGCTTGAATAGTCCCTTCATCAATACCTTGCTTCATTACATCAATCAAACTCATTCTCACATAGCCCAATTCATTAATAGGCTCATTTGGGAATTTCATTGGATAGTTCTGCTTTTCAGCTAACTCCACCATTCTCCAAACACGCTTTGTATACATTACATCTGCTTCTCTTACATGGGTATAAGGAATTACCTTTCTAGTAGGTGTATTCTCCTTAATATATACCCCATCCAAGACATCTTGCGCCATAGTAACACTGCCAGACAAGATCAAAAATGAAACCGCTAATGACTTTAAATGAGTTTTCATAATTATAAATTTATATCATTTTAAACACTACAGGCGTAGAGAATCGTGTTGTACCGTCAGGCATTTTCACTTTAATAGTCTCAAACGAAACTGTTGTGTTTCTTTTTACTCTTCGTAATTTATCTTTTACGTCTTCAGTGATATTACCACCGTTTACTTTAATGGTACTGGTAAAACCATCAACCACATAACTAAACTCGTAAGACAATACATCAACTTTAACATCAAAAACAAAACCGTCCATATCTAAAAATATGCCAGAAACAGCAGCCAATACTCTTGGGGAAAGTGCACCACTATTTTTTCCAGATACCAATGCTTTAGGAGTAGGAATTTGCTTCACACGAAAATCCATGAAACCCATCATCTTACTCTTACCATTCATCTCAGCATTCACAGTAATTTTTACATCACCAGGAGAAGAAACAGTAACGATCCAATCGCCACCAGTACCCTTTGTAATTTTACCACCTCCACCAGAAATAGATGGACGAATAGATTCAGCAGGTACACCTGGAGCCGAAATTGAAACAGGATTCGGAACTCCCATGTAGAAAACATTCATTTTCGTAGCTGAGATAGTCGTACTTGGTTTTGCAACCATGTAAGTCGTTTCAAACGTTCTAGGAATAATCTTTCCACCTGGAGCTTCAAAATTAATTGCGCCTTTCCATGTGTATTCTCCTTCCGAACGAGTTGGCACCTTTACATAACCTTTACCGTCAACCATTCTAACATTTAATGAGTCACCTGAAGATTTAAAACCTTCTCCATCTGGAACAATATCTTTTCCAACTACAATCTTTGGATTTTTAGTAGAATCCATTGCTGCTAAGAAAATCTCTGCTCTAAATGTATCTCCCAATAATATATAATTAGAAGGGGAAATAACGGCTGCTTCTAATTTGTTAAATTTAAACGAAGCTGCATCTACTTCAGAATACAAATATTTAATTGCATCCGATTCAAAGTTTCTAATATCAGTTTGAAACTTGGATAATAAAGTGATTGACGCTGCTGCAGGCACACCATAAAAGTTAAATGCCTCCCATGTTGATTCTGTTCCACCGCTTTCTTTCTTATTGCTAAAATCAAATGTTTTCATCAACGATTGATAAATTGCAGAAGATGTATCCACCTTACTTGCAACAACCATCTTAAAATCATCCAATTTACCTTTCAAAGCAGTTGCGGATAAATCTCCAGTCTTAGGAGTAGAAGGTTCACTACCTATTAAAATAGAAGTTCCTACATCTGTATTATCCTTTGAACTTATGCGTGCTAAGTTTAAAATGGTATCATTTCCAAATTGGTCTGGACCAATAACAGAAGCAGTATCCATCTTTTCAAGTAATGCAATAATATTCACTTTGATTCTGTCAATGTAATCAGAAGCAGCATCTGCTACAACTTTAATTTCTTGCGCATTATCATAGTAAGGCTTTACCTTTTTCTGATTCTCTTGATATGAAGCCTCGAAGTCCGCATATAAATCGGAGTTCTTGCTTTTAAAATTAATAACTGTCTTTTCTAAACCATCATTGATGATTACGAAAGAATCTAAAATCTCTTTGGAAACGTTTAGTGCCAAAAGCGCTGTAAGCACTAGGTACATCATTCCAATCATTTTTTGCCGTGGTGGCAACTTACCTCCTGCCATGTTATTTAAAGTATTTTAAATGTCTGTTTGTAAATAATTAATTACGCTCAATATAATTAAGCATTCACATTCATTGCAGTAAGCATATTACCATATACTCTATTCAATGCGCCTAAGTTTTTAGACAATTCAGCTATATTCTCTTTGTATTTCTGAGTGTCTTCAACTGAGTTATTCAAGTTTGAGATTAAATCACTCATTCCTTCAAAAGCTTTGTTAGTCACTTCCATGTGCTGACTAGCGGAATTCAATTGCAACTCATATACATTGTTCAATTCTGACAATTTTGCAGAAATTGACATTAAATTCTCAGAGTAAGAATTACCAGCTTCTGGCGATACAGAAATACCTGTTAAACTCTCAGATGCCTTCAAATAAGAATCAGATAATTGTCCCATATTTGAAGAAGCAGATCTAACTTTATCTACAAATTCATTCGTTGCTACTGATGCGTCAGAGATGTTATTCAATTGTGAAGTATGATCAGATAAATTCTTGAATCCTTGACCTAAACTTTCGATTAATTCAGGACCAATTTTAGCCTCAACTAACATTTTATCCAATTCTTGAGAAACAGCATCACCGCTTCCACCACCTACATTTCTTCTAGAAGGCTTTGTTAATGCGTCATCTTCCATTCCAGCTAATTCAGGATATGCCAACGTCCAATCCACTTCCATATGTGGTGGTTCGAAAGCTGATACTGCAAAAATTAATGCTTCAACACTCAAACCAATGATAAGCATACCTGATGCTCCTGGCCAGTGTTGTATTTTAAATAAAGCGCCAATAATTACAACTGCAGCACCCATACCGTATAAAAGTCCCATGACCTTTTTACCTTTCTTGGTCTCAAATAAAAACTCAACAAATCCCATAATATTTAAATAAGTAGTTTAAAAAAAAATTGATAAATAATAATTAGTTAGTGTAAATTCTTTGCTCAATATTATAATTGGTCGTTAGTTCCTCTTCCCAAGTAGGACATAACGTTTCTGAATCCGATATAACATTTTGCAGTATCTTGATATTCGTATGTTCTTGTTCCATTCATCAAATACATGGCAACATCTTTCCATGAACCTCCACGAATGACTTTTCTTTTTAATGAAGGCGGATCAGATTCCTTTGCTTCATAAACATAATCCATATTCAAATCATGTGCGAAGTTGTATGATGCCTCATCAAATGCATTACTTGTCCATTCAGCAACGTTTCCAGCCATACAGAATAAACCATAATCATTTGGGTTGTATGCATTAACCGCAACAGTAGTTAAACCACCATCATCCACATAATTTCCACGTAAAGGCTTGAAGTTTCCTAAGAAACAACCTTTTGTATTTCTGATGTAAGGACCACCCCAAGGATATTGGTTGTTATCTAAACCACCTCTTGAAGCCCACTCCCACTCAGATTCAGTAGGCAATCTGAAATATTGAACAGTGGTCATGCCTCTTTGATCCAAGAAATTATTCAACAATTCACTTCTCCATATTGAGAAAGCTCTTGCTTGTTTCCAACTCACCCCTACTAATGGATAATCATCATAAGATGGGTGCCAGAAATAAGCATTTGTCATTGGCTCATTGAATGAATAGGTAAAGTCATGCACCCAAGCCAATGTATCAGGATAAATATTAATAATGTCTTTCTTGATAAATACAGAACGGTCGATTTTACCTTGCTCTCTATTCTTTCTAGAAGCAGCAGCTTGCCAGTCAATCCAAGAATATTCAAACATTAACTTTCGAGTATCAATTTCCTTACGGCCGTAAAAACGTTCGTAATCTGGCAAATACATCACCTCTAAAGCTTCACGCTCTTCATCACCATCCCAACGGAATTTCATTTGCCAGTTGATGATTGGTGGATCGATATCCTCACCATAAACGTTTACAGTATGCAAGTAATCTTCAGAAACTTCTTCCCCTAGAATTTTTCTAGCGATTGAATCTCTAACCCAATAGACAAACTGTCGGTATTCATTGTTTGAAATCTCTGTTTGATCCATATAAAAGGCCGCAACAGAAACTACTTTTGTTTGCGCAACAGCAGAACTTGTTATATCCTGGTCGTCGTTACCCATTGTGTAACTACCTTGAGGAATTAATAACATGCCGTATGGGACAGGCTGATAAAAAATCTCCCGTCCTTGCACTCCTATAAGCTCGCCGTTCTCCTGACTACAAGAAGAAAACAAAGCTATAACCGCTCCTAATATGACTAACTTTTTCATTTTTTTCTATTTACTAATAAGGCTATTACTACAAAGCCTTGGTTGAAGAGTTCATTATACCTTCTTTTTTTTAAAAGGTTTCAAATGTAAACTTTTTTTTATAAAAATCGAACACTCTTATATCGCTGTATTTTAAGTGGATTCTTGATTGGATAACAATACCCTAACATAAATTCTAAAGTACCACTATTGTATTCATTTAAAATAGAGGTGTTATAATCGTAAGATACTCCAACTTTCAATCCTTCTACCATTGGAACATTAACTCCTGCTAGAATGGCAACTGCATCTTCATATCTGTATGACAATCCTGCCCAAACAAACTCATTGTACTCTAACATTGCATTTACATCAACTTGAGTAGAGGAAACGTCAGACTTTATAAAGATTGATGGTTTTAATACAAACGGACTACTAAAGCTAATATTGTATCCTCCCATCACATAAAAGTGACGTGCTAAATTGTAATTAAAAGAAGACCTTTCTGCATTGCCACTCAGTTGCGGGGCGGTAAGGTGTGTACTCGATATACCAACATAAAAATCTGAAGTCGTATAATAAGCACCTACGCCTAAGTCAAAGGTTGGGTCAGAAGCTTGCCCTTTAGGTATTGATGCATCTTCAGATCCATCTCCAAGAAATCCATTCGTTACCCAGTTTCCATTAATTGTTTTATTGTAAAATCCACCTTCAACACCCACGGATAACAATCCATTACCGATATTTTTGTGGTATGCATAAGCCAGTTTAGCGGTAAATGTCTTTTCTGGACCTAGCTCATCTTGCCAAACGGTTAAACCTACACCACTATTGAAACGATCAAAAGGGCGAATCTTTGCATCAAAGCTAAAAAGGTTGGTTTGTGGGCGACCTTCAAATCCCATCCATTGTTGACGAGATAATAAAGTACCACAATAAGCATTGTTAGTTCCAGCAAATCCTGGGTTTACAGCAAGCTTATTGAACATGTTTTGGGTGAATTGCGGATCTTGTTGTGCATAACTCACAGTTGTAAAAATAACTAACGCACTAAGTAACAGTTTCTTCATAGGATGAAATTTCTTTTTAACAAAGATTTTGGTGCACTAAAATACCTAAAATTTGTAAGCTGTTAAACTTTTTTAACGATTCTCTTGAATTTTTATTTTCCTAAAAAGCCTACCGGAGCTTCTTAAACGTCTGAACCCACCTGTCTGGCAGCTCATTATTACACGCAACCTGATAGTCTAAATAACTACATGGCACTAACAAATGTCTTTCGTATTTACTTCCTGTTGCATTTGGGTAAGGAACATCCATAAACCAACGGTCACTTTTCTCGCTTTTATAAAATACAATGTCGTCTTTGTGAGATTCCATTGCAACGGTATATTTAACATATTCGGTTTTATTACAAGCAGGAAAATCCTTTTTTCGATTAAATACACCGTCCATAAAATACCAAATCATCTGTGCCAATAAGTGACTTGTTTGTCCATGAAAATCAAGCGAAGGATTTACTTCATAAAATCCGATAGAGGTCAATTTATCGCTTAATCCAGCATATCGTGCCAACTGACATGCTTCGTCGCCAAACAATCCATTTGGAGTGGCAGCTGCACATGCAGGAGCCTCTGATTGTCGGATAGAAGAAATATCAAAGCTAACAAAGTCAGCATTTCGAATAATTGGTTCATTTTCTCGAATATCAGAACGAACAAATCCCAATCGATAGGTATCAAAATAGAGTTGATCGATTAATCCTACCTCATTTTGACTTACAAAATAGGTTTGATAACCGATATTGCTGAAATTAAAAAGAAAGTTAGGCTGGTGTAACACCACTTTGCTTAAATAATTTGTAGAATTAATTGGTGCAGCAGTATCTCCTATATTAAAGGCTGAATCAATCGCTGTTAAATTAACAGTTTGCTCCAGTGTTTTATAGGCTTGAAAATTAGCAAAAGTCAAATCTTTTGTACCCCCAATAATTACCGGAATAATTCCATTTTTAATCAAATTACTTACTGTTTCCGAAACAGCAAAATAAGTATCGGAGAGTGTATTCCCCGGTTTAATATTTCCTAAGTCTACAATATCTGCAAAGCCAACTCCTTTAAATAGTTTGTAGAAATACTTTCTAAATTGGTCAGGAGAGTTTGATGCACCTGCATTCTTAGGATTCCCTCTCTCTTCCTCTACTCCTAAAATTGCTATTTTATCAGTTGGCAACCATTCAAAAGCACCTTTATTTTCAGTGGTCCGAATGCGAATAGTATTCCTCAAGTGGTCCATCTGATAGTCATCAGAACCAATTATTTTCTCCAACTGGACACCTTCAACAAAATCTAAGTAATCCATTACTTTTTCTTTTTAGGAGTCGTCTTTTTTGCTGCAGGCTTTTTCTTGGCCGGCGCCTTCTTCGCAGGTGCTTTTTTAGCTGTTGTTTTCTTTGCTGCAGATCCTCTACCACCCTTTTTATCTGGCGCTTCGGCTGATAATTTCAAACACTGCTCCAGTGTTAATGAACTTGGTTCTACATCCTTTGGAATTTTCACATTCTTCTTGCCGTGCTTAATGTAGGGGCCATATCGGCCATTCAATACCTGAACATCAGGATCTTCATCAAACACCTTAATGTATTTATCTATCTCAGCTTGAATTTTGGCTTTTACAATCTCTTCTGCTCTTTCTTGAGTAATGGTCATCGGATCATCGCCATCAGCTTTCTTAATAGAGGCAAATAATTTTCCGTAACGGATATAAGGTCCAAATCGACCGATTGCAGCCACCATCATTTCACCTTTATATTCGCCTACTTCACGCGGAAGCTTAAATAGATCTAATGCTTCTTCGAAAGTGATGGTTTCTAGATTCTGTGTTGGCAATAAACTAGCAAATTGAGGCTTTTCTTCATCTTCTGAATCACCAATTTGGGCCATAGGACCAAATCGACCAATTCGTACGATTAATTTTTTACCTGATTTTGGGTCCTTCCCAAGCTCTCTTTCTCCGCTTGCTCTATCTGCATTTTCTAATGTATCAACCACATTGGTATGAAAAGTTTTATAAAATGTTTCTATCATCTTATTCCACTTCCGTTCCCCATCTGCGATATCATCAAATTGTTTTTCTACGTCTGCAGTAAACCCATAATCCATGATGCGCTCAAAATGCTCTACTAAGAAATCTGTCACAACCATCCCAATATCGGTTGGAAATAATTTATTCTTTTCTGCACCTGTTGTCTCTGTTTTTGTTTCTTCGTCTAATCCTTTCGTGTCAAGTATAATTTGCACATACTTTCTTTCCACGCCTTCTCTAGCCTCTTTAACAACATAACCTCTTTTCTGAACAGTTGAAATCGTTGGTGCATAAGTAGACGGACGGCCAATACCTAATTCTTCTAACTTTCGAACCAGACTTGCTTCTTGGTATCTTGGTGGGTGCTGCGTAAATCGTTGTGTTGCTGAAATTTCTTTCATCCCCAGCTTTTCACCGACTTTCATTGGTGGCAATACACCTTCTTTTTCTTCGTCTGATTCATCATCAGTAGATTCTAAATATACCTTCAAGAAACCTTCAAATTTGATCACCTCACCTTTGGCTACAAAATCTTGATCACCTTTAGAAACGTCAATTTTGACGGTTGTTTTTTCCAATTGAGCATCACTCATCTGAGAAGCAATTGATCTTTTCCAAATCAAATCATACAATCTCGATTCTTGATTTGCTCCACCAATTTCATGAACTGAAAAGTCTGTTGGTCGAATGGCTTCGTGAGCTTCTTGCGCGCCTTTTGACTTGGTTGAATATTTTCTAGTTTGAGCGTATTCCTTACCATACGACGAGACAATTTCGTTTCTAGCTCCATTCAAAGCAGTTTCTGATAAGTTGACAGAATCCGTTCTCATATAGGTGATTTTTCCAGCTTCGTATAGGCGCTGAGCCACCATCATGGTTTGGCTTACTGAAAAACCTAGTTTTCTACTGGCTTCTTGTTGCAACGTTGATGTGGTAAAAGGAGCAGTTGGCGATTTCTTAGCTGGCTTTGTTTCTAAGTCAGCAATTTTAAATTCTGATTTAGCACAAGCTTCCAAAAAGGCATGTGCCTCTTCTTTTTTAGTGAATCGTTTTGGCAATTCAGCTTTCAATAATGTTTTACCATCAATCAAGAAATTTCCAATCACCCGATAAGAAGAAGATCCGTTGAAATTCATGATTTCACGCTCTCTTTCTACAATTAAGCGAACGGCAACCGACTGCACACGACCGGCAGACAATGATGGTTTAATTTTCTTCCATAATATAGGAGACAATTCATATCCCACCAATCGATCCAACACTCTTCTTGCTTGCTGAGCATCGACTAAATTTTTATCCAATGCTCTTGGAGTTTCTATTGCATGCGTAATCGCACCTTTTGTAATTTCATGAAAAACAATTCGCTTTGTCTTTTTTTCATCCAACTCAAGCGCTTCTAATAAATGCCATGAAATGGCTTCCCCTTCGCGATCCTCATCCGTTGCTAACCATACAATCTCTGATGATTTAGCCAATTTCTTTAACTCAGCAACAATTTTCTTTTTGTCGTCTGAAATAACATATTTGGGTTCGAAATTATTTTCTATGTCAATGGAAATGTCCTTTCCAGGCAAATCACGGATGTGTCCAAAACTCGATTTCACAACAAAGTCCTTCCCTAAAAATCCTTCAATTGTCTTTGCTTTTGCGGGTGATTCAACTATTACTAAGTTTTTGGCCATTCTTGATTTTTTATAACTATAAAGTGAAAAATTCGATACAAATAAAAAGATAAAACAATTAGCTAACAAAAGTATTCACAAGCCCAATTTTCTAATTATTTTACAAATAACTAATTTAAAGCATAATACAATCAACAAATACCCCAAAATTAAATTATCTTAAAAAATATGTCATTTTGTCACACTTTTAAAAAATGGCTAATTTTGAGCATCCAAAAAAGAATAATTTTCAAGAAATGCTGAAAGAAGGAATTAAAGAAGTAGACGAGAGCAGGCAGGGTGAAGCTTTAATACAGGAAACTCAACAAAAAAATAACTCTGGCAGAAAAGTATACATTGAAAGCTATGGTTGCCAAATGAACTTTGCAGACAGCGAAGTGGTTGCTTCCATTCTATCTCAAGATGGATTTGACACCACCAAAGAATTGGCGGAAGCTGATTTGGTTTTATTGAACACCTGTTCCATTCGGGACAAGGCTGAACAAACAATAAGAAAACGACTTTCAAATTTTAATACCATTAAAAAGAATAACCCTAAAATGATCATTGGCGTTTTAGGATGTATGGCTGAACGATTGAAATCTCAATTAATTGATCAAGAAAAGCTGGTAGATTTAGTTGTTGGTCCAGATGCATATCGCGATTTACCCAATTTGGTGAACGAAGTAGACAATGGTCAAAAAGCAGTAAATGTTGTTTTATCGAAAGATGAAACTTATGGAGACATCATTCCAAAGCGCACGAATGAAAATGGTGTAACCGCTTTTGTTTCTATTACCAGAGGTTGCGACAATATGTGCACTTTCTGTGTGGTTCCTTTTACAAGAGGAAGAGAGCGAAGTAGAGATCCGGAAAGTATTATCAATGAAGCACAGCAATTGTTTAATAACGGTTATAGAGAAGTTACCCTACTGGGACAAAATGTAGACTCTTATTTATGGTATGGTGGCGGATTGAAAAAAGAATTCAAAAACTTATCAGAAGAAGAGAAAGCTGAGAGTGTGAATTTTGCACAATTATTAGAACAAGTGGCACAAATTAGTCCTTTATTAAGGGTTCGATTTTCAACTTCTCACCCACAAGACCTCACAGACGATGTATTGCATGTGATTGCGAAATACCATCATGTGTGCAGCTATATTCATTTGCCAGTTCAGTCAGGAAGCACTCGGATTTTAGAGTTGATGAATCGTGGATATACCAAAGAATGGTACAAAGAGCGAATTGATTCCATCAATAGAATCATTCCTGGTTGCGCAATTTCTACGGACATTATTGTTGGATTTTGTACAGAAACAGAAGAAGACCATCAGGACACGTTAGAAATGATGCGTTATGTAAAATATGGTTTAGGATATATGTTCAAGTATTCTGAACGTCCAAACACAGTGGCACAGCGTAAATTTGAAGACGATATTCCAGAAGATACGAAACAAAGAAGATTGGAAGAAATCATTCGATTGCATCGAGAGAATACGCATTTCAGAAACAATGAAATGGTCGGTAAAACTTATGAAGTATTAATCGAAGGTGTTTCTAAGAAATCTGATCAGGAATTGTTTGGAAGAACTCCTCAGAATGCAGTGGCAGTTTTTCCAAAAGGAGATTATAAAATTGGGAGTTATGTGAATGTGTTAATTGAAGATTGCACAACAGGGACTTTATTAGGTACAGTAGTAAATAATTAACAATGACAGTAGATCAAATAAAACAACGTTTTGGTATTATCGGACATTCACCGGTTTTACTTCGAGCTATTGACATTGCTGTTCAAGTAGCCTCCACAGACTTATCAGTGTTGGTTGGTGGAGAAAGTGGGGTCGGAAAAGAAAACATGCCTCAAATCATTCATCAATTAAGTGCTAGGAAGCACAATAAATACATTGCAGTAAACTGTGGCGCTATTCCAGAAGGAACAATTGACTCAGAACTATTTGGACATGAAAAAGGATCGTTTACCGGCGCCAATGAAGCTCGAAAAGGATATTTTGAGGTAGCTGATGGCGGTACCATCTTTTTGGATGAAGTAGCTGAATTACCTTTACAAACACAAGTGCGCTTGTTAAGAGTACTTGAGACTGGAGAATTCTTAAAAGTGGGGTCTTCAAAAACCCAAAAAACGAATGTTCGAATAGTAGCGGCTACTAACGTAAACATTCCGGAAGCTATTAAAAACAATAAATTTCGAGAAGATCTGTATTATCGATTAAATACTGTTCCGATTCTAATCCCACCATTGCGTGAGCGAAAAGAAGACATTTATCTGTTGTTTCGGAAATTTGCATCTGACTTTGCTGCCAAATACAGAATGCCAGTAGTTCAGCTAACAGACCGAGCAAAAGTGTTGTTAGAAAACTTTAGATGGCCGGGAAACATCCGTCAGTTGAAAAATGTGACGGAACAGATCTCAGTTATTGAGAAAAAGAAAGACATTGACGAAAATGTGCTAAAAAATTACTTACCGACCATTGACAACCATCATTTACCAGCTATTTATAAAAGCGAAGACGGTGAAGCAGGCATGAATGAGCGAGAAATTTTGTACAAAGTCTTGTTTGATTTAAAACGAGACGTTACCGATTTGAAAAAACTGGTTTACAAAGCCTTGAATTCAGAGAATGGTTTCGTCAATAGTAAGGAAGGCGCTCAAATTATTCAGCGATTATATGACGATGAAGGAGCGCCTGAAAAACCAGAATTACCAGTTCGAATTCAGCAATACAACCAACCAGTTGAAAATAATTCTACTGCGAATTATGACGATGAGGAGACCGAAGAATCCAACCATGAGATAGTAGAAGATTCTTTATCTATAGCTGACACAGAGAAGGAATTAATCAAACGAGCATTGAAAAAGTATGATGGAAAACGTAAAAATGCATCGAAAGAATTGGGAATTTCAGAAAGAACGCTTTATCGTAAGATAAAAGAATATAATATTGCAGACTTATGAGAGTAACACTAAAATCTATATTCCTGAGCACAGCGATAACCTTTATGGCCAGTTTCTACGGATGTTATTCATTTACGGGTGCTTCTATAGATCCAAAAGTAAAAACGGTATCGGTTGCTTTGTTTCCGAACTATGCCCCTATTGCACAGGTAACGGTAAGTCAAAAATTTACAGAAGCGCTAAAAGATGTATTTATTTCTCAAACCAATTTAACTTTAGTGAGAGAGGCCGGCGATTTGCGTTTTGAGGGAGCGATAACCAGATACGAAGCGGTTCCTTTAGCGATACAAGGAAACGAAATAGCAGCGCAAACACGACTAAACATGACCGTAAATGTTAAGTTTACAAACACTATTGACGAAACACAAAGTTTTGAGAAATCATTCACCCAGTTTGAAGACTTCTCGTCCTCGGAGAATTTATCTACTGTGGAAGATCAACTCATTGAATCAATTAATAATAAATTAACTCAAGATATTTTTAATGCATCAGTGAGTAATTGGTAATGAACAGAAACGACTTCATATCATTTGTAAAACAACCTGAAAGTATCCAACAGGAATCCATTGAATTGCTGAAGCAATTTTCAAGTGAATATCCTTATTGCCAAGCGGGACAGGTTATTTTGGCGAAAGCACTCCACAATTCGGGAAACATTGCATTTGAAAATCAATTGCGATTAGCGGCAGCCTATGCTAATGACCGAAAAGTATTGCATCGGTTAATTTTAGAAAAAAATAGCACACCAGCAGTCATTAAAAGTGAAACTATTGCACCAGAACAGCAATACATTCCACCAGTAGTTGAAATAGAACCTCCATTTGTTTCGCCTATTCAGGATCAAGAACCAGTTGCTGAATCCCCAATACCAGAACCTACTTTAGCATCCAAAGAAACTTCCATTGATCCGATTGCTTTTGTTCCTCATGAACAAATAAGTGACCCAATTGCGCCAATAGAAACTCCACCACTAGAGGAAGAGGTGCATCCAGAACCGGCGGCATTTAAAACCATTCCTCCTGCTCCAATAGAAGAAGTTGACACCACAGCTGCTCCAGCAAAAGAAGAAAAAACAGAAGAAGATAAATTCTTAGAACGACAAATTTTGAGTTCGGCAATAAGCAGTACTTTGTTGTTGGAAGCAGATGAATTAGACGATGAAGAAGAATTAGACGAGGAAGAAACGGCAAGCAATGCTCCTGAAGCAACTGTTGATTCCCCCACAGGCGAACATAGTTTTAATGAATGGTTGGGACTTTTTAATAATCCGACTAAAATTGAGGCAAAAAAGGAGACTCCTGCACCTAAAAAAGACGATTTAATCAGTAAGTTCATTAAAACTGAACCACAAATTCGTCCTAAACGAGAATTTTATTCTCCAGCCAACATGGCAAGGCTAAGTGTGAAGGAAGACGATGACTTGGTAACTGAAACATTAGCAAAAATTTATGCGCAACAAGGCAATAAAGAGCGTGCAATTTCAGCTTATGAAAAATTAGCCTTGAAATATCCAGAAAAAAGAATTTATTTTGCAAACCAAATTAATAAACTGGGTGAAGAACCTAAATAAATAAAAACAGAATGGGCACAATTATATCCGTATTGATTTTAATCATCGCTATCCTTTTGATTCTAGTAGTACTAGTACAAAATCCAAAAGGGGGTCTTGCTTCTAACTTTTCATCTTCTAACCAAGTAATGGGAGTGAGAAAAACGACCGACTTTATTGAGAAAGCGACTTGGACATTGGCGATTGCACTAGTAGTGCTAAGTGTCGTATCCGCAACATTTAATGATCACACAACCGTTTCAGTTGAGCAAACAGAGTCTGAATTGACCAATGAAGCCAACCAAATTATAATTCCAACTGAGCAAGCACCTCTTTTACAAGAAGAGACGCCAATGCCTGCAGGTGGAAATGATGCTCCAGCAGAAGAAGCTGAGTAAGATTTAAAAGAACGAGTAAAATTCATTTTAAGGTGTCAGAATGTCATATTCTGACACTTTTTTTATGCCCAAAATTCACCTACTCTGTCAATTTTTAGAAAAATTACCATTGGCACAAAATATGACCTAGCGATTACATCAATTAATAACACTTAAAATACAAAATATGTCAGTAAACATTAAACCACTTGCAGATAGAGTTCTTGTAGAACCAGCTGCAGCAGAAGAGAAAACGGCAGGAGGTATTATAATTCCTGATACCGCTAAGGAAAAACCACAGAGAGGCGTAGTAGTAGCCGTGGGGAATGGAAAACCTGAAGAACCAATGACTGTAAAAGTTGGCGATAAAGTTCTTTATGGCAAGTATTCAGGATCAGAGTTGGTTTTAGAAGGAACAGACTACTTGATTATGAGAGAATCTGATATTTTAGCAATTGTTTAAATATAAAAATTAAAGAAAATGGCAAAGGAAATAACATTCGACTTAGAAGCACGTGATGCACTGAAAAGAGGTGTAGATATTTTAGCGAACGCTGTAAAAGTAACGCTAGGCCCTAAAGGTAGAAATGTAATTATTGATAAAAAATTTGGCGCTCCATCAGTAACAAAAGATGGAGTATCTGTTGCAAGAGAAATCGAGTTGAAAGACACGGTGGAGAACATGGGTGCTCAAATGCTAAAAGAAGTAGCTTCTAAAACTGCAGACGATGCAGGTGATGGAACAACTACTGCAACGATCTTAGCACAAGCGATCATTACTGCAGGATTGAAAAACGTAGCAGCGGGCGCTAACCCAATGGATTTGAAAAGAGGAATCGACAAAGCAGTAACGGCTATCGTTGCTGAATTGAAGAAAGTTTCTCAAACAGTTGGTGATGATATTCAGAAAATTGAGCAAGTAGCTACCATTTCTGCTAACAACGATAGCTCTATTGGAAAATTGATCGCTGAGGCAATGGCTAAAGTGAAAAAAGAAGGTGTAATCACTGTTGAAGAAGCAAAAGGAACTGAAACGACTGTAGAAATCGTAGAAGGAATGCAATTCGACAGAGGATATTTATCTCCTTACTTCGTGACCGACACAGAGAAAATGATTGCTGATTTAGACAATCCTTACGTATTGATATACGACAAGAAGGTGTCTAACATGAAGGATTTATTACCTGTTCTTGAGAAATCTGCTCAATCAGGAAGACCTTTATTGATTATTGCTGAAGATGTAGAAGGCGAAGCGCTGGCTACATTGGTGGTAAATAAAATCAGAGGATCACTGAAAATTGCTGCGGTAAAAGCGCCAGGATTTGGTGACAGAAGAAAAGAGATGTTGGAAGACATTGCTATTTTGACTGGTGGTACTGTAATTTCTGAAGAAAGAGGTTATAAATTAGAGAACACTGATTTATCATATTTAGGTCAAGCAGAAAAAATTACCATTGACAAAGACAATACAACCATTGTAAATGGTGCTGGAAACAAAGAAGATATTCAATCTAGAGTTTCTCAGATTAAAGCTCAGGTAGAAAATACTACTTCTGATTACGACAGAGAGAAATTGCAAGAGCGTTTGGCTAAATTGGCTGGCGGTGTAGCTGTTCTTTATGTAGGTGCTGCTTCTGAAGTAGAAATGAAAGAGAAGAAAGACAGAGTGGATGATGCTTTAGCTGCAACAAAAGCTGCTGTAGAAGAAGGAATTGTTCCTGGTGGTGGTGTTGCATACATTCGCGCTTTAGTAGCATTAGATGGCTTAAAAGGCGACAATGCAGACGAAAAAACAGGTATCGACATTATCAGAAGAGCTGTTGAAGAACCATTGAGACAAATCGTTGCTAACTGCGGTGGTGAAGGATCAATCGTGATTCAGAAAGTGAGAGAAGGAAAAGGCGATTACGGTTACAACGCAAGAACAGAAGTTTATGAAAACTTATTCGATGCAGGTGTAATCGACCCAACCAAAGTATCTCGTGTTGCTTTAGAAAACGCTGCGTCTATCGCAAGCATGTTATTGACTACTGAGTGTGTTATTGCTGACATCCCTGAAGAAGGTGGTGCGCAAGGAATGCCTGGTGGTATGGGCGGAATGGGTGGAATGATGTAATTCTCCCAACCGACTGAAATTATATAGAAAGAGCTCCAATTATTTTGGGGCTCTTTTTTTGTGAAAAAAAATCTAATTATTCTGGATGATACCATTTAGGCAAAGTCACAGATGAATTATAGGCTTTGTATTGTTGCAAAGTAGAAAGACCTATAGATTGCCGAACAGAATCAATATTCTCAGGGTCCTGTAATTCATCCAATACTTTACCTTCCTCACTACTTCTCCAAAAGGTGCCATATTTTTGGGGGATTTTTAGATTAAACACCATATATCGATCCACCCAAAAAGCATAAGTTGAAGGTTGTAATTGATTTAACAATACTAACTTTTGCAGCTCAGCACGCAAAGAATCAAACTCTTGAATATTTGAATCGAAACTAGTGACGTGTAAAAAGACTGGAAAAAAGTAATCATCCAAAAATAGATTATTCCCTCCCAACCAACCATGCTCACGAATCATTTCAAACAGTGTAACTTTATGTTTAGCATCCACTTGATTCATTAAATCTTGGCTGCAGCTATCTCTTCTCTTCATCCACAGTAGCCTTGCATTTTGATCTAACTCATACATGGAAACCAATTGACTGTAGATTGCAAAATCTTGTTTCTTCAATCCTTCCTGGTAAGTATTACTAAAATAAATAGAATCTGTAAATGAAAAGGATTGCTTTAATTCAGGATAACTGCTCAGCCAATCGAATTTCGCTCCATTGACAATAGCTTTATGCACTAAATTGCGTGCGGCTTTGATATGACCAATTTTCTGATAACAATCCGCTATTAAATAATGATCCCGGGTTGGTAGAATCTCACTTAGATTGTTAGTTTCAAACACTGAAATGCACTCTTGAAAATTCCCCGTAGCATAGTTTACCTTGACAATCTCTAATTTTAGAAACTTTTGAATAAGTAAATCTTGAGCTTGTAAATACCCTGAAAGAAATATTCCAATTAACAATATGAACATTCTCTTTACAAAACACCTTAACATCCTAATTCGATTGTCAATGAAAAATTATAAATATTGAAATTTATACATTACGTTTTGATCTGCCTTTGAATCTACTTCAATTAAAATTCTATCCTCCGTCAATTCTTTAGGGTAATCAAATCCGCCTTCTTTTAAGAGTTTTAATAATTCTTCGGGTAATTGTGAAACAAATTTATATTTCATAATATTCCATTTTATGTCTTCCCCAACAATTCTGTCATTTGTAATTATTCTCAATGTGGATCGCCCATTATTCGAGAGGTCAGAAGCGAACCAAACCAAGTATGGTAAAATCATTTTATTATCCTCTATCGTTAGATTATTCAGAACATTAAATAAAGTATCGCTGATTACTCCCTTTCTTCGAACATCTGATCCGAAATATTGCTTTCTAGCACCTAAAATACCAATTGCGACATTCCAACTTTCTTTTTCTTGTAGACAAAGTTCAGCTGCATGAGTATAATATTGTTTCACTCTATTCTTTGTAATCTCTCCATTATGCAAAAGCAACAACACCAACGACCCATCCAAAGAATACAAATAGCTGCTTGGCCAACCACCGACCGCTTCACAAACACTATCAAATCGGGAAGTAATTTCTCTTCTTACACTATCCAATGAATCATTCCCATTTTCACCGTAAAGGCTGTTATCATCTTTATACTTCACCAATGCCTTATCTTGTGCTAAAAGCGCATTTAATATCTTTTCAATTGCATCTTTGTTCGGTGGCGATGGCAATGGTTTAATATCATTAAGCCGACTCTTCAAATTAAGGATCCATGAAGGGTCAAGAGAACGACTTTCAGAACTATCATACTGCTTAAGCAATTGATCTCCAAAACTTTTATTTTGAGGCAATAATTTCTTCTTTACCTCCTCCATCAATACTATGGCAGAATCTATTTTACCTTGTTGCTTATAACTACTAATTTGCGCAAACAACTTAGTATCGTTATAATAATCTGCTGCAGTATATTGAGCCGTACAATTGAACACGAAAATTAAGGAAAGTGAGAGCAGAATCAGTTTTAGCATAGATTTAGTTTTGATTTAGTTGTTATAACCAAATATAACAAAACTAACCAATTGGACACGATATTGTTAAACAAAAAAAAGACCTTGGAGCATCCAAGGTCTTTTTTCTATATTGATCGAACTATAATGCTAGTTCTAGATAATCCCCAATAAACTCAAGATTAACAGGATTAACAAAACTGCTACTAGTGTACCTATTACTCCTCCACCAAGATTCGCAAGGATACTAAGAATCACAAGTACTAGCAGAATTACCAATAGTAGCCAAATAAGGCCGCTAATCCCTGAATCATCATCAACAGGTGGTACATTCAACATGGCTCTTTTCACAGGCATCAAGTCTGTCCAATTGCTTAATCCATTCAATGCGATGACTGGTGAAAAATCATTAAGGCTACCTTCGTTATTTTCTATTTTATTCTTTTTAGTTTTCCGCTCAACTGTGTTAGTGATTTTCCTTTCTGCAGTTGATTGCTTAAACTTTCTAGAAGAACCTTCAGTAATTGCTAATTGCTCAGCATCGACAGCTGTTCTTTCTAGCTTTTTCGTTTTATATTCTTCAATTTCGACTTGACTTAATTCAGAAGTTTTAGACTGATCAATCTTATCTGTTTTTGTCAATTTTACCCCTTTGAGATGTGGGTGGTATTTCACTCGATTAAAATTATTGACATCTCCCGACTTGACCATTGTGCAAGAAGAGAATACAATGGCAATGATGAACGACAATACTATTGACTTTTGATTTAATAAGTTAAATTTTTTCATGCTATATCTTTATTGGTTTGGCTTTTCATTAATCAAACACAAGACCTTTTTGTAAATCCTTAATTTTAGCAAGAATTAAACTATAGTAGACGAAAAAACGTTACACATTGTCTATAATGTTGTAGAAAATAAGCACCATGAAAAAAATAATCTCACTCGTTTTCCTTCTATCCACTTGCATTGGCCTTTTTGCCCAAGAAAAATCAGTTGAAGATAAGACTGATGTCAGTCGCAAAAGAAAAGACATTGCCAAACTAGCCGTCATCAATCTTCGAACTGGAGCTTTATTGGTTCGGTTGAATACTGCTGATAAACAACTCGAGCTATTAGAAAAAATGGGGCTAGATGAAAAGTATGAAGAAATAAAGGCAGAACAACAAGAACAAAACAAAAGTATTACTTCGGCTTTTAACACGCTAATGAAGTTTACTAATAAGGTCTATTTCTTTTATAGTGACAATACGCCTAATGTAATTAATGGAGACTTTAAGGGTGTTTTAATGGACAATGATTTAAACATTGTTGACATAGAATCCCTCAATGACTTTTATCTTATTGCTGATTTTACACGTACCGAAAATCTAGGAATTCCAGCTTTGGTTGTCTATGATGCACAAATGAATCAAATGGAACCTCCGTTTCCTTATTACACCAGAACTTTTGAGTCGTTGCCACTTTTTGATAGAGGCCATCACCGAACGGTTGAAATTTTTAATGAGAAGTTATTTTTTGAGTTGAATAAGTAGATCATTCTTAGATTTTAGACCGCTGCGCAGTTAGGCCCAATAGCTTCCGGATTTAACTTTAGATGATTTATAGTTATTTAATTTGAGATTTAATCAGAAATTATAGAATATGAAGGCATAAAAAAAGCATGACCCACGCCATGCTTTATACTCTATTTTTTTAGTTCTATAGATCACAAAATACTAACTCAGCATTCCTTTCACAATTCTTGAAATATCTTTTCCATCCGCTTTACCGGCTAGTTTCTTAGTGGCAGCTCCCATCACTTTTCCCATATCAGCAGCACTAGAAGCACCAGTCTCGCCAATAATTGCAGTAATTTCTTTTACCAATTCTTCTTCACTCATTTGCTTTGGTAAATATTGTTCGATGATAATGGCTTGATCTATTTCATCTTTCGCCAAGTCTTCACGTCCTTGGGTAGTGTATATCTCAGCTGCTTCACGTCGTTGTTTTACCTGTTTTTGTAACATGCGCACTTCTTCTGCCTCAGCATCTTTTCCGCCACCTTTTTCAGTCGCTGCTAGCAACAAGGCTGATTTAATGGCTCTCAAAGCAGCCAATTTAGGTTGATTCCGCTCTTTCATTGCGGTTTTTATATCGTTGTTGATTTGTTCCGTTAAAGTCATGGTATTCTATTTTTATGAATCACAAAGATAAAAAAAAGCCATCCCATCTCAACTAAAATGAGGTAGAATGGCTTCTAAATATTATTTTAAGAAGATAAAAGACCGCTGCACTGTTAGAAGTTAGACGTTAGACTAGCTTCTATTAAATAATAAACATTCAATTATTTTTAGGTGATTTAACTCAACTAAATAACGGTCAATCTAATTGGAATTTAATAGTCTATATCAATCTACATTATCATGTAGGAAAGAATTGTTTTGTCTCAATGTTGTTTTCTTGTCCTCATCTTCAGATAAAGTATACCTAGAAACGTTAGACTCTGAACTGTGAGGAGTAGAATCTAAACGAATGTTTCTGCGCTTGTAGGCAGGCTCATTCTCTAGATCATTAATTCCACCTGGAGTCTTCATTTTTAAGTTCAAGCTTTTCAATTTCAAAATACGCTCATGCGCTCTTCTCATTTGCTCCTCATCACTCACTGTCTTGCGGTGAGTTGTTTCTTCTTGAGTAGAATCATCATCGGCGCTGTCCATTTCTTCATCTAAAGTATGACGAATAATCTCTGGCTGAGATTGCTTTTTCATTTCTGGCTCAGGAGTTGGCGTATGTCTTGGCTCTGGCTTCTTAATTTCAAATTCAAAACTTACTTGATTTTCAGAAGCTTTTAAGAAGGGCTCATTTGAACTTTCCTTCGGTTCTTCTTCCTTCTTTTCTTCACCTCTTACTTGCTGCGTAATGTTAGTAGGAACCTCGTCTGTCAAACTTCTTACTACTCTCTTAGGCTCCTTATTAAAATTTACATCAATTGCATTTTTAGACCCAAAACCGGTAGCCACAATTGTTACACTTACTTTGGCACCTAACGTTTCATCAATTCCGTTACCCCAAATAATATCCGCAGTATTGCCTGCTTCTTCTTGTATGTATTCTGTAATTGAGTCAATTTCATCCATCGAAATTTCGTCGTCGCCCGAAGTAATATTTAGCAGAATATACTTCGCACCCTTAATCTCATTGTCGTTCAACAATGGTGACGCCATAGCCTTCGTCACCGCTTGTATTGCACGATCAGTTCCTTCAGCACTTGCAGATCCCATAATTGCAGTACCACCATCTTTCATTACCGTTTTTACATCTTCAAAATCCACGTTGATGTAACCAGCAACCGTAATAATTTCAGCAATCCCTTTTGCAGCAACAGTCAAGATATCATCTGCTTTAGAAAATGCTTCAGACATTTTCAAATTCCCGTACATCTCACGCAATTTATCGTTGCAAATGATCAGTAAAGTATCCACATTACTTCTTAATGATTCCAACCCTTCATCGGCTTGAATCTTTCTTCTTCTACCTTCGAACGAGAATGGAATCGTAACGATACCTACTGTCAAAATACCCATTTCGCGGGCAGTTTGCGCAATAATCGGTGCTGCACCAGTACCAGTTCCACCACCCATACCAGCGGTAATAAATACCATTTGAGTATTGCTGGCGAACAATTCTTTTAATTCGTCTACATTCTCAATCGCAGAGTTTTTTCCGACTTCCGGATTGGAGCCAGCTCCTCTACCTTCAGTAAGCGTTGCACCCAACTGAATTTTATTGGGAATAGGGCTCAAGTCTAGCGCTTGCTGATCTGTATTGCAGATGATGAAATCTACTCCAGTTATCCCTTGTTTGTACATGTGGTTAACAGCGTTGCTTCCGCCTCCGCCTACACCAATTACTTTGATGATCGATGATTGATCTTTTGGTAAGTCAAAATTCATAATGCTATGGTTTTTATTGTTCTGCTAAAATTCTTTTTCTAAATAATTAATCTTCTTCCTCAAAAAACTGCTTCCCTTTGTTCAGAATATTCTGAAAGAAACCGCCTTTAATTTTATCGCCTTGTCTTACAGTTGCTGGATCTGGCTCTGCTTGTGTAGATCGGCTAATTCTATTCTTTTGTTTTTCTAGTTTTTGAAATCCTTTAATCACCAATCCAACACTTGTTGCAAACATTGGACTCGTTACTTCATCAGCATTTCCTTTTGCTAGGTATTCATTCGGATAACCAATTCTGGTATCCATTCCAGTTACGTATTCAAACAATTGGCCAATGTGTCTCAATTGAGCTCCACCACCTGTAATTACCATCCCAGCAATTAACTTGTTTTCGTACCCAGAATTCTTTATTTCATAATAGATATTCTCTATAATCTCCTCCAATCTAGCTTGTATAATACTCGCTAGGTTTTTTATTGAAATCTCTTTTGGTTCTCTTCCCCTTAATCCAGGAATAGAAACAATCTCATTGTCCTGACTTTCGTTAGACAGCGCTGACCCAAACTTAATTTTTAACAATTCGGCTTGGTTTTTAATAATGCTACAGCCTTCTTTAATGTCTTCTGTAATCACATTTCCACCAAAAGGAATCACAGCTGTATGGCGAATAATCCCATCTTGAAAAATAGCAACATCAGTAGTACCACCACCTATATCCACCAAAACAACTCCGGCTTCTTTTTCTTCTTGACTTAAAACCGCTTCAGAAGATGCCAATGGTTCCAAGATCAAATCCTGTACTTCTAAACCAGCTTTGTGAATACATTTATAAATGTTCTTCGCTGCTGCTACTTGCCCGGTAATGATGTGAAAGTTGGCTTCCAAACGGATTCCTGACATTCCAACAGGATCTTTAATTCCTTGCTCGTTATCTACTATAAATTCTTGTGGCAATACATCGATAATTTCTTCACCAGGAAGCATTACCAATTTATGCATGTCATTAATCAACAAATCAATATCATCCTGTCCAATTTCATCATCCAATGAATTTCGAACACGAATACCCCTGTGCTGCAAACTTTTAATGTGTTGTCCTGCAATTCCAACATTCACGACTTTAATATCTACACCGCTTTTTTGCTCTGCTTCTTCCACCGCTTGACGAATAGATTGTACCGTTTTCTCAATATTGGCCACTACACCTCTTGTAACACCAAGAGATTCAGACTTGCCCATACCAAGAACCTCCAACTTCCCATGCTCGTTTTTGCGACCAACCATGACCACAATTTTGGTAGTTCCAATGTCCAACCCTACAACTATGTCAGAAGACTCCATACTATTATCGTTTTGTGCAGACCACTTGGTCTTTAAATTTTAAATTAATAACGCTGTATTCATTCCACCCAGTATTACTCAACCCTTTGTTGTAAAACACAATAAGCTTTTCAAACTTACTTTCGATGTCATCTGCGTTCCCAAATACAATTCTATGATTTCCAACACGTGGAATCAACTCTATATCCATTTCTTTATTAACATGCAACTGTTCAATCTGTGCTTTCCAAAACGGATGGTTATTGATAAAAGTGGCATATTTAAACACTTCATCAATCAATGTTTTCTTGGCAATTGAATCCGGCAACTTCTTTGAAAAGTCATAAGTCACATAATTGCTATATGGGCTGTAAACGAACCCATTCGCTACCAAAACCCGCGCAGTATATTTATCAGATAATGGCATCATCCGACCAAACTTATCGATGTAATAACTGTCTCCATTACTTGAATAAACACGCACAATTGGCTCTCTTTGTTTCACTTTTACAGACAATTTTCCGTCCAATGTTTTAAACACTTCTGCATTCTGTATTGCAGGGTGACTGTTCAATTGAAACTCCATTTGATGGCTATTCAACTCAACCAATGGTCGATTTATCACTGATTTTACTTCGTCGTGAATCATTGCTTCCACATCTTCTTCATCGATGAAAAAGTTCTGCTCACTTCGATCAATTTGGATGCTCACGGCAGTGCAAGTTTGCAAATCTCTTGCTTTTTCTACAAAACCAAGCAGCACTAAAATTGAAATCCCCATCAAGGACCAAACGACAACTTTTACTGTTTTATTCATTGGTTATCCATGTTTTAATGGGTTGAACAAAACGGTCAATATCACCTGCACCGATGGTTAATAACACTTCTATTTCTTTACTTTTCAAGGTGTCCATCAATTGATCTTTGGAGCACACTTCTTTATACTTTATAGTGATTTTCTCCAGTAAGTTTTCGGACGTCACCCCTTCAATAGGCAACTCTCTTGCTGGATAAATATCCATCAAAATCAACTCATCAACCTGTGATAAACTCAATGCAAAATCTTCCTCAAAATCACGCGTTCGACTGTACAAATGAGGCTGAAAAACTGCCGTCAATTTTTTATTGGGAAACAATTCTCTTACGGATTGCACACAAGCATTTATTTCACTCGGGTGATGCGCATAATCGTCCACATATACTTTTTTGCCATCGTTATACTGCACATCAAATCGACGCTGAACACCTTTAAAACTGTTTAAAGATGCTTTCAAACTTTCTTCTTTCACACCCAACAAATGTGCAATCGCAATCACAGAAACCGCATTATCTACATTGTGTCGTCCAGGCAATCCTAAAGACAAATCAGTATAACTTCCTTCTGGAGTCATTACATCAAAGTGATACTTTGCCTCCTTTACCTCAATTTGATGGGCACTATATTCTTCATCGCCTTCTAAACCATAAGTGATCACTTGAATGTCGTCTCTAAAACTCAATGATGGCAATAAAGCCAATTTTGTAATTAACGTTCCACCTGGCTTGATTTTTCTTACAAAATCTTGGTAATTTTTTACCATTTCATCAGGTGTACCATAGATGTCTAAATGATCGGCATCCAGAGATGTAATAATTGCAATATCAGGCGACAATTGCAGAAATGACCGATCGTATTCATCGGCTTCTGTTACGAAGTAGCGCGCTTCGTCATTCAAAACTAAATTGCTATCAAAATCGCGCGAAATTCCTCCTAAAAAAGCATTTATCGCAACCGCAGAATCATTCAGCACATGCGCCAACAAACAAGAGGTCGTTGTCTTTCCATGTGTACCTGCAACCGCCAAAGTTTTATATGCACTTGAAATTAATCCCAATACTTGAGACCGTTTGAACATTTTAAATCCGTTTGATTCGAAATAATCCAACTGTGCATTCCCAACTTTAATCGCAGGCGTATACACCACCAACGTTTTACTTTTATCGAGTTGTTGTATTTCACTCAAATCAGCATCAAACCAAATTTTCACACCCTCTTCTTCCAAGCGATTGGTCAAGGCTGAAGGTGTTTTATCATAACCCCATACGGCTTTGTTATGCGTTAGGAAATAGCGCGCTAAGGCACTCATGCCGATGCCGCCAACGCCTACAAAATAAACTGTATGTATGTTATTCATTTCCATTATTTCTTCACTAGTTTTAATACTTCATTGGCAATAATATCCGATGAATTATTCATTCCCAATTTGGCAATATTGAAACTTAATCGTCCCAACTCCTCTTCATTTGAAATCAGTCTAAAAACCGTTGATTCTAATTGATTATCAATTTCTATGTCTGTTACTAATTCTGCAGCTTTATGATTCACTAACGCCATGGCATTTTTGGTCTGATGATCTTCTGCTGCCGATGGAAGTGGCACCAAAATAGCAGGTTTTTTTACCAAGCACAATTCAGAAACGGCTATTGCTCCAGCTCTAGAAATAACCAGATCTGCAGCGGCATATCCTAAATCCATCTTTGTTATGAATTCCATCGTTTTTATTCCTGAATGCTCTTTTCCTGCAACTGCCTTTGCAGCTCTTTCAGAAAATAGTTTACCAGTTTGCCAGATTAATTGAACACCTTCTTTTTCAAATCGGTCAATCATTTTTTCTATTCCATGATTGATGCTTCTTGCACCCAAGCTTCCACCTACAACCAATACTGTCTTTTTCTTCGGATCTAATCCGAAAAACTCAATTGCCCGCTCTCTTTTCCCTTCCAACTTCACCACTTCTTGTCGCACTGGGTTTCCAGTTAAAATAATCCGCTCTTTTGGAAAAAAGGCAGACATACCATCATAGGCTACACAAATAGTTTTGGCCTTTTGCCCTAAGATTTTATTGGTCACTCCTGCAAATGAATTCTGTTCTTGAATCAAGCAAGGAACCTTTTTATTCATTGCCGCTTTTAGCGTCGGGCCACTTGCGTATCCGCCAACTCCTACTGCAACATCAGGTGCAAATTCTTTTACTATTTTTCTCGCTTTTAGCATACTTGCCAATAGCTTGAAAGGAAATTTCAAATTCTGTGCGGTCAAACGTCTGTGCAATCCCATTATTGGTAATCCAATGATAGTAAAGCCAGCTTGCGGCACTTTCTCCATTTCCATTTTCCCTTCTGCTCCTACGAACAGAATTTCTACAGATGGATTTATTTGCTTTAACGCATTCGCAATGGCAATGGCAGGAAAAACATGTCCTCCCGTTCCTCCACCACTAATAATGACTTTTGGATTATGCATTGGCGACCTCCATTTCTTCTTCATCTATACTTCGGCTTACGCTGAGAATAATTCCTACAGCGAGGCAAGTAAACCAAATAGAAGTTCCTCCCATACTTACCATTGGGAGTGGCTGCCCTGTAACCGGAAATAAATTCACGGCGACGGCCATATTTATCATGGCTTGAAAGACGAGACTAAAACTAAGCCCGACAGCCAAGAGCGACCCAAACGTTCGGGGCGCTTTTATGGATATGATAATCCCTCGATAGAGGAGAATTAAATACATTAACAATAAGGTGAATCCACCCAAAATCCCATACTCTTCAATTACAATTGCGTAAATAAAATCCGAGTAAGGGTGTGGTAAAAAGTTACGTTGCGTGCTTCCTCCAGGCCCTTTTCCTAACGGACCTCCAGTAGCAATTGCAATTTTAGATTGCTCTGCTTGATAATTCCCTTCTGAACTATCAGACATAAAATTCTCAATCCGATTTTTCCAAGTTTCCACCCGACCAGTATAATTGGAATTAATCACAATTGCGATAAAAACCGACAATAGAACGATTCCAATTCCAACCATTGAAATGATGTATTTCAAATTAATCCGACCAATAAACATAATCACTATGGAAGTAGTAAAAAGCATCGCAGCAGTTGAAAAGTTAGCGGGTAATATCAACCCACACACCATCAAAATTGGAATCATTATCGGCACAAAAGCCGAATTAAAATCCTTAATAACATCTTGTTTTTTCGATAACATTCGAGCTAAAAACATGATTAAGGCAAGCTTCGCTAAATCCGATGTTTGAAAGGTTTGATTGATCACCGGAATGACCAACCACCGACTCGCATCGTTGATACTAGCCCCAGTTAGCAACGTAAATAGCAACAAGGGAATCGCTATAAAAATGGCTATCTGAGATATTCGAGAATAATATTTATAGTTTAATTTATGCGCAGCATACATCAATCCGAAACCTACAATCAGAATGAAACCATGCTTGAATAAAAAATATTCAGTGTTTCCATCTTGATATTTATAAGCCAGAGAAACGATGGAGCTGTATACAGCCAATATCGACAAGATGCCTAAAAATAGTACCACTGCCCATATTACTCGATCACCTTTCAGATTTTTAAATAATGCTTGCATAAAATTATAAGCTTCTTACGGCAGTTTTAAATTGGTGACCACGATCTTCGTAGTTCTCAAACAAATCAAAACTTGCACATGCTGGAGACAACAATACCGCATCTCCTTTGGTTGCTAATTCATACGCCTTTGTTACTGCTTCTCTTGCAGTTTTGGCTTGAACAATGGCTTCTACTTTGTCGCCAAAAGCATCCACTATTTTTTGATTTTCAGTACCTAGACAAATAATGGCTTTCACCTTGTCTTTCACCAATTCAAAAAGCATTGAATAGTCGTTTCCTTTGTCCACTCCACCAACGATCCAAACTGTTGGTTTTCCCATGCTTTCTAAAGCATACCAAGTTGAGTTGACGTTAGTGGCTTTGGAATCGTTTATAAATTCGATTCCGTGAACATTGGTCACATGCTCTAAGCGGTGTTCAATGTTTTGAAAGTCTGACAATGACTCTCGAATCAATTCCTTCCGGAGATCAAGAATTCTTCCTGAAATACCAGAAGCCATCGAATTGTACAGATTGTGTTTCCCTTGTAGTGCTAAATCGTGTATTGACATCTCGAATGTTTGGTTATTAATGTTTATTTGTAATTTCTCGTTTATTTTATCTAGGCTTGCGCCGTCTTTAATTTCTTGTGTATCGCTGAATGGATAGCATTTCGCTTTTATGGAATAGTTCTTCATAGCTTCGGGCACATACTCATCATCTGCCCAATAAATGAATGAACCGTTTTCGTCCATATTCTGAAGGATTCTCATTTTGGAAGCCACATAGTTTTCCATTTTGTACTCATACCTATCTAAATGATCAGGAGTAATGTTCAATAACACGGCGATGTCTGCTTTAAAATCAAACATCCCATCTAACTGAAAACTACTGAGCTCTAACACAAAATATTTTCTATCTCCTTCAGCCACTTGCTTCGCAAAACTTTGACCTACGTTTCCGGCCAAACCAACATCTAACCCTGCTTTCTGATACACATGATACATCAGATAGGCAGTCGTCGTTTTTCCATTACTTCCTGTAATGCAAGTAAGGTGTGCCTTAGAATATCGTGCGGCAAATTCAATCTCGGAGATCACTGAAATCCCTTTTTCAAGCGCCTTTTTGATTAATGGCGCTGTTTCTGGAATCCCAGGACTTTTGATGATTTCATCGCTTGATAGAATTCTATCTTCCGAATGAGTTTCCTCTTCCCATTCAACTTTCAACTTGTTAAGAACGCTCTTGTACTTTTCTTTAATCTTTCCTTTGTCGGACACAAATACTTCGTATCCTTCTTTCAATGCCAATTGAGCTGCCCCAACGCCACTTTCTCCAGCTCCTAAAATCGCTAGTCGCTTTTTCATCTTACCTCAACTTCAGGGTTACGATAGATAAAATCGCCAGCATAATTCCTACAATCCAGAAGCGAGAAACAATTTTCGCTTCGTGATATCCTTTTTTCTGATAATGGTGATGCAATGGAGCCATCAAGAACACTCGCCTTCCTTCTCCAAATTTCTTCTTGGTGTATTTAAAATATGCCACTTGAATCATTACTGATAAATTCTCCACTAGGAAAACGCCACAGAAAACTGGAATTAGTAATTCCTTGCGAATCGCTAAAGCAAACACTGCGATAATTCCACCCAACGCTAGACTTCCTGTATCTCCCATAAAAACTTGGGCAGGATAAGAATTGTACCATAAGAATCCAATACATGCCCCTACAAAAGCTCCGATAAATATTACCAGCTCACCAGAGTCTGGGATGTACATAATATTGAGGTAGTCCGCAAAAATGGTATTACCAGACACATAAGCGAAGATGGCGAGCACCACTCCGATAATTGCAGAAGTTCCAGTAGCTAATCCATCCAGACCATCTGTCATGTTGGCTCCATTCGAAACAGCCGTTACAATGACAATAACAATCGGAATAAAGATTAACCAGGCATAATCCATTGCATTTTCTCCAGCCCAATCAACTAACCATGCGTAATCGAATTCATTGTCCTTAACAAAAGGAATAGTGGTTACAAAGGATTTCGTTTCTTTCCAATAATAATTTTCTGTAGTTGACTTATCAATATCATTGTGAATCAATTCCTGCACGTGTGCTGGAGCATTTTCATCAAACACTTTTTCTTTCACCACCACGTCGTCGTGGAAATATAGGATGCAACCCACAATCAAACCGACAATCACTTGACCAACGATTTTAAACTTTCCAGCTAATCCCTTTTTATTCTTTTTAAATACTTTGATATAGTCGTCTGCAAAACCAATTGCACCCAATAAAACAGTAGAAACCAGCATCAAAATCACATAGATATTGTGCAGCTTCGCAAACAATAAAGTAGGAATTAAAATAGATGCTAAAATGATCAACCCACCCATGGTAGGTGTACCAGCTTTTTGATTTTGACCTTCCAATCCTAAATCACGTATCGTTTCTCCTACTTGTTGTACTTTAATGAATTCAATGATGCGTTTACCAAAAACCATTGAAATCAATAGTGAAACAATGACAGAAGCCGCTGCTCGAAATGTGATGTACTGAAACACTCCTGCTCCCGGAACATCCAATTCATTTAAATACTGAAATAAATAGTACAACATAGTTTAAGCGTTTAATTCGTTTAGCGTCTCTTGTAAAATTTCCATATCGTCGAAATGATTCCTCACTCCATTGATTTCTTGATAGTTTTCGTGCCCTTTACCTGCAATCAAAATGATGTCCCCACTTTTGGCTAAAGCACAAGCCATTCTTATCGCTTCTTTTCTATCAGTAATCGCGTTTGCTTTTTTCTTATTCACAGGGTCTAAGCCCGTTTTCATTTCTTCAATAATTTGCTGAGGATCTTCTGTTCTCGGGTTGTCAGAAGTTAATATCACTCGATCAGATAATTCAGCTGCAATTCCAGCCATCAATGGTCGTTTGGTGGTATCTCGATCCCCACCGCAACCAACGACTGTGATAACTTGCTCGTTTCCTGTTCGGATTTCTTTAATGGTTTTCAACACATTTTCCAATGCATCTGGCGTATGCGCATAATCCACAATTCCTGAGATGTCATTCACTCTTATGTATTCAAATCGACCTTCAACTGGTCGTAAACTGCTCAATGCCGTTAATGTCTCTAACTTATCTTGTCCCAACAAAATCGCTGTTGCGTATACAGCAGTTAGATTATAAGCATTGAATTTTCCGATAATCGGGCACCACACTTCTTGGTCGTCAATTTTTAAAAGCAATCCTGTAAAATTGCTCTCCATGATTTTACATTTAAAGTCAGCAGCAGCCTTTACAGCATAGTAATTTTTCTTCGCTTTGGACTCTTGCAACATCACTTCTGCTCGCTTATCGTCTTTATTTGAAAGCGCAAAAGAATCCTTACCCAACTGAGTAAAAAACCCTCTTTTGGCCGCAATGTATTCATCAAAAGTCTTGTGATAATCTAAATGGTCATGTGAAATATTTGTAAAAACACCACCTTTAAAATTCAAGCCTAACACTCTATTTTGTACTACTGCATGCGAGCTTACCTCAATAAAACAAAACTCACATCCATCAGCCACCATTTCAGAAAGCAGCTTATTTATATTCAATGCATCAGGTGTGGTATGCGTTGCCTTTACTACTTTATCATCAATATAATTGACTACTGTGGAAAGCAACCCCACCTTATAACCCAACTTTTTGAACAAGTGATAAAGCAATGTAACCGTTGTCGTTTTTCCATTAGTACCTGTTACGCCTACCAACTGTATATTATCCGAAGGATTATCGTATAAATTGGCAGCCATAAAAGCCAACGCTTCATGGGTGCTTTTTACTTTCACAAAAGTAATCTCATCAGGACGTTCAGTTGGTAATTCCTCACATACAATAGAAGTTGCTCCCTTTGAAATAGCTGAAGCAATAAAATCATGACCATCGACTTTCAACCCTTTTTGAGCAATATAAACTCCTCCATCTTCTACATTTCTAGAATCAAAGGCAATACCAGACACTGAAACATCCGTAGTTCCATGAACTTCTAGAATTCCTACTTTATATAATATGTCTTTTAGTAATTTCATTTATGTCAACTCTAATACGATTACACTTCCCTTATATGCCCTTGTTCCGGCTTGTATGGATTGATTTTTTACTGCTCCTCGACCTACAAAACGTACTTTCAAACCTGCATTTTCCAATAGGTATACAGCATCCATCACTCCCATTCCTTTTACATTTGGAACTAAGTTTTCGATGACTTTTCTATTTTCTAATGTGACCGTTTTCTCTTGCGTAGAAGTGGTTACCCATTCAGGATTGGCAGAACTTGTTTTCATTTCTACACCCATGGTTTGAAACACACGCTTTACATCTTCACCATACCCACTTTTGGAGTACGGAATAGCTGAAGCAGCCATAAACTTCTGAGGGCCTAATGGCTTATGAATCTCTAAACTATTGGCATAAACCTTATCAGCAACTTCTTTAAAAATTGGACCAGCCACTAAGTTTCCGTAGTACACATTTCGTGAAGGAGCATTTACTACTACAATGCAGCTATACTTAGGATCCTCCGCAGGAAAATAACCAACAAATGAAGCTTGGTGACTCACTTTAGATTCGTATTTGTAGCCGTAGCTTTCGTTTGCTATTTGAGCAGTTCCGGTTTTTCCAGCAATTTTATAGTTGGCATTCCCTAAGTTTCTGGCAGTACCGTTTTCAATCACACCTTCCAACACTTGCTTTACTTTGTTAATCGTACTTTTAGAGCAAATAGCTGGATTAATAACCTCCGTATCAATCTCCTTAATTACAGATCGGCCTTTTTTGATTTTATCCGCAAACTTTGGACGAACCATTTTTCCATTATTCGCAACGGCATTGTAATAAGTCAAAATTTGCAATGGTGTTTGCAAGACTTCATACCCATGCGCCATCCATTCTAATGTAATTCCAGACCAAGAATTATTATCCGTATTTTTTATATTTGGCTTTCCTTCACCCGCAATAGAAATTCCCAAAGGCTCCGCCAAACTCATCGACTTTAAATGGTCCACAAACTTTTGCGGATTCTTAGAATAAGCTCCACGAATAATTTTTGCCATCCCAATATTAGAAGAAACCTCAAATACTCGTTTTACTGAAATTTTACCCCAGCCACCATCATCAAAATTGGAATCATACATGGTTCTGTCATACAAATTCAACTTTCCGTTTCCACAATCAACTATATCATCCAAATCAACATACCCATCTTCTAAGGCCGCAACTAAAGCAGGCAATTTAAATGTGGATCCTGGTTCAGTACTTTCACCAATCGCATAATTATAGCCTTCGTAATAATTACCATTCGAATTTCTTTTCAAATTCGCAATCGCTTTTATATTCCCGGTAGCCACCTCCATGAGCACCACACATCCATGATCCGCTTGTTGCTTTTCCAACTGCTTCAACAACGCACTTTCTGCTACATCCTGAATGTTAATATCAATGGTAGAATACACATCATACCCGTCTAGCGGTTCCGTTTCATTTTCATCGCCAACCGGCATCCAAACACCACCAGCAATTTTTTGCATTAACCGCTGACCATTGATTCCCGACAGCTCTTTTGAGTATGCCCCTTCTAGCCCAACAGGAGTGACCCCATCACGCTCGTAACCGATTGTTCGAGCGGCTAACACTTGAAATGGCATCTCTCTTTTGTTTTTCTGAATCGTTAAGAATCCTCCTTTGTATCGGCCTCTTCTCATCAAAGCAAAATTCTTCATCTGCTTCAATTCAGTATACCGCACATTCCTTTTGATCAAATGATAGCGAGCTCCTTTTGCTCTAGCTCTTACCAATTCTTGTTTCCATGAAGATGGACTTCTATCCTTAAATAAATGACTCAACTGATAAGACAAAGAGTCGATTCCAGCACCAAAAATTTCATCGGTCAATGCTTCGGTATTTAAATCCATTCTGATTTCATAAATCGGAATAGATGTCGCCAATAAACTTCCATCAGAAGCGTAAATATTTCCTCGAACAGCCTCAATGCTCTTATCTACCAAGGTTAAACTCTCCACCTTCTTTTTCAGCTCAGCACCTTCAAATATTTGAATCGACAAAGCTTTTCCTATTATGACTAAGCCAAATAGACATATGGCAAAGTACACGAGGTAGGCCCGCCACTTAATATCCTTTTGTATGTCTTTCTCGCTAGTCAATCTTTTTTATCTTTTTATCTTTCTTTTCTACTACTATCTTCATTGGCGGCTCAGTCAATTCTCTTAAGCCAATATTCTCGGTTGCTCTTGCCACTTGTGATTGCTTACTGATGTACATCAATTCCGATTTTGTGGTGATGTATTCTGATCGCAATTCTTTTATCTCGTTGTTCGTTTTATACAATTCTCGAATCGTTTTCTCGGCATGATACCCGTTTCCGATGTAACAAAGCCCCAAGAAAGTCAAGAAGAAAACATAAGGCAGAGAAGAAACTACGTTTGTTCCAGAAAGAAAATTTCCGGACATCACCCCTCTCACCCCTTTCACTCCTTCCGAAGCAGGTGTCTTTGGCTTTTCCTTTTTTTCTGTTTCCTTTTTCTTAAACCGGTTCATTCTCTATCTTTTTTGCAACCCTTAGCTTTGCACTTCTCGATCTATTATTTTCTCCTAACTCTTCCGTTGTTGGTACGATCGGCTTTCGATTAACCAACTCAAATGGCGTCAATCTATTTCCAAAAAAATCCTTCTCCACTTCCCCCTCAAATTTTCCTTTCTGCATGAAATTCTTCACCAATCGATCTTCTAAAGAGTGATATGTAATCACTGATAATCGACCGCCAGGCTTCAACATTTCTACAGACTGCTCCAACAATGCCTTCAACGACTCCAACTCTCCATTCACTTCAATTCTCAATGCTTGAAACACTTGAGCTAAAAAACGATTCTCTTTGCCCCAAGGCGTCAATGGCTGAAGTACTTTTTTCAAATCTTCAATGGTTCTGATAGGCTTTTCTGCCCGGGCCAAAACCAACACCTGTGCTATCTTTCGAGAATTTCTCAATTCTCCATATTGAAATAAAATGTTTGCTATTTCCTCTTCTCCGTACTCTTTTATAATTTTTGCAGCAGTCAGTGGCGATTTCTGATCCATTCGCATATCGAGTGGTCCATCAAATCGGATAGAAAACCCGCGCTTCCCTTCATTAAATTGATGAGAGGAGACCCCTAAATCAGCTAAAATGCCATCCAACTCACTTACTCTATAAAACCGCAGATAATTCTTCAAAAACTTAAAATCCTGCGCGATTAATTCAAATCGATCATCGTCAATTTTATTCATAGCCGCATCAGGATCTCGATCAAAAGCGAACAATCGTCCATCCTCACCAAGTTGCTCTAGTATTGCTTTGGAATGTCCACCACCGCCGAAAGTAGCGTCGATATAAACTCCGTCCGGCTTGATATCTAAACCATCAACACTTTCACTAAGCATAACTGGCTTATGATATTCCTCCATCACCCTCCTGCTTTTTATTGTTTCCCATCACTTCTTCAGCCAATAGCGCAAAATCTTCCGGTTCATCGGTTAGCAAACCATCATAGATGTCTTTATTCCAAACTTCGATTCGATTGGAGTATGCAAACAACACCACTTCTTTCGCCACATCTGCATATTCCAACAGTCGTTTTGGAAACAGAACCCTTCCGGTGCTATCCAACCCCAATTCCGTGGCTCCTCTATAGAAATAGCGGATGAAATCGCGATTTTTCTTCACATATTGGTTCAATTGATTGATTTCTGTGCTGATTATTTCCCACTCATTTTTGGGATAAAGCACCAAGCATTTTTCAAACCCACGATTCAAGACAAACTTCTCCTGGGCGGCGGGATCCAACTGTTTACGAAGGCCTGCCGGCAACATCAAACGCCCTTTCGGGTCGAGCTTACACTCAAATTCGCCAATGAAGTTTGCCATTAAATGGGTTTATTTAAAGCTATTGTGGTTTAATGTGTAAAAATAAAAAAGATTTTACCACAATCTACCACTTTCTACCACTTTGTTGATAACTTTCAACCAAAACGGCCTTGAAAATCGCTTAGAAGCCCCGTAAATACTGACCTAACAAAGGTGTGTTAAATGTGGGAATAGCGTAAAATCCGCTGCTTTTATTTTCAACAGTTACTTGTTAAATACCGCACAATTTTTGCAGCTCTTGAGAAATTAAATTATATTACATTTGAAAAAATAGAAAGCGCTATGAGTCACGAAAACTCCATCATCAAGGAAGGGAAATATGAATTTTTAGAAAAAGGTGAAGGACATACTATCATTATTTTGCATGGTTTGTTTGGGGCTTTGAGCAACTTCAATGAAGTGATCGATAAATTCTCAAAAAAATACAAGGTCGTTGTACCTTTAATGCCATTGTACGATTCTCCACTGCTGAAGACAAGCGTGGGCGCTATGGCTGACTTCATTAACGATTTTGTAAAATTCAAGAACTACAGCAATTTCACCATTTTAGGAAACTCATTAGGTGGCCACATCGCTTTAGTTTATAGCTTAAAACATCCAGAAAGAGTGCACTCCATGGTATTAACTGGCAGCTCGGGGTTGTACGAAAATGCTTTTGGCGGATCATTTCCAAGACGTGAGGACAAAGAATATTTAAGACAAAAAATAGCCGTTACTTTTTACGATCCTGCAGTTGCAACTGATGATTTGGTTGACGAAGTACACAAAATCGTTAACGATCGGAATAAATTGATTCGAATCTTAGCTTTGGCGAAATCAGCGATTCGTCACAACATGGAAAAAGATTTAGTAAAATTTAAAATGCCAGCTTGTTTAATTTGGGGAAAAGACGATACCATCACTCCACCGAAAGTTGCTGAAGAGTTTCATGAAAAGCTTCCAGATTCCGAATTATTTTGGATCGACAAATGTGGTCATGCAGCCATGATGGAGCATCCTGAAGAATTTAATAATCTATTGGACGCTTGGTTGAGCCGAAAAGTGTAACTAGAGAATTGTTTACACACAATGATGAAACACACAAAGATGTGCACTTTGATGGAAATGCAGAAAATCCAAGTTTTTCCTAATTTCAAAGGCTATTTTATTCTGTAACTTTGCGCCATGATAGTCAAAACAGCCGAATTTGTAATGAGCAACACCCGTGTTGACTTATGTCCTGAACCAACAAAACCAGAATACGCGTTTATTGGACGTTCAAATGTTGGAAAATCATCGTTAATCAACATGATTACCAACCACAAAAGTTTGGCTAAAACTTCTGGGAGACCAGGAAAAACTCAGCTAATCAATCACTTTATAATCAATAGCGAATGGTACTTGGTAGATTTACCAGGATACGGTTACGCAAAGGCTTCAAAAAAATCTAGGGAGCAATGGGATCAATTCATCACCAGATACATGCTGGAAAGAGAAAATTTACTATATGTTTTCTTATTGATTGATTGCAGAATTCCACCCCAAAAAATAGACTTAGAATTCATGGAGTTTTTAGGAACCAAGGGCGTTCCTTTCATCATCGTATACACGAAAATGGATAAGCTTTCAGGTTCCGCTTTTGGCAAAAATATTGCAGCCTACAAAAAGGAATTATTGGAGTCTTGGGACGAATTACCAATTATGATTTCATCGTCTGCAACCACAGCAAGAGGGCGTGAAGAAATTCTTGAAATCATCGAGCAAACAAATAAGGATTTTATAGCGAAGTAGATTTTACTTCAACCCTCAAAGCAGCACTTTCACCACTATTTCTGTCTTTCTTTTAAGTAATCGATGTAAATCGAAAGTATTCACTTAAAACCAAAAGCCATGAAATATCTCATCTACCTCAGCTTATTCTTAAGTGCAATTTGTGTTCAATCACAAAACAATTACTCTGGTGTCAGAGGAACAATCACGGACGCTGACAATGGAGACCCACTGCCATTTGCCAGTGTAGTCCTACTCGACTCTTCATCCAACCAAGTCACTGCAGGATCAACAGACTTTGATGGAAAGTACTTTTTAAACCGAATCAAACCTGGAAATTACACTCTTGAAGTAACTTATGTTGGCTATACTTCTTTAAGGGTTTCTCAACTTAAAATTCAGCCCAAAGAAACTATTGTGAAAGACCTTCAATTACAGCCAGGAACGGTTTTAGCAGAAGTTCAAGTTATCGCCTACAAAGAACCATTAGTTGAAATAGACAAAGGAAGTACAGGAACTAGAGTTTCTTCAGAAGACATTAAAAGTATGGCCGTTCGATCTGCGGCTGATGTGGCCAAAACAGTTGGTGGAACATATTCTAGAGATTACGGTGGTTCAGGTTTAAACATTAGAGGTTCTAGATCTGACAAAAGTCACACCTACATTGATGGAGTAAAAGTGATAGGAAGCACAAGCCTGCCTCCTTATAATAATGAGTCTTACAATCAAATAGTGGAGAATAGCTACCATAGAGCTTCATTAACGCCACTTTCTACTTTCAGTATAGATGTCTACAAAGCGGCATACAGCAACGTAAGAAGATACATTAATGATGGAATGTTGCCACCTGCAGACGCGGTGAGAATTGAAGAAATGATTAATTATTTCAGTTACAACTACCCGCAACCTGAGAATGACGAACCTTTCTCTATAACCACTGAATATGCCGACTGTCCATGGAATGCAAAAAGAAAACTCGTTAGAATTGGAATAAAAGGAAAAGAAGTGGCACTTGAAGAAGCTCCAGACAATAACCTTGTTTTTCTTATAGATGTATCTGGATCTATGAGCTCTCCAGACAAACTCGGCTTATTAAAATCTGGACTTCGCTTATTGATTGACCAATTGGACGAAAATGATAAAGTATCAATTGTGGTTTACGCGGGTGCTGCAGGTCTAGTCCTTCCTACGACAAAGGGCAACAAAAAAGAACAACTGTTAGACGCCATCAATAGATTGTCAGCAGGTGGTTCAACCGCAGGTGGAGAGGGAATTTTATTGGCTTATGAAGTCGCAAAAGACAATTTTATCAAAAATGGAAACAACCGAATAATATTGGCAACTGATGGCGATTTTAATGTCGGAATCTCTAACCAAGGAGAATTAATCCAACTGATTGAAGAAAAGAGAAATGACGACATATTCCTTTCTGTGCTTGGATTTGGAACAGGAAATTTGAAAGATTCTCAAATGGAACAAATAGCCGACAAAGGAAATGGAAATTACCATTACATCGACAACCTTTTAGAAGCCAAAAAAGTATTGGTAACAGAGCTAGGTGGAACTTTGTTGACCATTGCTAAAGATGTTAAACTTCAAATTGAATTCAATCCAAAAACAGTAAAATCTTATCGACTACTTGGGTACGAGAATAGACTTCTAAAAGCAGAGGATTTTAATGATGATAAGAAAGATGCTGGTGAATTGGGTTCCGGTCATACTGTAACTGCACTTTATGAAATAATCCCCACTAATTCAAAAGAGGAATTAGTGTCAATAGATCCTTTAAAGTATCAAAACACCACCAATGATTCGACAGGAATAAATGAAATACTAACAGTTAAGTTCAGATATAAAGATCCGAAAGAGGATGTTTCAAAATTGATTACAAAAGTACTTTATCAAGAAAACTTGAGCTTCAGCCAAGCTTCGGTTGACTTTCGATTTTCCACTTCTGTTGCCGCTTTTGGTTTCCTTTTAAGAGACTCAAAATTTAAAGGAGACCTCCAACTTAAAGAGGTAATTGATATTGCTAAAGAATCAAAAGGTGATGACGATGAAGGTTATCGAGCAGAATTTATCCGATTGATGGAAATGGCTGAATTGATTAAATAAATAAGTGACTATTTGACAATAAAAGTAAACTCCTCATTATAATTTTATTGAAGCAATTAAGACTAGAATTAAAAAACTATTCTTGATTGCTTTTCTTATATGACCTAATCAATAATTCACCAACTTTCCGCTCGAAGAAGAAGTCTCTATCTCATAAATTTCCGAAGGATTGCCGTATAAATTAATATTCCCTTTATTGTGAATACTGTAATCCAATCGATCGTTTACTTGCACATGAATGTCGCCAATGGAACGATTTATAATATTTCCATATCCAGCTTTTAGGTTTCTTGCATCGACGGTATACAATGCATCGGTCCACAATTTCACTTGATTTGTTTGCCCCGTCAACTCTAATTTACCACCACACGGAAAGTTGTTCCAAAAAAAGAACACATTGCAATTCAATTCCAGCTGTGCATTGTTTAATTTCCCTCCAACGACCAGCCCAAACTCTTCAGAAGTAATTGGATTTAAAGTAGAAATAGTACAAGCTTCATTCGCCTCCACCTTAAATAATGGCAGTGAATGAATGATGATTTGAATCTTATTTTTAGTCGGCTGTAACCATTTTAACTTTTTAGAATTCGACAATTTCAAGACTTCTCCTTCTACTTTATAATCTACAAAATCAATCAAATCCTCGTCACCAATCAATTCGAGATAAAATAATGAATCTTCTTGCAAACTAATTTCAAAGGTGCTATTTAGCTGAACTTCTGAAAATGGAGTCAACTGAATAACCTTGGTATCTATTTCTTCCTTTTGGCAGGAAAATAAGCTAACTAAAAACAGAATGACAAGTCCTATCTTTCTCATCTTTATAATTTAATTCCAATTCCAATTTCTGGGTAATCCAAAATGTGCAAATGAGATTTCATTGCCAATCGAACACTAAAATTATCAGTTAAATTATACTTGATAATTCCTCGATTATACATCACCTTTTGCACCACTTCATTCTTCAATCCTATATAAATCCCTTCCTGCAAACTTAGGCTAAATCGGTTGTATCGTAAGGTTTGAGAAATATGAATTCCGGTTTGAAAATAATCACGTTGACGAAACACTCGATCTTCTTTCTCTAGAAATGCAGGCACCGACGAGTCATAAAACAAATCCACACCTGCTCCAAAATGTAGTATTCGATATGACTCTCGAACATATTCTAAGGAAAGTGAATTGACTAAAAAATACTTGGTCGACAACGATTGCAAATGCTTTCCACCAACACTTCCAAATAAATACCATTTATTCTTAGGTTCGTGATCTGGCAACTCCAACCTTTTCTTTTCAGTTTTATTTCCGATGTAATAAGACAATCCTGTAAAAGCCGTCAGGTAATTGATTCCTAAATTAGGCTCTGCAGTATTCGCATTGGACAAATGATCAAACGAAAGTCCTGCATTAAAATTCAACTTTTCCGACAAAGAATATGTTCCTCCAAAACGACAATTAAAGTGAATGTTAACATGCGATCCCACTGCTACGTTCGTTGGATTGGTTTCTACATCAAATCGCTTAGTAACATAATCCAACCCAATTCCAATCCGATTGTACAATTGGAACTTCTCTCGATTCAGAATATAAATTTTAAAGAAATAAGTCAATGCCAATTCATTTCCAAAGATTTCTTGATTGCCTAATGTTGAATAAAAAAGAGACAACCCATATTCCGGATAATGAAACACCTGCTCCCAAGAAGTTTTACCAACTGTTTGTTTCGACAAGGTTAGATCAAAGGACTGAATAGGTCGATTAGCAATCAATAAGAAATTAGAATACTCAGGCAAACTATACCCTCTGTGATAGCTTGCACTCAACTTTAAATTGTCGGAGAATTTATCCTGCGAAAAGACAGCAGTTGTATGAAGAAAACAGCACAAAAAAATCAGTAGTACAATTCTGATATTCACGAGGAGCAATGATTAAATTTTAGAAAAATAAAAATACAGTATTTTACTTGATTCACATCAAAGCCATAGACAAACTCTAAAACAAAGTAAGAATCGCCAAGTCGCTTGGATTGCAACTCAACACTAAAATTCGTCTTAATTTTGAATAAAATTTTAACTGAAAGAATTATGGAAATCAATATATGGTCGGACATTAGATGTCCTTTTTGTTACATCGGAAAAAGAAAATTTGAAGCGGCATTAAAGCAGTTCCCTCACTCAGAAAACATCAACGTGACTTGGAAAAGTTTCGAATTGGACCCAAACATCGTTACTCAACCCAACATCAACGCAATTGAGCATTTGGCTCAAGCCAAACAAATGCCTCTAGAACAAGCAAAAGGAATGGTAGAGCATGTGGTGAATATGGCAAATGAAGAAGGATTAAAGTTTGACTTTGAGAAAGCTGTTGTGGCTAATTCATTCAATGCCCACCGACTATTACATTATGCTAAGAGTAAAAATATAGGCGATCAATTGAAAGAAGCATTGTTGAAAGCACACCTTGTGGAAGGTAAAAACATAGATGATACCACTACACTGATAGCCATTGCCACAGAAAATGGGCTAGACAAAAGCGCCGTTGAAGGGATGCTCAACTCTGACGATTTCGCTTATGAGGTTAAGCAAGACGAAATGGAAGCTCAAAACATTGGTGTAAGAGGTGTTCCTTTCTTTGTATTTGATAATAAATACGCTATTTCAGGTGCACAACCTACAGCGGCATTTTTAGAAACATTAAATAAAGCGTGGAGCGAATTTGAAACAGAGAAGCCCGAGCTGATTGTTTCCAAGGGAGACAGCTGTGATGTAGATGGGAATTGCGATTAAGAATTATTTTTAATAAATATTGGTTAACAAACACTTAACTTAATTTATCTATTTTTGATCTTATGAAATATTTATTGCTTCCTATCTATTTAATTCTTACAGTTGGAAATGCCAATTCTCAAGAATCTAAATTTAGTAAAAGCGGGATAAAAGTAGGCATGGGCTTAAGCTTACACAATAGTTCAGAAGAAACTGGATTAGGATTGGCCTACATCTTGGGTTATCAAAGAAGCATTGATGAGTCGAATCGGCTAAGGATAAACACCAACTTTACTACAGGTAGTTTTAGACCCTATTTCATTTCTGACACAAGAGAACAATTCTACAAAAGCTCATCACTCAGTTTTAAAATTGATTACGACTTTTTAAGAAAAAAATCATTTTCATTTAACCTAACAGCCGGCCCATTCATCAATTACACACGTGGTATTCTTGGAACTGGAGGACCTGAGGAAGCCTACACCAGTCAGTCTATAAAAATAGACAAACTCTATTATGGAGGAGAATTTTCCATAGGATTTAGAATTGATAACCCATCTAAATGGTATGCCTTAAATTTTATTCCATATTCAGTTCAATTTGGAAATGATCAATTTGGATGGTTTTCTTCAAGATTTGAACTGGATATCAAACTAAGGTCTAAAAAATAAAAAAAGCGAAGAGGCTACTCTTCGCTTTCATTTTGTTTTTTGGACTTCAGCCGCTTGGCATCTTTCAAGCTTTTACTTATCATCCATTCTATTTGCCCATTCACGCTGCGGAACTCATCGTCGGCCCACCTTTCAATCTGCTTGAAAAGCTCCGGATCTATCCGCAGTGCAAATGTTTTTTTCTTACTCATTCAATTCTAATTTTGCAGTTTCAAATTTGCAATCTTCTCTTCTTTAAATCCGATAGCTATCGGATCTAACAGCACCGTGCCTTCCCGCAGGCAGGAAGTAGTCTAAATTCTATCTTTTTAATTCAACGTCCCAGCATTAATCACCGGCATTACTTCTTTATCGCTGCACAAAACTACCATCAAATTGCTAACCATCGAGGCTTTTTTGTCATCATCAAATTCAATAATATTGTCACGTGACAATTGTTCCAAGGCATCTTCTACCATCCCAACAGCACCTTCCACAATTTTCTTTCGAGCAGCCACAATCGCTACTGCTTGCTGACGTTTCAACATCGCACTTGCAATTTCAGGAGCATATGCCAAATATCCAATTCGAGCCTCCATCACTTCAATTCCTGCCATCGCCAATCGTTCTGTAATTTCGCTTTCTAGCGCATCATTTACTTCATCCATTCCTGATCGCAAAGTCAATTCAGCTCGTTCATCATCAAAATTATCATACGGATATGAACCGGCTAATTTTCTTACAGCAGCATCAGTTTGCACACGAACAAACTCCTCGTATTTATCCACTTCAAAAGCTGCTTTAAACGTATCCTTCACACGCCAAACTGCAATCACATTAATCAAAATCGGATTTCCCACTTTGTCGTTTACTTTTACTCGTTCACTGTCAAAATTTCGAGCACGCAAAGAAATTCGCTCTTTCGTGAAAAAAGGATTGGCCCAATGAAACCCATTTTCCTTAACGGTGCCTTTATAAGCTCCAAATAGCACCAATACTTTAGATCCATTTGGATTGACGGTAAAAAATCCAGGAGCTAAAAATAAAATAAGTGGAACTAAAGCCAAAAAAACTGGATTCTTAGTCACTGCAATACCAACAACAATAATCAGTAGAGTCACCAATAAGATGGTCAAGGCAACATAGCCGCTTAACACTTTAACGTTCTTTTCTGTTTTCATAGTAATATCATTTTGATATCACAATGATAAATAAAATTTAAACATTATCCAACTCCCAAATGCACTTTGATTATTTTAGAAATCCAAGTGCATGCAACATCATATTCTTCAATTAGATTTGATTGACCAGACCAAATCATTGGTTTTGTGCTGTGTAAAAAACCATTCGGATGAAATTATGAATAGAAAAACAAGACTATGATTCCCATCAAATACCTCCAAAAAAACTGCTTACATTTTATAGAAAGCAAGATCAACTTTTTTAAGAAGGTACTTTTTCGTTTAGAACTCATTGTCTTTGATATTGCATGCATCTTAGATTGTAATCAATAGTTTCAGTAAAGTTGAGCTTTACTCACTTTTATTTCTTCACGGCAAAAAGGTAAATTCATCTACTCAGATACTGGTATTTTTTAATTTCTACTTCAGGGCATTATTGATACTTTTGCAGCTTCAAAAAGCACCGATAGAGATGGATTATAATTTTAGAGAGATAGAAGCCAAATGGAGAACCTTTTGGCAAGAAAACAAGACTTACAAAACTGAAGTAGACCACACAAAAGAGAAATTTTATGTGTTGGACATGTTCCCATATCCATCAGGGGCAGGGCTTCACGTAGGTCACCCACTCGGTTATATCGCTTCCGATATTTACGCTCGATTTAAAAAACACAAAGGATTCAATGTATTGCATCCAATGGGTTACGATGCATTTGGATTACCGGCAGAACAATACGCCATCCAAACTGGACAGCATCCAGCAATCACTACGGCGGCCAACTTAAAAAGATACCGCGAACAGTTGGACCAAATTGGATTTTCATACGATTGGGATCGAGAAGTGAGAACTTCAGATCCCAACTATTATAAATGGACACAGTGGATTTTCTTGCAGTTGTTTCATTCGTATTACAATACTGAATTAGACAAAGCAGACGACATCAAAAATTTGGTGGCTTTATTTACAAGAGAAGGAAACGCATCTGCAAAAGCTCATGGCGATCAAGAAGCTGTGTTTACAGCAGCGGAATGGAATGCGATGAACGAGAAAGAGCAGCAAGCCATTTTGATGAATTACCGAATGACTTACCTTTCGGATTCATTTGTAAACTGGTGCCCTGCTTTGGGAACAGTTTTAGCCAATGATGAAATCAAAGACGGCGTTTCTGAAAGAGGCGGACATCCGGTGGAGCGCAAAAAAATGCAACAATGGAGCATGCGAATTACTGCTTATGCAGAGCGCTTGTTGACCGGATTAGATCAAGTAGATTGGACAGATGCGATTAAAGAAATTCAACGCAACTGGATTGGAAAATCGGTGGGCGCTTTGGTTTCATTTGAAATTGAACAACACGAAGAAAAAATAGATGTATTTACCACTCGCCCTGACACTATTTTTGGAGTGAGTTTTATGGTGATTGCACCTGAGCATGAGTTAGTCAATCACATTACTACAGTTGAGCAAAAAGAAACCATAGAAGCCTATCAAGTAAAGGCTGCAGCTCGTTCTGAAAGAGAAAGAATGGCAGATGTAAAACAAGTGAGTGGCGCATTTACTGGCGCTTACGCCAAACATCCTTTTTCAGGAGAATTGATTCCTATTTGGATTGGCGATTATGTATTGGCAAGCTACGGAACTGGTGCTGTAATGGCTGTTCCTAGTGGTGATCAGCGAGACTGGGATTTTGCTACGAAATTTGAGTTGGCAATTCCTGCAGTGATTGAAGGACAAAATGTTTCTGAAGGTGCAGATGCCAACAAAGAAGGCATTATTTGCAATTCAGATTTCTTGAATGGATTGAAAGTGAAGGACGCCATTGTAAAAGCAATTGAAGCGATGGAAGCACAAGGAATTGGGAAAGGAAAAACCAATTACCGTTTGAGAGATGCCGTATTTAGCAGACAACGTTATTGGGGAGAACCGATTCCTATTTATTATAAAGATGGAATTCCTTCTGCAATGAACGAAAGTCAATTGCCATTGGAATTGCCTGAAGTAGACAAATATTTACCAACCGAAGATGGAGAGCCACCTTTGGCAAGAGCTGAAAATTGGAAAACTGCAGAAGGACATCCAATTGAAACGAACACTATGCCAGGTTGGGCGGGCTCTTCATGGTATTTCGCTCGTTATTTGGATCCAAATAATACTGGTGAATTTGCTAGCCAAGACGCTTTGAATTATTGGAAAAATGTAGACTTATACATGGGTGGAGCAGAGCATGCTACTGGTCATTTATTGTATGCTCGCTTTTGGACTAAATTCTTAAACGACAAAGGGTTTTTACCTTTTGATGAACCATTTAAGAAAATGATTAATCAGGGAATGATTGGGCATTATGCTAACATGACATACGCTACAAAAATTGAATTCGAAGTTGAATCAGAGGTAAAGAATTTAGTTAAACTGCATTTAAGTTCAGTTTTTGCAGACAACCCTATTTACGTTTCTTGGAACCTAGTTGAATCAATTCATACAGATAAAAGAGCGCAAGAATATCTAGAAAAATATAAAATTCTAGTTTTAGAAGAGATGTCTAAAAATAAAAACTTGGATTTTACTTTTACTAAATTTCAATTTAGCAAACCACACCTTAAAACTATAGACATAGAATATGTAGGTCTCGAAAATATTATAAAGGAAGATATTTTAACAAAAAATTATCCAGAGAACTTTAACAGTGGTAATAAGATGAAACCATACTTAATAAAAGAAGAAAATGGTTTTATATGTGGACGCGAAGACAACGTAAAGATGTCAAAATCTAAACTAAATGTCGTCAATCCAGACATTATTATAAATAGCTACGGTGCCGATACCTTGCGTTTATTTGAAATGTTCTTAGGCCCATTAGAGCAATCTAAACCTTGGGATACTGACAGCATTGAAGGAGTTCACCGTTTCTTACGTAAGTTCTGGCGTATGTTCCATGACGGAGATAACAACTTCAGCGTAACGGATGCCGAACCAACCAAAGAAGAACTGAAAGTATTGCACAAAACCATCAAGAAAGTAGAAGATGACATCGAGCGCTTTTCTTTCAATACAGTGGTGAGTGCATTTATGATTTGTGTGAATGAGTTGAACGATTTAAAATCGAACAACAAAACCATATTGGAGCAATTGGTGATTTTAATTACTCCATATGCTCCGCACATTGCGGAAGAGTTGTGGCAGAAATTAGGAAATACTAAAAGTGTCACGCTTCAAGCTTTCCCAACTTTTGAGGCCAAGTATTTAGTGGAGTCTTCTCATAAATATCCAGTTTCGTTTAATGGAAAAATGCGATTCATGCTAGAAATGCCTTTGGATTTATCGAAAGAGGAAATCGAAAAAACGGTGATGGAACACGAAGAATCTCAAAAATGGTTGGAAGGAAAAACACCTAAAAAGGTGATTATTGTTCCGAAGAAGATTGTGAATATAGTAGTATAATGAGCTGGGCTTCGGCTCCGCTCAGCCACCGCTAATATACAATACACAGGCAATGCCTCTCGTTGACAGAGGGAAGCCGAAATCATCGACAACACTCAGCACTGCATATCGTTGACTGAGCGGAGCCGAAGTCAACGATATGCAGCCGAAGTCAACGATGCTCAATAAAAAAAAGGGCTTTTACAAAATCTGTAAAAGCCCTTTCTGTATTTTAGTTTAACCAATCACTAAATTTGTAATGTCAAATTTCAATGAATCGATATGAAAAAGATATACGGTAAACAGCGTAGATTTCATTTATAACACAGTATTAATAAATTGTAGTTTTTAGCGTTTTGTATACGAGAATAGAGAACAAACCGTTAATTTTATAATTGAACAATCTCATTTCGCACACCTAAAACAGGAATTTATTCGTCCCATTATGAACCCTATAAGCATCTGGCATAGATATTGGATTATAGTTACAAAATATATAACTATGAAAAAGCTAATTGGATTTACAGCGGTATACATCTTGGGGAGCCTTGCAGGTTTCACCACAGATCAGCATCAAGGTCTTTTTCAAGAAGATTTAGATAGCGCACAATTTAGAACAATAAAACACCAGACTTTCCAGCCAGGAGAGAAACTAAAATATTCTGTCAACTATGGTTGGATGACTGCAGGAGAAGCTACATTGGAAGTTCAAAAGGCGCCTCAAAAAATAAATGGTAGAGAAATTTACCACATGGTAGGTACGGGAGTTAGTGTCAATACTTTTGACTGGTTTTTTAAGGTCCGAGACAAGTATGAAACCTATATGGATGTTGATGGTGTTTTTCCTTGGGTATTTGTGAGAAGAATCAACGAAGGTGGATATAGTAAAGCTCAGGATTACCAATTTTTTCAACACAAAAAAATGGTGAGAAACCAAAAGGCACAAGAGTTTAATGTACCAATTGGTGTTCAAGACATGCTTTCTGCATTTTATTTTGCAAGAACCCTCGACTTTACAAATGCTAAAAAAGGAGACATCTTTACGATTCCAGCTTTTGTGGATGAAGAGTATTATGATTTAAAAATCAAATATGCAGGAACAGACAAAATCAAAGTCAATAAAGGGAAGTTCGATTGCATGGTATTTCATCCAGTGGTGCAAACCGGTCGAATCTTTAGCGATGAAGAAGACTTAACCGTCTATATCACCAATGACAAAAACAAGATTCCAGTATTGGCGAAAGCTAAAATTTTAGTCGGATCTATCCGGATGGAATTAGAAGATTATAGCGGGTTAGCCAACCCAGTTTCCAAATTAGATTAAACCAAAAGAACCTTCAACAAAACAGTTGAGGGTTCTTTTTTTGCTTCACATCCTATTGTTTATAATTGCCACAAAAAAGAGTGATTGTCTCACTTAAAGCAGGTATTTTTGTTGAAACAAGAAGAGCACAATGGAGGAGAGTAAGAATCAACAATCATCAGAATTTAGCGAAGAAATCATCAATCAGTTGCAGCAACTGAAAGACAAATATGCCGTAATGGGTCAAGATTTAGGCGCCTATTTAGATGGATTGATTTATTCAGACTATTTAACCTATTGGGATTACATCCATCTGGACACTTTGTTGAGTTTGCAATCACCAAGAACAGCATTTCCTGATGAAGAAATTTTCATCATGTACCATCAAATTACTGAGTTGTATTTCAAACTCAGTTTGCACGAATACAATCAACTGGCCGAAAAAGAAAACATTGATGCCCAATTTTTATCTGCGCGTATCCGCAGAATTAATAACTATTTCAAAGCATTGACCGCTTCATTTGAGATCATGATTGATGGAATGGAAAAAGAACAATTCTTGAAATTTAGAATGGCTTTGCTTCCAGCAAGTGGATTCCAATCCGGACAATACAGAATGATTGAGATTTGCTCTACAGATTTCAGAAACCTTGTAGACAAAGACTTTAGAGATTTATTTATAGATAGCGAATTGACGGATGAGAACATTGATAAAATGTACGAACACATCTATTGGTTAAAAGGCGCTACAGAATTAGCAACAGGAAAAAAGACATTGACCTTATTGCAATTTGAGAAAAAATACAACAAGAAATTCAAAGAATTAGCAAAAGAATTCAAGCACACCAACCTGTGGCATTTGTTCAAAAAGCTACCGAAGGAAGATCAAGAAAATGAAGCTCTAAAAAACGAATTGCGATTCTTAGACGTAAATGTAAATATCAATTGGCCGTTGATGCATTACAAATCTGCTGTTCGTTATTTGCACAAAGCACCAGAAGACATTGCTGCTACAGGAGGAACTAATTGGCAGAAGTATTTACCTCCTCGTTTTCAAAAACGTATTTTTTATCCTGAATTATGGTCAACAGAAGAACATGAATCTTGGGGAAAAGCTTGGGTGGAAGAAAACGTATTTTTGAAAAAAGGAAACTAGTCGATGAAAAAAAAGTTCCGTATCATTTCCCGAATTCTAACATTCTTGTTAGCAATCACGGTCGCTCTGTTTATCTATCAGAGCCAAACGATTGACTATGATGAAGGGACTGTAGAAATAGCACCTTTAGATACATTGCAGCCAGAACCAATCATTGAATTTGGCGTTTTAGCCGATTCATTTGATATCGTTCGTGGAGAAGTTCAGCGTAACGAATTCTTATCGAACATTCTATTAAAATACAACGTGCCTTATGCTGACATTGATGCCTTAGCGAAGGCTTCGCGGGATGTATTTGATGTTCGTAAAATAGAAGTTGGCAAACCATATACTATTCTTCAACGAAGAGATAGCACAAATAGAGCGGAATACTTCATCTACCAGCCAAATGCGATTGATTATGTGATTTATCACATTGGTGATTCCATTAACATTAGAATGGAGCAAAAACCTGTTGAAATAGTAGAAAAGACAATGGGTGGAGTGATTAATTCATCGCTTTATGAAAGTCTTCAAGACAATGGTGGCAGCCCTTCTTTAGCGATAGAGTTAGCAGAAGTGTATGCTTGGTCCATAGACTTTTACCGAATCCAAAAAGGTGATTATTTCAAAGTCGTTTATGAAGAAAAAATGGTGGATGGAGAAGTAATTGGCATAGGAAAAGTAAAAGCGTCTCAGTTTCACCATTTCAATGATGACTTCTACGGCTACTTTTTTGAGACTGAAGAAGGCGGCGATTATTACGATGAAAATGCTAAGAGTTTGAGAAAGGCATTTTTAAAGTCTCCTTTGAAATTTAGTCGTCTAAGCTCTAGATATACCCAACGTCGTTTTCATCCGGTTCAGAAACGTTGGAAAGCCCATTTGGGAACAGATTACGCTGCACCTACTGGAACTCCAATTATGAGCACTGGAACCGGTGTAGTCATTGAATCGGCCTATTCTCGATTTAATGGAAACTTTGTAAAAGTGAAACACAACAGCGTGTATACAACTCAGTATTTGCACATGAGCAAGCGAAATGTGAAATCAGGTCAGCGAGTTCGGCAAGGTGACATTTTAGGATATGTTGGAAGTACAGGTTTAGCGACAGGCCCTCACGTTTGTTACCGCTTTTGGAAGAATGGAAAACAAGTGGATCATTTAGCAGAAAAATTTCCTCCTGCAAAGCCAATTGAAGAATCGCACAAGGCTGCCTTCTTGGCATTCCAGACTGAAATGAACGCGAAATTGGTAAAAGTGCAGCTGAACAAGAAACCGAAACAAGAACAGTTATCTGCGAATAAATAAGTTGAGATGATGGAGCAAAATACTTTTCGGACGATTGTTCCTATATCTGCCTCAAAAGTTCAAGTTCACCATGAAGAGAAAATCCTTTTATATGGTTCTTGCTTTTCGGAACACATCGCTGATAAGTTGATTACAAATAAATTTCAAGTATTAAAAAATCCATTTGGGATTTTGTATCACCCTTTAGCAATCGCGAATGCAATTCAAGAAACAATTGATTGTAAAACTTACAGCAAAGAGGATTTAGTTTATCAAAATGAGTTGTGGCAAAGTTGGAACCACCACAGTCAGTATTCAGGGATGGATCAAAATTCAGTTCTGTTAGAAATAAATTCCAAGATTGAGCAAGCGCATTTACATTTAAAAAAGGCAAAGCACCTTATCATCACTTTTGGAAGCGCATGGGGATATTGGCTAAAATCAGATAACCGCTTAGTGGCCAATTGTCACAAGTTCCCAGCTACACAATTCAATAAATCACTCATTACGGTTGAAGACATTACAATTCAATATCACAACCTATTAACCTCTTTAAAAGCATTTAACCCAGCGCTAAACATCATTTTTACCATAAGTCCAGTCCGTCATTTACGCGATGGGTTCAGAGAAAATCAATGGAGCAAAAGTGTGCTACAGGTTGCCATTCAACAGTTGCAACAGAAAGAGCCTACTTTGCAATACTTTCCGGCCTATGAATTAGTTATAGACGACCTGCGTGATTATCGATTTTTCAATGAAGACATGGTTCACCCCAATTCAATTGCCATTGATTATGTATGGGAACGATTTGGGAATACCTACTTTAACGCAGTCACTAAAGAGTTAAACAAACAAATCAACCAATTGGTAAGTGCCAGTTTGCATCGTCCTTTTCAACCAAAGTCTGAAGCACATCAGAAGTTTGTCAAAAAACAATTGGAATTGATCCAGCAATTGGTCAAAGTTAAAAGCTATTTAAATTTCAATGAAGAGCAGGAAAAACTAAAAATTCAGCTGACTCAATAAATAGTTATTTGTTAATATAGATTGACGAAGCTTGAACAGTTGGCATAATCAACACATCATTAATATTTACATGAGCAGGACGAGAAGCTATAAACCAAATCGTTTCAGCAATATCTTCAGCACTTAAAGGCTCAAACCCTTTGTATACCTCTGCGGCTCTATCAGTATCACCATGAAAGCGCACTTGAGAAAATTCAGTTTCTACCAAACCAGGACTTACTGAAGACACTTTGATTCCTTCTTTCAATAAATCAATTCTCATCGACTTTGTCAATGCTTCCACGGCGTGTTTAGAAGCACAGTATACGTTCCCGTTCGCATAGACTTCCTTTCCAGCAATTGAACCAATATTTACTATGTGGCCTTTTTTGTTGGCAATCATCATTGGAATGATAGCTTTAGAAACATACAATAATCCTTTGACATTAGTATCAATCATCTTGTCCCAATCTTCTAAATCACCATTTTGAATGGGATCTAATCCACTCGCCAAACCGGCATTATTAACTAACACATCAATCTTTTTCCAATCTTCAGGCAATGAATGAATAGATTCAACCACAGAGTCATTTATGCGCACATCAAAAACCAATGTTTTTACTTGGACATTATAATCACTAGTTAGTTTTTTAGCCAATTCAACTAACCTTCCTGCCCGTCTTCCTGTAATGATTAAGTTGTAATGGTGTTTTGCAAATTCAATAGCAGTGGCTTCTCCAATTCCTGAAGTTGCTCCGGTAATAAGTGCAATCTTTGACATAGTTCTGTTTTAGTTACTTTTTTTTCGCGCCAAATAATACATAGCGGCTCCAATCAAAAATAGACCTATTTTGAAAGAATAGCCACTATCTAGGCTCCATTCACCTCCATTTGAAGAAAATTTAACATATACTCCGCTAATAAAAGCAAATACCATCATCAGCAGTCCAAGGATTCGCAATAATTTATCTAAAGGCATGGTATGAATATTTTGGACCCTCAAAATAATACTTTTTATGGAAAGTCTCCTAAAGCGATTTTAACAGCTATTTTTCATAAGATTGGGACTAACTTCGAATTCTTAAATTCAATCGAACTCTTAAATTTGAACCTGAATGAAACGGGGTATTTTTTCAACATTTTAATAGCTGAATCAAACAAAAACACCTAATTTAGCTATTTAGAATCAATCTAAATAAATGAGCAATTTAATCCATCTTTCAGAAGCAAGAAAAGGCGATTTCGTTAAAATAGAATCTATTGATAATGAAAAACTTTCAGTACAACTACTCTGCATGGGTTGTATGGTGGGAGAAATTGCTCACATTGAACAAATCGCACCATTAGGCGACCCAATGATGATTAGTATCGATGGTTCCTTATTGAGTTTAAGAAAATCAGATGCCAAAGAGGTAATTGTTTCACAACTGAAGTAGAAAAAGTGGGCTTAGAAAACGTGGGATCAAAGAAGAAGAAAATTAGGTTATTACTTGTAGGAAATCCTAATGCGGGAAAAAGCTCGTTATTCAACGAATTAACTGGCCTTAACCAACAAGTTGGAAACTTTCCTGGAGTTACGGTAGAAAAGAAAAGTGGTAAAGCTAAAATAAGCGACAACCTCACTGCAGAAGTAATTGATTTACCTGGAACTTATAGCTTGAGCCCTCGTTCAGAAGATGAACGAGTGACCTATGATTTCCTTAATGAGAAAAGAGCTGACGATAAAGAAGAAATCATTGTTGTGATTGCTGATGCAAGTAATCTAAGAAGAAACTTGCTGCTTTGCTCCCAGCTAATCGACCTAAACTTGCCGGTGGTTCTAGCTCTTAATATGATGGACATTGTTCAAAAAAACAAGCAAACCATCGATGTCGATTACCTTTCTAAAACTTTGAGCATTCCTGTTGTCCCTATGAATGCAAGAATAGGGAAAGGAGTTCAAGAATTGAAAGACAGCATCTCTCAATTCGTTCTAGAAGAAAGGCCTCCATTTATCAGCATTATAGAAGGAGAGAAACCAATAGATAACGCGCAGAGAAGGAATCAGCGAATTCGTGAAATAGTAGCCAAAGCTGTAACTGCCGAAGGCGACTTGAAGGTCAATAACCTAACCCGCCGTTTAGACGCAATATTGACCCATAAAATTTGGGGTTATGTAATATTCCTATTTATATTATTCTTGATCTTTCAAGCCGTATTCTCGTGGTCAGAATTTCCGATGCAAATGATAGAAGATGGCTTCTTATTTTTCGGCAATTGGGTAGCAGAAAGTCTACCTCAAGGAGTTCTAAACGATTTACTAGTTGATGGTATCATTGCCGGGTTAGGAGGAATTATTATATTCATTCCACAAATTGCTGCACTTTTTGCATTTATCTCCATTCTAGAAGATACCGGTTATCTTTCACGAATCAGTTTCATGATGGATGGCCTATTGAAGAAATTTGGGCTAAATGGACGTTCAATTATTCCACTGCTCAGTGGAGCAGCTTGCGCGGTTCCTGCTATTATGAGTGCCCGAACCATTAGCAATAAAAAAGAACGGTTACTGACTATTTTTATCACTCCACTAATCAGTTGTTCTGCCCGAATACCTGTTTATACATTAATCATTGCGTTAATTATACCTTCCGATGCTTCTATTTGGATTTTCAATCTTCAAGGAATCGTGATGATGGCACTCTATTTATTGGGGTTTATAGCAGCTATCGGCACTTCCTTTTTCATGAAGTTTTTTGTCAAAACGAACGAGTCAAGTCATTTCATTATGGAAATGCCGATTTACAGAGCACCTCGTTGGAAAAATGTAGGATACACCATTGTCAATAAAGTAAAAGTATTCCTGTTTGAAGCTGGAAAAATAATCATTGCCATTTCCATTATTCTTTGGATTTTATCATCATATGGACCCGGAGATTCATTTGAGAAAATCGATCAGAAATATGAGAGTGGTTTATTAGAACCCAACATCAACAATGAAACAATGGAAGAGCAGCGTGCTAGCGCAAAGCTACAAGCAAGTTATGCTGGACAGTTGGGCAAATGTATAGAACCAGCTATTCGTCCTTTAGGCTTTGACTGGAAAATTGGAATTTCGATTATTACCTCTTTTGCAGCAAGAGAAGTGTTTGTGGGAACAATGGCTACAATATATTCTGTTGGAGATGCTGACAATACGACTTCTTTAAAGGAGAAAATGAATCAAGCAAAGGATCCAGTAACTGGGGAAAAAGTATATTCAAAGGCCACAGGCTATTCCTTACTTATTTTCTATGCTTTTGCTTTACAGTGCATGGCTACAGTAGCAATTGTTGCTAGAGAAACTGCATCTTGGAAATGGCCTTTGATTCAGATTATCTACATGGGTGCATTGGCTTATTTTGCAAGTTTAATTACCTATAATATTTTTAGCTAATGGCTAAGCGAACCGCATCAGAAGTTCTCTTAAAATACATTCCTGAAAATACTGTACCTCCATGCATTAAATGGATCAATGAATATCGTTTGCATTTAACCATTAAGAAAACAAGAACCACAAAACTAGGCGATTTCCGACCGGCTTTTGACGGGAAGCCTGCACGAATTAGTGTAAACGGAGACTTGAATAAATATGCTTTTCTGATCACATTGGTTCATGAAATTGCACATGGTGTATGTTGGATTAAACACCAACAAAAAGTGCAACCACATGGAAAAGAATGGAAAAACATCTATACCACAATGCTTTCTCACTTCATCGGCAACGATACATTTCCAAAAGAACTTGAACAAAACATTATCGCGCACATTAATAATCCCAAAGCTTCTAGTTGCAGCGACATTGAACTTCTAAAAGCCCTACGTTCCCACGATGACGATCCAATAACAGTATTGGAAGAACTACCTAAAGAAGCCGTTTTTGAATTGAGTACAGGCAGAAGATTCATTAAAAAAGAACAGAAACGAAAACGCTTTTTATGTTTGGAGATTTCAAGCAATAAAATGTACTTGGTAAGCCCTATGGCAGAGGTAAAACGCATCGACTAACCGACCACCATTACAATTTTCCGTTTTTACTTTTTATAACGATTTGTCCTTTTAAATATTGGTAATTTAGCTGCTTAAATGAACAGAAAGAGATGAACAAGAATAACTATTGCGTCATAATGGCGGGCGGAATTGGAAGCCGTTTTTGGCCCATGAGCAGATCATCATACCCTAAGCAATTTATCGATATTCTAGGAACTGGCAGAACGCTAATTCAACAAACGTATGACCGATTGCAACGTATTGCACCAAAAGAAAATATTCTAGTTGTTACCAACGAAGATTATCGCGACCTGGTTTTAGAACAATGCGAAGGGATGAATGCCTCACAGGTATTATGTGAGCCTACAAGAAGAAATACAGCACCTTGTATTGCTTATGCAAGTTATAAGATAAAAGCATTGAATCCCAATGCAAATGTATTGGTAGCTCCAGCAGATCACTTAATCCTAAAAGAAGACAAATTTATTGAGAATGTAAATTTGGCTTTGGAATATGTATCTAAAAACGATGCTTTGTTAACTCTAGGTATCGAGCCATCTCGACCTGATACAGGTTACGGTTACATTCAATTCGATAGCACTGACAAAAAAAGTAGAGTCAAAAAGGTAAAAACATTTACTGAGAAACCAAATGTAGAGTTAGCCAGGCAGTTTGTTGAAAGCGGTGAGTTTAGTTGGAATTCAGGAATGTTTATATGGAGTAATAAGAGTATTCTTACTGCTTTTGAAAATCACCTAAGTGAAGTGAATTCTTTATTTGCGGAAGGTTACGGTAAATTAAATACGGCCGAAGAAGACGATTTTATAAAAGATACTTATGCGGTTTGTAAAAGCGTATCCATTGATTATGGAATCATGGAAAAAGCACCAAATGTATTTGTTATTTCTGCAGATATTGGTTGGTCTGACTTAGGCACATGGGGCTCTATTTACACTCATTTAAAACTAGATGAAAACCTCAATGCATCAATAGGTAAAAATGTAATGCTTTATGACAGTCAAAATTGCATTGTAAGCATGCCAAAAGATAAATTGGTAGTACTACAAGGACTAGATGGCTACATCGTAGTAGAATCTAACAACACTCTTTTAGTATGCAAAAAAGAAGATGAGCAAAAAATTAAAGAATTTGTAACTGATATAAGAATCGAAAAAGGAGAAAAATACGTTTAAACCTCAATTAAAATTATACAGACCAAAAGGAGTTTCAACATTGTTGAAGCTCCTTTTTTAGTTCTAATAAAGTGTAATCTTATAAATTTGACCCTTCCCTCCTATCATATACCCCACATTTTTTCCTTTTACAAACTGAATTGCATTCAACCCAATATTAAAGTCAGGTACCCGAATCCAATTGACTCCATTGTCCTTGCTGTAATCCATTCCATTGGTTCCAATTGCTATAAATTTATCAACGGGCTTGCAATAGGTAACACAAGACCGGTATCCACTCAATGGAGTTACTGGGTTATGCCAAGTCACTCCACGATCATTGGTATAAACTGAATTCTCAACCATCACAGTGTCAGGCAGGGTATAATCCCCACCTACCGCAACACCTTCTTGCATACTTTTAAAAGTGATGGAATAAATACCTCGTGTTGGCGCTCCTTGAAAGATTGGGGTTTCGATGACTTCCCAATCCTGATATGGTAACTTAGAAGTGAGTATTCTACCTTTTGGCCCGCCTAATCCAATAAAGGCACGTTTGTCAGGGGTAAAAGCGATACTAGACCCACTGGCGGCAAAAGCAGCTTCTCCCTCTAGTGAAGGAATCAGATTTTGATAAGGTGGTGTCATCCAATTAATACCAAAATTGCTACTGACTAAAATAAAATGTTTGCCATTTACAGGATCACTATAAACAATTCCAAAACGCTCATCTGCAAATTCAACCGCATCATAAAAAATCTGATCTGCAGGAAAATTAAATGCTTTAGTCCATTTCTGACCTTTATTCTTAGTTCGATAAATTACACCTGGGAATCCAGAATTTATCAGAACAGCAGAGTCGTTGTTAAATGCGTATATATCCCTAAAATCGGCAGTATCTCCCTTGTAAGGTGGCACTAAAAAATTTATCTTTTTACCTCCATCAATCGTTTTTAGAATGGTGCCATTTGCACCACTAAACCAAGCTACAGTATCATCAACCACAGAAATGCCCCTTAAACTTTCACTGGTGGGGCTATTTAATTGGATTATTTTCATGTCCGCATTCTGAAAAACAATATTTTCAGCATCAACTTCTAACTTTATTTTTTCAGTTTTGGGAGCAGCTTGGTTACAACCAAAGAATAGAATAGTGGCAAGTATGATAAGTATTTTATTCATTTTATAAATATACCAAAAGTAGAAAAGCATTGGCTATTTCGACTTTAAATTTGGGTCTCCAATATATAGCAGGAATGGTTAAAAACAAAAAAAGCCGTTTGACTTTAACAGTCAAACGGCTCTCATTTTTAACTAGATTATTCTAATCTACTATCTTATCTGTTTTACCAGTTGAATAGTTGATTTTTAAAGCATTTGCTTTTCTCAATTCTTGTTTCACATCAGTTACAATTCCCATTTTTACATCATTATCTACTTTCATAGAAAATGTCATAAAGGGACGTTCAGCTTCTGAGGTGTTTTCTCTTTCGATTTCAACAAATTGAACAATGTCTCTTTTTGTTGCAAAAGCATCATTCAATTGAATTCGAGGTTCTGTTCCAAAAGTACTTTGAAGCGATTTAATTGGTTCACCAATATAAATATAGCTTACCAATGATTTTCGCTCCAATTTATCAACTTCGGTTGCTTTTGGAGTTTGTATTTCAACCTTTAACGTTACTTCTCTCATTACGGTGGTAACCATAAAGAAAAACAATAACATAAATACGATATCTGGCAATGAAGCCGTAGATATAGCAGGTTGTCCGTCTGATTTTTTCTTCTTAAACTTTGACATTTTATTGGTCTCCTATATTCTTTGGTTCAGCTTCTGAAATTCGTTGTGGATAAACATCCTTAACAGCATCTGCTTGCATCGCTGCAGTTTCAGAGGTTTCAGATAATTTCTCCAAATCCAAATAACTCTTACCAAATTTCTGCATTGCAAATTCATTCCTAACTTCATTGTATGCACCTACCAGTTCGTTCTGAACCTTAATGTACATTTCATATGATGTTCCTCTATCATTCTGCAATGAAATGATTTGCTTTGAAACATCGTACATACCTAACATTGGTATCTGAGTTGGCTTAACCTCTGGCATATTTGGATCATTTTTATCACCAACTATGAACTCTTTCGCCTTCTTTCTCAACTCACTTACCAACATAGGTTCACCTTCTACCAACAAATCATCATTGGCATTCACTAAAACTTGAAATACATTTCTCATTTTAACTTCTGGTGGATTCTCAATATCCTCTGGAATAGGTGGCAACTTTCTAGTTAAACCAGTATCCACATCCATGGTTGTTGTCACCAAGAAGAAAATAAGCAGCAAGAAAGCGATGTCTGCCATCGATCCTGCGTTAATTTCTGGTGCGTTTCTTCTAGCCATAATTATTTAACTATTTTCTTGAATGAATATTGTTGCCTATTTAAAAGCTCTTGATACTTCTGCAAATACTGCAGTTGCAATTGCTCCTGCTCCCAAAATGTAAAAAGCAATTAAGCCCATACTAACTTGTTTTGATGTAGTAGGATCAGTAATAAACTCTGTATATTCAGGTAAAATCTCATCGCTTCCCATTGCATAAGCAATAACAAAAACGACTATAATAGCACCAAATCCTATAACGGAGCTCTTTGCTCTTTTGGGATTACCTACCATATTTGCAACTGAAAAACCAATCGCAGCTAAGGCAGCAATTACTAAAAGTGCATAGCACCAGTAGATTATTACATCTTCAGAAACTCCACCCATAAGGAATACAAACCCTAGGATAGCACTGATTCCTAATAATCCGTACTGTACTATTTGTAATATTTTATTTAGTCCTGCTGACATAATTTCTTATTTTTTAAGTTCGTGCTTCACTAAAAGATCTACTAAAGAGATCGATGCATCTTCCATATCGTTAACGATACTATCTACTTTTGCAACAATATAGTTGTAGAATACTTGCAAAATCATTGCAACGATCAAACCAAATACAGTTGTTAAAAGTGCTACTTTAATACCACCAGCAACCAATGAAGGAGAGATATCACCTGCTGCTTCAATAGCATCAAATGCACCAATCATACCGATTACTGTACCCATAAATCCTAACATCGGAGCCAAAGCAATAAACAATGAAATCCAAGAAACACCTTTCTCTAATAATCCCATTTGTACACTTCCGTAAGAAACAACAGTTTTTTCTACCATTTCTACACCTTCGTGACTTCTGTCTAAACCTTGGTAGAAGATAGAAGCTACAGGACCTGCAGTATTTCTACATACTTCTTTCGCAGCATCAACACCACCTGAATTCAAAGCATTTTCTACATTCGATAATAATTTATCAGTATTTGTAGTTGCCATATTCAAGTAAATGATACGCTCGATAACGATCGCTAAACCTAAGATTAAACAAAGCAATACGATACCCATAAATTCAGGACCACCTTGAATAAATTTAGTTTTCAATACTTGATGGAAAGATTGCTCTACTTTTGCCACTTCTGGCTCTTGAGCTACTTCTTTTACTGGTTCTTTTACTTCTTCTACTGGAGCTTCTTCAGCCATTGCAGAATCGGTTGTCATTTCTGTTGTTTCAGCTGCAGTCTCTTCTTGAGCAAATGTCTTGTTAAATGCTCCAAACGATAAAAGACCCGTTACGGCTACTAAAGCAAATAGTTTTTTCATGATTTGAATTGTTAAAATCTAGTTTAAATTGACTAATTATTATCTATTGTATTGATTAATTACATATTAAAATAAAACTTCAGCGGAGAGAGGGGGATTCGAACCCCCGAAACAGTCACCCGTTTACACGCTTTCCAGGCGTGCGCCTTCAGCCACTCGGCCACCTCTCCAATCTACGTTTTAAATAAGAACGCTTTATTCAGCTCGCCAAATTACAAAAAAATCCTCTTGTCCTAAAAATAATTTGAGATTATCATTAAGTTAACAAATCAGCTTAAACACTAATCTCACCTCTTAAATTTTCACCCATGAGTGTTTTTATTTCTGAATTTGACAATGATTTATCTCCCAATAGAACCATTAATTTGGTAATCGCTGCCTCGAAGGTAATGTCTTTTCCACTTATCACACCTACTTCCTTTAAATGTGATCCAGTTTCGTATTTCTCTTGGTCTACTTTCCCACTGATACATTGGGTAACGTTCAAAATGATTATTCTATTGTCAATGGCTTCTTTTAATAAATCGGTCAACCATTTTTCTGTAGGTGCATTTCCAGCACCAAAGGTTTCTATAATTATAGCCCTTAGCCCCTCTTGCTGCAACACATTACGAACAAATGCTTCAGTAATTCCGGGAAATAGTTTCAAAAAACCCACTTCTTGACAAAAGGTATCTCTTATCTGTAAATTCGAATCTTCATTAAAAGGTGTGATTGCCTGCAAATTAAATTTTAGGTGGACGCCGGCCTCTGCCAAATTTGGATAATTGGGTGAATCAAAAGCTTCAAAATTTTCTGCGCTGATCTTTTTGGTTCGATTTCCTCTGTATAATGTATACTCAAAATAAATAGCCACCTCAGGCACTATAGGAACTTCACCGGTATATGAAGTAGCGACTTCGATAGCCGTAATCAAATTTTCTTTTCCGTCTGTTCTTATCGTTCCAATGGGCAACTGGGAACCTGTAAAAATGACAGGCTTATTTAATCCTTCCAACATAAAGCTCAAAGCTGACGCTGAATAAGCCATAGTATCTGATCCGTGAAGAATTACAAATCCATCGAACAATTCGTAATTTTTCTCAATGATTCTTGCCAACTTTAACCAAATCGCTGGATTCATATTGGATGAATCAATAGGCGTTTCAAAGGAATAAGACTCAATTCGAATATCAAACTTTTTTAATTCAGGCACTTCGGCAAACAATTGCTTAAAATTGAATGGTTTCAAAACCCCAGTATTGGGATCATTGATCATTCCAATAGTGCCGCCGGTATAGATTAGTAAAACTGATCGTTGATCGCTCATATCCCAAATATTTTTATTGAATTCTCCGTTGTTTGCTTAGCCACTTGATTCAATGGCAAATCCAACAAATCTGCTACCTTCTCTGCAACATTCAACAAAAAGGCACTCTCATTTCTTTTGCCCCGATGAGGAGAGGGAGCTAAATAGGGCGAATCCGTTTCTAAAACAAGATGCGCAATATTTAGTTTTTCTACCACTTTATCTAAACCTGCTTTTTTAAAAGTAACCACTCCACCTATTCCTAAGTAAAAATCACCGTAATTAATAATGTGATTGGCTTGCTCTATAGTTCCTGTAAAGCAATGAAAGATCCCTTTTAAATCAGGCGAATTTAATTCATCAAGTATGGTTAATATTTCATCAAAAGCATCTCTACAATGAATTACTATCGGCAACTTCATTTCTTTTGCCCATTCTATTTGTTTTCGAAAGGCAAACTCTTGTTGCGGCAAAAAAGTTTTATCCCAATACAAGTCAATCCCAATTTCACCAATCGCATAAAAATGATGTGCTTTTAATTGTTGCTCGACGATTTCTAGCTCTTCTTGAACATTTTTTCCTACCGAACAAGGATGTAATCCCATCATAGGAAAACACTTTTTAGGATACTTTTCAACAAGTTGCATCATTCCTTGAATAGAAGACTGATCAATATTTGGCATAAAAAATCGATCTACCCCAATAGAAATGGCACGTTCAATCATTTCTTGTTGATCTTCATTAAATTTTTCTGAATAAAGATGCGTGTGTGTATCCGTTAAAATCATGTGAACAAATTTAGCGTTTTGATAAAGATTGAGTGACCCAAAACAGAATAAATAATTTAATTTGGCACTTTCAATTATGGCTCAAAAAACAAAAATTTTAATCATTCGATTTAGTTCCATCGGTGACATCGTGCTCACAACTCCTGTGATCCGTTGTTTGAAAGAACAGCTAGAAGGTGAGGTAGAAATACATTTTATTACTAAGCAGACCTACGCACCTATATTAGAAGCCAATCCTTATCTCACCAAGGTATATTCGATTAAGAAAAAGATTTCAGAAGTAGCTGGAGAGCTAAGAAAGGAAAAATATGATTTCATAATTGATTTGCATAAAAACATCCGATCTTCTCGAGTAAAATCAAGCATTTCAGGTAAATCTTATTCGTTTGAGAAATTGAATTATGAGAAATGGATGATGGTTAATTTCAAGAAAAATCTTTTACCTGACGTTCACATCGTTGATCGATATATTGATACAGCAAAGAATCTTGGAATAAAAAATGATCAGAAAGGATTGGATTATTTTATCCCTTCAGAAGATCAAATTAATCTGAAAGATTTACCAAAAAGCTTCCAAGAAGGATACATTGCATTTGCAATTGGTGGCCAACATGCCACTAAATGCTTGCCCGTAGATAAAATCTTAGACATTTGCCGTAAGGTAGAATTGCCAATTGTATTGTTAGGAGGAAAAAATGATCAACGTGTCGCCAAATTTGTTGAAGATAAGTTGGATCAAAAAATACTGAACGGTTGTGGCATTTATAGTCTGCACCAATCTGCTTCATTGGTCGAGCAATCTTCTTTAGTTATAACTCACGACACTGGCTTAATGCACATTGCAGCAGCATTCAAAAAGAAAATTATATCGATTTGGGGAAACACCATCCCTGAGTTTGGTATGTATCCATATCTGCCAGCACATTTAAAGCACTACAATAAAATCATTCAAATAGAAGAGTTGTCTTGTAGACCTTGCTCTAAAATAGGATTTGATAAATGTCCTAAAGGTCACTTTAAGTGCATGAAATTAATTGATGAAGATTCTGTGGTGGAACAAGTTTATGACTTGCTAAAGCTAGACTAATTTATTTCTCAGAATGTTCTACAGTAGCTGGGACAAATAGCGCTTTTAACTCAGTTGCCTTTTCAGGATTCATCTTTCCGGCTAAAATCAAGCTCAATTGTTTTCTTCTTAAAGCAGCATCATATCGCTTTTTCTCTAATTCTGTTTCAGGAATCAATTCAGGAACTTCAATCGGGCTTCCATTCTGATCAACTGCCACAAAAGTATAAATAGCCTCGTTGCTCTTCGATTTTTTTCTACTTAACCCACTTTCTACCCAAACGTCCAAGAAAACTTCCATAGAAGAAGTAAACGCTCTACTGACTTTAGCTTCAATAGTCACTATTTCACCTAATTTTATTGGCTGGTTGAATGAAACTGAATTTACAGAAGCCGTTACCACTACTCTATTGCAATGACGTTGTGCAGAGATTCCAGCAGTAATATCCATCCAATTTAACAACTGACCACCCATTAAATTCCCCAATGTATTGGTATCGTTTGGTAGTACAATTTTAGACGTTTGTGCGAATGTATCTTTTGAAAATCGACCTTTCATGCTTCCTATTTTGAGGAGGCAAAGGTAGTCATTGCGAGCTGAAAAGTGGAAAAAGTCATTGGCTATTTTTCAAGCAACCAAGCAGCAGTATTCTCTGTATTTTTTACTTCATCTAATAATGCTACTGCTTCTTCTCTTGTTGCAAAACTAGCATAGCTTACTGTGTGTAAGTCTTTGAAAGTTCCGACCATCCTTGCTTCAAAACCTTTCTTTTTTAATCGCTTATACAATTTTTCTGCATTATTTTCGCTTGAAAAACAACCTCCAACTACATGAAATCGAAGATTAGCAATATCCGCAGAATTTAAAACGCTTGCAGCAACTTCTACATCCTGATTTACACTCTCTTTTTCCGCTCTAGAATTCCAATTAAAGGTGTCGTTAAATTCAGGGTCAGATAACTGTTCCACTTTATGAAATTTATAAACTGGAGTAGTATGATTCAACCCTATAGAGGCATAAGACACAGGAGAATCATTATTTATTTGGTACTTATGGGCGGTAAACCCAATTCCCATAAAAACGAGAACAGAAGCAGCAGCAGCCCAATAAAAACCAAAACGTCTTTTATTTTCTTCTTCTGCAGGTGCTTTTACAACCACCAATCGTTCTTTAATTTCTTTTTGAATCCGCTCTTCCATCAATGGTCGAACGACTGGAATTGCTTTGAAATTAGACATTCCGAAAGAGTCCAGTAAATAGTTTGTGCTGTAATCAGGTAAAAATTGAAGCGTTTTCTCAACATCTAAATAGAGCAAACCAATTTTGTCAATTTTAACCTTTTCGCCATTTCCTAAGGCGGTTACAATGGCATTAACAAACTCATCTATATTTTTTCGTGCCTCAATAAAGGTAATGGCATTTTGGTTGGCAAGATAATTTGCCAATAAACCATCGTTGATGGTTAAATTTCGATTGAATGAAATTCGCTTTGACGGAGGCGAAAAAGTATTTTGAACAGATTGAATTTTCGCACCAGAATAATTGGTAACAAACCCACCAAAATCAGGTATAATCACACAATCAAATTGATACAACAATTCAGAAATACTTTGTTCTATATGGCCTCTATTCATGACTACGAAAGTAAAAAAAATAAGTAAATTTCTACTACAAAATTAGCTTTAAATCTTCGGGGGCATCAATTGAAATCGACTCCGTTTCTGTAATGGCGACTTTAATTTTATATCCATTCTCAATCCACCTCAGTTGTTCCAATCCTTCGGCGAGCTCTAATCGAGAAGGACTGATTTGTGTTATTTCGTCCAAGACCTCTGAACGATAAGCATAAAGCCCAATGTGCTTATAATAATTAAAATTATCAATCCAATCTTTTTGGTCTACCCCTCGTTGAAAAGGAAGAACTGCCCGACTGAAATAAATCGCAAAATCATTTTCATCGATGAGCACTTTTGGTTTATTTGGATTAAATAATTCTGCCGAATCATCTATTAATTTAACTAAAGTTGCAATTTCTGTATTCTCATCACTAAAAGCCTGAACAACTTGAGCAATTTGCTCAGGATCTATAAATGGCTCATCTCCTTGAATATTGACCACAACATCGAAATTTTCGCCGCTATTATTCAGTGCTTCCTTACATCGATCAGTTCCACTTTGATGATTTTCAGAAGTCATCACCACTTCTCCACCAAAAGCAATCACTGTATCGAAAATTCGCTGATCATCTGTTGCTACAATAACTTTCGATAGACTATTTACTTTTTTTGCTTGTTCATAAACTCGCTGAATCATTGATTTTCCTTGAATATCTATTAATGGCTTTCCGGGAAACCGAGTAGATCCATAGCGTGCAGGAATAATACCGATTGCTGTTTTTATCATGAGTTTAATTTAATGAATTATAGAATAGTTTCATTCTCAATTTTTTGGTAGCTTTCATCAGCAAAAGAACAAAACAATTTTCAGTAAGCAAATTAAAAAAAATAACCGAAAAGAATGCTAGACGATCACTTAAAATATAAAATAGCAGTTACCTTTTTATCAGGTGTAGGACCTATTCAAGCAAAAAAGCTGATTGCCTATTGTGGAGGCGCTGAAGCCGTATTTAAGGAAAACAAAAAAGCATTACTACAAATTCCTGGTTTAGGTGAAAAAATGGTGAAATCCATACTGCAATCGGATGTTTTAAAACTTGCTGAAGAGGAAATTCGCTTTATGGAACAAAATGATGTAAAAGCATTGTTCTATTTAGATAAAGATTACCCCAGACGACTAATTCATTGTGAAGACAATCCAGTCATTTTATATACAAAAGGCAATGTAGATTTTAATCGTGAGAAAGTAATCAGCATTATTGGCACTAGAAAAGCAACCATTAGTGGAAAAGCATTTACTGAAAAACTCATTGAAGAATTAGTGCCACATCGGCCGCTTATTGTCAGTGGACTCGCTTATGGAATAGACATTACGGCCCACAAAGCTGCCTTAAAAAATAATTTACAAACCATAGGTATTTTAGCACATGGATTAGACAGTATTTATCCGGCAGCACACAATAACACCGCCCAAAAGATGATGCAGAATGGTGGCGTAGCAAGTGATTATAGACATGGTGGACAGATCTTTAACAAACAATTTGCAGAACGCAATCGGATAGTAGCTGGTCTCTCAGATTTAACTGTTGTGGTAGAGTCTGCAGAAAAAGGTGGCTCTTTAATTACAGCAGAATTAGCAAGCGGATATAATAGAGACGTATTTGCAGTCCCTGGAAGAGTTGGAGACGAACATTCTGTGGGTTGTAATAAATTAATTAAGGCGAATAAGGCCGCCCTAATTGAATCTGTGAAAGACATTGAATACATTATGAATTGGCAAACTGATGGAAATAAGATAATCCAACAGACGAGTCTTTTTCAAGAACTTAATGATCAAGAAACTGTTATAGTAAATATTTTAAAAGAAGGTCCTGAGAGTGTAGATTTAATCAGTATAAAAGCTGAATTTCAGATGAGTAAAACAACTGCAACACTATTAAATCTTGAATTCAAGGGAGTCATAAAATCATTACCAGGAAAGATTTACCAATTAATTTAAACCAAATATTTAGCAAATAGTGTAGATTTATATTCCAATCATAATGTAATTAGTACATCCAATTGAAATTTTCTACATTTGATTTTTAAAACCCGTTTAAACGCAATAATTTAATTTAATGAGCACAAGCCAATCTCACAAAAAAGCAATAGATGCATTTGTAAAAAATGTATCGGCTAAGAATCCTCATGAACCAGAGTTCATGCAAGCGGTTCATGAAGTAGCGGAAACTGTTATTCCATTTATTGAAAGCAATCCGAAATACAAACAAGGAAACCTATTGGAGCGAATGGTGGAAGCCGAACGCGTATTAATGTTTAGAGTGCCTTGGTTGGATGACAAAGGAGAAATTCAAGTCAATAGAGGATTTAGAATTGAAATGAATAGTGCGATTGGACCTTATAAAGGTGGATTGCGTTTTCACCCTTCGGTAAACCTTAGTGTATTGGAATTCTTAGCTTTTGAGCAAGTTTTCAAAAACAGTTTAACAACCCTTCCTATGGGTGGTGGTAAAGGTGGTTCTGATTTTGATCCAAAAGGAAAATCAGACAATGAAGTGATGAAGTTCTGTCAAAGTTTTATGACTGAATTGTGTCGTCATATCGGGCCAAACACGGATGTGCCAGCAGGTGACATTGGTGTTGGTGGTCGTGAAATTGGTTACATGTTTGGCCAATACAAAAGAATCAGAAATGAATTTACAGGTGTATTAACAGGTAAGGGACTTTCCTATGGTGGTTCATTGATTCGTCCAGAAGCTACTGGTTACGGGTGCGTATACTTCTTACAAGAAATGTTAAGTTCAAGAGGAGAAGACTTAGAAGGCAAAGTAGTCACTATCTCTGGTTCAGGAAACGTAGCTCAGTATGCGTGTGAAAAAGCAACGCAATTAGGTGCTAAAGTGGTGACTATGTCTGATTCATCAGGATACATTTACGACAAAAATGGAATCAACGCAGAGAAATTAGCGTTCATCATGGAATTGAAAAATGTAAGAAGAGGTCGTATTCAAGAGTATGCTGACAAGTTTGGAGCAGATTTCATAGCAGGAAAACGTCCGTGGGGAACCAAATGCGATGTTGCATTGCCTTGTGCTACGCAGAATGAATTAAACGACAAAGAAGCTGCAGAATTGGTTAAAAATGGTTGTATCGCAGTAGCTGAAGGTGCGAACATGCCATCCACACCAGAAGCAGTTGAAAAATTCCATAAAGCAAAAATTTTCTTTGCTCCAGGGAAAGCATCTAACGCCGGTGGTGTTGCAACTTCTGGTTTAGAAATGAGTCAAAACTCAATGCGTTATAACTGGACTTCGGAAGAAGTAGACGAAAAATTACATAACATCATGAAAGACATTCACCAACAATGTGTGAAATACGGATGTGATGACAAAGGATTTGTTGATTACGTGAAAGGTGCTAATATTGCAGGCTTCGTAAAAGTTGCCGATGCAATGATTGCTCAAGGAGCAGTATAAAAACAAACACATATTGAGATTAAAGAAATCGCCAATTCAAGAATTTGAGTTGGCGATTTTTATTGCATAATTTTGAAACGGACACAAAATAAAAAACATGTACGGAAAAATACAACAACACTTAGAATCAGAAATAGAAAATATTAAAGAAGCAGGACTTTTCAAGAAAGAAAGAGTGATCGCTTCTCCGCAGGATGCAGTTATCAAATTGACAAATGGCGATGAAGTCCTTAATTTTTGTTCGAATAATTATTTAGGATTATCCTCTCATCCAAAAGTGATTGAAGCAGCAAAAAACACTTTAGATACGCATGGATTTGGGATGTCCTCTGTGCGTTTCATTTGTGGAACTCAAGACATTCACAAAGAATTAGAGGCACGAATTGCAAAATTCTGTGGCACTGAAGACACCATTTTATATGCTGCTGCATTTGATGCCAATGGAGGAGTTTTTGAACCATTATTAGGCCCTGAAGATGCAATAATTTCAGACTCATTGAACCATGCTTCTATCATTGATGGAGTACGTTTGTGCAAAGCTGCTAGATATCGTTATGAAAATAACAATATGACTGATTTGGAAGATCAATTGATAAAAGCGCAAGACCAGCGTTTCCGAGTAATCGTAACTGATGGCGTATTCTCTATGGATGGATACGTTGCGCAATTGGATAAAATTTGTGACTTAGCCGATAAATACGATGCGATGGTTATGGTAGATGATTGCCACTCTCACGGTTTCATTGGTAAAACTGGAAGAGGAACTGCTGAGTTCAGAAATGTACTGGGAAGAATCGACATTATTACTGGAACATTAGGAAAAGCGCTAGGTGGCGCTATGGGAGGTTTCACCACAGGTAAAAAAGAAATTATCGAGATGCTTCGTCAGCGTTCTCGACCTTATTTATTCTCTAATTCATTAGCACCTTCTATTGTTGGCGCATCTATCGCTGTTTTTGATATCTTAGAAGAAACAACTTCATTTAGAGATAAATTGATGGACAATGTGGCTTATTTCAAAGCTGGAGTTAAAGCAGCAGGGTTTGATTTTAAGGATGGGGAATCTGCAATTGTTCCCATTATGCTTTACGATGCAAAACTATCTCAAGTATTTGCAGATAAATTATTAGAAAATGGCATTTATGTGATTGGGTTCTTTTATCCAGTAGTTCCTAAAGACCAAGCTAGAATTCGAGTACAGCTTTCAGCCGCTCATGATAAAGCTCATTTAGATAAAGCGATCGCTGCTTTTACTAAAGTGGGAAAAGAATTGGGTGTGGTTAAATAGAATACGACAATATTCGTGACAAAAAAAGGAGTGAGCATTAATGCTCACTCCTTTTTTTATTGATCAGTAAGTGTTTTCATAAAAGCGATAATATTGGCTTCTTCTTCTTCAGTCAAATTTAGAGGCTCTGCAGGTAATGTTTGGTGCTCCAAGTTAATACCGATACCAGCTCCACCACCCAAATCATAAAACTCCATTACATTATCCAATGTTTCAAAAACCCCATTGTGCATATATGGAGCAGTCAATGCAACATTTCTAATAGTTGGGGTTTTAAAAAAGTACTTGCGTTCTTCCGTTTTAAACAAGTTATATCGACCCAGATCGTCGTCAATTTTAGCGTTTGAAGTCACGTACTTTTCAGGCACTCCCAATAATTCCATTTCAGATTCTGAAAAATTTGGTGGAACTGTTCCATTAAACAAAGGAGGAAAATGGCACGTTGCACATTGTGCTTTCCCCATGAATAAATTGAATCCATTTACTTCTTCAACAGTTAACGTCTCCTTTTTACCTGAAATTGATTGATCAAATCGAGAATTAAAAGGTGCTAAGCTTCTAATATATGCCGCTATCGCATTTCTAATAGATAAATCTGAAGGTTCTGCTGCATAAACTTCACCAAATTGATTGATATAATTGGAGTCGCTTTTAACTGTTTCAATTAAGTTCTCTATAGAAGAGTGGAATTCAGTTTGATTATTCACTACATCGACTATTTGACCTTCTAGATTACCAGTTCTCGCATCATAAAAAAATGCCTTTTGGAAACCTGCATACGTCATCGTTGGACTATTTCGTGTTTGATTTTCTGAAACTGTCAACCCATCCGTAAATCCAATTTCTTTTTGATGACAGGAACTACAGCTTAATCTTCCATCGATAGAAAGTTGATTATCGTTAAAAAGTTTTCGGCCTAAATTAATTTTCTCCTTCGTGATCTCCGCCCAAACTCTATCCGAAAAATAACCAACATTGAATGTCGTTGAATCAAAAAGGGAAGGCGCACTATTGGAAATTGCTAACTCAAAAGGAAACACTACTCCCCAATCTTTTACTGTTCTATTCCACATCTCAAACTGTCGATTGGTATGCGTTTGAATAAATTTATATCGGTCAAACAGATCAAAATTTGCATTTAAGTCTTTACTACTCGCCTCCAGTTCAATTAACCATTCATTGAATAATTCTTCACTTTTGAAAGCAGATTCATAAAATACAATTAGCCTTTTCATCTCATTATAAATAATTTCCGACTCCTCTAAAGACTGACCGAGAACTGGTGAATCAAACCCTGTAATTCCTGTAGTTGCTATTCGAACAAACTCATCTCTCAACAACCATAAAAAATGATGTAATTTAAAATAGTCTAAAGAGGTGTTTGCTTGAATCAGTTTTAATCTATTGCTCAAAAAGTCAACTTGATATTCTACACCGCTCCAATCAATGGAATCTGTAAATAATATTTCTTCCAACACTTGAAAACCCTTCGGTGCAAACTTCTTTATATCTGTAGCATCTTCTTCCACTACCTTCAATATATTGGGTTGAAAAAGCGTCTTGTAATGCTCCTGGTCAGTAAATGAAAGTATTGGTTCTGCCTTCTTAATAGAAATTCGCGCATTGATAAAATTCATCTGTGCGGTAGAAAGTGAAACCGAATTATTCACCTTTTCCAAATAGAAAATTGCACTGTCTAATTGAGAAATCAAATACTCTTCTATTAATGTATTTGGGGCAGTTAATTGCACTTCTTTCTTTTGAGCACAGGCTAATAACAACAAAGAAAGGCTTATTATTAAATAAGCCTTTCTTGTTATAGTTTTTATATAACTATACATCATAATTTATATTTATCTAGCTAATCCTTTTACGATATACATGATACTTCCTTCCTTTGAACTTCCTGCTACATCAGAGTTAGCCAATGGATCAGTAAAAGTTTCTCCACCTGTCTTTTCCCAACCATGGTTTTGAGTAATCATTAAGAATGTCTTATCTTTTCCTACCGTGTTTGAAATATCAATCATTCCTGTAATTTCCCATGCTGTTGAAGCAACACCATAACCTAAAGACTCTGCTTTATTTTGGTCGCATTCCATCACTTTTTTAATTACTCCTGTATTCAAGTTATACTGATATAAGCTTGCAAAGTGATTCTTGTCTGCATTATCCGGATATCCGTTCGGATCTTCTTGGATGTATGCATAATTCTCAGTCACAACAATATTATCAGGAGAATGGAACATCTTCGCTTTTCCACCTAATTTATCCCCATCTAATACACAAGTAATTTTACCTCCTTTAGTTGGATCATTGTCATTCAATTCTACTTTGTAAATTCTACCATAAACAGTTCCTTTACCTATTAGGTCAGCTTTTTTTCTTCCTGTTACGGCAAAGTATATTTCTCTTTGTGCATTCGCATCTCCTCTTCTCCAATCTATATCTTCTAATCTAGAGAAACCCATTACGCCTTTTTGTTTTGCTTCTGCATCTAACTTATCTAAATCCTTTTCTAGCAATTCAACAAATTCCATGTCGTAAGAAGTACCTTCTGCCATGTCCATTTCATAATTTATATTGGCTGAAGTCACTTTTAGACCATATAACTTTCCTCCATATAAATCACCTCGATTTCCAACATACATTCCCAATTGACCTGAAGGAACTGTGTTATCTGAGTGATCATCACCAATAAAGACAACCGTTTTTCCTGGGTAAGCATCCTTTCCAATAACTACTGCATTTTCAGTAGACCACTCTCCCATTGCCGTTAACATTTCAGGAGAAGATGCAGAACCTGCACTTTTAAAAGGATCAGTAACAAACACACCATTAGATGAACCACCCCATTCACCACCTGAAAGGTAAAGCGGTCCGAAGCCATGTTCTGCAGGAGTAATTAACGAACCAGAGCACTGAGCAGTACTTGCTGTTGCAACTGCATTTAATATGTATTCTCCTCCAACTGGTTTAAATGTATTGTCAAGCGTAATCCTTGCAATAGAATAATCAGCTTCGATGTTGTTTATCAGTGTAAATGTCCCATCAGTATTTTTGATTAATCCAGCACCATCAGCCATGGAACCATAAATAAAGTTTGGTGTATTTACCAACTTATCTTCAGATGAAATAAGTGGATAAACTTTAACAGATGAAAACTCTGGCGATAACTTCATTAATGAAGGTGTAACAGAGTGACTCTTTAACTCAACAGGGTTTCCAGATACTACTGGCTCTTCTTTATCATCTTCTTTACATGATGCGTAAAAAGACAGCACTAATGCAGATAGAGCGATTCCTTTAATTAATTTCATTTTAGTTTGGTTTTATAGTTATTTATTTAAACCCAAAACTATGCAGTTAGCGCTCCATTTATTGTATTATAATCTTATAGGATGTTTAAGAAATTTTTAAGCTAGACAATTAATTATAAAAACATAAAAATCTATTTTTTAGCACTTTAAATCAAAAACTAGATAGATGTTATCGTTAATTCAGTATTAACAATAGTAGAAAAACCGCATTAAAGTAACCTTAATGTTACGGCAAAAAAAAGCGGTCAATTCAAAATGAAATGACCGCTTATATATTTAGTTAAAATTTCTACTAGAAAAATTTCGCTCTATTGTCTTTAATCTTTGCTTTTGCTTTTAACGCTTCAATGCCTTGTCTATTTGTAACTCGCGTAGCATACCCTCTTTCAACAGCACCTCTCATAGTTGGAATATCTGTATCACCAGGCTCATTAACTGCAGTCACTTGAACCATAAAAACACCATTCTTTCCTTTAATTGGAGTAGCCGTCATTTGTCCCTGCTGTAGTGTTGTAATCTTAGCAACAACAGTTGGTTCGTTTCCTGCACCAGCAATACTTGCATTCTCAAAAGTAATGTTACTTGCTTCTTGAACCTGAGCACCAACCTTACTAGCAGCTTCAGCTAAGTTTTGTGAGCCTTTCATTTCTTCAATGAATTTTTCAGCCTTTTTATCTCTTTTTGCCTCGTACTCAACTCTAGCTCTCACTTTCTCAAATGGTGCTGTTCCTTTTTCGTTTATCTCAACTAATTTAGCAACAACGTAAGCATCTTTCACATCAAATGGTTCAGAGATTGAACCTTCTTCTGCTTCATTTGCCCAAGTTACAACGCTTCTAGAACCTTCAATTCCTCTAATTTCTCTATCATTAACACCAACAATTCCTGCTCTTCTTAGCATATTGTCAGCATTAATTACATTATCCCACTGATCAGATGCAGTATTGATTGAAAATCCATTAGCTGTTTGAAAAACAGTTGCATATGTTTCTTTTCCTGGCTCAGCTGAGCGACTTAATGCACCAACTTTAATTTTCTTTACATCTTCTGTCTTCTCAGTCACTTCAATTAAATGAACTCCAAACTGAGTTTCTACTTTTTGAATTTTTCCAATTGGAGAATTAAATGCTGCATCGTCAAATGGTTTTACCATCATACCTTCAGTAAACCAACCCAAATCTCCACCTTTAGCGCCTGAACCAACGTCATCAGAACTATTAATCGCCAAAGTATCGAATGACGTTCCTGCATTTAAAACAGCTAGCAAGCTATCCGCAATTACTCGAGCTTCCTCAATTTTGCGATCTTGCAATCCAACTAAAATGTGTCTTGCCTTTACTGAGTCTGGACCAATCTTAACGTCCAATAGTTTTTGAATTCTAGTCGCATCATCTTTTTCAAAAGGAGGAGTTACAAATCCTGCCTCCTGATTGAATAACGCAGTATCAATATCTACTGGCAATGTTTTCATTGAATAATATCTTGGATCGTAACCATTATCAGAATTATTCATTAAGAATAAAGAATCATTCTTGGTGTTCTTAAATTCTTGATACATGTCGTTTGACCACTTTCTAACCAATGCTTCATCTTGTTCTGAAGGAAGAATATTAAATGTTACATATTCAATTTTCTTTGAAGCTTCTTGCGCGTAGTCTTCTTTGTGATCGTTGTAGTAATCTTTTAATTCACTTTCAGAAAGAGTAATCGAAGTGTCGCTGATCTCGTTATAACGTTTTACAACGTATTTAATCGAGAAGTTTTTATTGGCAGCCACATTCTTAGCTTTTGCAGCATCAGCAGTTACATAAAGACCCTTAGTCACTAAAGTATTGTACTTTTCTAACTCTCTATCTTTCTTCAATGCTTGTTCAAACTGAATCCACTGTCCTTTCACTTCAGGATTTTGATCCAGCGTTTGAATGAACCGAACTACATCATTAGAGTTAAACTGTCCAGTTTCAGGATTAGTAAATGATTGACGAACCTGTGGGTGAGGGTTATTTCCCTGAACCATGTCAAACAATTCTTTGGTGGTTACTTCTAAACCCAATTGATCGAATTCTTTCGTCAATATGATTTGATTCACCATTTGATCATACACTTGCTGTCTGATCGCATCTCTAGTGTTTTCATCAATTTGTTCCTCTGGCTGGTTTTTCTGATAGTTATCAGTAGCCACTTGCACTTGATTTTGAAATTCCTGTGCGGATACATTAACACCGTCTACAACGGCTACATTTCTAGTTTGATCGAATACTGATCCTCCTGATCCAAACAAATCACCTAATACGAAAGCTACAATTGCTCCACCGATTAGTATTAAAACGAGAGTAGATTGCTCTCTAATTTTTCCAATTACTGCCATTACTTAACGTTAAAAAATTATGGGATGCGAATATACGATTGATTATGGAATTTATAAAAAGAAATTAATCCTCACTTTTAGCGGTTTCTATTCGAATTAATTCTATCTTATTGTCACTGACTTTCAGAACAGTTAACTCATATTTATCTATCCTAAATTTTGTGTCTGCTTTTGGGATACTTTCATAATAGGATATAATTAAACCTGCTAAAGTTTCGTAATTATCCCCTTCAGGCAAATTTAATTTGTAGGTATCATTTAAATAATCAATTTCCAGACGAGCAGAAAATAAATATTCAGAATCTGAAAGAACCTCTTCAATTAATTCTTCTTTATCATGTTCGTCCTCGATCTCGCCAAAGATTTCTTCTATCACATCTTCAATGGTCAAAATTCCTGCAGTTCCGCCAAATTCATCCACCACTATTGCAACACTTTTTCGTTGTTTTATGAATAGTTCGAGAATTTGACTAGCCGACATTGATTGAGGAATAATCAGAACAGGCAACAAAATAGACTTAATGGATTCCGGACGTTTGAACAATTCGAATGAGTGCACATACCCAATGATGTTGTCGATATTATCTCGATAAATCAAAATTTTAGAAAACCCAGAATCAATAAAAGTATTTCTTAGCACTTCCATACTCTCATTTACCTCCAGGGCTATAATTTCAGTTCGAGGAATCATACATTCCCTTGCTTTTACTTTTGAAAAATCAAGTGCATTTTGAAAAATTTGAATCTCATGATCAAGTTCTTCTTGTTCTTGATCATTTCGATCTGTTGCGTCACGCAGATAATGTTCTAAATCAATTCGACCAAAATTTAAATCTTCAGTAACATTCTCCATTCTAAAGACATACTTTAAAATCAGTTCAGACAAACCAATTATTAAGAACATTGGAATCAATAAAATGTAATAAAGCAATCCAGTTGGGATGGCAAAAAATCGCAAGATGGAATTTGGATTAATTCGAAAGACTGCTTTCGGTAAAAATTCAGCTGTTATTAGGATGATTAAAGTAGAAACTACCGTTTGAATGAGTAAAATAAAACTTTCACTTTGGACATATATTCCGATTAAAGGCTCTAGAATTTGAGCCATAAATATACCGTAAACAACCAACGCTATATTATTTCCAACCAACATTGCGCCGATAAATCGAGAAGGATGCTTTAGAAATTTTGATAAAATAGCAGAAAGCACATCTCCTTGCTTGGAGTCAAGCTCTATTTTAAATTTATTGGCGGTTACAAATGCAATCTCCATTCCTGAAAAGAAAGCAGACAAAACTAAAGTTAGAAAAATAATCCCCCAGACGTAACTATCCATATTGGTAATTGATGCTATTCAAATATAGCAATTATTGTTCGGAGTTAGATTTGTCATTCTGCTGTTCATTGAAATGGACACGCTGTCTTTTTCTTAAAAAATAAAAGATAATTGACACAACACAAAACACATAAAAGTAAGCGGCATCTTCTATCGTGCTATTAAATGTTTTATATACTGCCAGTACCAATGTTACTATTGCAAGCATCAGCCACATTTTTTCCAAAAAAATAATTACCTTATTCATTTTCTAAACTTATTATTCCCCTAATTTTCTTGATTCTATATTCAGAAAAATCTTGATTAGAGATCAGCCCATCCCCTTCAATAATCTCATCTTTAGTGGTAATCTTAACATACTTTTCAGTGTATATCGATTTTTCCTCACTATCCCAAAACAACTCTTCCGTATTTAAGATCTCTCCTTTTTCATTCACCACCCTTACATTGCCTCTCGCTTCCATTAATCCAACTTTTGGTAAATATTTACCATTATCAGCCTTAATACTTGAAGTAACATTCATCACGGAGTCGTATGTTTCTACATAGATGCCTTGATTCATTATCGTGTATTCTTCTTCATTGATAAACCTCTCCATCAAAGGAGCCGTTAACAAGGCAGCGACTTCCCCATTCTGACTATAATACATCTTTACTTCTTTCCGAGTCTCTATGGGCAAGTCGTCTATTCCGGTAAAAGACTCAACGTCTTCTATCTTATTTTTACAACCAGCAAACATCCCGATGGCGAATGCCATCGGGATTATAATTTGCAGAATATATTGTGCTTTTTTCACTTAAAATTTTGCTGTTGTAGAAGCGTTTATCCAACACCCAATTTCTACAGAATCACCCTCTTTCACTCCTATAAAGAAACATTCTTCTTTGGTAGGAATGTACTTACTATAAGTAGCAATTTTATTGTTAGCAGTTTGTGCTAAACTTCCGTCGATTGCTTTCGCTTTTGCATATGTTTCAATCGCTAACCAATAAATTGCTTTCTGCTTACACGCATCACCTTCACCACAAGATGTACTTGAGGCATACATATCCCCAATGATAATGTACGGTAAACCAAATCCACTTCTTGCTCCAGCTGCTTTCAAAGCCATGGTGCGAGCTTGTGCATATTGAGCCATACTAGAATAGGTTTGAGCTAATTCAATGTAGTAATCTGCTTTCTTATTTTGGTCTGTAGATAACTCCAATGCTTGGTTAAAGAATTTTACAGCGTCATTGTACTGCTTACTTTTTAACGACATTATACCCATTTTCTCAGCTGAAACAGCATTTGGATTAATCGAATGCATTGTCTTTGCAATCTTAAAGAAGATTTCATTATCTGAGCAACCTTTTCTATCCAATAAATTCGCAGTATTCTCTAACCATGTAGCATTGTCCTTATTGGCTTCATAATTTTTATTAGCCATGTCAAATAAAACATCACAACTAAGGTATGGTCCAGCCAATCCAGCAATACTTTCTTCAGCTTGAGCGTAGTACTTACCTGTCTTAGGGTTGCTCGCATTGGCTGAAATTACATTGCTTACATTGGTATACGTTGCAACAATATCCGCTTCAGTTTTGTCTCCTTTTTTCTCAGATAAAACTGCAGCTTGCATATAAGTAACTAAAGTTCCTGCCTCCGTTTTGTCTCCTTGTAAGTCATATGACTTTTGAGCAGTTGCCAATATCGCGGCAACATCATCTGGTCTGTATTTTAGCATATCTGTAGCTTTTCTACCTAAAACATAACCTTCCTTTCCAAAATGTACAATTCTATTATCGTACAACAAGAACAACGAATCAATTAATAATTCTTTCTGAGTTGCGTCTTTTTCATTTTTTATCAGAAATTCAATCAGATTCGAGCCGTCTACATAACTTCTCTCACTTGCCGCAGGGCAAATTTTATAAACTACTTTCCAATACTTTACTGCATCATTATATGATTTTTGAGTATAGTAACTTCTGTACAATGATAAATTTTCTTTACACTTATCAGGTGTAGAACCATAGTCTTGAGCGTTGGCCATATTTAAGCCAAGAACTGCCACAAAAAGAAATGTAATTATTTTTTTCATTTTATTTGTATTGAGATTTAATCGTATTTGCGTTTTATAAACCATCGGTCGTTAATTGTTATTCCTAAGTTAAAATTTAAAAAGTCTTCTTGAATTAACATACTGTCGTCTTTTCCTCTTCTCATGGCTTCAACTCCAAACGTCAATGAAGAAATACTTTTCTTGAACGGTAAGGTTAAACCAAAATTGATGCCATATTCATTAATCTCCTCATTATTTAATTTAACATAGGAGTTAGAAAAGCGACCACCAAAACTATAAGTAATTCGTTTTAAATAATCTGAATAAGAATTATCATTTGGTAAAATCCTAAACCCCAAAATGATCGATTGTCCATTGACATAATCTTCCTGACCTAGAGGTTTAATAGATGACCAAGATGTATTCAAATAATTCAATTCAGCACTCCAAGCTTCCTTTTTTTCTAAGCTAATTCCGAGCCCAACAGTTGAAGGTAGTTCGATTACAGTTTTTTCTGCATCTACAAATTTAACTGTGTCTAGATATCTTACTGTCAAACCATCACCCCGAGCGGTTCTAATTAATTGTGTTTTACTTCCAGACAATTCTGTACCTAATGCGTAAGTGATACCTGCAATTGCAGTGTATTTATCGGAAAGCTCTTTGACGTATTGCATCCCAAAATCAAATCTAACATCACTAATTGAGGTTCTATTCTTATCGGAACTGTTGAATGCATTTATTCTATCTGCATAAATAATTTTATTCTCTTTCTCAATTCCACCAAATATAAATGATGCCGTAAATCCCACAGAAAGTCCTTTTGCTACATCAAATCCATTCGAAAGAAATACTTTATTTAAGCCACCAGATCCTAAATAGCTGTATTCAACATTTCCAACTGAGGATTCAATACTGTTATATGAGTACTCATAGCCCACACTGCTAAATGGAGTAATTCCAAATGACAACCCCCACCATTCTTTTATTGGCATTGATAAAGAAAGGTGGTTCAAATAAGTATTATTTCCTTTTAGGCTTTGTGCACCACTGGTTGATTGAAAATTATCATTTTTTATAGCTACTTCAAAAGCTATCAAATTTAAACTTGTTAATGAAGCTGGATTAGCAGCATTAGCCAATTTATTAGAGCGCAATGCAATTCCTGCACCTGCCATACCAAAGTTAGTATTGAATTGAGATCTCCTCATTTCACCTATTCCATACCTTGAATAAACGGAATTAGTGGTTGTTTGCGCATCAATTCGTCCAAAAAGACAGATTAGAATTACAACTAGGAAATTTTTAAGAATTATATTGGAGTATTTCATTGAGTCCGTAAAGCACAAAATTTGAGTCCGCAAAGATGCTATTTTTTAGTTCTTTTTCAAAGAATTTAGCATCTCCACCACTTAAAATAATGTTAAGTTCACGTGTAAACGTTTGTCTATACCGATTTATTACTTCGGTTAATTCACATAAAGCTCCATTTACCGCCCCTGAAAGCAGAGCTTCGCTCGTATTTTTTGCGATTAGTTGGGGTACTGATCGCCCATTCCACTCCGCTAGTGGAAGTTTATCAGTAAAATGCTGCATCGCTTTTAAGCGCATATGTACTCCAGGAGAAATTCCACCTCCATTAAATACTCCTTCTCCACTAATCAAATTATAAGTAATACATGTACCACATGATATTATTAAGGAATTTACAGATGGATACTTATAAAAAGCCGCTGCTGCAACTGCAATTCTATCTAAGCCTAAAGTATTTGGAGTTTCGTAATCCATTTTAAAGGGAAGCGGTGTGAAACTATTAAAAACTTCACCTGATTTACAATTACTATTCAAGTATTTGAGAATTAACTCATCTTCATTTTTTACGGACGATAAGAAATAAGATTGGATAGAAAAGTCTCGAAATATTTCTTCTATATCATTCACTTGAAAAGAAAACAATGTTTTTAGATGAACCATCACTCTTCCTTCAAAAACAGCTATTTTGGTTTTCGTATTTCCTACATCAATTATTAGGTTCATTTGGTAAATTTAGTAGAAGCAAAAATAGTTGAAATTAATCTTTCACCAATTAGAATTTTATTTATACATTTGCGACCGCTATCGCGAAAAGGTGCCATAGCTCAGTCGGTAGAGCAAAGGACTGAAAATCCTTGTGTCGCTGGTTCGATTCCAGCTGGCACCACCCAGAAAACCCCTAACTAATTGAATTAGCTAGGGGTTTTTTTATTTGGCATATAACAATGAGTCATTCACATCTTTGTGAAACTATATCAGAAACAATATGCATAAATTATTAGATAGGCAACAATGGAATCAACTCAAATACATAGACTTAAAATCCATTTTCTGTTATTTCACTTACCCACTCCTTCCAACTAATACTTAAATATTTTGCATTTCTGTTTTTTTGCCTAAAGCTTTCAATTTAAAGTATTGATTTTAATTATTTATTCTTTTCACCACTCTTCATTACACAACTAAAAGAAAATCAAATTTCTATAAAAAGATCGACTGCTTAAGGGAACTCTTTTTAAGTTCAAAAAATATTAATAAATACGCTAACCTTTTCATTGATAATTTTCTTAAATTGGTTGACTAACGGGAATCATTCTAACAATTATATGTTAAATCATTCTCTATGAAATTAATTAAATCTACATAATAACTCTCCAACCCCCCTTTTCTTAACAAATATCTATGAAGAAATATCAGTTACCAGGCCAATTTCTAGATCAAAGCAAAGACCTCTTTTGGGTGGTTGACCTTGAATATAAATTGGTTTATGCCAACAAGGCATATTTAAAATTTATGAAAGAGGTGACAGGAAAAGAAAGGAGGCTTGAAGAATCTGCATTTATTGAAAGCTTTGGTGATAAAGATATTGAAAAATGGAAAACCTTTTATACTAGAGCTCTTAGTGGGGAAAACTTTGAAATAGAAGAACACTTCTTTAATGAGAAAAAGAATGAAATTGAATACAACCAAGTTGCTTTTGAACCCTTAATAGATGAGAATCAAAATTTTTATGCTGTTGCTTGCCTCTCAAGAAATATCACACGAATAGTAAAGCAAAAATCTGAAGCCAATCAGATGATTGATGCATCATTAGATGTTTTTTGCACCATCAATGATCAGGGGCTTTTTGTATTTGTGAGTGGCTCTTCTTCAAGCTTATGGGGGTATTCTCCTGATGAATTAATTGGGACACCATACCTCAATTTAGTCTTAGAAGAGGATCTTCAAAAAACCGCAGACAAAACTGCTTCAATTAAAAGTGGTGAGCACACAAAATTATTCAACAATCGCTACAGAAAAAAAGATGGAAGTATTGCCTACAACCATTGGTCAGCAAGATGGGATAGTGCAACAAACCTAACTTACTGTGTGGCTCGAGATGCCAAAGAAAGTATTGAACAGGAAGAAAAAATTCGACTTAGTCAGAAAAGGTTCGAGTCCTTAGTTGAAAATAGCATGGACTGTATCATCATTATCTCACCAGATGGCAGCACCACTTTTGTATCCGGATCAGTTAAAAAAATTCTTGGTTATTCTCCAGCTGAAGTAATGAATATGGACTTTAGAACATTGGTTCACCCTGAGGATTTACCCGATGCAGAAAAGGCGTTATTACTCAGCATCAATAACCCAGGAATTCCTATGAAGGGTCACATTTCACGAGTAAGGCATAAAAATGGAACTTGGCGATGGATTGAGCCTGTCATCACCAACTTACTTGAAGACCCTTCAATAAGGGGTATCGTGGATAATTTCAGAGATATTACAGATCGAGTTGAAGAAGAACAACAACTAAAACTACTTGAAAGTGTAATCACAAATACAAACGATGCAGTTTTAATTACCGAAGCAGAACCATTTGACGAGCCAGGACCTAAGATCCTCTTTGTTAATGAAGCTTTTACAAAAATGACGGGTTATGAAGCAAAGGAAGTAATCGGCAAGACACCGCGAATACTTCAAGGACCTAATTCTAATAAAGAAGAACTGGCAAAACTAGGAAAAGCGCTTAGGAATTGGGAATCCCATGAAATAACCACCATTAACTATAAAAAAAGTGGAGAGGAATTCTGGATCAACTTTACAGTAACCCCAGTAGCCAACGAAAAAGGTTGGTTTACGCATTGGATTGCAATAGAACGGGATGTGACTGAGCAAAAAAACAAAGAAAGAGAAAACGATCTTGTCAACAGGATAAGTAACATTTTCCACCAGAGCATTGACAATGATTTAAAAAAATGCTTGACGAGCCTTTGCGAACACATGTCTGAGTTTGGAAATTTTGAACTTGCTGAAGTATGGTTACCCTCTATTGACGATAAAAGTATTAATCGTATAGCCAATTACTCAAATGACAATGCTGGAAGTGTCTTTTTCAAGGCTACCAAACAACTCACCTCTTGCACACTAGGAGAAGGACTGCCTGGTGATATTTGGAAAAACAAAACAATAAAGGTTTGGGGCGCTTCTGAAGGAAAATGGCTTTTGCAAAGAAAATTAGCTGCTGAGAAGGCCGGTATTGAAACCATGATGGGAATCCCATTAAATCATAAAGATGAAGTAATTGGCGTACTCCTATTAGGTACCACAAAAATAAAATCGACTCTTACTCAACACCTCGACTTATTTAAAAGAATAAAATTAATAATCGGTAGTGAACTGAGCAGAAAGAAAGTTGAGATCGAGCTTGCCCAAATTTTTGACTTTACTCCAGATTTGATTTGTATGGCAGGCTTTGATGGATATATAAAACGAATCAATCCATCAGGCTTAGCATTGCTAGGTTATTCCTTAGAGGAAATCAAATCGAGACCCATCAACTCATTTATCCATGAAAATGATCGATTGTTAACGCGTGACAGTCAACTAAAGCTCTATCGTGGTGAAAATTTACAAAATTTAGAAAACCGTTATATCACAAAAGAAGGCAATGTGGTCTGGTTGAGCTGGACATCAACTTCCTCTCCAGAACAAGGAATTGTATATGCAGTTGCCAAGGACATTACAGAAGAAAAGAACTTAAGAGAACTAAATCGTCAAGTTGGTAAATTGGCTAAAATAGGGAGCTGGGAAGTAGATTTAGTTAATCAATCCGTTTTTTGGTCAGAGGGGGTTCATCGACTGCACGAAACTGATCCAAACACATTTGTTCCAAGTTTTGAGGGGGCTATAAATTTTTACCGGTCTGATTTTCAAAAAATTATTCGATCAAACGTTGAGAATTGCGTCACTAATGGAAAATCCTATTATGTTGAAGCGGTATTGGTAACGGCTAAAAATAATGAGAAATGGGTGCGATCAACTGGAAGTGCAGAATTTATTAATGGTGTTTGTACGCGAATTTATGGAAGCATTCAAGATATAGACGACACTAAGCAATCTGAAATTAGGCTTCAATCGTTGGCTAGTAACTTACCGGGTGTCATATTTCAGTACATTATTAAACCAGACGGAACTGATAGCTTAAAATATGTGACGGAAGGATCTCAGCCAGTTTGGGGATTTTCTAAAGAAGTAGTCATTCAAAATAATCAATTGGTTTGGGACTCTATTAAATCAGGAGGAGATTTTGAAAGAGTCCAAAAAAGTATATCTGATTCCATTGAGTTCAAAACAAAATGGACCTGTCGGTTTAAGTATGTAATGCCTTCTGGTGAACTTCGAACACATTTAGGCAATGGAACACCCACCTTTTTAACTGATGGAACAGTCGTATTTAACTCGATCATACTTGACATTACTCAGGAAGCTCATAACGAAGAGTTGCTAAATCAAACGACACAAATTGCCCGAATAGGCAGTTGGGAAATGGATCTAATCAACCAAGAAGGAGACAGCATATATTGGTCCCCAATGCTACGAGAAATAGTGGAAGTGGAAAGTGATTACAATCCCACCTTAAATGGTGGCATCGAATTACATATCGGAGAAAGTAAAGAACGAATAAAAAATGCTTTGAATCGTTTAATTAACGAGGGTATTGAGTTTGACGAAGAGATCCTGCTGCAGACGGTTAAGGGAAATCAACGATGGAGCCGAGCCATTGGGAAAAAAGAAATGACAAAGAACAAGGTCACCAAGATTTATGGCAGTTATCAAGACATTCATGAGCAAAAGACAGCTAGACTTGAATTAGAGAATAGCTTAAAATCATTGAAGGATTATAAATATTCTTTAGACCAATCGGCAATCATTGCCTTTACAGATAGTAAAGGAATAATTACATCTGTCAATGACAACTTTTGCAAAATTTCAAAATATACAAATGAAGAAATTATCGGAAAAACACATCGATTAATTAATTCGAAGCACCACTCCAAAGAATTTTTTAACGAATTGTGGAACACAATAGGATCGGGAAAGGTATGGCGGGGAGAAATAAAAAATAGAGCAAAAGACAACTCTTATTATTGGGTAGATACTACTATTGTTCCTTTTTTAGACGCAAAAAATAAACCATTACAATACCTCGCCATTCGTTTCGACATTACTGAACGAAAAAAAGCAGAACAAGAAAAAAATAACCTACAGACTACTATAGAAAACAGTTTGAACGAAATCTACATTTTCGATTCGCAAACATTTCACTTTAGCTTCGTCAATAAGGGTGCACTCCTTAATTTGGGTTATTCAGAAAAGGAAATAAAAAGGTTAACCCCAATTGATATAAAGCCTGACTATACAGAAGAATCTTTTAATAAACTAATTACTCCATTAGTATCTGAAGAGAAAAGCAAAATAGTATTTTTTACCAACCACAAACGAAAAGACGGAAGCTTATACCCAGTTGAAGTCCATTTACAGTTAGTAATAGAAAGCGATAAAAGAAGATTTCTAGCAGTAATACTTGATATCACAGAACGAAAAAAAGCGGAGGATGAAAACAAGTTCAAAGCTAATTTGTTAAGCATGATCGGACAAGCGGCAATTGCGACCAACTTAGAGGGAGTTGTGAATTATTGGAACAAAACCGCCGAAAATATTTATGGCTGGAAAGCGGAAGAAGCAATAGGAAAAAACATTATTAATTTAACTCCATTAGATACCAATCAAGAAGAAGCTAATCAAATATTTGAAATGCTCAAAAAAGGGCAAACTTGGACAGGAGAATTTAATGTAAAAAGAAAAAATGGAACAGATTTTCCAGCAAGAATTTCCAATTCCCCAATTTATGATGAAAACAATCAACTATCAGGAATTATTGGTATTTCTTCAGACATCACACAGGAAGTAAAAAATGAGGAACTACTAAAACAATATACACTCGAACTTGAACGCTCCAATGAAGAGTTGGAGCAGTTTGCTTTTGTAGCTTCTCATGACCTTCAGGAGCCACTTCGAATGGTAACTAGTTTCATGGATTTATTGCAACGAAAATTTGGAGACCAACTGGACGAAAAAGGAAACCAATACATCTATTTTGCAGCAGATGGTGCCAAAAGAATGAAGCAAATTATTCTTGATTTATTGGAATACTCTAGAGCCAGTAGACCCTCTGAAGGAAAAGAAGATGTAGACCTTAACGAATTGATATCTGAATATATAAACCTAAGAAGCTCACTCATTTCAGAACGTTCTGCTACGATCAAATACACAGATCTACCTTCACTGAATACCTATAAAGCAGCCATAGTTCAAGTCTTCCATTGCCTAATAGACAATGCATTAAAATACTCCTCTACCGACACAGCTCCAATCGTTGAGATAAATGCCACAGAAAATACCAATGAATGGACCTTTTCGATTAAAGACAATGGGATTGGCATAGACCCTCAATTTCACGAAAAGATATTTATCATCTTTCAACGACTTCATAATAAGGAGGAATTTGCAGGCACAGGCATAGGCCTTTCAATAGCAAAAAGACACGTTGAGCTAGTGGGCGGAAAAATATGGCTTAAGTCGGCTCTTCAGAAAGGTTCAACATTTTATTTCACTATTCCAAAAACAAAAAAGCATGAAAAATGAAAAGATAAAACCAGCACATATTCTTTTGGTTGAAGACAATCAAGGAGATATTCTACTGACCATTGAGGCCTTTAAAGAATGTAAAATAAAAACTGAGATTAGTGTTGCCAAGAACGGGCAAGAAGCACTTGACTTTCTGTATAAAAAAGGAAAATATGCAGAAGCAAAAAGACCGGATATTATTTTACTAGACATAAATTTGCCCATTTTTAATGGGCATGAAGTTTTGCAAGAAATAAAAAAAGATTCTAACCTCAAAAAAATTCCTATCATTATACTTACTACTTCCTCTAATCAAAAATACATAGAGAAAGCCTATGGTAACCATTGCAACAGCTATGTACAAAAACCACTAAATGTAGGTGACTTTCTGGATGCAGTATTGAAAATTGAGCAATTTTGGTTGCAATTAAACACACTTTCAGAATAGAACTATGAAACAACTAAATGACTTTTCAGAAAAATTGACCGTTCTTATTATCGAAGATAATTTAGGTGACTTCGTATTGATTGAGGAATATTTACATGACAAATTTAAGCCCATAGAAATTATACATGTGACAACCTTTACAAATGCAATAGAATGCTTGCAAAATAGTAATGTTGAGGTTTCTTTAATATTGTTGGATTTACACCTCCCTGACATAAATGGACTTGATTTAATCAACAAGCTTTTATCCTTTCATTTTCATATCCCCACCATTATTCTTACTGGAAATTCAGATTTAGGCCTTGTGAATAAGAGTCTTCAATTGGGGGTTTATGACTATTTAATAAAAGATGAAATAAATCCAGTCATTCTTCATAAAACGATTGTTTTTGCATTAAATAGAAGTGATTTCGTTCGTCAGCTTGAAGAAGAAAAGAAAAATTATGAAAACCTTTTCAACTTTAATCCACAACCAACATGGCTTTTGGACTCTAACACGCTACAAATCCTCCATGCAAATATCGCAGCACAAAAAAAATATGGCTTTTTATTGGATGATTTTCTAAAAATGACATTTTATCAATTACATCCTGAGGAAGAAGAGGTACTTATCGCTAAAAAATTCACTTCTAAACAAGAGGAATTGAATGGCAAGTACTTTACTCACTTTTTAAGTAATGGTAATGAAATCAAAGTAGACCTCTATTTTAGAAAGATTAGTAGTGAGGCAAATAGTAAGCTGATTGTGCAGTCAAATGATATATCTCAAACTGTAAGACAACTTAAGACAATTGAAACTCAAAATGCGACTTTAAGTAATATTGCTTGGACACAATCCAATGTGTTGAATGCTCCTGTCACCCGAATTTTAGAAATTGTAAGTTTAATGGAAGAGCAGCCTGATAACTTGGATAAAGTCTCATTTTGGCTAACCCAATTAAAAATTTCAAGTATTGAGGTTGAAAATATTCTAAAAAAGATTATTGATCAAACTAGTCGAACTAGCTAAAATAAACAGTTCAAATTTTTTATTAACCTATTTAGAAAACGTAATCTGTAATTGTGTAATTAAAAAGTACACAACTAATTATTAACAGCTATAGCCTTATTCCCATTACAGTTATATCGTCTGTTTGTTCCGTCTCACCCTTCCACTGATTGAGATTCTGAGCAAGAATGTGTTTCTGTTCTTTCATACTTTCTTCTTGAATTGACATCAATAACTGGATCAGGTTTATCGACTTAAAACATTTATCAGCTGTGCCTCCAAATTGATCTGCATATCCATCAGAACTCAGGTAAATCATATCCCCAGATTCATAATTCATGGTCTCCTCCGATAACTTAACTTTTTTATTTGTACTACCTATCGTAAAAAGACTTCCTTTTATTCTGAATAATGGTTTCCCCTGTTTTTGAGTATACTTTATCACTTTTTTATTTGGCACTGAATCCAGGTTATTGGTTACAATATACAATGGTCTTTTCGCTCCAGCATAAATTATTGTTTTGTCTTTCTTATTGATGGAACAAATTAGAACATCCATTCCTACCTCATTGTGGGTCCTACCATGCTCTTGCATAAAGGTTAACACTAATTCATTTACTTTTTCAAGTATTTCTTTTGGTTTTCTCAGGCCATAGTGCCTTACCGCCAGATTCAATCCATTGTAACAACAAATTGTTAAAAGTGAGGCTGATATACCATGACCAGTGCAATCTGCAACAGCTATCAGTTTAGAATCTCCAAAATCTTGAACCCAGTAAAAATCACCGGACACACTGTACTTGGGTTTGAAGTAAATGAAATTCTCCGGAAAAGACTCATTTAATTCTTCAAATTTGGGCAAAATAACACTTTGTATGTTTGCTGCTGACTTTAGGTAGTCTACCCATTTTTGCTCATTTACGGCTGAAGTATGCTTAAGGTCTGCCAGCTCTTTTTCAGCTTGAAAACTGCTAGTAGATTTATACAGTTCCTTATTCTTCGTTATTTTTTTAAACTGGAGCTCAATTGTGGCTAGAAGTTCCTTTGGTTGAAATGGCTTGGTCAGGTAATCCTCCGCCCCTAGATTCATTCCCCTGCGTATATCAGAGAGTTCGCTCATTGCACTCAAAAAGATAAAAGGAATGTGCTTTAATGAAGAATGATTTCGAAAAGCTTTAATGGTATCTATCCCATTCATCCTAGGCATCATCATATCACAAATCACCAGATCAGGATAGGTCTCAATTGCCTTTTCGTAACCCACTTTTCCGTCCTGGGCTTTAATGACCTCATAATTGGAAAATTGAAGTATTTCTGAGATGGTTTCTCTTATTGCCGATTCGTCTTCTACAATTAGAATCTTTTTCATATCGAGTAGTTTAATATTCGATGCAATAATAAGATGCATTTCAATATTGACAGTGAGCAGGTTTCCGAATGGCTACTTTAGCTTACCCAAAGTAAGTTTTTAGATAATTTAGCTTATTTATTGCCTAACAACTGTAACAGCTCATCTTTCTTTCTTGAAGAGACAATGACATTGGAGCCATCTGAAAGTACTAAATACCCTCCTTTCCCCCGAACGTATTTAACAGCAAATTCGAGGTTTACAATATTGGATTTATGAACTTTAAAGAATCCATTTGAAATTAAAGTGGCCTCGAATTCTTTCATAGGCTTAGAAACCAACAACTTTCTACCTCCTTCCAAGTAAAAATAACAATAAGCCCTATCTGCGGTACATTGTATGATTTTATTAAAAGGCACCAATTCAAGACCCTCTTCTGAAGGAATAGGCAATTTGTTAAATAGCAACTTAGGCGGAATAGAAGATTTGTTGCTCTGCCCCAACATTTTATCTCGTTTAATTAACCTTAATCGTATGATTTTAAGAATCTCTACCGTATCAAAAGGTTTGAGAATATAATCGTCGGCACCTAAATTCATTCCATATCTAATTTCTTTAACTTCTACTTTAGCAGTAAGAAATAAGAAAGCGGGCATGACCTTATCAATGAATTTCTGATTAATGGCCTCCAACAAAGCAAAACCATCCATTTCGGGCATATTTATATCACATAATACTAAATCTGGTTCTTCTTCCAAAATCAATTCATATCCTAATTTTCCATTACTAGCCGCAAACACCTCGTATCCTGAAAATTCTAAGATTTCCTGCAATGTTTCTCTAATGTGTAACTCATCCTCTACTATTACTATTCGATTCATACGTCTATTTTTCTATGTTAATAGTAAATGTTGTTCCCTTGCCTAATTCACTCTCTATATCAATACTTCCACCCATCAATTCTAAATAAGTCTTTACAATTGAGGTTCCTAATCCTGTACCACTTATATCACTGACATTCCCAGCTCTATAAAATGGTTCAAACACCTGACCGATATCTTCTTTAGGTATTCCTATCCCAAAATCTTGCACCGTAATGGTCAGATTCCCCACTTTATGTTTCAAGTGAACCAATGGAGCGGGCTTGGATTGAGAATACTTAAAGGCATTTGAAATTAAATTTGAAAATGCATTTTCAAAAAGCTCAGGGTCTATATGATACATCGTACCTGATCCACTATTGGTCAACTCAATTTTTCTACCATCTATCTGAATTTCATTGTATTTTTGTAGGATTGATTGAACCAATGACTGTATATCAACCATTTGAAGGTTGGGTTTTATCATCCCAGATTCTTTCTTTCCAAGGATTAAAACATTATCCATTAAATCGGTCATTCTTTTAACCTCAGAAATAATTCTTGGATACACTCGATCAAACTTTACTTTAAACTCAGGTCCTGCTTCATGTATTTGCATACCTAACAAGCCAATATTTGATTGTATCACTGTAAGTGGTGTTCTAAATTGGTGAGAAGCTGTGGAAACAAATTGTGATTTCAATTGGCTTAACTCCTTTTCCTTTTTATAGGCAAGTTCTATGGTATCCTTTGCAGCTTCTAGGTCTTTGGTTCGATCAGTTACTTTGCGTTCTAACTCTTCATTCATATTTCTTAGAACCCGCTCACTTTCCTTCTTCTCGGTAATGTCATGGATAAGCAATAGCATATTATCTATTCCATTTGGCTCTTTAATTATTGAAATATTTAGAGCAAACCATTTATTTTTACTTTCAAACTCTATGTAAGACTCCCTCTCACTATTCATTACACCCTGAATAGCCCCTAATAAAACCTGAAGTGTTTCCTTGTGAAAGAATGAATGGATGGTTAACTTATCATGTCTAAAAGAAGACAAATTGCTTTTTGCCAGATTATTAGCATAAGTCACATTTAATTTTCGGTCTATTTTAAGTATTTGAATCGGCAATTCCTCTGCCAATACCCTAAACTTTTCCTCACTTTTTATTAACTCCTTCTGCCTTATTTTACTTTCTGTGATATCTAAAGATGCAACTATTACTTTTATTAATTGATTTTTTTTATTGGTCACTAATTTGACAAAATTGGACAAAACCCGCTCTTTTCCATCTTGCCTTACGATAGTGGCATCAAACGAAAAATTTTCAAGATTTTTTAACGCTCTAGCTATTATTTCTTTTACTCGCTGCTGATCGGATTGATGAAAAAAAGCGATATAGCCCTCTACGGAAGTATCAATTGAGTTAAAGTCATTAATCCCATATATTATGGATAATGTATCTGACCACGATACCTTTTTAGTGGCGATGTCATAATGCCAGCTTCCGATCTTTGCCAATCGTTGAGTTTCATTAAGCAGATCATTTCGTTCTTTCAGCAATTGCTGCATCTCCCTTATTTCAGAAATATCTCTTGAAATACTTTCTACTCCAATAGGGTTATTCTCTTTGTCATAATAAAATTTGGCTGTAATTGAGATGGGCTTCAGCTCCCCACTTTTAGTAATAATAATTGTATCAGCACCACGTATTATTTTTAACTTTTTAAGTTTAGAAATTAGGGCTTTTCTTTCTTCTGGATTGGCATACAACATATCTACATCTTGACCAATCAATTCATCTGCTGTATAGCCAAAAAGATCTAACGATGATGGACTCATCACTTCTATCTCCCCTGAAAAATTTACCCTAGCGAAAACATCAGCCATGGAATTAAAAATCCCTCTAAATCGGTCTTCACTTTTAAGCAGGTCTTCTTGTATTTTTTGTTTTTCCTTCGACAACAAATAGCCTTCAATGGCTAAATCCATAATAGTAGAAAGACTATCTGGGTCAAAAGGTTTATTGATGTATTTATGAACCCCTGTTTTATTGAATGCTTCTTTGAGTACATCATGATCAGTATAGCCAGTCAATAATATAGTAGGAATTTGGGAATTCTTCTCTTTAATAATCCCTAAAAATTCCAGTCCTGAAACCTTAGGCATTTGCTGATCCGAAATAACTAAATCAAAATCACTTTGATCAAATAAAACCAAAGCTTCTTCAGCTGAAGTAGAAGTAACTATATTGTACTTTCTCCTATACAAACCATTAAAAACTCGAAGATTACTCTCTTCGTCATCTACATACAATATATTGTACTTTGTCAATTTATCCATACTCCCCTTAATCAATGCTTTCTCTTATTTCTTTAAATTACCTGGTAACAAATCAACTATCAAACTCCTGATGTTTTATTGTAATTATTTTACTCTAGCACTTTAATACAATCATTCCATTCCACTAAAACAATCTCAGTACATCATTTACATGGCAGATAAACGCTAAAAACAGTCCCCACATCCACTTCACTTGAGTAGGTGATGGTTCCATTGTGATTTTCTACGATACCAAAACTGATGGACAAACCTAATCCTGTCCCTTCTCCTACTTTTTTGGTTGTTAAAAAGGGGTCAAAAATTCGATTACCCAGTTCCTCAGGTATCCCGCAACCATTGTCAGAAATCATAATAGCAACTCCACCATCTTTATTAAATGTAGCTATCTTGATCACTCCATTATCTTTAATGGATTGTTCGGCGTTCATAATTAAATTCATAAATAGCTGATTCAATTGACCAGGGAACCCGTCGAAAATTGCTATGTCTTCTTGTAAATCTAAAATGAATAAAATTCTCTTTTTAGAGACTCTTTGAATAATTTTAATATTACTCGATATTTCTTCATTGATATTTACTTTGTATTTGGTTTCGCTATCTCCTCTTGAAAATCGTTTTAATCCTTTGATAATTTCTTCAGTTCTGGCAGCACCAGTCTTAATATCATTGACTGTAGTCATAATATTATCTCTAATATAATGATAATCTATCTCCTCTTTAAAGTTCTCTATTTTTTTCAATCCACTTGGAAAATGTTTTTCAAGATCGATATCATCGTAAAGATCTAACAAACTCAAGAGATCAATAAGATCTAGCTCAATTCCTGCAGCCCCGGCATTTACAAAATTGATGGGATTATTGATTTCATGAGCAATCCCAGCTGATAGCATCCCAAGAGCAGCCATCTTCTCAGACTGGATTAGTCGTTTCTGAGTTTCATTCACTTGGGTCAGGGCTTGTTGCAATTGCTCACTCTGTTTCCGCACTGTTAAATGTGTTCCAACCCTAGCAATGACCTCATCCATGTGAAATGGTTTTTCAATGTAGTCCACTGCACCAACCTCAAAGGCTTTTACTTTGTCTAGAACCTCAGATGAAGCACTGATGAAAATAACAGGAATTTTAGCTAACTTCTCGTCTTTTTTTAACTCTCTACACGTCTCATAGCCATCCATTTTGGGCATTTGAGCATCCAACAATATCAACTTGGGCATCTTTGCATTTATACTTTCTAGCGCCTTGACCCCATTCATAGCTAAACGAATAACATAGCCTGCGGGTTTTAAAATACTAGCAAGTACTTTTAAATTCTCAGGATTATCATCAACTAACAAGATGTCTTCTTTATCGGTTATATTTATCATTTAACGGTATTAAATAATTCCTCCATTCCTTCTAAATCATAAGAAGAAAGACGATTTTTAATCAGCTCAGAAACCTCAGCATGTGTAGTCGCTATTTTCTCAGAAATAGTTTGCAGCGCATCTAAATCTCCTTCGATAACTGCCTTCTTGATACTGTTGCTCAATTCTTTTGGCAGGTTCATTATCATCTCTGGACTAGCCTTCCCAATTGGGAGTGCTTGACCAGGTTCTACTATTTGTTTGTATTCATAATTTACACCGGTTTCATTTTTGATTTTCTGAAGTAGTTCCGAAAGTTGAAATGGTTTTCGCACAAAATCGTTTGCCCCACAACTAATAAATAGGTCTCTTTCCTCATCAAATGCACTGGCGCTAACTCCTATAATCACTGTGGACTTTCCTTTGGGGTGTTTCCTAATTTCTTTCGTTGCCTCAATGCCATCCATTATTGGCATTACCATATCCATCAGCACCACATTGGGCAACCACTCTTTAAAAAGCTCAACCCCTTCTTTTCCATTGATTGCAGATTTTACTTCAAATCCAATGGATCCGAGTAATAAATCTAACACTTCTCTATTTTCAGTGATGTCATCGACTACCAAAACCTTAATTGTAGGTTGACCTTTTTTAATTTGAACGACTTCTTTAAACGTTTCATTCTTAACAATAAACAACTCTTCCCCTATCAAATATGGGAATGTGAAGGTAAATGTAGAACCCTTGCCGTGGATACTTTTCACCGTTAAGTCTCCTTTCATTAATCGAGCGAGTTTCTTGCTAATTGAAAGGCCAAGACCGGTGCCACCTTTTAGCATTCCTTGTCTGGCTTGAGTGAAGGATTTAAAGATAGTTTCCAATTCATCATTTGGAATTCCAATACCAGTATCGGTTACAGCAACAGAGATATCCCCATCCTTTATAGAAATATTGATTAATATACTCCCCTGATTCGTAAATTTTACAGCATTGGCTATCAGATTAATCAACACTTGCCTTACCTTATTTTCATCCGTTTGAATATAGGCTGGTAGGTTCTTTTTTCCTTCAATGATTAAATCTAACCCTTTTTGAGCCAATTCAAAATGGAAAATATCACTTAACTCCTTAATCAGTCTGAGTGGTTCAAACGTATTGTATCTCAGCTCCATTTTCCCAGTTTCAATTTTTGACAAGTTCAAAATGTCATTAATCAAAGCCAGTAGGTGGTTACCACTTTTATGTATTGCTGTAATACTCATTTGTTGATTTCCTGTAATGTCTTTTTCCCGATTTAAAACCTGCGCATGTCCCAAAATAGCATTCATTGGAGTTCTAATTTCATGCGACATGTTAGCTAGAAACACACTCTTCGCCTTATTGGCTTGTTCTGCTTGAAGCATTGCTTCTTTCAGCTGTTCCTGAGCATTGTATCGGTCAATGATAATAACCAACTGCTCTTGCAGCTGGTTGACAAATTCTTCTAATAAATCAATTCTTTCATTTTTGGTTTTCTTGTAAAAGAATTCTAATACGGCAACAACTTCTCCCCTTATTGGAACAGGAATACTATATGCTCCTCTTAAACCGTATTTTTTTACTTCTTTTTCTCTTTTTATTCCTTTTGCTTTATTTAGGTCGTCTACCCACATGGCTTTTTGCAAATCCCAAACAGTTCCTAAAACTCCTTCGCCTTTAGAAAAAACTGTATTATAAGTGGCCTTAACAAAACCATTATAATCTTCCTTGCCATCTGTGTACCAAATATCAGATGAAGTTAGCGCTTCCTTATTGTGATCCGGAAGAAAAATATGGCCAATTGGCCAATTTGTAAAAGCACAAATACTTTCAAGTGCTTTATAAAGGATTGTTTTTAAATCGAAAGACTCAATAGCCAATTCAGAAAACTCTTTTAAAAAGACCACCTCTTCCTTTTTCCTCGTTTGCAAGGTGATGTCATCCCCTGTGCTGATAGTGCCAGTTACGTTACCCAGATCATCGTAAATTTGCGAATTCCTCCAAGCAAGAAACCGTTCAGTTCCATCTTTACAAAGTGCCCAGTTTTCTATATAGTAGTTATCTTTAACCTCATCTATAGCTAATAAATCTTGAAATTGTTGGATTGTTTTTTCAATTAATCGTTTTGGAATAAAAGTGTGCAGAAAGTCCAAGCCAATCATCTCTTTTTTACTGTAACCATACAATTCAGATGCAGCATCATTTACCATGACTACTTTACCTTGAATATCTAACAGTATGATAACTGAGGGAATAGCATCAAAATAGTATTGCATTTGTGCACGCTCTTTTTCAAGAGTTTCGTTGAGTTGTAACAATTCATTTCTTGTGACAGTTAGAAGTTTGTCATTTTCTTTGAATTGAGTGACATCCCTATTGATACCAATCAACTTTACAATTTCACCACTTTCATTAGTTATTGCAGATATTGAAGCTTTTACATATTTTAAATATCCCTTCTTATCCTTAATTCTAAAAATAGTGTGCTGACTGATTTTGGTTTCTGCAGCTAATTTAATTAATTCTGAAACTGTTTTTAAATCTTCGGGATATAGGAAGGAAGACCAATCTGAAAATTTTGATATTTCTTCTTCTCCACAGCCGTATATTTTTGAAACATCTCCTTCCCAACTGATAAAATCTTCAGCAAAGTTTGTTTCAAAAACTAAAAGAGAAGCTGCATCTAAGGCCAATTTTAATCGTTGGTTCGCATAGTATGCCGTGTCTTCTTTTATTTTTTCTTCAGTGACATTAGTGTTCGTCCCTATGTGCTTGATAACCTCCCCTTTTTCATTGATAATCACTTTAACGGTTGACCGTATAAAACGTACTTCACCGTTACTGTCTATAATCCTAAATACAACTTTTTGAACTTGCTGGCTTTTAGCCCCTTCTTCGAGCACTTTAGCCACTCGATCCACATCTTCAGGATGAACCAGCTTTGACCAATCTGAAAAAGACACGATTTCATCAGGCCCACATCCGTAAACACTAAACACATCTCCCTCCCAAGTCACCTTATCTTCGACTAGATTAGATTCGAAAACAGCAATTGAAGCAGTTTCAATGGCCATTTTCATTCTCTCCTTTAAAGATTGAGCTGAAAGTTCTCGCTCCTTCTCTTTGGTAATATCTATGAAAGAGCCAATAAACTGAGTGTTCTTTCCATCTTTATTTACTTCAAAAATGGAATCACGGGATAAACACCACATCCAAGTTCCATCTGATTTTTTAAAGCGATACTCGATTTCTAAAGCTTCTCCATCATTAGAGGCGATGACTTTTGACATGTGATTTCCTAACGCAAGTTGATCGTCTGGATGAAATAAGTCCAAGAATTTATCAGGACTAAGACTATTGATGTCTTCTAGCGTATATCCGGTTAATTTGGTGTATTGTTCGTTGATATAAACATTATGTCCTTTCTCAATATCAAACACATAAACACCACTTAAAGAGAAGTTAAGCACTTTATTCTTGAAGACTTCATCTATTAATATCATAAACTAACTGGAGGGATTGCTGACTAATCTTTTACGTAAGAAGAGGTTTTTGGTTGTTCGAAGTTGAGAATTAATTTTTAATCCCATGAGTAGAATTAGACTATAGTCTGTTTTAAAACGATTAGTTTATGTTTTCATTCGATGACAGTTACAAACATCCTCTCAAATAAATAATGAATTCCAACAACTTAAACTTTTGACTGGGAATAACTCATTACCAACATGAAATAGCAACCTTACTCGTCCAACTAGAGTCTTCAAAAAAAAGTAAGCCATCGTTAGTTAGCCAAATAATCACGTTTGGAAATTGTCTTGACAACTCTACGTTACTCTTCTCTTAATATTGACTTATATAAAATTCTGAGTCATATGAACTGCTTGCACCAATACAAATTAAATATTATCCTTTTTTTTAGTGTGATTACTTCTGCAGCTTTTGGTCAGGGTTCATCTCCGTTGGCTAGTTTTCAACTTTCTACCAATGGTGGTTGTGCACCACTTTCAGTTTCAATTACCAACACTTCTTTAAATGCCACCCAATTTGAATGGGACTTTGGAAATGGGAGTACTTCATTAGCAGCTCAGCCATCCATCATCTATACTTTAAAAGGAATATATGACATTACTTTAATTGCCAAAAACACCTTAGGTCATTCAGATACCTTGGTTCTAAAAAATGCAATAACAGTAAATGACATCCCAACTGCTGATTTTAACTACACCGTGAATAGTGCTTGTTTGAATCAAAATCAAATTAGTTTTAACAATCTATCTACTGTCGGAATCAACTACACTTGGGATTTCGGAGATGGAAATACTTCAACCCTTCGAAACCCCACTCATTCATATGCTGCCTCTGGAAATTATATGGTAAAGTTGATGGTATCTGATAGTTTGGGATGCAGTAATTTCAAACAAGCCAATCAAGCCATTACAATTCAAAATTCGCCTCAATTTTCCTTTATAGTTAATGACAGTGTAGGATGCGATACTTCGCAGCTATTTTCATTCAGTGGCCATGGTAATTCAATTACTAGCTGGCGTTGGTTTTTTGGTGATGGAGACTCCTCTAGAGTGCAAAACCCAACCCATAAATATAGCAGTGCAGGAAATTATTCAATACGGTTAATCGCCATTAACCAATTTGGCTGTTCAGACACTTTAGAAAAGATCAACCACATCAAGATTCACAATAAACCAAATTTAGATTTTACCTCATCAATCAACTCGGGTTGTGCGCCATTAACGGTGAGCCTCTATAAAAAATTACCTAACCAAGGCTTTAATTACCAGTGGAATATGGGTGACACTCGGGTATTCAGTGGAGATAGCATAACAACCAACTTTGATAGCTCAGGGAGTTACTCAATAACCTTGATAACCAGCAACAGTAATGGTTGTGTGGACTCTTTAACTAAGGCAGGTTTTATTAAAGTGAAGGGCGGTAGTCAAGCTTCATTTAGCTATGACACTGCTGCATTGTGCAAGAATGGAGCTATTCAATTTATGAATACAACAACCAATTTAAGTGCAAATTCATTCACATGGAATTTTGGTGACAATACCACATCTAATTTATTAAATCCATCGCATTCATACAATCAATCAGGCCACTACACCGTTTCTTTAATTGCAACGGATACTAGCTTGTGCTCCAGCGCCTCCACTAAATCCATTGACATAAATACGATTAAAGCCCAGTTATCAGCTAAAAAGACTTGGGGATGCCTTCCACTTACTATTAATTTCCAAAACCTTAGCTCAAAAGCAAATAAATGGCATTGGAACTTTGGTGATGGGGACACCTCACAACAAAAGAATCCTTCTCATACCTTCCACAAAAGCGGCAAGTTTGATGTTTCATTAATAATTGAAACTACTTCAGGATGCATTGATTCCATTACATACACTAACTTTATTACTGCTTTTGATGATACACTATCAGGTAGTTTGAGTGACACTATTATGGGTTGTTTGCCACTACCTCTTGACTTTTCAGACAATCAATTGGGCTCCAATGCATGGACCTGGGATTTTGGGAATGGAGATACATCAATGATAAGAAATCCCACGTATACCTACAATAAGCCTGGTACCTATACCGTAACTCTTAAAACCTTTAGCTCCAACGGATGTCCAATTTTCATAGAAAACTATGCTACTGTTCAAATAGATAGTATCGTTCCTAAAATAACCACATTGCGATTTGACTGTCAGCAGGGAATCATACAGTTGACCGATTCCACAGAAAATGCTACTAGCTGGTTGTGGAACTTTGGAGATGGAACTTATTCGACGTTACAAAGTCCAACTCATCAATTTCCTGATACTATCATCTATGATATTTCCTTGACATTATTCACCTCAAAAGGGTGTATGCAGAGTGTTTACTTTCCTAATTACATCGACTTTAAAAGCTGCTTAGTAGCAGGAGAGTCCCCAAAATCAGGCAAAGGATCGGGCACCATAAATAGTCCAGATACCATCCATTCACGGAATTTTATTACTCAGAAATGTGCGCCACAAATGGTTCAATTCAGCAACCCAGACACCAATGCAATCGCTTGGAGTTGGGATTTTGGAGATGGAAGCACTTCACTACAAGAACATCCCATGCATGTTTATAGAACACCAGGGTTATACTCCGTACTCTTAATTACTGATAACCCACAGGGAAAAGACACCATTCTTTGGAATAACTACATAACAGTAAATGGTCCTGTAGCTAACTTTACCACAAGCATTTCCTATGGTTGCGACAGTGCTTCTATCATGTTTAATAACACTTCTTTGAATGCAACCAAGTGGATATGGAATTTTGGAACTAGTATCGACACCTCCTCCCTTGCAATAAATCATAAATTTCCATATTCAATTCGAAATCACCCAATCCGCCTTTTTGTAAATGATAGTATGGGGTGTTCGTCCTCCAGAATACGGATTTTAAATTTCCCCAAAAATGAAATTTATTTTAGTCTCCCAGATTCAGCATGTGTTGGAGATTCATTATTCTTCAGTGCAAGTGATTCTTCTGCAACCTATCGTTGGTTTTTTGGTGATGGAAGTTCGGATAGTTCCCAGATGGCCATGCATACCTATTCTAAAGCTGGCACATACGCAATTCAAGTCATCAGCAAAAATTCAATTGGTTGCGAAATCATTCATCAACTAGACTCTATTCGAATTAAAGGCGCTTCTGCTCAATTTACTATTGTAGACACAGCAAATTGCAAAAATGAATCATTCCTTTTTATCCCTGAAGAAATTAACGCCGATGCCTACGAATGGAATTTTGGAAATGGGGTTAAAAGTCACAGTGTATTTCCATCAATAAAATTAAACCAAGCGGGAATCCACCAAATTAGCTTGAGTGTTTCAAAGCAGGGTTGTCAAAACAATTTCACTCATCCAACTTCGGTTCAGGTAAAAGATGTGAAAGCAAACTTCAAAATTGAACAATTAACCAACTGTTATCCGGTTCAAATTTCTGTAACTGATACAAATTCAAACAATAGTCAGTGGGAATGGAAAATTGACAATGTGCCAACAAACCACTTAAACCACTACTCTTTTTTCACACAAGATAGCTCAATCAACATTTCACTAAAAGTTACTGCGCAAAACGGTTGCACAGATTCTATCACTACTAATTATACGCCTTCAATTCTTCATTCAGATTTTGAAATATTAGACACATCTGGCTGCGCGCCACTTGCTGTTAACTTCATTAACAAGTCATCACACTCTATTCAATCCTTTTGGAGCTTTGGTGATGGAGACACCTCTACTGCAACAAATCCAACTCATAGTTATAAAAATGATGGAATTTTCACGGTGCAATTAATTACAAAAAGTATTGATGGGTGCTACGATACAACAGTCTATCCTAATGCGATCAAAGTTTCCTCAATCGCTGCCAACTATAAAACTTCATACAATAGCACCTGTGCTCCAATGATGGTCAATTTTACAGACAGTTCGAATAGTGCTACTTCTTGGAAATGGAGCTTTGGAGATGGCACTGCTTCTACCGCTAAGAATCCACTTAAAATATATAACCAACCAGGAAAATATGATGTATCACTTATTGTATCAAACAATAATGGCTGCATTGATACCTTAGAGGTTAAAAAGGAAGTTTTTGTTCCAGGACCTATTGCTAACTTTTCAGTTTCAGACTCTGTGGTTTGCGGAGTAAGCCCCATCCAATTCTCTGACTCTTCAATCAATGCCGTTCAATGGAACTGGTTTTTTGGAGATGGAAATACTTCCACTCAGCAAAACCCATCCTATATCTATAGCAACCATGGCAACTATTCCGTAACGCTAAAAGCAATTGATTCATCCGGATGCAGTGGCTTATATACAATGCCAACCCAAGTAATAATTAATGACAAACCAGTAGCGAATTTCAAAATAAAAGACTCCATTGGTTGTGCCCCATTTAAAGTAGAATTTACAGCTGATAGCAGCAACGCCAATGAGTGGAAGTGGGATTTAGGAAATGGAACAACGATGCAAGACAGCTCCGCTATTTATACATTCACCCAACCGGGGGCATACGCGATCTCTTTAACTACTGAGAACAAAGCAGGCTGTATAGACAGCACAAGATTTGACAGCTTAATCGTGCTTCACACACCAAATTCTAAGCTTACACCTGTTTCTCCGATGTGTAGTAATGAAAAACCAATAAAACTTAATTCTCAGGAAGCTGGAGGAATGTGGTATGGCACAGGAATTAGTAACCCTTTCACAGGTATATTTGACCCAAATAAAGCTAAAGGTGCCATCGATACCGTTTTCTATAGTTTTGAAGGTGCTTGTCCTACAAGAGATACTATCTACATTAAAATAAAAAAAGCACCAGAGGTAGATTTCTCAATCAACAATGATGAAGGGTGTAAACAGCTAGATGTCAAATTCGAAAGTGCCTTTTTAGGAGAATCTACTGCTAATTCAAAACCAATTTACAATTGGGAACAAAATGGAGTAACATTTGGGAAAACCTCTACAGTAAGCAAAACCTTCTCGGCAGGCATTTATGATATAAGTCTATCAGTAAAAGTAGAGAATGGATGCAGTGATATCATCAAGAAGCCTGCGCTCATTAAAGTATTTGATTCTATTCCTTCTGAAACATCTATGAATAGAGTTTCTGTTTTGAATGATCATGAAGTTATAATAGAATGGCAAAAGAATACAGACATTGCTTTTAGTCAAAACATTCTATACCGCAAATCTTCTTTAGACAGCTCATTCAAAGCAATTCAGACCTTTAGTGATCCGAATCAAATCAGCTTTATTGACAAATCATTAAATACACTTGACCTAATTTATTGTTACAAGATAGTGTCACAAGATAAATGTGGACAAGAATTAAAGTTTAATGATGTCCCTTTTCATTGCACCATCAATGTGAGCGCAAAAAAGATAGATTACAGCACCATTAATATTGAATGGACCAAGTATGAAGGAGCCAAAATCGATTTTTATGAAGTTTCAAGATTTGATGTGGCCACCAACACGTCCAAAGTAATCGCTACTGTATATTCCACCCAATTAGAATTTACAGACACTGCTGCATACTGCAAGGATAGTTACAGTTATAGAATAAAAGCAATTGGTCCAAATGATCTAAGCCAAGGTTCATACAGCGATACCTCCTTAATAAAAATGGATGGGATCTCTCAACTGCAGACATCAGAAATAATTCGAGCTACTGTAGAGGACAACAGTTCTGTCTTGGTAGAATGGACTGCAGTAAAAGTAGCTCCTGAATTTGCAACGGGCTATGTGCTTTATCGATCATTGGATAACTTAAATTTTACTCCACTGACTTTTGTTTCAAAAACTGATACGACTTACAATGATAGGAGCACTTCAGTAGATATAGAACAATACTTCTACCAGATTGAAGTCATCAATACTTGTATTAATAAAAATGAACTAACGAATACTGGAAGCTCAATTCTTCTTGAATCTACTCAAATAGATGATCATACTGGTAACATTAAGTGGACTGGATATGAAAAATGGGACAGTGGAGTTAAACACTACGAAATACAGCGTTTAAATAAATTCAATAAGTGGGAAACCATTAAGATCGTACCAGAGAACGATCGAGATCAGATCATTAATTTCTAGTAAATTGAATTAAGGTTTCCAAGTATTGATTCAAGGTTATAAAGTATAAAATTCCACCATTTTTCCCCTTAAAAATCAGTCTAAAAAATAAAGCATTACGGTTGCTGGTAAATCCCTTGCGTTGGGAAACTCCTTCTTCTTTGAGTAGCATTCTAGTCGTAAAATTACATTGTTAACTAATAAACAATGCTAAATGAGCACAGCAAGATGCCACTCTTTCATTCTATCTAAATTAATCCTTCTGGCATTATTTACTATTGCAAAGGTGGGGAGTGCCCAAAACAAGCCAAGCTACTCTAATGAAAAAGAAGTATTCCGTGTAGTCGCAATCAAAGATGACTCTAAGAGAATTGAAAGTATATCTAATACAATTGAATTCGAAAGACCAACAACTATTTATCTGCCCAATGCATTTACGCCAGATCATGACGGATCAAATGATCAATTTGGAGCAGTTGGGATTAATGTTGAAGAATACCAATTGAAAATATTTAACCGTTGGGGTGAATTGATTTTTGAATCTAGCGACATCGCCAATAAATGGGATGGCACTCACAAAGGACAACCAGTTCCCGACGGAGTTTATGTATACACGCTCTTTGCCAAAGAACTAGTTACGGGCAAACGAATTTCGAAAACTGGAACGGTGACTTTATTGCTTTAAATCTATAACTTATGAAACACATCTATCTATTTGTTTTAGTAATGACTTTTCTTTCAACTGCTGTTGAATCACAAGAAACTCATTTTTCACAATTTTATACTACATCAGTATACCTAAACCCTGCCTTAGCAGGAATTCAAGAAGAATCAAAATTGACTTTAAACTATAGGAATCAGTGGCCTCAAATCCAAAATTCCTTTATCACTCAAAATGTAACTTTTGAGACAAACTTATCGTCCCAAAATAATGGACTCGGCTTGAATGTTTACCGTGATAAAGCGGGAGATGGAATGCTCACCTCTACTGCTTTCAGCGGAGTATATGCCCATGAAATTAAATTGAGTAAAACCCTCTATTTAAGAGTCGGAATGAAAGCTGGATTTGTTCAAAAGAATGTAGCCTGGGACAAATTAGTTTTTGAGGATATGATTGATTCTCGTGAAGGGATAGTATACAATAGTCAACAAAAAGTTGGAGAAGAAACCTCATACTTTGACGCCTCTAGCGGTGTATTTATTTATTCTAAAAAATACTACGGTGGGTTTTCAGCTAATCATTTGAATCAGGCAGAAGCAGGTCTTATTAATAAGAATGGAACCTCAAAACTAAAAAGAGGCTATACCTTACATGGAGGAGCAAAATATCAATTAAATGGAAGCAGTGATTATAGCATTTCTCCAAACATAATCATCAGTAAACAAGGCACTTTCACAAAGTATAACTTTGGTGCATATATAGAAGCAAATGCGTTTGTTTTTGGTCTTTGGTATGCGAATTCCGAATCAATGGTAATGATATTCGGAGTCAAAGGCAAACACTTTCAAATCGGTTATTCTTATGATCTATATCCTTCTTCAATGATGGGAATCAATTTAAATTCACATGAAGTCTCTTATGTCCAAACGTTTAATAAACCAAAGAACAGACCTAAAAAATACAGAACAACCTCTTGTCCAAAATTTTAATTTAATAAATCCAGAAACATGAAATTGATCAATTACAAAACAGTGAATAGTAGAATAGGTTTAACCATCATTCTTCTAGTATTTATGCAATTTCTGCCCTGCAACGTTTATTCACAAAACAATTCCACATCAGATGGCTTGTGGGATTCGCATGCGAACTGGGCGAATGGTATTCCTCAGAAAGGGGATGTGCTTACTATTACTAACAATATCATACTTAACACTGACATTGAAATTAATGGAAATGGGTATTACACTATTCAGGGGTCAGTTATAGATCCTTCAGGGGGTAGTAAACATAAGATTAAAATAAAAGACTCTGGTCAACTTAAAATATCTGGAAATGTAACCATAGAAGGTGAGCTAAAAGTAGAAGACAATGGCATTCTAACAGTTGAAGCTTGCGACACCCTAAGAATAGGTGGCAAGTTAGAATTAAAAGATAATTCTAAGCTTAAACTAGAAAATTGCGCTGTGATAATAGTAGGTGGCGAGATGAAATTGGGAGACAATCTTTACGCATTAGTAGATGGAAATATAGTGGTGAATAAAAAAGTGGAGGCCAAAGACAATGTGATTGTTTCGGGTTCTGGGAATATTCAATCTGATAAAGAAATAAAAGCCAAAGATAATTCCATCATGTTTGGAAGTAATGCGGGATGTGATCCCGGTCCCTGTTCGATAGGTAATGGAAATGCATTGCCGATAGTTTTGGTTAATTTTGAGGCCAGCGCTCTATTTTCTAATAGAATTTCGGTTCGATGGGAAACTCTTTCTGAAATCAACAACGATTACTTTACGCTTTTCTACTCCATCGATGGTATAAACTATCTGGAAATAGAAACCATTTTAGGTGCAGGAAATAGCAGTGTGAATTTAGTTTACAATACGGTAATTGACGATCTGTCTGTAAATGGTAAAACCTTCTATTTAAAGTTAAGACAAACGGACTACGATGGTAATTTTGAAGAGTTTGATCCAATAGCCATTCAAAATAGAAATTATAAGAAAGAGAATACAGAATCCATAGTGCTATTCCCAAACCCTAATGATGGAGAAGTTATTTTTGTTGAATTAAAAAACCCACAACCAGGGAAGCATAATTTAAACATATTCAATACTTTGGGAATAAGAATGATTGCTAAGCAAATTTCAATACCTGAGAATAACAATTATTATAAAATCGAGCTTTTGGATGGCAGAAAGCTTCCAAAAGGTAATTATATTCTTCAGGTTGCATCTCCTGGAACAAGCATAGCGAAGAAGTTTATTGTCTATTAGCATTAACATCTATTCAATAGATTTAACCACCATAAAATAATTAAAATCCACCCCCTAAGCCTATTTTTAAAGCTTAGGGGGTTTTGTTTAATTCAATCAAAAGTATATTAGAACGATAGCACAGAAGATATTCCTATACCATTAGAAATACCCAATGGTTAGTTGCTATATCTTAGTAATAGCTATGAGCCCAAAGCTATCTTCTGAAAACTACATACTTCATATAGAATCAAGACTACCAAATCATCCTGTTAAATAAAACGAATTAGAGAAGGGCTTTCCTAGGCTCCAAACCATCATCAATTTATAGTTTAGCTATTCCAAACTTCAAAAATATGAGGTAATGGTAAATTAAATCTGAATAGAGAATATTGGTTCAGATCAAAAAACCTTCTTGCTGATATGATTATCAGCAAGAAGGCTAAAAATAAGGAATCCCATCCATGTGGATGGGATTTAGAAGTGTTCGATTATAAATTAATCATAAGACTTTCTAAGCTTTTAAAATCCTAAAAAAAGAATTGATATTAATATATAACGACTTGATTATTTTTTGCTGAGAAAATAGTTTTTAACCTACTCTTGGTGTACTTTTCATTGAAAGTAAATTCATTATTAACGTAATCAAATTCGATAATAGTTACCGGAAAATCGTAAAGACTGTCGTCTACATCTGGCATTTTTCTGTCTAAACTTATATCAAATTTATAGGTGTTAATTACATCTGTTAAGCCTTGAGTGTAAAAAGTCTTTATTATGACTCTTTTTGTTATATACCCTTCTTTTTCAAATTGGAGGGTATAGTGTTTTTCATTTTCCCCAGTAAAAATAAACTTCCCATTCGATCTTGTTTGATAGTCTGAGAAACACTTATTTCCTTCGAATACTTTCACTGTAACATCCTTAGCTTTTTCATCTTCTATAAATACAGTTCCTAAAAATTCATGACTATTTAATAATTGAGCAGAGGCATATTTTGAAGTAAGAATTAGCAGAGAAAACGTGATCAATAAAAATTTAAAGTTTAGCGATTGATTTTTCATGTTTATTATTTTTAAATTATAAAATAAATTTACTTCGAAAGAAATTTTGAAGAAACGACAAACTTCCTATAGTCCACTTTTCGCTTCCCAACGGTTGGCTCCTGTTTAAATGAACTATTTTATTTGTGGTTTACTTTTTTACAACAATAGAAACTTGTTATATGGCTATATCATGGTTTTTTTATGATCTCAATAGAACATTACCTTCAATTAGTCTACTATTGAATGGATTTGCTAAGAGTAAAGTGAAAGAATTCTACCAGAAGATCTGTCACAAAAAAATCAGCACAAATGACGAACTATCACCGATTGGCCATTTGTTCACTTTTATAAGCGTAATCACTCCTATTCCGATTGCTTTTATAGATAAACTTATTTCCACTATTACTAATTTCAATAACATCTACCAAGGATATATCTTGTTCATCAGATTCTCCTTTTTTTGTTTTTGTCAGGTTTACTTCGAATTTGAAAGTATTTAACTGATCCTTCAGGTGATTGATATTATCTGTAATTAAAATCAACTGCTTGGTTTTAAATCCAGGCTTTTCAAATTGCAATACGAAGTGCTTTTCTGCCTCTCCGGCAAAAGCAAATTTCCCATTAGAACGAGTCATATAGTTGGAAAAGCAGGTATCACCATCCATTGCCTTAATTAGAACATTTTTAGAGCTTTCTCCTTGTGTGGTAACTTTACCAACAAATTCGAATAAATACATTTCGGAATAAGAGGCATTCTGAGCAAAAGTAATTCCTGTTACCATTGTTAATAAAAGCGCTGTTATCAGTTTTCTTGGGTTCATCTTTATCATGGTTTTTAAATCTATTGTAAATCTAAAAACATGGCAAGCGAACACACACAAGAGACTTCCTAAGAGATCATTTGAATTTCCAAACGTGATTGCGAAATTAAACGATTTGGAAAAACAGCATATTTATACAGTTCAAATAGAGTAATGGAAATAATATCATCTAAACTAAAAATCTGAGACTTGTAATCATTAAACTTCCATTTGTGCCATCTAAGGAGTTTTAGACGATAGTTTAACTACTGGGGTTAAACCACCAAATTACTCTGTTAAATAGCATTTATAACGATAATTTGAACCTTTTTAATACATTTGTTAACTCCTAAGAAAAATCAACACCAAACAAGAAATATGAATGCCCTACCAAAGATACTTGCAGCTTTGTTGATTATGATATCAATGCTTGCCATTTCAAAGATTCCTGAAGAAACAAAACCTATAATTATTCCTGCATTAATAAAGCAGGATAGTATAAAAGTGGTGGGGTTGATTTATAACAATAGAAATAAATTACGAAAGTATACGATCAATATTTATATCCGTAATCGACTTTTTAAAACTGTAGAAAGCAGTGCTCGATATAACTTTGAAACTAATGTACCCATCAATTCATATTGCACAATTGAAATAAACGCAGATGGATATTATACAAAGCGATTTATTTTCGACACATCTATCCCTGCAGATTATTCTAATAACATACCAGAATTCAGTTTTGATATGGATGTCTTTGCAGAAAAGGAATTGGATGGAGTGAATACTTCGGCTTTAGATTTACCTGTTGGAATTGTGAAGTATAATAATAGGAAGGAGAAATTTGAGCACAACAAATCTTACACTAAAAAAATGAAAAAAGTATATAAAGACTTACTGATTGAATCGCAGATGCAGGACAGAATGCAGCTGACTAATTAATCAAATTTATTTTGTAATTCTAAAGCCCACTATTTACTCGCCTTTGATTTACTCTTAATTCGGTCATACAATTTCAACATTTCCTTTGTATACGATTTATCAAATGTGAAAGCGTTAGCCTTTGGATCAAAATATACTTTCGCTACTGGCAACAAGCAAAACTCATCGGTTAGGAAATCTTGAACACTTACTAAATCAATATCCATTTGAAATGTGGTTCGATTAATATTTAATGTGCTATCAACCATACCATTCAGAATAACAGACTTGGTTAAAAATCCACTCTTTTCAAATGTAATGGAATAAACTCCATCTAAAGTAAGGTCTAATCGGTAACCCATTTTATTATCAACATCACTCATACTTAACACCTTATTGTTTTTAACAACAGTAATAGTGTATTCATCCACCATTTTTTCATTTGAGATTACCTTACCATAAATAGTCACAACACCAGCGATACTGGATTGAGCATTTAATTCTATATTCATCAAAGTAAGTAAACTCAACAAAAGTGCAACTGAAATATTCTTCATATTAAAAAGGGTCTATTTTTTGTAAAAATAAATATTAATTAGGAAACTAAGTCCAATTATTATTTGGCTTCTAAAATTCAATCATTTAAGATTACAAAAATGAATTGAATTCAAACTTAATAACAAATAATGTAGAATTATTACACACAATTATGGATCGAAAAAAAATACTAATTATAGATGATGAAATTGACATTTGTTTACTAGTTAGCAGCATTTTAAAAAAAGAAGGACATGAAACTTTATCTGCACATACACTAGTAGATGGCGAACATAAATTTGTAGAATTTAATCCACAAATAGTTTTTTTAGATTTAAATTTACCAGATGGTGTTGGATTCTCAATCATCCCTAAATTAAAAAAGATAAATGCAGCAATAAAAATAATAATCGTTAGTGCATATGATGGGATAAAAGAACGAATGGAAGCCAACGATCATGGGATACAGTACTTTTTAAACAAACCTTTAAATCGGAATGAGGTTTTAAAAACGATAGATAGTATAAATTATTAAATCTAAATACTCCACTTAATTATCACTAAAAATGAAAGAAAAAATATTAGTAATAGATGACGATACAGATATCTGTCTCTTATTGAAAAAGTACCTCTCAAAAAATGGATATGAGGTAGAGTTAGCTTACAATGGTAAAACTGCTTTAAGTTACATTGAAAAGAACCAAGTAGATTTGGCATTGTGCGATTTTCGATTACCAGATATGGACGGCACCGAAGCGCTAAAGTCTATTAAGTCCATTCGTCCTGAAACCAAAGTGATTATTATTACTGGCTATTCAGATGTAAAAACTGCAGTGCAATGCATAAAAATGGGTGCGGTAGAGTATGTCACTAAACCTATTTTTCATGAAGAAATACTGCATGCAATAAAAAAAGCATTAATAACCAAACAAGAGTTCACTGAAGAATCTACTCCAATTTCCAAAAAAAGCAAACCTTTAAAGAAAAAGTCTTCGTTAAATATTAATAGAGAGTTTGTAACTGGAACGAGTGCTCAATCCAAGAGAATAGAACAATTAACTAACCTACTTGCACCAACAGACATGAGTGTTGTTATACAAGGTGAAAGTGGAACAGGGAAAGAATTTATCGCCAAATCTATCCATCAAAAAAGTAAACGATCAGATTTTCCATTTGTCGCAATTGATTGTGGAGCTCTTCCTAAAGAATTGGCGGCAAGCGAATTATTTGGACACATCAAAGGATCTTTTACAGGTGCTATTAACAATAAGATTGGTCATTTTGAATTTGCCAATGGGGGAACTATATTTCTTGATGAAATTGGCAACTTATCCTATGATAATCAAGTTAAGCTTTTGAGGGTACTGCAAGAACGAAAAGTTAGAAAGATAGGAGATAACAAGGACTTCGATATTGATGTGCGAATAATTGCGGCAAGTAATGAAGACCTAACTGCAGCAGCAAAAGATGGCAAATTCAGAGAAGATTTATTTTATAGACTTAATGAGTTTATGGTCGACTTATCGCCCTTAAGAGAGCGTAAAGAAGACATTGAGGTATATGCTAAACATTTTTTAAACATTGCAAATGAGGAGCTAGAAAAATCCATCAAGGGATTTGAAAAAACAGCTTTGCAAAAAATTAAAAATTATTACTGGCATGGAAATCTCCGTGAACTCAAGAACGTTATTAAAAGAGCGGTCTTATTGAGTTCAGGGGAATTTATTGAAGAGACCTCTTTACCTGCGGAGATCATTTCTCCTACTTATGATTTCGCTCCTGAAAGTAATGATGAGAACGAAACTTATTCTGATCTAAAATCTGTGGCTGAAGCCGCAGAAAGGAAAGCAATTATTAAAGTGTTGGAGCAGGTTGGGTATAATAAAACTAAAGCTGCGAATGTACTTCAGATTGATCGTAAAACACTCTATAATAAAATGGAGAGTTATGATATTGATTTAAAAAATTAAATAGTATTGCTTAAAGAATATTAACCCAAAAAGTTGATGCAGACAAAATGATAAACCACGTAAAATTAACCATCATCGATGATGATGAAGATGATTTCATCCTTACTGAAGATTTATTATCTGATATAGTTGGATTTCAATTTGAGGTAAATTGGGTAAATGATTTTGACTTGGCAGAAAATTTATTGACAAATGCAGAATCTGATATATATCTAATTGACTACAGGTTAGGAAAACTCTCAGGACTTGATCTTTTGATCCATGCTCGAAATAATGGATGTAAAAAGCCGATTATTATTTTAACTGGTCAAGGGGATCGAGAAATAGACATGCAGGCCATGAAAAATGGTGCAGATGATTACATTGTCAAATCTGATTTGAATATAGAAACATTAGAACGTTCTATCCGATACGCGTTAGAACGATTCGGAGTATTGGAAAAGCTGAATCATAGTGAAGTTAAATACAAAAGCTTATTTCAACGATCAATTGACCCGATTTACATTGTGGATAAGTCACTAAAATTCATGGAGGTAAATCAAGCTTTAACTACACTTTTTGGTTATGAAAAAGATGAAATAACAACCTATGACCTCAGTTTCCTGTTTGAAAAGGAAAATACCTATGAGAAATTTAAAACTTCACTGCTACACAAAGGACTTATAAAAGATTTTGAAGTAACCCTACTTCGAGCTGATGGCAAACAGCTCAATTGTTCCATTACTACTATCGTTTTATTTGATATCCATAATGAAGTGGAAGGTTATCAAGGAATTATCAGAGACAATACGAAGCAAAAAGAGAATGAACAACAAATACTAAGAGCAGAAAAGCTAGGTATGACGGGACGGTTAGCAAGAAGTATCGCCCATGAAGTTAGAAACCCTTTAACAAACATCAACCTTTCTTTAGAGCAAATGATGGAAGATTTAAAGGACGATGAAGATGCTGTGATGTATAGTGGTATAATAAAACGTAATTCAGATCGAATTAATAATTTAATTACAGAACTTTTAAACTCTGCAAAACCTACGAGTCTTAAAATGGATTCAGTAAATATCGATGAAATGCTTCCTAAAGTAATTGAATTGGCTGCTGATCGAATTAAACTGCAAAATATTTCTTTAAAAACTGAATTTAACTGTAATAAAACGACAGCGAACATTGATGAAGAACAGATGAAAATTGCTTTATTGAATATTATCATCAATGCAATTGAAGCGATGAAACCAGACGCTCAAGGGGAACTAACAATTTCTACTTGTATGGAAAACAACAAAATATCTGTTTCCATTTCAGACAATGGAGAAGGAATAGAGAAAGAAAAATTGAATAATTTATTTGATGCATTTTACACCGGAAAACGTACAGGAATGGGGTTAGGACTAACTACTACTCAAAACATCATTAATGCACATGAAGCACAAATTAATGTTGAAAGCGAAAAAGGTGTAGGAACTAAGTTTACAATAATCATTAAACCGAATTAAATAAACATAATGAAAGACTTAAGTATAACAGACGCATACGATATCATTAGCAATAAACTTATAGGATGGGCAACTAACTTTATTGACATGCTGCCTAACATTTTAGTTGCAGTAGTTATTCTAGTTCTATTTTATTTACTATCTAAACTTGCTCGAAGAATTACAGGGAAAGTTTTTGGTACCGTTTCCAGCAATGTTTCACTAGTTAAACTTTTAGGAAATACGATCTCATTGATAATTGTTGTTATTGGATTCTTCTTTGCTTTAGGGGTTCTCAACTTAGACAAAACTGTTACCTCCCTACTGGCAGGTGTGGGCGTAATTGGATTAGCACTAGGATTTGCTTTTCAAGATACAGCAGCCAATTTTATGTCGGGTATATTTTTAGCTGTTCAGAAAACCTTCAAAGTGGGAGACATCATTAAATCGAATGACTATATGGGTGTAGTGGAGCATATAAATTTACGAGCTACAATTATTCACACTTTTCAAGGACAAGAAATTATCTTACCCAATAAAATGGTTTTCCAAAGTGCAATTGAAAACTACTCAGAAACCAATAGAAGAAGAGTAGACTTGACATGTGGAATCTCATATGGCGACGATCTAGAAAAGGTAAAAGAAGTGGCTATAAAATCTCTAGAAGGAGCAGACTTTCTTGCTTCAGAGGATTCAGTAGATTTTATTTACACAGGATTTGGAGATAGTTCGATCAACTTCGATCTGCGATTCTGGTTGAAAGATACCACTCAAGGAACCTACAATACTGCTAAAAGCGAAGCTATTGTTAGATTGAAAAAGGCGCTTGATGCAAATGACATAATGATTCCATTCCCAATTCGAACATTGGATTTTGGGATTAAGGGTGGAGAGAAGTTGAATACTATGTTGAAAAGTAGAATGGATTAATTTTTAACTCAATTTATACCGAATCTCTTTTTTAGGGTGGATCATTAGGAGTAATTTTACAAAAAACACCAATTATGTCAAATCAAAAAGTAGCCTTACTCATATTAGATGGTTGGGGGATTGGCGACAAATCGGCCTCGGACGCGATACATCATGCGAACACTCCTTTTATTGATAGTCTGTATACTAAATATCCGAATGCTCAATTGAGAACGGATGGATTGCATGTAGGATTACCAGATGGCCAAATGGGGAATTCTGAAGTTGGTCACTTGAATATCGGAGCTGGTCGGGTAATTTTTCAAGACCTAGTAAAAATCAACAAAGCAATTGATGACAATAGCATCAGTGATAATATCGTGCTAAAAGAAGCACTTAATTATGCTAAAGTTGAGAATAAGAAAGTGCATTTAATGGGCCTTGTTTCTGATGGTGGGATTCATTCTCACACGAAGCATTTAAACAAGCTAATTGATATCACAGACGCGCATGGGATAAAAGATGTTTTTATTCATGCATTTACAGATGGAAGAGATTGTAAACCAACCAGTGGAAAAGATCACATTAGCCGACTAGCAGAAAAACTAAAAAGCTCTAATACCCAATTAGCGAGCATGGTAGGCAGATATTACTCCATGGATCGCGACAATCGATGGGAACGTATTAAAGTTGCTTACGATTTATTGACCTCAGGAATTGGAGTAAAATCTAAAGACCCACTGAAAGCCATCCAAGAATCGTATGATGCAGGAATTACTGATGAGTTTCTAAAGCCAGTTGTTTTTACGGATTCCGAAGACGAACCAATTGCTCGAATTGAGCGAGATGATGTGGTGATCTGTTTCAATTATCGTACTGATAGATGCAGAGAAATCACCTATGCTTTGACTCAAAATGATCTTCCAGAACATGGAATGATAAGTTTGCCATTGCATTATGTGACCATGACCAATTATGACAGTAGCTTCAATCAAATCAATATTTTATTTGACAAAGACAATCTAAAAAACACGCTAGGTGAGGTTATTTCACATGCTCAAAAGAAACAAATTCGAATTGCTGAAACGGAGAAATATCCGCATGTTACTTTCTTCTTTTCAGGTGGGCAAGAAGAGCCATTTGAAGGAGAAAGTAGAATTATGATACCATCACCAAAAGTGGGCACATACGACCAACAGCCTGAGATGAGCGCAGGAGGAATTGCGGAAAACATCATCAAAGAAATCCAAAAAGAATCGGCCGACTTTATCTGTTTAAACTTTGCAAACCCAGATATGGTAGGACACACAGGTGTTTTTGAAGCGATTGTTAAAGCGGTAGAAACGGTAGATGGATTGACGCAGCAAATTGTAGAAGAGGGAATCAAACACGATTACAGCTTTATAATTATTGCAGATCATGGAAATGCAGACTTTGCAATTAATGCAGATGGATCGCCAAACACAGCACACACCACCAACCCAGTTCCTGTGTTTTTAATCGATAAGAACCACACCGAAATAAACAATGGCGTTTTGGCAGACATAGCTCCTACCATCCTAACCATGATGGGAATTGAATGTCCTCCTGAAATGACTGGTAAAATATTAATCAACTAAATTGATTTTCAAAAAGATGAAAAACGTTAAAGAATACATTGAAGAACACAAAGACCGATTTATAAATGAACTAGTGGAATTACTTAAAATTCCTTCCATTAGTGCAGACTCGGCCTACAAAAAAGATACGATGGCAGCTGCAGAGGCTGTTAAAAAAACGTTAGAATTAGCAGGAGCTGACAACACAGAATTATGCCCTACAAAAGGGTATCCAGTAGTTTACGGTGAGAAAATGATCGATCCATCTCTTCCTACGATTTTAGTTTATGGACATTACGATGTTCAGCCAGCAGATCCGATTGAATTGTGGGATTCTCCACCTTTTGAGCCAGTAATTAAAGATGGAAAAATATATGCACGTGGAGCAGCAGATGACAAAGGTCAGATGTACATGCATGTAAAAGCTTTGGAATTGATGGTAAAAACCAATCAATTGCCGTGTAACGTAAAGTTCATTATAGAAGGTGAAGAAGAAGTAGGATCTGTGAATTTAGGCGCTTTTATTAAAGAAAATAAAGAACGTTTAAAAGCAGACATCATACTTATTTCTGATACTTCCATGTTATCTATGGAACATCCTTCAATCACTACTGGCCTGAAAGGATTGTCGTATTTAGAAGTTGAAGTAACAGGCCCAAACAGAGATTTACACTCTGGTGTATATGGCGGAGCAGTAGCTAATCCAATTAACATTTTGAGTAAAATGATTGCTTCATTGACTGATGAAAACAATCGAATTACAATTCCTGGTTTTTATGATAATGTAGCAGAAGTAAGTGCTGAAGAAAGAGCAGAGATGGCTAAAACACCTTTTGATTTGGATGATTACAAAGATCACTTAAAAATTAAGGAGGTACATGGTGAGAAAGGGTATAGTACGATTGAACGAACTTCAATTCGTCCGACGTTGGATGTAAATGGAATCTGGGGAGGATACATTGGAGAAGGTGCAAAAACAGTATTGCCATCTAAAGCGCATGCAAAAATTTCGATGCGATTGGTACCGAATCAATCTAGTGAAGAGATTACAGAATTGTTTAAGAAGCACTTTGAATCCATTGCACCGGATAGCGTGAAAGTAGTTGTAAAGCCTCATCATGGTGGTGAGCCTTATGTTACTCCAATAGATATTCCTGCTTATCAAGCAGCAGCGCAAGCGATCGAAACGACCTTCGGCAAACCTTCTATTCCTGTAAGAGCAGGTGGAAGTATTCCAATTGTTGCATTGTTTGAGAAAGAGTTGGGATTGAAATCCATTCTTTTGGGATTTGGATTAAACTCAGACGCGATTCACTCGCCTAATGAGCATTATGGAGTCTTTAATTTCTTGAAGGGAATTGAAACGATTCCATATTTCTTTGAAAACTTCTCACAATTAAAAGATTAACTATTGAAAAATAAACCAACTAAAGTAGTCCTGATGATTTTTATCATCATGGCTACTTTCTTAACCTCTTGTTCAGGTTTTGAAGAGATAGAACTATCATCGATACAATCAGTAAAAATGGAGGCTATGAATGGCAGTAAAGTTGACTTTGTAGTCAACGCTGAAATTTACAACCCAAATTCATTTAGTGTATCTGTTGTTGGAGCAGATTTAAACATTCAGGTAGAAGGCATTGACTTGGGTTCAACTTCTCTTGGGGATTCATTCAAAATAGAAAAAAACAGCAAAGAAGTGCATGAGATTCAATTTAGTTTGAATTTATCCAAATTGCCGTTTACAGTCATTCCAAAACTTCTCAGCATGGCCAATTCAGGGCGTTCTGATGTTAAAGTAAAAGTAGATGGAACCATAAAAGGACGTGCATTTTTGATCACGAAAAATTTTCCAGTTTCAGAAGAAGAAAGAGTTCCGTTAAAATTTTAACGGTATAAATTCACAGTTCCTTTGAAAATATGTGACTTGCCAGTAAAATCCTTTAATTCTGCGACATAATAATAGGTTCCTGAGTCAGATTTTTGACCATCTACTCTACCATCCCAACCAAGCTCTAATGCATTTGATGTAAATATGGTGAGTCCCCATCGGTTTAAAATAGATATTTTATAATCAATAACTCCACAAGCGGTTGGTCGAAGAATATCATTAATCCCATCGCCATTAGGCGTGAACACATTTGGAAAAACAAACTCAAACACGTCATATACTTCGATCAACTTTATCGTTGTATCAGAGCAAAAAAACTGATTTTGTACCACTTGTGTCACCGGATAAAATCCAACATTTGTAAAAGTATGTCGCACTATACTGTCGTAACCAACAAAACCATCCCCCAGATAAAGTGCACGTTCAGTCCAAGCAGATGAAGTATCAATAAACTCAAATTGAGCACTTTTTATAGAGCGAGAAGTATCTGAGGCAATAAATCCAGAATTTGGTCTTGGAAAAATAGTGACAGCAGAATCCAACGATTTGTAGAGCGTATCAATACATTTATCGGTGGTTCTTATTTGTAAAAAGACATTAAAAATTCCAGTCGTATCGTACTGGACTATTGGATTTTTTAAATTTGAAGTATCTCCATTGCCAAAGAACCACAAATAGGATATTTCAGATGCAGCTGTTGATCCATCAAAAAATTGCACTTGCTCTGGGAAACAAATCGTATCATCAGAAACTGAGAAATCAATCGTTGGATTAGCATAGACCTCCGCAAATAGCTCCAGACTATCAGAGCAACCATTCTCCTCTACAATTAACTGAACCGGAAACCTTCCAGTGGTATCATAAGTTACTGTGTTATTCTGCAAATTGCTTTGACTGATTGAAGACCGACCATCAAATTTCCAACTAAAAGTAGACTGGCTATTGAAATTTCCAGTTGCCGAATAATTAAAAACATTTCCATTAAAACATTGCGGATCTCCAACAATAAAAAAGGCTTCTGGCTTTGGTGCTACATTTATCGGTTGACTAGCAACTTTAAAGGATGTATCAATACATCTATCTTTTTGGTCGATTCGCAACGAAATGGTGTAACTACCTGGAATTGCATATTGTTTTGTTGGGTTTCTTTGAGTTGATGTGGTTCCATCACCAAAATTCCATAGATAACCTACATTAACAGCATCAGTTATAGAGCTATCAGTAATTTGAACATTCACAGGAGAACAGTTATCTAAAACGTTGACTCCAAAATTAGCAATCGCATTTCCGCCCAAATCAATTGTTTTTCGCACACTATCCACACAGGCTCCTTGTTTGGTTTTAAGCGTGATTGTTTTTAACCCAGACGAGGCATAATTGATGTTATTGACAGCCTGATTCGTAGAGGATTGTATGGAAGCAGAAGTTCCAAAATCCCAATCAAAAGTGGCATAGCTTTCAAAGACACCTTTCACAGTAACATCGATATTATTGGTATCTGTACATTGAAAAGCATCCAAATCAAAATCAACATCCAATGGGCCATAAATTTTATAGGTTACTATGGAAGTATCGTCACACAATGCACCCGGACCAGCTATTAAAGTAATGTTATACGTTCCAGTATCAGGATAAGTAAAAGTTGGAGAGGTCAAAATCGATGTATCATTCAATACTCCAGGAACACCAAAATCCCAACGAAAACGGGTTGAACCTGTACTCAAGTTATTGAATGTAATGGTCAATCCGTCACATGCAGCAGTTTGTGACTGAACGGCAGAAACTATTAGCGGGTCACAGGGCGCTGTATTAATCGTAAAGTCACGCTTCACCGTATTAATTAATATGCCATTTCTATATTCAGAAACACAAACTCCAACTACATAATTCCCTATTTGTGTTGGCGTTCCCGTAATAATCCCTGTAGATGAATCAATTTTAAAACTTGGGTTTGCAGGCAGGGGGTTTTGAGCATTGAATACTCCTGTATATCCTACTGGAAAGTAAGGAGGTGGATCTGAAAAATCACTGGTATTGGTATTGCTTAATCCACTAAACGGTGCACAGAATTCATAGACCAAAGAATCTCCATCTATGTCGATTGCTCCATGATCGAAAACAAAAGGGCGGTTGGCGCAAATTCCAATAGGAGGAAAATCCTTAAACGAAGCAGATGAATTACAGCTAGCAGCAGTGGGTGGAATTTGAGTAGTCAATGTAATCCCTTGTTCCCCAGGTAAAAATAGATTATCTAAAATAGGGGAACGACAGCACCTAGCATAACTAATGGTATATCCTTGGCTATTATTTCTAAGCACTAATCTAATGGTATAAACCCCAACTTCCACACAAACTGATGGGAGAGAAACCAAGCATGGGTCAAAGATAGCTAATGGAATTGTATCTCTGGAGGATAATGATAACGTCTGTTGCTGCAATATTAATGAAGCGTTATCGTAAATAGCCAAAAGTAATGGATCATCGAAGTCAGCACGATTTTGACCCACCGGAAACTCACAATCCCGATATACCTTCACAATAATTTCGTATTCACTAGAGTTAAATCCTGCTGGACCCAAACAATTGTATACTATTTCTCCTCCAATAATATGGCCTGCATTTAATTTCATAAATGGAGCCAATAACATAAATAAAGTAAACAGAAAAAAGAGTTTTCTCATTCAAATAAATTCAATTGAAGGGGTAAAGTTAAATAATTAACCTGATTCAAAATTCATAAGGTGAAAGGGATACGTAACTTTGGCATATTCAAGAAAACAAACGGCCATGGAACCAACAAAAAAGCACACCAATCTATTGATAAATGAAACAAGTCCTTACTTGCTGCAGCATGCACACAACCCAGTGGAATGGAGACCTTGGAATGCAGAAACTTTAACACTGGCTAAAAATGAAAACAAGCCCATGATTATTAGCGTTGGATATTCTGCTTGTCACTGGTGTCATGTGATGGAACATGAATCATTTGAAGACGAAACGGTAGCTAAAATCATGAATGAGCATTTTATTTGCATCAAAGTGGATCGTGAAGAACGGCCAGATATCGATCAGGTATACATGAGTGCCGTGCAGCTGATGACTGGTCAAGGTGGTTGGCCATTGAATTGTGTGGCTTTGCCTGATGGGCGACCATTTTATGGTGGCACTTATTTTAAAAAAGATCAATGGTTCAATATTTTGAAACAGTTAGCAGACCTATACAAAAACAACCATTCTAAAGTGTTGGAATATGCGGATAAACTAACTAAAGGAATGAATCAATCTGAATTGGTTGAAAAAGTAGTAGAAGCACCTGTATTTAAAAAAGAAGATATCCTTGCGACTATAGAAGAATGGTCTAAATCTTTTGATCTAGAAAATGGAGGACCAAATAGAGCGCCCAAATTCCCAATGCCTAACAATCTTGAATTTTTATTGTATGCCAATTACTACGCACCAAATGCAAAGCTTGATTCACACATCGACTTGACATTAGAAAAAATGGCAAAAGGTGGAATTTACGATCAGATTGGAGGAGGCTTTGCAAGATATTCGGTAGATCCTATTTGGAAAATTCCACATTTCGAAAAAATGCTTTATGATAACGCACAACTAATTAGTGTGTATTCAAAAGCTTTTCAGCTAAAACCAAACCCACTCTACAAAAAGGTTGTTGAACAAGCAATTGATTTTATAACAACAACATTGATGCATCCAGATGGATATTTCTATTCGGCCTTAGATGCAGATAGCGAAGGAATAGAAGGCAAATATTATGTGTGGACGAAAGCCGAATTAAAAGAAATAGCCGAAGAAGATTTTGAAATAATTGAACACTATTATCATATTAATTCACATGGATATTGGGAAGACGACAATTACATTTTGATGCAAAATCAATCTGTAGAACAAATTGCGGCAACGCTCAATTTACCCCAACAATTCATTGAAGAAAAGCTAGCCGTGATCAACTCGCGATTACTTAAAATACGCGAGAAAAGAATTCCTCCAGGATTAGACGACAAAACGCTTACTTCTTGGAATGCGCTAATGATAACCGGATTGATAGATGCAGCTAATAGTTTTCAGAATGAAGACTATTTAACTAAGGCGATTTATTGTGCGAATTTTATACTAGAGCACCAAGTAAAAAAAGACGGCGGATTATGGCACAACTTTAAAAATGGGAAATCAAGTATCTTGGGTTTTTTGGAAGATTATGCTTTTTGTGCGCAAGCGTTTCTTCAATTATTTGAAGCGACCGGTGATGAGAAATGGTTGACTCACACCAATACATTGGTTGAGTATTGTTACACCAACTTCTATGATAAAACCAATGGAATGTTCTTTTTTACAGACCAGCAAGACGATCCTTTAATCACTCGAAAAGTGGAATTCATGGACAATGTAATCCCATCATCCAATTCTGTTTTAGCCTCAGTACTTTTTAAATTAGGACACATAAAGGCAGAAGAAAAACACCTTAGTACAGCTAAACAAATGCTAGAAAATGTACACCAACAAATTTATCAATTTGGAAGTGCATTCTCAAATTGGGGCATTCTACTAATCCATCATTTGGTTAATTTTTATGAAGTAGCAATAATTGGAAAAGACAATAAAACGGCACAAAATTCGCTTTTGAGCAATTATATTCCGAATAAGATTGTGATCTCTACCAATGAGCCCTCCCAGTTGGAATTATTAAAAAATAGATTTGTAGAAAATAAAACCTACATCTACGTTTGCACTAACAAAACCTGCAATCAGCCAACAGAGTCGGTTAGTGCAGCAATTGAACAACTTAAAAAATAAAGCACACTGAAAACAAACTTCGTCTTACTCCTACTATTTCTTTCACATTTAGGATTTTCCCAATTGGCAAAACCAGTTGAAGTCTTCTTTGAATCCTATGAATCATTTAACACTGAATTTATTAAACAGGAAAAAATAAAGTCAATCAAACTCACCTATTCAGAAAAATTAGATGGGGCAATCATAGTTTCAAAACCGGCAATCAAAAGGTTTCATTTCGATAAAAATGGCATGCCTAGCAAGGAAGTTTATATAGAGTCGAGAGGAATACACATCGACAGTAGCACCATATATTTTTCATTCAATTCCAATTCTAATTTTTTGGAAGAAGAGTTAATATCTTACCAAAATGAAATTATAAAAAGGTCATTTAAGTACAATTCAAAGGATAGAATTCAATCCATTGCAACAATAAAAAAAATAGGAATGGTTTCAGATACCTCTGCATTCGAGCAATATCGGGAACCATACAGCGACGATAACTTTGTAAAACGGATATTTCTCAATAGCGAAGAAAGACCCTACTTAGAAGAGCGAAATTATTATGAAAACAAAAAACTAGTTCGACAAGAAAAAGATTTAATTATTACTTCCAAATCAGCAACTAAAGAGTGGATTTATAACTCCGGTTTATTGGAAAAAATAGAATACTTTAATTCTATAAATACTTATGAAAAAGGAACATACAGCTTCGAATATACCAATAAAAATTATTTAGAATATGCTTATCAACATATCAATTCTCAACTTTCAAAAAAAATAGCTTTTGTATATGCCCCAAAAAAAGCAACTCATTTGGAGGCTTTAGTCATTCGATATGAACAAGAGGGGAAAATCGAGATTATTCAGTTGGAGTACAACTATTATTAGTCATTTTTAATACCCAAAGTCAATTCCGTGTATTTGTAATCTTCTAATTTTTGTAATTCTTCAGCAATTTTCTTATTCCATTCTATTTGCTTGCCAATGAATCTCGAAAAATTACTCTCTGCATCATATTGCTCCTGCATTTTTTTATACTCTCCGGCCCAATAATGCTTCATGATTGATTTCATTACCGCCTCCGCATTATCAACGTTTATATCTGCATCAATCAATGCTTTTACAATTTTACGTCTCATCAATTCAGCAATATCAAAATGAAGTTGTTCGTGTTGCAACAGTAGATTATTCTTAAATTGTGGAATCACCCAAGATTTAGACTTTATAAAACAAGCATTGATATTAATTGTGACTCTACCATCACTATAGGTCTCAAATCCATAAGGAATAGCAATATTAGAAAGTGCAGCTGACGTTTTTGACTCAGGTGGAACTCCTTTGAAATCATCCCATTGTAAGGTAAACGTTTTATTCCAATAAATGTGATCGTGTTTGTCATCTTCTTCTTGCGCAAATGCTGCAAAAGAGATTATTAAAAAAGAAAACAATGTTAGAATTTTCATTTCAGGCTTAGCTTTAGCTATCAAATATAATGAATTGTCTATTGACTTTAACTATTGATACTAAATCTAACTAAAGTAGTTTTTTAGGGGTGGTAGCTAAAAAATCTTTCAAATAATAAGGTTCAAAATATGCAACATCCTCAAAATTAGATTTTTTAAAAGCATCTACTGCTAAAACTCCAACTTCAGCCGCTGATGGAAATATAGTATCAAGTAAAGTAAAATTTAACTTCGAAAATAACTCCTTACATTTCACTGCCCCATCACCAAAGTAATACACTTCTTGACCTTCATATTCAGAAAAACTTTCTTCATCAATAATTTTTGCAACTATTGGTGAGATTGATCTTTGATTCCCATCAAATGCACCTGAATAAACTTCCATTCTTCTTGCATCAATTAAAGGAAGGTAGATTGCCGCTTCTTTATTGATATAATGAAAAGCCCTTAAGCTCATCGCCTTTAACGTGTCAACAGCAATTAACGGAATATTTAAAGCATAACAAAACCCTTTTGCTGTAGAAACCCCTATTCTTAGACCAGTGTATGAACCAGGCCCTTTACTTACAGCTATTGCATCTAGCTGTTCAAAAGTGATCGCCGTTTCATCCAATAATTCAGCTATGAACTTATTCAACAATTCTGAATGAGAATAGTCGCCAGACTGCTCTCTAATTCCTAATAATTCTCCATTATTATTTAATGCGACAGAACAGACTTTAGTGGCCGTTTCTAATGATAATATTAATGCCATACCTAATCTTCCTTGCGCTCAAAAAGCTGTTCTTTCGATACTTTTCTCACTTTACTCTTATCTTCCAATAATTTAGAAATTGCTGTATATGGGCCAGTAATTACCTCCACATCTTGCTCCATCTCTGTAACAATTTCAATGTACTTGGTATCTTGAATACCTGTAGTGACATTCAATTGAATGGACTCTCCACCTTTCAATAAAAAGACACATTCCACCAACTCTTTGTCCCCATTTTTATCTTCTTTCGTAGAATCTTCCCTTGTAGTTACAGACTGGATCGGTAGGGAAAGTACATTACTTGCTCGCTTCGTTTGGATGTCAACATTGGCAGACATACCTGGTCTAAATGGGGAGGAAGTTGTATCTGCCGATTCGATTAAATCTTCATAACTCGTTCTTAATATTCTAATTTTTACATCAAAATTAGTGACTTGATCTATGCTAGAGCCAACTGTGTTCGCTGAATTCGCAATCTCAGTCACTATACCTTTAAATTTTCTATCTAAGTAGGCATCCACTTCAATCAAAACGGTATCGCCTTTACTCACTCTTACAATATCATTCTCATTCACATCGACATCTACTTCCATGGTGGATAAATTAGCGACCGTAAGAATTTCAGTTCCGGCCATTTGTGCTGTCCCCACTACCCGTTCTCCTTGCTCTTTACTCAGGTTTATAATGGTTCCATCCATAGGCGCATAAATGGAAGTTCGACCCAAGTTCTCTTTTGCTTCTTTTAAACTCGCTTCTGCACTTTTAATATTAAACAATGCCGCTTGAACACTTTGTTTGGCTGCTTCCACTTCTGCTTCTGCTACTTCAAATGAAGAGGTTGAGTTATCGAATTCCGCTTGAGATATCACTTTATCCTTAAATAGTTTTGAGTTACGTTCAAAACCAGCTTTAGCATTCGCAAATTGTGCCTTTGACTGTGCCAATCTTGCTTGAGAGCTGGAATGATTTGCTTTAGCTGTATTCACTGCAGCTTCTGCTCTTCCCAAAGCCGATTCTACTAGGTCAGGGTTAATTTTCAGCAGCAAATCACCTTGTTTTACAAAGTCACCTTCCTTGACCGCCATCTCTATAATTTCTCCAGAAACATCCGAACTGATAATCACTTCCACTTCGGGCTGAATTCTTCCACTTGCAGAAACGGTTTCAATAATGGTTCGAAACGTTGGATGCTCAGCCGTAACCTTGTACTCTTCTCCCTTCCCTTTTTTCATCACCACAACGACTATCAGTAATACTAATACAGCTGCACCTAAGATCCAAATTGTTTTCTTCGATTTCATCTCTTTATAAATTCTTTAAACTGATTGTTTTTCCTTGATAAAATTCGAGTACTTGTGTTTTAAAAATATACTCATACTTGGCTTGCAATAAATTTGATTGTGATTGAATCAATCTATTTTTCTCATTGCTAAAGTCAAATGAATTTAATAGTCCCACATTAAATCGTTCTTGTGTATACTTAAATGATTCTGTTAACGCTTTTACAGAAGCACTCGCTGATTCGTACTTTTTAGAAGCTGACGTGGCGTCTAAATAAGCCGATTCAATTTGCTGTCTCAATTGCAATTTTGATTCTGTTAATGCTAACTCCGCTTGACTAAACTGAACTTTGGATCGAGAAACGTTGCTCCTAGTATTTAATCCATTAAAAATAGGGACTGATAAACTGATCCCAATTGAACTATTGACATTATCTCTCAGCTGATCATTAAACGACTTGTCTTGAAAAGAAGGGATTCGTGTGTCAGATAAAATTTGTTGATTGGTTCCTTCTACAATAGCTCCTGTTGGCTGTAAACCCAACTCTCTATAACCTACTATTTCTTGACTTACTCCTGAATAACCAGTTCCATAGGAACCATTCAAGCTAATTCTAGGAGAATATGCCCCTCGTGAAGCTCTTAAGCTTTGTTCAGCTGCAACCAAACGATATTCAGAACTCTTAATCTCTGGCATGATGGCCAAAGAATTCTCATAAATGGCGCCGGGCGTACTTAGCACTTTTCCTTGATCTATATTTTCTATCGTTGGTTCTATTACTTCAAAATCTTCGGCAGCATCAATTAAAAGCAATTGCCTTAAATTTAGCAATGATAAGTCCAATTGATTTTTCGCATTTATCCGATTCAATTCTTCTTGTGCCATTTGTGCATCAATATCAAATTGTGCCCCTTGAGGCTGACTTCCTGCTGCTACTAGTTTTTCAATCCGCTGCGACTGGATTCTTGTGACCTCTAATTGACTCTCCGCATTCCTTAACAATTCTTTATTAAACAGTATTTGAAGGTAAATATTCGCCACGTTTAAAGAAATATCATTCTTCATTTTTTGCAAATCAGATTCTGCTGCTTGCAGCTCCGTTTGATTTGCTTTAATGGTGTTTAATGTTTGAAATCCATTAAAAACAGTTACTTGAGCATTTAAAAAGAAACTATTAGATCGCACAGTATTCGTTGCAAACTGGTTTGTAAACGGGTCAATGGTTTGACCAAAATTATAGGTATTACTAGCGTTTGCATTTACAGACGGTAAGCGACTGTACTTTGATTGTGTTAGATTTATGGAAGTGCTTTCTAAATTCATCTCAGTTCTTTTTACAGAGATGTTCTGCTCTACAGCATGATTAATACACTCTTCAAGTGTCCATTTTTTTTGAGCATTCACTGCCGATGTTGCACAGATAGCAACCAATAATGAGGCAACAAAACGTATGTATTTTAGATGTTTCATTCAACAAGATTTTTTATTTCCGAATATAAAAGTAGTGCAAAAAAATGCTACACAAAGAATACTTTTACAATCGGCAAATCGACAAATTAAATGGTATTGAGACCATTTAAACGCATTTTACTTAAATCGTCTTGCCACTAATAATTTCAATGAATGAACCAATTCATTTTCTATATTCCAATTGTTTTTCACCAATAAGTCCTCGTTGAAATAAGCCAATGCTTCGGAAAGATTTGCTTTGCTATTCAACTCTTTTAATGCTGACCGAAATACTTCCATATTTCCACCAAACAATTCATTAGAGTATAAATAACGCTCATTCAAACCAATAGCAGTAGTCAAATCAGAAATTGGTTGCTTTTGCAATTGATCCACCACGCTATTGTCTTCTTTACCAGAAAGCTTGGTGTTTAAATCTTGAAAATCTATTTCGTAGGGTGTAGGTGTTTTGATTGCTTCTACAGCCTCTTTTGGCAACTTTTCTTCTACAGGAATTTCTATTGGCTCTTCGATCTCTTCTTCAATTTGGTCGTCTACAAACTCAGAAAATTTAGTATCTTCTTCTGCATCTTTTTTTTCTGGTGCTTCCTTTTCTGGAGCGATAACCTCTTCTTGTTGGGCTATATTTTCTGTTCGCTTGGCTTCGGCTTGCTTTGCTAATTCTACCACTTCATCAGGATTTTCTTCCTTTTCTGCCACCATTAAATTCTCGATATTCGAAAATTCAACTTTTGACAATTCATGTTTTAACACAATCATCTCTTCATACAACTTCGATATTTTAGAAAGTAGCACACTTAGCTCTAACGAAGGCAAAGTATGACTAACAGTCAATCGATCTGAATGCTCTTTTATATTGTCTACTAATTCGGTTAATTCTTTTCGTTTACCTTGAATATCCATAGTTGTTTTTAATCTTGAAGAAAATAAAAGTTTAATGATACTTTTGCAAAAGTAATCAATAGCTATTATCCCATATAATTTGACTGCATGTTTCTTGAAAACACAATAAATCCGAAGAGAAAAAAGGGCTGGATAGAAGTCATATGTGGCTCTATGTTTTCAGGAAAGACTGAAGAATTAATCCGACGATTGAAACGGGCAAAAATTGCAAAGCAAAAAGTGGAAATTTTCAAACCAGAAATTGATACTCGTTACGATGATATGGCGGTTGTTTCTCACGATTCCAATCAAATTCACTCTACGCCGGTTCCAGCTTCAGCAAACATTCCGCTTTTAATTAACGATGAAGACGTAGTAGGAATTGATGAGGCTCAATTTTTCGACATGGGATTAGTGGCTGTTTGCAATCAATTAGCAAACAATGGAATCCGAGTAATTGTAGCCGGATTAGACATGGATTACACCGGTAAGCCATTTGGCCCAATTCCAGCCTTATTGGCCACCGCAGAATATGTGACTAAAGTACATGCGATTTGTGTCAACTGTGGTAATTTGGCAAATCACTCACACCGAATCACAGACAACGATAAGTTAGTCATGCTTGGCGAAACGGACAGTTATCAACCACTGTGCAGAGACTGTTTTACGATTGAGAATAATTTAAAGAGTAAAAAGGAATAGAACATTAACCTATGAATATTGAAGGCTATACTAGTTTAGAGTTGAGTAAAATTTGCAACGGCAAACATGAAGGTGTTGTTTCAAAAGTGCAACACATACTTATAGATAGCCGTGCACAGCAAGAATATTCAGATTCTCTATTTGTCGCCTTAGTCGGCAAACGACAAGATGGACATCATTATATTGAAGAAGCTTATAAAAAAGGAGTTCGCACTTTTTTAATTTCTGATTTAGAGGCAATTTCAAATCAATTCGCTGAAGCGAGTTTTATTCTTGTTAGAGACACGATGAAAGCACTGCATGAAATTGCTAGTTTTCATCGATCAAAATTTTCGATTCCAGTTATTGGCATCACAGGTAGCAATGGAAAAACAATTGTAAAAGAATGGACATTTCAAATTCTAAAAGAAGTATTCCAAGTCTGTAGAAGTCCTAAAAGTTATAATTCACAAGTTGGTGTACCATTATCCGTTTGGCAATTAAATGAAAATCATGAATTAGCATTGTTTGAGGCCGGAATTTCACAGCCTAATGAAATGGGAATGCTAGAAAAAATGATTCAACCTAACATTGGCATCTTTACAAATATTGGAAATGCTCATGCACAAAATTTCAAATCCCAAAAGGAGCAAATCACTGAAAAGTTAAAGTTATTTATCAACTGCAACAGCCTAATATTTTGCAAAGATCATCAAGCCATTGCGGAAGAAATCAACAGAACAACTTTTAGCAAAGAAATAGAATTAATCAGTTGGTCTAAAAACGATGAAGCAACTTTAAAAATAACTTCAATCACTTCGACCTCAAAAAATTCCATTATTAAAGGAATTTATAAAGGAATAGAAAGAGAAATAGCGCTACCGTTTAAAGACAGCGCATCTATAGAAGACGCCATTCATGTATGGTTGCTTTGCCTCACACTTTCTGTTGATGAACAAATTATTTTGGAGGGAATCAATTCTTTGACTTCCATTGCTATGCGATTGGAATTAAAAAAAGGAATCCATAATTGCACCTTAATTAACGACAGTTACAATTCAGACAGTACTTCGTTAAAGATTGCCATTACCTATTTAAAACAGCAGCAACAACATCCGAAACATACCTTAATTTTATCTGACATTCTACAACACTCAGAATCTTCGGAAGAGTTATACACCCACATTTCTGATTTACTTCAACGGAATAAAATAGATCGATTCATTGGCATTGGACAAGACATTGCAGCGCATCAAGATTTATTTCACATACCTGTAGAATCCTATCCTGATACGGCTAGTTTTTTAAACGCTCTTGATCAAATTACATTTCAAAACGAAGCCATCTTGATAAAAGGTGCTAGAAGGTTTGAGTTTGAAAAAATCACAGAAAGACTGCAGGAAAAGGGACATAATTCCATCTTGGAAATAAACCTAAATCACCTAATAGACAACTACAATTACTTTAAATCGATCTTAAAAAAAGAAACCAAAGTAATGGTGATGGTGAAAGCATTTTCTTACGGAAATGGCACTCACGAAATAGCCAATATATTAGAATATTATAGAGCCGATTACTTGGCAGTAGCCTATACTGATGAAGGAATTTCATTGCGTAAGCAAGGAATAGTCCTTCCTATTATGGTGCTCAATCCGGAACCTCAAAGCTTCGATAGTTTGGTGCGCTATCATTTAGAACCAGAAATTTACAGCTTAAGAAATATGAGGTTGTTTATTGAAAACTTAAATCGAAACAACTATTTCCAAGATCCAAACGAGGCAGTGATCATTCATTTAAAAATGGATACTGGAATGCGTCGGCTTGGTTTTGAAGCCGATCAACTTGATGATTTAATTGAATTATTATCCAAGAATCCGAGAATAAAAGTAGCCTCTGTGTTTTCTCATTTGTCAGCAAGTGATGAAATTGAACACGATGGTTTTACACAATTGCAGTTCGATCGTTTTGATGAGATGACCGCAAAACTAGAAGCTTCATTAGGTTATCCTTTTTTAAAACACATCCTTAATTCAAGTGGAATTTTACGATTTCCGAATCAACAGCACGACATGGTTCGCTTGGGAATTGGGATATATGGAATAAGTAGCACTGCAGAACACAAAGCTATCTTGAAACCTGTTAATCGATTAATCGCACACATTTCTCAAATCAAACAGTTAAAAAAAGGAGAAACAGTAGGTTATGGACGCCGCGGCACTATGCCCACAGATGGTAAAATAGCAACTATTCCGATTGGCTATGGCGATGGAATTAGTAGATTATTAGGGAATGGAAAGTGGCAACTAGAAGTAAATGGAAAGATGGCTCCCACTATTGGGTCTATCTGCATGGATATGTTGATGATAAACATTACTGGTATTGAGGCTGAAGAAGGCGATGAAGTAATTATATTCGGTGAAAACAATACCATTTACGAATTAGCAAAGGCGAGGCAAACTATTCCATATGAAGTCTTAACCGATATTGGAAGTCGATTAAAACGAATATTTTATTTAGAATAATTTAAACGATCGCTCAATAACTGTATTCTAGTTCTCAAAGCAGTATTACTCATTTTATATTTCACTCCAGTATAGTCTTTTGAAGCGAGAATCGCTCGATCTAGATTGAAGTCTTTTTGATTCTCAAAGTAATATTTTCCTTCCTTTTTTAATTTATTAGCCAAATACTCTTGTTCGGTTTGACCAGGTGTAGGAACCAATATGGCATTTTTTCCGAGAGCTGCTAAATCCATAATAGAACTATAACCACTGCGACAGATAATGTGCTTTGAATTGGCCATTTCTACCTCCAACTCTTTGGCTGCCAAAAAGGATTTTACCTCAATGTTACTTTTTAATTTTAATGGATTAATGGTTTCAGGAAGCCCACGAACCAACAAAACACTGCCTTCAAAGCTATTAATTTGCTTGAGGATAATTTCCTCAAATTGAGTACGAGTAGGTTCAGGACCTGAAAGTACAATCGTTAAATCTCTTGTATGGTTTTGATTTGCTGTTGCAAAACCAGTAAACCTAGAAACAGGACCGATATAATGCACTTCCTCTAAATCGGTTTCTCCATGAGACAAATCGCCAGACAAGTTTTCTACTTTATCAAAATCTGGTACCCAAGTCTCATCAAAATTTTTAACTCTACCTGCCGTAAAAGCCTTCAAGGCACGCTTTCCCATGGGTGCTTGAATGAATAATTGGTGCGTCATTAAAATGGATGGAATTCTTGAAGAATAACACCCATATCGATTGTCAGAGATAACTGCATCAATCTGATAACTGTCTATAAAACTCTCTAAAAGTAGCTGTTCGTCTTTCAACCATTTTATCAAATTCGGCGCTTTCAATAACATAAAGAGAGACATTCCTATGTGTTTAGGATATTCTATTTCTGGTCCTGGATAAGTGATAAACTCCAAGTCGGGAAATTGATTTTTTAATAAATGTAAAGGTGCTCGATCTGCAGCAATAACCACCTCAAATCCAAAACGGTTTAATTCATGGATAATGGGAATACATCTGGATGCATGCCCCAAGCCCCAATCTAAGGGGCAAACTAAAATACGTTTCTTAAGAGAATCTACCTTCATGTCCGAGTTTCAAATTTAAGAATTAGAATTTACCTTTACATCATGATAGCATTGATTACTGGAGCAACGAAAGGAATAGGAAGAGCAATTGTGGAAGCACTTTCAAATGAAGGACATGACATCATAGCCATCTCCTCATCCACGGATAATCTATTATTTCTAAAGAATGAGGTTGAAGGGAAATTTGGTAACAACTGCCATATATTTACTTGTGATTTAACTAACTACGAATCGAGAAAGAAGTTAATCATTAACTTATCGCCATTTCACGACAATATAGATATTCTGGTAAACAATTTTGGGAGGTACGCTGTAGGTAGTATTGAAGAAGAAACCTCAGCTTCTATCCAATCGCTTTTTAACACCAATTTCTTAAGTGCATTTGAAATCAGCCAACCTTTGATGAAAGCATTTAAAACAAAAAAATCAGGATTTATTTTCAACATCCTTTCTGTTTTAGCAAAAGACGTGAGGCCTGCTGCTGCATCCTACTCTATTAGCAAACATGCTCTAAAAGCATTGAATGACCTCATGAAAGAAGAGCTTCGTCCATTTGGAGTAAAGGTTTGTGGCATTTATCCAGGATCAGTCAGCACACCTTCCTGGGATGGAATTCCTATTGATCGATCAAAAATGATTCAACCAGAAGACATTGCTTCGTTTATTCAAAATAGCTTAAAAGTTAGTCCAAATGCTTTTGTGGAAGAAATTACTTTTAGACCGATAGACCCAGAAGTTTAATTGTTGAAAATACCAACTTATTGTTCGTAATCGCACTAACATTCCAAAGCAGGAAAGCACCTTTTACTTTTTGTAGTTATAAAAGAAAATTGCATCTTGTCGTTCAAAATCAATGGATATAAAATTAAGTCCAAATCTATATTTCTTAACATTAAGTTAACACAGCTCGAATAAAAACATGGTCTCTTTGGGTTTTGAATTTTGGACTCGTTCAACAAGCTTAAATTATTAATTTACAGCTAAATAAACTAACTAAATTATGAATTTTGGACTATTAGAATCGTTAAATCTGCTAGGAGCACTTGGGTTTTTCATTTTCGGAATGAAAATAATGAGTGAAGGAATTCAGAAGGCTGCAGGAAATAAGTTGCGACAGATTTTAAGCAGCATGACCAGAAACCGTTTTCTTGGCGTTTTTACTGGCTTTCTAATAACGTTACTAATTCAGTCGTCTTCAGCAACTACAGTAATGGTAGTAAGTTTTGCAAATGCAGGTTTGCTAAACTTAATGGAATCCATTGGGGTGATCATGGGTGCCAATATAGGGACAACTGTTACAGCTTGGTTAATTGCTTTTTTCGGATTTAAAATCAAGATTTCTTCGTTTGCCTTGCCAATTATTGCTGTCGGGTTTCCTTTGATGTTTGCTAAAAAGAGTAGTCTAAAGTCTGTTGCAGAAGTATTGATTGGCTTTGCACTACTATTCCTTGGTTTAGATGCACTTAAGAACGCTGTACCTGATTTAAATCAAAATCCTGAAGTGCTAAACTTTTTAGCAACTTTTACAGATTACGGCATCTTGTCAACTATTCTATTTGTTTTGGTTGGAACCATCATCACAATTATAATTCAGTCATCTTCAGCTGCGATGGCATTAACACTGACACTTCTTTACACCGATGTAATAACATTTGAAGTGGCTGCAGCAATGGTTTTAGGAGAGAATATCGGAACCACCATTACAGCTAATCTTGCAGCGATAGTAGCCAATGTGCATGCCAAACGAGCGGCAAGAGCTCACCTAATATTCAACGTAGTTGGAGTAATTTGGATGATCTTATTGTTCCCTTTCTTCATAGACTTAATTAAATGGATGTGGGTGCCTTTTCAAAATGCATTAACTTCAGCCATTCCTGATATTAGTAGTAGTCAAGAGGAACTTCAACTGTCATTGTTTCATACAGTGTTTAACATCATAAACACACTATTAATGGTTGGATTTGTTCCATTAATTTCACGTGTGGTAACTAAAATGGTTCCATCAAAAGGTGATGTGGATGAAGAGTTCCATTTGGAATATATTGGAACAGGAATGATGTTAACTACTGAGGCTGCAATATTAGAGGCTAAAAAGGAAGTTGCAAAATTTGGAAAACTAACCAGAAAAATGATCCGTTTCATTCCTAAACTTTTAGTTGAAACAGATAAAAAGCAATTCAAGCACCTACTTGCTAGAATTAAAAAGTACGAGGAAATCACTGACCGAATAGAATCTGAAGTCTCAAATTATTTGGCTAAAGTTTCTGAAGGAGAGTTAAACTCTTCAGCTTCTGAACGTATTAGAAGTATGCTTTCTATTATTAATGATTTAGAACGTGTAGGTGATGTTTGTTACCAAATGTCGAAAGCTATAGAGCGAAAATCTGAAAAGAAAGTTTGGTTTACTCCCGAACAACGTCAAAACCTAAAAGAGATGTTTGACAAAGTAGATCAAGCATCAGAATTGATGGTAAAGCATTTGGAAGAAGACTACGATTTGGTTCAATTGCAAAAAGCAAATGAACTAGAAAAAGAGATTAATAAGCTACGAAATAAAATTAGAAAAGAGCATTTAGTAAATATAGAGACCGGCGAATACAACTTTGCAAGTGGTATTATTTACAATGATTTATTCTCATCCGTCGAGCGGTTAGGTGATCACATCATTAATGTAAGTGAAGCTATTGCAGGAGAAGTATAATTTACTCTTTTAAGAAAATTACGGTAGGGTTTATTCTAAAGGCAGGAGTTCTGATGGTGTTACTTTCATTCCCTGCATTGTCAGCTATAAATGCTTTGAAATATACGGTATCGGTATCAGATATATATATTTCATATTGACTCAATTCAAAAGTCCTAGTAATCTCTCCCTCGATACCTTTTGATCTCCCAACAATTTCTATGGCGGGTATTTTTTCTCCCTTGAATTGAATCGTTGTGTCCAAACTAAGGTTCACCATGGAATGAAAAAAATTGGTATCCCCCTCAGCGTTTGAACCTAAATCGCCATCGCCATCTTTAAATGAAAACTTCCATAATGCTTCATTACCAACAATTTCAAATGATACTGTTTCTATTTGAGGTACATTTGGAAACTCAGGATCGTCATTGCAACCAAAAAACACAGCGAAAAGAGAAGCGGCTATTATAATTTTCTTCATTGTTTAAAATTTTCAATACCAAATTAATCTAAAATTACCGATTTAAGATGGGAATCATTGGTAATTTTCAGTTTCGAAAACAAATGTAACTTGAAAGAACTCATCGACGAAATATTTAATGTAACTCCTTCATCATTTGAAAAAGTAGCATTAAAAGTATTTGCCCATCAATACCAAAACATTGAAATTTATCGCTCTTACTGTGATTTATTGGGCAAGAACACATCAAATGTCAGTTCAGTTGCTTCTATTCCTTTTCTACCCATTTCATTTTTTAAAACACACGAAGTTAAAGACTCTTCCACTTTTGACACTGTTTTTACTAGCAGCGGAACCACTGGAAACCAAACCTCTAAACACTTTATCTCCGATTTAAAAATTTACGAAAAAAGCTTCGTCACCACTTTTGAAACTTTTTATGGCCCCATCAATCAATACACCTACTTTGCATTACTACCCTCCTATCTGGAGCGGGAAGGTTCGTCATTGATCTATATGGTAAATTACCTGATTCAAAATGGGAATCCTTCTAGTGGATTCTATCTCAACAATCAAAATGAATTAATTACAAACCTGAAACAATCCATCTTAAATGGAGAGAAAGTGATTCTCTTCGGAGTTTCATTTGCCCTTTTAGATTTAGCAGAGCAGTTTAATTTTGATTTCTCAACCATCACCATAATAGAAACTGGCGGCATGAAAGGGCGGAAAAAGGAAATGATTCGATCCGAATTACATCAAATTCTAACAAAGCAATTGAATTGTCAGCACATTCACTCTGAATATGGGATGACCGAGTTACTCTCTCAAGCCTACTCATTGGAAAATGAAAAATTTAGTTGCCCTGCTTGGATGAGAGCGCTTATGAGAAGTCTCAATGACCCATTTGAATATGAGAAGATTGAAAAAACCGGTGGCGTGAACATAATTGACTTAGCCAATATACACTCTTGTTCATTTATAGAAACCCAAGATTTAGGAAAATCTTATGAGAATAACCAATTTGAAATTTTAGGACGATTTGACTTAAGTGATATTAGAGGCTGTAATTTATTAATTTAGTCAATCCCGCATTCGAGTTAAATTAGAATCACAGCATAGATATATGACTACTTAACCATATTGAGAATCGTAAATATCCATTCATTATCGTTTCAAAATCCTTTCCCTCGTGCATATAATTCAAGTGGTTAATTGGAGGTAAAGGAATACGATACTTTCTTTTTGCCATTAACAATTCCTTATCCTTACCAAACACCTCAAAATCTATCAGTTGTTTTGAATAATATAACCTTTGGTAAGAAATTGCCTCTAAGGGAAGATTCAAATTTGCCAAACGAATCTCTAGCATTTCCTTATCATATTTGGAAACAGCTTGTTTCAGAAATTGATAATAATTAACAAACAGCACAAAATCAGCATCATTCTTTGATAAAATATAGTTAAACTCCTTATTTGAAAGGTTATTAAGCGAAACTCCAAAATGAGTAGGTTTTTTTACATAACTTTTTGATGTGACTGCATTAAGAAACTTTTTTTCCCCTAAAGGCATTTGTTCAAATATGATCTCATCTCCTTTGTAATTAGACAACGCTTCATTAAGCATGGAAATCAGTGAATCATACACCCTAGATGATTCCATCGAATTTTTGGTTGCTATGGCTTCAATACTTATATTGGTAATGAAGTCAACTTGATCGTATAAAACAACCAAAACCTTTTTCTTACCAGTTTGACTGAAAGAACCAAAATGGACAAATAGTAAAAGAAGGACAATGATTTTTTTCATCTATGAGACACTAATTAGGTAGTAATTCTTTTTTCCTTTCTGTAAAATCAAGTATTTCCCAAACAGTAAATCATCTGTATTTACCACCTTTGATTCATCTACTTTCTCTTTATTTAGGCTAACTGCATTGCTTTTTAACATTCTTCGGGCTTCACCATTTGATGAAAACAAATCCGATTTATCAGCGGTTAATTCCACAATACCTATGCCTTCATTTATTATATCAATTCCTAACTCCGTTTGAGGAACACCCTCGAAAATGGATAAAAAATCTCGTTCTGATAACTTCTTTAAATCTTCCGTAGTTGACTTACCAAACAAAATATTAGAAGCTGCTATAGCATTGTTATAATCTTCTTCTGAGTGCACACGAATAGTAACATCTTTTGCTAACGCTGATTGCAAAGCTCTTAAATGTGGCGCTTCAGTATGTACCTTTATTAACTCGTCAATCTCAATTTGTGTAAACAATGTAAAAATTCGCATATATTTAGCTGCATCCTCATCAGAAACATTCATCCAAAACTGGTAAAAAGCGTAAGGTGAAGTTCGCTCAGCATCCAACCAAATGTTTCCACTTTCTGTTTTTCCAAATTTTCCTCCATCGGATTTAGTAATTAGCGGACAAGTAATCGCAAAAGCTTTCCCATTTCCAATCCGACGTATCATTTCTGTTCCCGTGGTTATGTTTCCCCACTGGTCAGAGCCACCCATTTGCAGCGAACAGTCCTCATTTTTGTATAAATGTAAGAAGTCATACCCCTGCACCAATTGATAGGTAAATTCTGTAAATGACATGCCTTCTGCATCTTCGGCAGTCAGTCGCTTTTTAACAGAATCTTTTGCCATCATATAATTTACGGTGATGTGTTTCCCTACATCTCGAATAAAATCAAGGAAAGAAAACTCCTTCATCCAATCATAATTATTCACGACTTTGGCAGAATTTTTAGCATCTGAATCAAAATCTAAAAACCGTGATAATTGCTTTTTAATGCTTTCTTGATTGTGTCTAAGAGTAGCCTCGTCCAACAAGTTTCTCTCTTTAGATTTTCCAGATGGATCACCAATCATACCAGTAGCTCCACCAATCAATGCAATCGGACGATGCCCTGCAGCTTGAAAGTGCTTCAACATCATAACACTAACCAGGTGACCTATGTGCAAAGAGTCTGCAGTAGGATCAATACCCACATATGCCGTACGCATTCCCTCCTTCAAGTGTTCTTCTACCCCTGGCATTGAAGTATGCAACATTTCTCTCCACTCTAGCTCCTTAACGAAATTCATAACTCTAAAAAATTTTTACAAATGTAACCTTTAGCAGGCAAAAATGACAAGCAGACTTCCACCTAATTTATGCAACCATCTAGCCATTATTATCTGTAATTTTGGAGTTATGATTTTGGTCACTGGAGGAAGCGGCTTAGTAGGCGCACATACATTATTAGAACTTATTAAACAGTCCAAAGGACCAATAGCCGCAATCTTTAGAAATGAAGAAAGCTTAAGAAAAACCAAACATATTTTTTCCATGTATGGGAAAGAAGCCATCTTCAATCGCATTGAATGGCGACAAGCAGACATCTTAGACATCTTTTCATTAGACGATTCATTCAGAGGAGTATCAACAATCATCCACTCTGCAGGTTACGTGTCTTTTAATCCAAAAGATGCCGCTAAACTCAAGAAAATAAATATTGAAGGAACTGCAAATGTGGTAAATGCAGCAATTGATGCTGGCGTCAAACGATTAATCCATGTAAGTTCTATTGCAGCCCTCGGGGACAATAAAAAAGGCGAATGCATCAACGAAACCAGTAATTGGGAAAAATCAGAAACGACGTCAAACTACTCAATCAGTAAACATTATGCTGAAAATGAAGCCTGGAGAGGATCTGCAGAAGGACTGGAAGTACTAGTCTTAAATCCGGCTACCATTATTGGGCCAGGTGATTGGTCAACAGGAAGTCCAGCATTGTTTAGAAGAATCAACGAAGGGTTGAACTATTATAGTTCGGGTTCTAATGGATTTGTAGCCATAGAAGATGTTGCCCATTTACTTGTTAAGCTGATTGACCACCCTACAATCAATCAACGCTTTATTGCTAGTGCAGCTAACCTTAGTTTTCAAGAACTGTTTACCCAAATTGCAAAAGGAATTGGTAAAAATCCGCCTGCTAAAAAGGCAAAAAGATGGCAAGGAAAAATAGTGCAAGTTTTCGATTCTCTTAAAACAAATCTAAATGGAAGCAATCCGGTATTGACTAAAGAGAGTTTATCTGCCGCCTTTGGTAATAAGTGTTTTGACAATTCAAAATCTATTCAACAACTAGACTTTAACTACACCAGTGTTGAAAGGGCCATTCAAGAAACCGCTTCTATTTTCTTAAGGGATCTCGGGATCAGTAGGTAGCGTATCTTGTTCGGCATTTCTTTTTTCACCCTCATTCTTTGCATCTAGCGTGCTTAAATTTATAATTGCAGCCTCATAAATTTCTTGCAATACATCTGGTTTGCTCACATAATATGAAAAGCTACTATCGTATGACTCTTTTGTCAAATTATATTTCTTAAATATTGCATTATAGATACTATCCGTCAATTGGATACTGTCATTTCTCAACGTAAACTTGAGTTTGATATACGATTCAGCAATTTGAACATCAGTCATTACATTGATCATTTCTTCTTTAGAAATAACCAATTCAGGTCTTTTTTCTGTAGAATTACACCCGACAACTAATAATGACCACAAAAGAATAAATAAGTATTTCATCTATCGCTCAAAAGTTAATCGTTGGCCCCTAATTTCATCATTCACTGTTCCATTCTCATAGGCAATAGCACCACTTACGAATGTAGCATCAATACTTGAGCTAAAAGTAGTTCCCTCAAAAGGTGACCACCTGCATTTACTTAAGATATTGGAAGTATTCACTTGCCATGGACTGTTTAAATTCACCAATACTAAATCGGCGAAATACCCTTCTCGAATGTAACCGCGTTTTTCAATCTGAAAACATTCGGCAGGAGAATGACTAATTTTATTTACCAAATGCTCTAAAGTAATTAATCCCTTTTTGTATTGCTCTAATAATGCAATCAATGCATGTTGAACTAATGGACCACCTGAGGGTGCATTGAAGTAGGAATTGTTTTTTTCCTTTATGGTGTGGGGAGCATGATCTGTTGCAATAATATCAATGCGATTGTCATTTACTGCTTTCCAAATTGCAGCTCGATCTGTAGTTGACTTTACGGCTGGATTCCATTTAATACTCGCACCATATTTTTCATAATCTTCATCCGAAAACCACAAATGATGCACACAAGCTTCAGCGGTAATTCTTTTCTCATTCAGCGGGATATCGTTTCTAAATAGCGCTGTTTCTTTTGCAGTAGAAATGTGCAAAATATGCAATCGAGTATTGTACTTTTCAGCCAACTCTACTGCCATTGAAGAAGATTTATAGCACGCCTCCACACTTCGAATCATAGGGTGCATCTTCATCGGCAAATCTTCTCCATATAACTCTCTATAATGTGCAGTATTGGCTCTAATTGTCGCCTCGTCTTCACAATGAGTTGCAATGAGCATATTGCATTCTTTAAATAAATTATTTAACACTTCCTCGCTGTCAACTAACATATTTCCAGTAGAAGAACCCATAAATACCTTAATCCCACAGACATGTCTAGGGTCAGTTTTTAATACTTCTTTCAAATTGTCATTAGAGGCTCCCATAAAAAAGGAATAGTTCGCAACAGAATTAGCTGCAGCTATATCATATTTATCTTGAAGTAATTCTTGAGTTAAGGTATTTGGAACAGTGTTTGGCATTTCCATAAAAGTGGTGATCCCACCTGCTACAGCAGCACGAGCCTCTGTTTTTATTTCTGCTTTATGTGTTAAGCCTGGTTCTCTAAAATGAACTTGATCATCGATCATTCCGGGAATCAATAATTTTCCGGTAGCATCAATCATTCGGTTAGCTTGAACTTCAATTTCAGTTTTTGATACTGTTTTAATTTTATCTCCTTCAATGAGAACGTTTCCAACAAATTGAACGCCTTCATTAACAATTGTCGCATTCTTTATTAGGATAGTATTTGCCATTAGGCCGCTTTTTTATAGTTTGTAAACCAGCTTTTTATTTTCATTTGAATTACTCCAAACAATGCTTCTTTAAAAATTCCTCCACTCATTTTTGAGTTTCCTTCTCTACGATCTGTAAAAATTATTGGGAACTCCTGAATCTTGAATCCATGTTTCCACGTTTTAAACTTCATCTCTATTTGGAAGGCATACCCTTTAAATGAAATTTGATCTATACCAATCGTTTCCAAAACTTTTCGACGAAAACAAACAAAGCCTGCAGTAGCATCATGAATAGGCATAGAAGTTATCAAACGAACATAAACCGATGCATAATAAGACATCAACACACGTCCTATTGGCCAATTGACCACATTTACACCTTTTACATAACGACTTCCGATAACTAAATCAGCAGAGGTTTCAATCGCATGATTATATAAATTCACTAAATCTTCTGGGTTGTGTGAAAAGTCAGCATCCATCTCAAAAACAAACTCATAATCTCTTGCTAAACCCCAATGAAATGCATGAATATAAGCAGTACCTAATCCTAACTTTCCAGATCGCTCTTCAATAAAAAGTTGATCTGTAAATTCAGTTTGTAATCGTTTAACTATGGATGCTGTTCCATCAGGAGAACCATCGTCAACAATTAGTATATGGAAGTTTTTGGAAAGGGAAAATACCTTCCTGATGATTTTTTCAATATTTTCCTTTTCGTTGTAGGTTGGGATTACAACTAAACTATCCGACATATTTAAGCGCTTAACGGGTTGAATAACCAAAAATAACAATAAATTGGTTTTGTACTAATTTACTACTATTTCTCTATAAAATCTTTAACTATTGTTATGAAATCCTCAGGCGCTTCTGCATGCACCCAATGTCCCGCATTCGCAATGGTTTTAACGGTTGCATTCGGAAAATATTCAAATATTTTTGAATGATATTGCTCGGTAATGTAATTGGATTTTCCACCAGCGATAAACAGTGTTTTTCCTTCATAGGGCTGCTTAATATTAACTCCTGCACTAATTTCTACAATAGTTTTGTCCAGAACAGGTAAATTAAAGCGCCACGCTAATTCTGTTTTAGTTTTCCAATATATATTCTTCAATAAAAACTGTCTAACAGAAGGTTCCTCAATTTTTTTGGCCAAAATTTCGTCTATCTCGCCTCTTTTTTCTACTTTACTAAAATCTACGCTATTCATCGCCTCCAAAATACTTTCGTGATGAACGGGGTAATTCACTGGAGCTATATCTACAACAATTAATCTTTCTAATAAATCCGCATGTTGCGAAGCAAAATGCATCACAGCTTTCCCTCCCATGCTATGGCCTAAAACAATAGGTTGATTTATATTGTGTATGCTAACAAATTCAGCAAGGTCGTCTGCTAGAATTTGATAATCAAATTCATCACTGTGTGGAGATTGTCCATGATTTCGTTGATCTATTAACCAAACTTGATAATCCTCTGAAAGATATTTCCCAATAGTCAACCAATTGTCTAATGAGCCAAACAATCCATGAAGTATAATTAGATGTTGTCCGGATTCACCTAATTTTTTATAATTCAATTCCATTTTTAGATATCTTGATGTGAAAAATTTAATTCAGTTAAATAAGCTTGGATTGTTTTTTCTAACCCAAAATACAAGGCATCAGAAATTAAAGCATGACCAATTGAAACTTCCAATAGCCCTTTAATATTTGCTCTAAAGAAATGCAAATTATTCGTATCTAAATCATGACCAGCATTTATACCAAGTCCTAATTCATTGGCTAAATTAGCAGCTGTGAGATAAGGTGCAATCGCATTATTTGGATGATGAGGAAACTGCTCAGCATAGGGCCCAGTATAAAATTCAATTCGCTCAGTAAAGGTATTTGCGGCATGTTCAATGTTTTCCAACTTCGTATCTACAAAGATGCTTGTGCGGATACCGTTGGACTTTAACTCAGTTATGATCTCCCTTAAAAAATCGCCTTCTTTTAATGTATCCCATCCTTCGCTTGAGGTCAATGCATCAGGAGGGTCGGGAACCAAAGTCACTTGATCAGGCTTTGTTTTTAAGACTAAATCCATAAAAGATGCCGTTGGATATCCTTCTATATTGAATTCTGTTGTCACTACTTTTTTCAACTCTATCACGTCATTATATCGTATGTGACGTTGGTCGGGTCTTGGATGAACGGTGATGCCTTGTGCACCAAACCGCTCACAGTCTTTGGCAACTTGTATTAAATCAGGTACATTTCCACCTCTAGCATTTCTAAGGGTGGCTATTTTATTAATATTTACACTTAAACGGGTCATGGATTAATAGTAATATTGTATTATTATTAAAACAAAATTAAGGGTTATAAACTTAGCATTTGGGCTTGTTTGCAATTGAATTAAATTATGCTAGCAATAGAATTAATCACAGATGAGATTCCACCTTTAAAAACTTCAGATACTGGAGAAAAGGCATTGTTGTGGATGGAAGAATTTAAAGTAACCGAAATGCCCATTGTTAACCACAATGAGTTTCTAGGATTGGTGACAGAGCATGACATCTTAGACGCAAATACCCCAAAAGAGGCTCTTGGAAACCATGAACTTTCATTGGAAAAACCTATGGTTTATGCACATGAGCATATTTATGCAGTCATTGGGAAAATTAGCGAACTAAAACTGAGCCTAATTCCAGTACTCGACGCACAAAACAACTACCTAGGAACAATAACTTTACAAAAACTAATTGACCGAATTTCTCAAATCGCAGCCATAGATGAGCCGGGAGGAATAATAGAATTAGAACTAAATAGCAATGATTATTCCATGGTAGAAATTGCGAATATCATTGAAAGTAACGATGCTAAAATCTTAAGTAGTTATATCACGCAAGTACCCGATTCTACAAAATTAGAAGTAACTATTAAAACCAATCAAGAGGATTTAAGTGGAATTCTTCAAACTTTTAATCGATACGAGTATACGGTGGTGGCGTCTTTTCATAAAAGCAACGCGGATGATGAATTAAGACAACGCTACGATGCATTTATGCATTTCTTAAACATCTAGATGAAGCAGTTTCTTCTATTATTTGTACTTTTTTTAATTCATTTTTCTGATGTTTCAGGACAAGCTACAGAGCTTTATGAACTAAAACCTGACAGCATAACTATAGACACTAGTAAAACTTATTCCATACAATCTATTCAACTGATAGGAAATAAAAAAACCAAGGACTTTATTATCCTTCGAGAGATTTCAGTAAATATCGGTGACACCATAAATGGAAATGACCTAACAAAAGAATTAGAACAAGCTAGAAAAAATATTCTGAATACAGGACTTTTTCACTTCGCTACGGTTAATTTGGTAGAAGAGGGCAATCAAATTTCAATTTACGTAATGGTAAATGAAAGGTGGTATTTTTTTCCTTTTCCAATTTTTGAAGTGGACGACACCAATTTTAATACTTGGCTGGAAAGCATGGACTGGAACAGAATAAATTATGGGTTTTTTCTTACGCAACGCAACATAAGAGGAAGAGATGAAACGTTAAAACTTACCCTTCAATTGGGTTTTAGAGAGCGATTAAAACTATCCTACAATATCCCTTACATCAACAAAAAAAGAACCTTGGGACTCGGTATTTCTACTAGCTTTTTGAGGCGACATGAAATTGCCTACATCACCAACGATAATAAGCGCCTTCAAGTAAGGCAAGAAGATGAATACTTATACAAAAATCAAACAATTGGTTTCAGTTTAAATTATAGAAAGAAAATATTCAATAAACACAACCTATCAATCAGTTATAACAACGTACTGGTCTCTGACTCAGTTATTGACTTGAATCCAGAATACCTATCTAAAGGCAAAACAAGAAATGAGTTTATTACAATCACGTATAATTTCACCAGAGATAAAAGAGACTCGAAAAACTATCCATTAAAGGGGTATTATGTATCAGCTACAGTTCAAAAGTTTGGCTTGGAGCTTTTTGATAACTCTATGAATTTCGTAAACACAACGTTTCAAGCTAAAAAGTTTAGTAAACTTTCTGATCGATTTTCCTTAGCTGGTTCCGCTTCTACCACTTTTTCTTTCAATAAAACAACTCCTTACTTTTTGGAAAATGGACTTGGGTATGGAGGAGGAGTTAGAGGCTATGAATACTATGTAATTGATGGCCAAAATATAGGTATTGCTAAAGCTCAATTCAGGTTTAGTTTATTGCAGCCAAAAGTTTATCGAATGGGTTTTCTACCAAGTGAAAAATTTAGCAAAATGCACTTTGCCATTTATTCAAGTATCTTTGCAGACATAGGGTATGTTGATGATCAAATTGGCTACCCTTTAAATAATTTAGCAAACACATGGATTTACGGAACAGGAGTTTCTCTTGACTTTGTGACGTATTATGATTTAGTTTTTAGAACAGAGTTTTCCTTTAATAAAATGGGAGAGTCCGGATTTTTTATTCACTTTGTAGCACCAATTTAACCAAAATGAAAGTTGCAATATACGGTCGTAAATTAACAGACGAAAGCAAAGAGAGTGTTGAAAAGCTATTTCAAAGTCTGAAAAATAAAGATGCAGATATCTATGTTCATTCTAAATTCCAATTAGAACTAGATCATTGCATTACTGCAATGGATACCGCTAAATCTTTCACCAGCTATGAAGATTTAGATGCCAATTTTGATGTATTTATTTCATTGGGTGGTGACGGCACTATTCTAGAAGCTGTAACCTTAGTGCGAGACTTAAATATTCCTATATTAGGTATTAATACTGGTCGATTAGGATTTTTATCAAACACTAGAACAGACGAAATCCAATATGCAGTAGATTGTATAAGTGATGGCGAATATAAAATAGATAAGCGAACGCTGTTAGAAGTTAATACAGCAAGCAATCTTTTTGGAGACATTAATTTCGCATTAAACGAGCTAAGTATCTTAAAAAGAGACTCTTCTAGCATGATTACTATCCAAACTTATATTGACGGAGATTATTTAAACTCTTATTGGGCAGATGGGTTGATAATTTCAACTGCTACGGGGTCTACTGCTTATTCTTTAAGTTGCGGTGGACCGATTATAATGCCCGGAACAGGCAACTTCACTATTACACCAATAGCACCGCACAATTTAAATGTCCGACCGATTGTAATTGCAGATTCCTCCATTCTTAAATTCACAGTTAAAAGTAGGTCAAAACAAAATTTACTTGCTCTTGATTTTAGGTCAAAAATTATTACCTCTAACGAAACGATAACCGTTCAAAAAGCGAACTTCACAATTGCTTTAATGCAGCTACCAAATCAGTCGTTTATTTCAAGCTTAAGGAACAAACTAAACTGGGGTTTAGACCAAAGAAATAAATAAGTTAACTACTTAATAACACCATTAATCGAAAAATGGGTTAAAATTCACATTGATTTTTTATATTTGCGCAGACTTAGAGTTATGAGAAAGTATACCATCGTTTTATTATTCATTTTTATCCCAACACTTCTTAGTGCACAACTTTGGAAAAGGTACCGCAAGCAGGTATATGGTGGTGTTGGTGTGACTAATTTTTTAGGTGATCTTGGCGGAGGTAACGATATCGGAGCAAATGACTTCACAGACCTAGACATTGCTGCCACAAGAATGACTGTAAATGCTGGTGTTAAATATCAATTGAATCAATTTATAAGTGCAAGAGGTAGTTTAACTTGGGGACTCTTAAAAGGAGACGATAAAAACACCAAACAAGAAGATAGATTGAGAAGAGATTTAAGTTTTAGATCTCATTTTTGGGAAGTGAGCTTAATGGGAGAGTTTTATTTCCTTCAAAACTCCAGAAATGGAGCTTATCGATTGAGAGGAGTTAGGGGGAACAAAGGTCTAAAAATGGATGTATATCTTTTAGGTGGAATTGGCTTCATGTATTTCAATCCTAAAGCTGAGCTAAACGGAAAATATGTTGCATTGCAGCCTATAGGTACAGAAGGACAAGGACTACCCGGTCAAAAAGCGAAATACAAAAGAACGACATTAACGATTCCATTAGGAATTGGGGTAGCAAAATCGATCGATCGATATTGGACCATTGGTTTTGAATTCATGTATAGAGTGACATTCTCAGACTATATTGATGATGTAAGTGGCAATTTTTATGATACCGAGGCTATCATTGAAGCAAATGGCGGGAACAGAGACATTGCAAAACTAATATCCAGTGGTGATGGTGGTAATGGCTTTGAAGGCCAGGTCAGAGGAGATCCAAAACAAAACGATGCTTTCATGACAGGCACCATTACAGTTACCAAAAAGATTTTGGCGAGAAGAAGAAGTCGCCCTAAATTCTAAATACACTAATTATTTCTTTACTACGTTAATTGCTTTTACGAACTTTAGCGCATGAAATATTTCATTAGTGTTTTATTCATTTTTTTAAGTTTATTTTGTAGAGCTCAGAAAATTTCAGAAATGGGAATTTTATTGGGAAAAGGCAATTATAATGGAGAACTGAACCCAACCAAACAATTCAGCACAGATGGTGGTGGGCTTGCTTTTGGTGGAATCTTTAGGTATAATCTAAATCCAAGGTATGCATTAAAAGCTACAGCGATATATACCAAAATTCGTGGCAATGACAATATAGCAGATTTAGAATTTGGGCAACAACGAGTTGTTGAGTTTCAGTCTAACTTGTTGGAATTTTCTTCTCAAATCGAATTCAATTTTATGAAATATCAAATTGGAGATTGGAGTCAACCTTTTTCCCCATTTATTTTTGTCGGAGTCTCTGCATTTCAATACAATCCAAAGACAACCCAAAATGGACTTAACGTACGTACTTCAGACATTAAACAATGGGGGCTTGCAATGCCTTTTGGTGTTGGTTTCAAGGTTAATTTATTTTCAAGATTTGGCTTATCAGCAGAATGGGGGTTCAGAAAAACAGGTAGAGACAACATTGATGGGTTAATAAACAATAATCCTGAGTATCCCGAATTTGAAAACGGGAAAGATTATGATAACGATTGGTATTCGGTATTAGGAGTGTCTTTGAACTATAGATTGACAAAGAAAAACGTCTGTCCATCCAATTTTTAATTGCCAACTATTAATTGGATATTTGTAAGCATTTTTTAGCAGAATTATATTAATGAGTATTATCGATAAAAGTAAGCTCCCAAGTCATATTGCGATCATCATGGATGGCAATGGACGTTGGGCTAAAAACAAAGGAAAAGCGAGAGTTTTTGGCCACAAAAATGGAGTTGAATCTGTAAGACAAGTTACTGAAGGAGCTGCTGAGCTTGGCATTCAATACCTTACGTTGTATGCATTTTCTACAGAAAATTGGAACCGCCCGAAAGCAGAAGTTACGGCATTAATGACTTTGCTGGTTGCTACAATAAGTAAAGAAACAAAGACACTAAACAAGAATAATATCCGTTTACATGCCATCGGAAATTTAGAAAACTTGCCAAAAAGTGCCAAGAAGGAGTTATTAAACTCTATAGAAAAGACTGCCAATAATACAGGATTGAATTTAATATTGGCATTGTCATACAGTTCAAAATGGGAAATCACTCAAGCGATGACTGTAATTGCTCAAAAAGTGAAAGAGGGAACAATCTCACCTGAAAACATTTCAGAGGAGACAGTTCAATCTCACTTAAGTACGGCACAATTTCCTGATCCAGAATTATTGATACGAACCAGTGGCGAGCACAGAATAAGTAATTTCCTTTTGTGGCAGATTGCTTATTCAGAGCTTTACTTCACTCCAACTCTATGGCCCGATTTTAGAAAAGCAGACTTAGAAGAAGCCATTCTCAGCTACCAGCAGAGAGAACGAAGATTTGGAAAAACGAGTGAACAATTAGAAACCCCAACCAACGCATGAAGAATTTTTTAATCCTTGTAGCTCTGCTATCAATAGGACTGACCAGTTATGGTCAAATTTCAACTAATCCAGGTCTGGAGCTAATTGATTATTCAACTCCAAGAACTTTTACAATTGGAGGTGTTACTGTTTCTGGTGTCCGAAGTTTTGACAACAATGCTTTAAGAGCAATTTCAGGTCTAGAAATTGGGAAAGAAATAAAAGTACCAGGGGAAGAAATTACCCGAGCAATCTCAAATCTTTGGAAACAAGACCTATTTACGGATATTCAGATTTCTGCTACGGAAATTATTGGTGATAAAATATTTCTAGACATTTATATTCAAGAACGACCTCGACTTTCAAAATTTAAATTTATTGGTGTTAAAAAAGGAAAACAAGAGACACTAAGAGAAGAAATTAAACTAGTTAGAGGTAAACTAATTACACAGAGCTTAATCGAAAGTACTGAATACAAGGTTAAAAAATACTATACTGATAAAGGGTACTTAAATACTAAAGTTACCTTAATTCAAGAGGTTGACACATTGATTAACAATAGCATCATACTTACTATCAAAGTTGATAAAGGTGTAAGAGTAAAGATAAAAGACATTGTAATTGAAGGAAATGAAGCCCTTTCTGACAAGAAGATTCGTCGTACAATGAAAGATACGAAGCAAAAACGATTTTATAACATCTTCAAAACTTCAAAATTGGTAAAACCTGCCTTCAAAAAAGACAAACAGGCTATTATAGATAAATACAATTCTAAGGGGTATAGAGATGCAAAAATAGTGTCGGATACTGCAACCAAAATTGACAATAAAAATATCTTGTTGACTTTAAAAATATCTGAAGGAAAGCAGTATTATTTTGGAAAAATAAAATGGGTAGGTAATACAAAATATAGCAACGAAGAACTGGATAATATTCTAAATATTGATGAGGGAGAAATATACAATCAAGAATTAATGGATCAACGAATATATATGGATCCAAATGGAAGAGACATCAGTTCTTTGTATTTAGATCAAGGCTATTTATTCTTCCAGCCGGAAGTAGTTGAAATTGGGATCCGTAACGATTCCATTGACTTTGAAATTAGATTAAGAGAAGGAAAGCAGGCCACAATAAATAATGTAACCATAAAAGGAAATACGAAAACTAACGACCATGTTATTCTTAGAGAAATCAGAACTCGACCAGGCGAGCTATTTAGTCGGGCAGATATTATTAGGACTCAACGAGAATTAGCTCAATTGGGCTATTTCAATCAAGAGACTTTGGGTGTCAACCCGATTCCTAATCAAGAAAATGGAACAGTTGACATTGAATATGTAGTCGAAGAACGTCCATCAGATCAAATCGAGCTTTCCGGTGGCTGGGGTGCCGGCAGGGTTGTTGGAAGTTTAGGTGTTTCTTTCAACAACTTTTCAGCTCGAAATTTCTTCAAAAAAGGAGCTTGGCAGCCATTACCTGCAGGTGATGGGCAAAAATTAAGTCTACGAGCACAATCAAATGGACGTTTTTTTCAATCGTATAATGCTTCTTTTACAGAACCATGGCTAGGAGGAAGAAAACCAAACTCCCTAAGTGTTAGCTTATTCCACTCGGTGCAATCAAACGGTAATGAAAAGAAAATTACAAACTCTGAGGGAGTTAAAATTGACAATCCAAATCGTTCTGCAATATATATTACTGGTGCATCAGTAGGACTTGGGAGAAGATTAGAAGTGCCAGATGATTTTTTCACTTTATATAATGAAGTCTCCTACCAATATTATACTTTAAATAATTACTCGGCTCAATTTGTATTTTCTGATGGATTTGCGAACAGCCTGAGCTTTAAAACTGTTTTATCAAGAAATTCCATTGATGCACCTATATATCCCCGTTCTGGATCACAAACCTCATTGAGTGTTCAATTTACCCCTCCCTATTCTCTTTTTGGAGCAGATAAAGATTATGATGCCATTTCAGATCAAGAGAAATACAGATTTGTAGAATACCACAAATGGAAATTCAATACCTCATGGTTTACTAGCATTGCAGGAGATTTAGTTTTGAATACGAAAATGGGATTTGGTTTCTTGGGACAATACAATCAAAATTTAGGTCAATCGCCATTCGAACGTTTTTATCTTGGTGGCGATGGATTGAGTGGTTTTGCATTAGATGGAAGAGAAATTATTGCATTAAGGGGTTATGGAAACGGAGATTTGTCACCCAATACAGGTGCCTCCATAGTAAGTAAATATACTATGGAGTTAAGGTATCCAGTTTCCTTAAATCCATCTGCTACTATTTATGGCCTAGCTTTTGCAGAAGCAGGAAATTCATGGGCTTCCTTCAATGATTACAAACCTTTTGAAGTAAAAAGAGCGGCGGGAGTTGGAGTTCGGATTTTTATGCCAATGTTTGGTCTTCTTGGTCTTGACTGGGGATATCGTTTTGATGATGTTCCAGGATCAAATCAGAATAAAAAAACCGAAATCCACTTTACAATTGGGGGTAGCTTAAATGGGTGGTAGAAAAAAGTTAAATTCGCACACCTTTTAATTTAAGTAGAACTAAAATTGAAAACAAAATGAAAAAAATTGCATTATTAATCGCTTTTATTGCTGTTGGGGTTACTTCAACATTCGCACAAAAGTTTGCGTATATCGATACGGAATATATTCTTAGTAGTATTCCCGAATACAAAACGGCCCAAACAGATTTAGATAATTTTTCTAAACAATGGCAAGAGCAAGTAGAACGGAAGTATTCTGAAATCGACAAAATGTATAAAGATTATCAGGCAGAAGAAATTTTGCTAACTGATGAAATGAAAAACAAACGAAGAGAAGATATCATTAAAGCTGAGCAGGCTGCAAAAGACTTCCAAAAATCAAAATTTGGCGTAGATGGTGAATTATTTAAAAAACGACAAGAGCTGATTAAGCCTATCCAAGATGAGATTTACAAAGCTGTAAAAGAAATATCTTCAATTGGTCAATATGCGATCGTATTTGATAAATCCAGTGCACTTACTTTGATTTACACCAATCCTAAATACGACAAAAGCGACGATGTGATCAAACGTTTAGGATACAGTCCGGGTCAATCTAAATAAACAACTATTAAAATCAATACTAACACTTCAAACCATAATTCAATGAAATTCATTAAATTTTTTACATTAATCGCATTATTGGCAACTACATCAGTTAGTTTTGCTCAAAAATTTGGACACGTAAATTCCAACGAATTACTTTCAATAATGCCGGAAAAAGTGCAGGCTGAAAAAGACTTTCAAGCTTATACACAACAATTGGAAGAGCAGTTACAGAAAATGTCAAAAGAGTTACAGGCTAAGTATGCAGATTACCAAGCCAACCAACCGAATATGTCAGAACCAATAAAAAAGGCGAAAGAAAATGAAATTCGTGACATGGAAGGTAGAATTCAAGAATTTAGAGCAGGTGCTGAAGAAGATTTAGCAAAAAAAGAATCTGAATTGTTGGAGCCAATTATTACAAAAGTTAAAACAGCAATTGAAGAGGTAGCCAAAGAGGGTCAATATACTTATGTATTTGATTCTAGTGCAGGATTTTTATTGTATTCAAAAGAATCTGAAGATATTATAAGTAAAGTAAAGAAAAAGCTAGGTTTAATTTAAACCAAATGGGCAGTTCATTTTGAACTGCCTTTTTTTTGTCCATAAAAGGCTAATATCTATTGTTGTTTTTCATGCACAACTATTTAAACCAAGAAGAATACTTGACATAGTTCTGTGCAATACGATTGATCTCTCCTTGAATCAATGATTGATCAGCTTTCTTCACTAGTTTTGCTGGCACACCAGCATAAACACTACCCTCTTTTACATGAGTGCCTTCTAGTAACACGGCGCCTGCGGCAATAATAGAATTACTCTCTACAATACAATTGTCCATTACAATGGATCCCATTCCAATTAAAACATTATCGTGAATAGTACAACCATGAACTAATGCATTGTGCCCAATTGACACATTATTACCAATCGTAGTGCCAGCCTTTTGATAGGTACAATGAATCACTGCTCCATCTTGAATGTTTACTCGATTACCCATGCGAATATAGTTGACGTCACCTCTTACTACTGCACTAAACCAAATACTACATTCATCTCCCATTGTTACTTCGCCAACTATCGTTGAATTTTCTGCGATAAAACAATCAGCACCAAATTTTGGTTTCTTACCCTGAACTTCTCTTATTAAAGCCATAATCTATCGTTAATGTAAGCTCAAATTTCGGAAGAAAGCCGCACAATTCTTAATACCTTTGCATAAAATAAAAAATTATGGAAGTTAAATTAGCCCCACACAATATATACGCAGAAAGCACTCCGAACCCTTCAACGATGAAGTTCGTCTCTAATAGATACCTAATTGTTGATGGTGAAGTTTATGAATTTAATAATAAACAAGAAGCTGAAGTATCTGATTTGGCAACGGAACTCTTTACTTTCCCATTTATAACAGGAGTATTTATAGCTAGTAATTTCATTAGTATTTCTAAATCAACCTTAGTAGAATGGGATGACATCTTACTAGAGTTAAAAGCATTTATTGGTGATTTTCTGAATGCAGAAGGTGCAAAAATAATCGACAAAGAAAAACTAACAGCATCTTTAACTGCTAAAGATAATTCATCTTCAAAAGAAGCAGCTGCGAGCACTATTCAAGCGCCAAGTCGAGATGATTTAACTCCAATAGAAATTAAAATTTCAGAAATATTAGATGAATACGTGCGCCCTGCAGTAGAAAGTGATGGAGGTGCAATTCATTTTCATGAATTTAAAGATGGCGTTGTTAGTGTTGTTTTAAAAGGAGCCTGCAGCGGTTGTCCGTCATCTACGATGACTCTAAAAACAGGAATCCAGAACCTATTAATGGATATGTTACCTGAAGTAAAAAGCGTGGAAGCAATTAACGGTTAGTAAAATAACGAACAATTCACTAACTTAGGTAAAAATCTACAAACATGAAATCACGATTAACGTTACTTTCACTTATTCTTATTACCCAAATTTGTATTGGCCAGATAACAATTAGTAATACAGACCTTCCAGTAATTGGAGATACACTTCGATATAGTGCAACTATATTGGACTCTGCATCTGAGGTGACTTTTAATATTTCTGGAGCGAATGTCACTTGGGATTTTTCCAACATACAACCCGAAGCTCAAGGATTATTTAGTTATTTACCAAAAAATCAGACACCTTATAATTCAGAATTCAACAACAATACCTTTTTTGGTCGAAAAGCTACAGATGCTTTGAATATTCAAGGGAACACTGTTACTAATGTTTATGAATTTTATCAAAATACAAATCAAGGGTTCACAAGAGTAGGATTAGCGGCGAAGTATAGCTTTCTGACTATTGCGAATACATTTTCTAATCCTGATGAAATCTATCAGTTCCCATTAAACTATGGTGACATTGATAGCTCTAATTTTTATTTTTTAGAAAATATAATATTCGTTGGGTCCTACGTTAGTAGAGGATACCGAAAAAATACGGTTGATTCTTATGGCAATATTACTACGCCTTTTGGAACCTTTAATTGCATTCGAGTAAAGACAGAATTGTATTCAATAGATTCAGTCAACATCAATGGGCAACCTTCTTTTTTAGAAAACTATTCAATAGAATACAAATGGTTAGCTAAAGGAAGTAAAATTCCTGTCATGCAAGTAAACGGAACAGTGATAAATGGTGATTTCATTCCTACCACAATGATTTATAAAGATAGTTACCGTCCAATTTCGAAAGATTTAAAACCAAAAGCCCGATTTATAGCATCTTCAATATATCCTGCGATATATAAGGACACTGTCCAGTTAATAAGTCAGGATATTGATTTAGAACGCACAAGCTACAATTACTCCATTACACCCACTACATTTAACTTTGTAAATAATTCTAATGGATATTCTCCACGTCCGGAAGTCGTTTTCAATGCAGTTGGGTTTTATACGATTGAGTATTCTGTTACTAATAGTTTTGGCACCGCAGATTCAACTTATGTTGATCATATTTATGCCTCATTAAAATCCAGTATTGAAGAAAATAGTTTACTTTCTAGCAATCTAAGAGTATTCCCTAACCCTATTATAGATAATATAGTAACACTTTCCTTTGATTTGAAATCAAACGGACCAGTTTCTATTGAAATATTAAACGTCTTGGGGAAACGAATCTATTTTGTAAACAAAGGAACATATCCAAAAGGAAAGAGTACAATTCGTCAAGAAATTCCTTCCGAAATCTCCAATGGGTCTATCATTATAAAAGTTGTTTCTCCTGATGGAGTTGCTGTTCAGAAAGTGATTAAAAAATAGGTTAAAAAAAGTGAAATACTAAGCTTGTTTAACATTTGATTAAAGGACTAAAGTTTTAAAGGAATGATCTTTGCGATTATTCTCCGAAAAATGATACGCCTGTGAATTTCCTTAAGCCAAACCGACGATCACCAATAGATATTTTATTAAAACCGGTAGATAATCTACTGAGAAACAAAGCATCATCAGGAATACTATTATTCCTAGCTGTTGTTGTTGCCCTTGTTTGGGTTAACTTCTTTGATGCAGAAAGTTATCACCATTTGTGGGAAAATGTCATCGGTTTTAGTGTCGGTAGTTTCTCAATTGAAAAATCATTGCACTATTGGATTAACGATGGGTTAATGACTATCTTTTTCTTTACTGTCGGATTAGAAATTAAGAGAGAAATAATGGACGGGGATTTATCCTCACCTAAAAAGGCAGCATTACCAATAGCTGCAGCTGTTGGTGGAATGGTGTTCCCAGCTCTAATCTATTTATTTTTCAATAATGGTACTCCAGGAGAGTCTGGGTGGGGTGTACCAATGGCTACAGATATTGCATTTTCTTTAGGTGTTCTGAGTCTTTTGGGTAAACGTGTTCCATTAGCATTAAAAGTATTTTTAACTGCCTTGGCCATTGTAGATGACTTGGGTGCAGTATTGGTAATCGCTTTCTTTTACACAGAGAACCTTTACATTAACTTTCTAGAATGGGGTGGATTATTTTTTGCAATTCTTGTAATTGGGAATTTAATTGGAATTCGGAAAAGTAGCTTTTATGTAATAATTGGAGCTTGTGGATTATGGATTGCATTTTTACTTTCAGGTGTGCATGCCACTTTAGCTGGTGTTCTTATTGCAGCTGCGATTCCTGCGAGAGTTAAGATTAATGAAGCATTGTTTATAAAAAAGTTACAGTTCCTAATAGATAAATTCAAAAATGCGGAACGCACTAACAGCACTTTTGTAACCGAAGAGCAACAAGATATAATAGAGCAAATGAAAGAAACCAGAGCAATGGCTGAAACTCCATTACAAAAGATGGAATATGCGCTCAATCCAATAGTCGCCTATTTAATTTTACCGCTTTTCGCTTTATCTAATGCAGGCCTAATCATTAATCAAGAAATACTAGGTTCTCTATTCAGCAATGTTTCATTAGGAATTGCATTGGGTCTAATTCTTGGAAAAACGTTAGGAATAGTCCTACTCTCATTAATATTGGTAAAATTAAAAATCTCAATCCTTCCCCCAAATACTACTTGGACTCAAATGGTTGGAATCGGCTTAATGGCAGGTATTGGGTTTACCATGTCCATATTTATTTCAGAACTGGCATTTACAGATGAATTGATGAAGGAGCAAGCAAAAATGGCCATATTAGTGGCTTCACTAATAGCAGGGATAGGAGGATATCTAGTATTAAAGTTCTCAACGAATAAAGTAGAGTAATACAAAGAAAGGCCGAAAGTTTAAAAACTTCCGGCCTTTTATATTGATATAAAATTCAATTCTATAATCCCAATAAAACTTCCTCAGGGTTTTTTCCACCGAAGATCATTTTAGCTGGATTTTCAATCATTTCCTTCACTTTAACTAAGAAACTAACGGATTCCTTACCATCAATAATTCTGTGGTCGTATGAAAGTGCTAAATACATCATTGGACGAATCTCAACTTTGCCATCAATGGCAACTGGTCGATCAACGATGTTGTGCATTCCTAAAATAGCACTTTGAGGAGGATTAATAATAGGTGTACTCATCATTGAGCCAAATACTCCTCCATTTGTGATCGTGAATGTTCCACCAGTCATTTCGTCAATCGAGATCTTTCCGTCTCTTGCTTTTATCGCTAATCTTTTGATTTCTGCTTCGATTTCTGCTAAGCTCATTTGTTCTGCATTTCTAACTACAGGAACCATTAACCCTTTCGGAGAACTCACTGCAATGCCAATATCAGCGTAATCGTGAAAAACTACTTCTTGTCCATCAATCATTGCATTAACAGATGGGAAATGGTTTAATGCTTCTGTAACAGCTTTAGTGAAAAAAGACATAAACCCTAAATTCACTCCCAATTTCTCTTTAAACTGTTCTTTATAACGAGCTCTTAGATCCATAATTGGCTTCATGTCTACTTCATTGAAAGTAGTCAACATAGCCGTTTCATTCTTCACAGTAACTAGTCGTTCTGCTATCTTACGACGAAGTGAACTCATCTTCTCATTACGAGTATCACGTGTTCCGCCCCAACCTTGAGCAGCATCAGCAGATATCCCAGCAGCCATAGCACTCACTACATCTTGCTTAGTAATTCTACCGTCTCTTCCAGACCCTGATACTTTATTTGGAGCAATTCCATTGTCATTCATTGCTTTTCTTGCCGCAGGAGAAGGATGGCCTGTAGCATGATTACTCGCTGGTTCCTCTTTTTTAGGAGCAGCTTCTGACTTTGGTGCTTCTTTCTTTTCTTCTTTTGGAGCAGCTTCTTCTTTTGATTTTTCAGGAGCTTTTGCATCAGTGTCAATTACTGCCACTACATCACCCACCGCCACCGTGTCGCCTTCTTCTGCTTTAAATGATATTGTTCCTGCTTCCGGAGCAGTTAATTCTAAAGTTGCTTTATCTGAGTCTACCTCAGCTATTACATCATCTTTTTCTACATAATCACCTTCAGCAACCATCCATGTTGCTATTTCTACTTCTGAAATGGATTCTCCTGGTGAAGGAACTTTTACTTCGTATGCCATAATATATATTGACTATGATAAATTTTTATTTTTTTACTTTACTGTGATCAAATACCCCGTTAATCACAGCTGCTTGTCTTTTCGCAAATACTTTTGAAGATCCTGCCGCAGGACTTGCACTTTCTCTTCTTGAAATTAATTTGATTGCTGCTGATTTGAAATTTCTTAAAATAAATGACCAGCCACCCATATTCTCAGGTTCTTCTTGAACCCAGAGTACATTTTCTGCTTTTCCGTATTTCTCTATGACTTCATCTATTTGTTTCTGAGGAAACGGGTAAAATTGCTCTAACCTCACTATAGCAACATCGTTTGCTTCTATTTCTTCTCTTTTTTCAATTAGTTCATAGTAGATTTTACCAGAACAAAAAGCTACTGTTGTCACTTCTTTCGCTTTCACTTCTGCATCGTCAATTACTTCTTGAAATTTCCCATTCGCTAATTCATCTAAAGTTGAAATACATTTAGCATGACGCAACAAACTCTTTGGAGTCATCACTACTAGAGGCTTTCTGAAGTCGCGTTTCATTTGTCTTCTAAGGATGTGGAAGAAGTTAGCAGGAGTCGTACAATTTGCTACTTGCATATTGTAATCTCCGCACAATGTTAAGAATCTTTCCAATCGTGCACTGGAGTGTTCAGCACCCTGACCTTCATAGCCATGAGGCAATAACATTACTAATCCATTCTGACTTTTCCACTTATCTTCAGCACTACTTAAGAACTGGTCGATAATGATTTGAGCCCCATTATTGAAATCCCCAAACTGTGCTTCCCAAATCGTTAATCCATTTGGAGTAGCCATTGCATAACCATATTCAAAACCTAAAACAGCATACTCCGAAAGCAGGGAGTTATAAATTTCAAACTTCTCGGTGGTATCAGGCAAATGATTTAAAGGAACATATTCTTCTTCAGAATCCTCTACTTTTAAAACGGCATGTCTATGAGAAAAAGTTCCTCTCTCCACATCTTGACCAGTCATTCTTACAGGGAATCCCTCTGTCAATAAGGTAGAATAAGCCAACAATTCAGCCATTCCCCAATCGATCGTTTCAGTTTCAATTAAATTCATACGATCATTGAACAATTTCTCTGATTTCTTAAAGAAATTCAACTCTGACGGAAGTGTACTAATGCTCTTACCTACTTCGATTAATTTTTTCTTGTCAAAAGTAGTATTTGCAGAAACCTGCATATCATCTAAAGTAGAGTCTCTTAAATCTTTCCAAGTTTCAGCCAAAAATGGAGTAATAACAGCCTTTTCAATTTGTTTTGCTTCTGTCAAACGATCTTGAAGCATATCGTTAAACTTCTTCTCCATCTGCTTTGCAGCTTCTTTATTTAAAACTTCTAATGAGATTAGATGTTCTAAATAAATCTCTCTTGGATTCTTATGTTTTGCGATTGCTTTGTACAACATAGGTTGAGTAAATCTTGGCTCATCCCCCTCATTGTGACCATATTTTCTATAGCACAATAAATCAACAAAAACATCTTTCTTGTATTTCTGTCTAAATTCTAATGCTAACTTAATCGTGTAAACAACAGCCTCAGGATCATCTCCATTTACGTGAAAGATTGGTGACAAAGTCACTTTACCCACATCTGTACAATAAGTACTTGATCTAGCATCCAAATAGTTCGTTGTAAAACCAATTTGGTTATTTATTACAATATGAATTGCTCCACCAGTCTTGTAGGCATCTAAAGATGCCATTTGAATCAATTCATAAACAACACCTTGCCCTGCAATAGATGCATCTCCATGAATGATAATTGGAACAATTTTTTGGTCATCGTGTAAGTACTGATCCACTTTTGAGCGAGCAATACCTGCAACTACAGGACCTACTGCTTCCAAGTGAGATGGATTTGGAGACAAAGTCAACTTGACATCCTTACCAGCATCTGTTTTTATATCACATGAGTAGCCCAAGTGATATTTTACATCACCGTCAAATAAATTATCTTCGTATTCTTTTCCTTCAAATTCACTAAAGATGTCTTTGTAGGTTTTGTTAAAAATGTTTGCCAAGACGTTCAAACGCCCTCTATGCGCCATTCCAACTACAAATTCTTGAACACCCATTTCAGAACCCAATTCTATCACTGCATCTAATGCAGGAATTAAGGATTCACCACCTTCTAATGAGAATCGTTTTTGCCCTACGAACTTCTTATGCAAGAATTGCTCAAAAACAACCGCTTGATTTAGCTTATGAAGAATGTGTTTCTTCTCCTCGTTTGTGAATGTTCCAGTATTCTTAGAACTTTCCATTTTATTCTTCAACCAATCTACCTTATTTGGCTTTCGAATATACATGTACTCTACTCCAATCGAGTGACAATAAGTCTCTTTCAAGAAGTCTATCACTTGTTGTAAGGTCGCATTTTGCAATCCGATCTCTCCACCAGCTTGAAACACCTTAGATAAATCATCTTGGGACAACCCAAAATTCTCTACATCTAAAGTAGGCGTGTACTTTCTTCGCTCTCTAACCGGGTTTGTCTTGGTAAACAAGTGCCCCCTCGAGCGATAAGCATTTATAAGATTAATTACTTTGAATTCTTTATCAAAATTTAAAGATCCAGTTGGCCCACTAACTTCTTCGTAGTTCTTTCTTGCGAACTCAAATCCGTCAAAAAATTTACTCCATCCATCATCTACAGATTTAGGATCTTTAAGGTATTGTTGATAAACTGTGTCGATTGCAGTAACGTCTGCATTGCTCAGATAAGAAAATTTATCCATTATAGTCTTTACATGGTTGAACACTTCAAAATTAAAGAAATATTACCTACTAAAGACGCTATATTCACTTTCTGAGATATGAAAATTACAGCACTTACAGCTTATTACTAAAATATGCTCGTGTGAGCACTTTTAATAGTTCACGTTCGATGATGAGTTTTGTTATAGCATGCGACACCCCTTTGTCAGATTGGCCATCTAAAGCCTCCTTAATCGCTTTTTCTGGAATATCTATCATATAAAATAGCGCAAAAATTTGCTCAGAATGGCATTCCAATTGTCGTTCCACAATTGGAAAAAGGATTTTCATGAGCAAATCAAAACTCCAATCTTTTACCTCATTCACTTCCCATACTATGCCTACCCGATCAATGTCTTTTTTTAATTGAATAAAAGTTTCATTCAAAAAGCCTTGTTCATTCTTATAAATTTCAATTTGTTGTAGAGTAGGTATCATATCCCGAAGTTCTAATCAGTAAATTTGAACATAGAACAAAGATGCGTGTTTTAAAACAAAACATCAAGGTTATGAAAGAATCAGTATTAATAAGTGGTGGAAGTGGTTTAGTGGGGGATGTATTGACCACTCTTTTAATTGAAAAAGGATATAAAGTAGGACACATTAGTAGAAGCTCAAAAGGCGATTCGCGTGTTGAAACAATTGTTTGGGACTTGACAAAAAAGACGATAGATATAGAAAAAGTAAAGAAATACGACTATTTAATAAACTTAGTAGGAGCTGGAATAGCCGATAAAAAATGGACTGATGAACGAAAAACAGAAATAATAAATAGCCGTGTAGATGCATTAAATTTTCTTTTCGAAATCACTAAAAATAACAACATTGCTTTCAAGTCAATCGTTTCAGCCTCCGCAGTGGGTTACTATGGATTTGAAACTTCAAATCACGTTTATGAAGAATCTGACCAGCCGGGAACGGACTTTCTAGCCAACACTTGCTTAAAGTGGGAAAAAGCCGTGTTTCAATTCAATGCATTAGCAATACCCACTTCTGCGGTTCGAATTGGCATTGTGCTGTCTACAGAGGGTGGAGCGTTAAAAGAATTGGCTCGACCCATTCAATATTACGCCGGAGCACCTTTAGGCTCAGGAAAACAATACATTCCTTGGGTTCACATTCATGACATTAGCAATCAATTCATTTTTCAGATGGAGAATAAATTGACAGGAAGTTTTAATGGGTGTGCAGACGAACACTGTACAAATGCTGAATTTACAAAAGCAGTAGCTCAAGTCTTGAAAAAGCCATTAATCTTACCAAATGTACCATCTTTTGTAATGAAGATAATATTAGGAGAGCGAGCAATGATGGTATTAAAAGGAAGTGCGGTATCAAATAAAAAAATAAAGGCTACAGGATTTCAGTATAGATATAGTCTGCTTAAGGATGCATTGAAGGATTTATATACCCATTAAATATCTCTAAACATCAATTCCTCTGCAATGTCAATTAACGGTTGTTTCAATTTTTGGGATACATTTACTTTAGTAAGTGATTCCATTCCTCGATTATAATACTCCTTCATTAATTTTTGACTCAACTCAGGAATGTGAAGCTGATTATAAATCGTCTTTACTCGATCTATTTTTTCATCATCGCTTAAGCTCCCGTTTAAACAAAAATTCAATTCTAATTTCTGTGCATCATTCGCCAAGTTCAATGCTTCCAACAATAAATAGGTTTTCTTATTGGATATGATATCTCCGCCCACTCTTTTCCCAAATGCTTTAGGGTCTGCGTAAGCATCTAAATAATCGTCTTGCAATTGAAATGCAATTCCAACATTTCGTCCAAATTCGTAAATGTAATTAGCATCCTCAGCTGAAGCATTGCCAATCATCGCTCCAATTTTCATTCCTGCAGCCAACAAGACAGCAGTTTTTAATTCAATCATTTGAAGATAATCATCAATTGAAACCTGATCTGCTGTTTCAAAATTCATATCCATCTGTTGTCCATCACAAACCTCTGCAGCAGTTTTATTAAATACTCGAAGTACATCTGCTAATTGCTGAGCTGGCTGTAATTTCAAAAAGTAATCAACGGCTTTAACAAACATTACATCGCCCGAAAGTATGGCAATGTCTCTATTCCATTTCTTATAAACAGTTTGCTTTCCGCGACGAAGCGGAGCTTCATCCATAATATCGTCATGCACTAAAGTGAAGTTATGAAACACTTCGATACCCATTGCTGCATTAAGTGCATCTTGCTTGTCAGCACTAAAAATTTCGGCAACCATCAATAAAGTAGCCGGTCTAATCCGCTTGCCACCTAGATTCATACTATATGAAATAGGATCATACAGTTCAGGAGGATTTCCACTAAAATCAGCTTCCGCGATAAATTTTTCAACTTCTAGATAAGCCTTTTTGAAAGAAAGCATTTAGAGAATAAATGAAGGGTTATTAATTACGTTTGATAGTCCAGTTTCAAGATCCGTCAAGTCTCTCCCGAGTAATTTTTTCATCTTTGAAATATCAGGATTTCTTCGACTCATATCCCCTTCTTCCAATGGAGGCAGGTGTACTATTTTTGATGATGAACCTGACAATTTGATAATCGTGCTAGCTAAATCTAAAACAGTCATCTCGTTATCATTCCCGATATTAATGACATCATTCATTACCTCATTATTCTTGAATGCATTGTAGCATGCTTGAATGTTATCTTCAATGTAACAAAAAGTTCGGGTTTGCATTCCATCCCCAAAAATGGTGATATCCTCACCTTTCAAAGCTTTTGCAATAAACTTACTAATTACAAAATCTTTACTTTGTTTTGGACCATAGGTGTTGAAGAACCTAAATATCGTATAATCCAAGTCAAACTCCTTTTTATAGGACTTTAAGAAAGCTTCACCAACATTCTTTACAATTGCATAGGGTAATCTTGAATTCAACGGAGTAGTGTGTTCATTCTGTGGCATCTCAACTGGCTCGCCATAAACTTCTGAAGACGAAGAGAAAAACACTCGTTTTACACCAGTATTCTTGCATAAACTCAATACATTCTTTACTCCTGCAATATCATCCAAAACCATTACAGGATTGTCAGTTGTTCTCTTTACTCCAACTACAGCCGCATAATGAAATACATAATCGAAAGAAAAGGTATAAAAAACTCCTGCTATATCTTCAAATCGATTGACATCAGCTTTGATAAATTTTACATTCTCTTTTTTTGGAATACGGTTAATATTCCCTGTCAATAAATTATCTACAATAACAATATTATTGGATTTGTCCTCTGCTAACTTTTCAGCCATAGCACTAGCAACAAAACCTGCTCCACCGGTAATTAGTATGTTTTTTAGGGTCATTTTAATCTTTGGTCAAATTCATTAAATACTTTCCATATCCGCTTTTAATAAGTGGTTCAGCTAACTTATGCAATTGCTTTTGATCGATATACCCCATTCTAAAGGCAATTTCTTCTAAGCAACCAACTTTCAATCCTTGACGCTGCTCAATTACTTCTACAAATTGAGCCGCTTGCATCAACGAATCAAATGTGCCAGTATCTAACCAAGCTGTCCCTCTATCGAGAATGGCCACTTTCAACTCCTTCCGTTTTAAGTACTCTTTATTCACATCAGTAATTTCATACTCTCCCCTAGAACTAGGCTCTAGCTCCTTGGCTATTGAGATTACTGAATTATCATAAAAATACAATCCTGGAACGGCATAATTAGATTTAGGGGTCTCGGGCTTTTCTTCAATTGAAAGTGCATTTTTATTTTTATCAAACTCAACCACTCCGTATCTTTCAGGATCAGAAACATGGTAAGCAAACACAACTCCACCTTTTGGTTCTAAATGCTGTTGTAAATTCTCTTCTAATCCAGTACCGTAAAAGATATTATCCCCTAAAACCAAGGCTACACTATCAGCACCAATAAACGATTCACCAATGACGAAAGCTTGAGCTAAACCATTTGGAATATCCTGCACAGCGAATTCAAACTTACATCCAAATTGACTTCCATCTCCAAGCAATTTTTTAAAGCTGGCACTGTCATGGGGAGTAGTAATAATAAGTATTTCATTTATTCCTGCGCTCATTAAAGTAGAAAGCGGATAATAAATCATTGGTTTATCATATACTGGCATCAACTGCTTACTTACGGCTAATGTTAAAGGGTGCAATCTTGTTCCTGACCCACCTGCTAAGATAATTCCTTTCATAATGTTTTTATTTTTTATCAGATTGAGACCCTATCTCTAAACCTTCTAAGTCTATGTCTTCCTCTTCGTCTACTAATTCAATTAATGATTCCTTTTCAAATGCTTTTGTGGTCACCCATTTGTCTAAACTAAGAATTAAAGATGGCAACAGCAATAAGTTAGAACACATTGCTACCAATAAAGTAAGTGACACCAACATACCCAATGCCACTGTTCCACCAAACTCCGAAGCTGCAAAAACGCCAAATCCAAAGAACAAAACGATGGAAGTATAAATCATACTGACTCCTGTTTCTTTCAAGGCAAGCAGCGCCGCCTCTTTAATATTCCAAGAGTGTGCTTTTAATTCTTGTCGGTATTTTGCTAAAAAGTGAATTGTATCATCCACAGAGATTCCAAATGCAATACTAAAAATAAGAATAGTGGAAGGTTTTATCGAAATTCCAAAATATCCCATGATGGCTGCAGTAGTCAATAAAGGAAGCAAATTAGGTATTAAACTCATAAAAACCATTCTCACAGAAGAGAACAAAATAGACATGATAATTGCAATCAATAAAATAGCAATACCTAAACTTATAAATAGATTTTTAACTAAATATTCTGTTCCTTTTAACCAAACAATACTCGTTCCTGTTAGGGACACTTTGTATTTCTCAGGAGAGAATATTGAATCCACTCGAGGTTTCAAATCCGTCATAATGGCTTCCATTCTATTGGTTCCTACATCTGCTACCTGGGCTGTAATTCTAGTAATCTGCTTATTACTATCTACGTAAGATTTCAATAAATCTCTACTGGTTTCGTCAGCACCCTGAAAATAGGGTCCAATAAAAGCTTGCTCCTGACTATTGAATAGAGAATATTTGGAAGGGTCTCCACCATAAAACGATTGCTTAGCGAATTTCAACCCTTCTACCAGAGAGAGTGGTTTAGAAAATTCTGGGTATTCATGCAATAAGTCTTGAAGTTTATCGATTTTTTTGAGGTTTGATAATTTAAATACTCCTCCTTTCTTTTTGGTATCAATAGTTACTTCTAGTGGTAAAACTCCTTTCACTTCACCTTCAAAGAATTTAAGATCGAGGTAAACAGGATCCTTTCGAGGTAAATCATCGGCTATATTTCCAGTCACTTTTATTTTAGTCACACCATAAATAGAAACTACAATTATAATAGCAGTAACAATATAAACCACCTTCCTGTACTTCAACACAATATTCATCAATTGACTTACAATCACAAAAACCCATTTACGTTCCAAGTGCTTAATGTGTCTTTTACTTGGCGGCATTAAAAAGCTTAGTAAAATTGGCATCAAAGTGATGGACAAGATAAAAACGGATAGAATTCCTAAGGATGCGATTATCCCAAACTCGACTAAGATGGCGCTTTGCGTAAAAATAAAGGTAGCAAAACCCAATCCTGTTGTTGTATTGGTTAAAAATATAGCATTTCCTATCTTGTAGATTACACGATTTAGTGCTTTTATCTGATTGCCATGGTAGCTGTATTCTTGATGGTATTTGTTGATAATAAAAATACAATTGGGGATTCCAATTACAATAATTAATGGAGGGATTAGGGCTGTTAAAATACTAATTTGAAATCCAAAAACTCCAAGAAATCCAACCGACCAAACTACCCCAACCATTACAATTAGCATAGAAAAAAACATGGCTTTGAACGACCTAAAAAACAATAACAAAATAGTGGCTGTTACCAAAATAGCCAAAACAATGAACATTTTTATTTCTTCACTGATCTTGCTGGTATTATTGGATCGAATATAAGGCAATCCTGAGGACCTTACGGTTAAACCTGTTTCATCTTCAAATTTAAAAATCAAACTGTACGCTTCGTCAATCAGGACTTTCCTGTCTTTTGAATCCAAGTATTTTCGATCCAACGTGAGCGCCATTAAAGTGAAATTCTCGTCATCGTTGTATAAATATCCTTTGTAAAATGGGAGATTTCGAACTTCATTCAATAAACTATCAAGTTGTGATTGAGAAGTAGGTCGCTCTTTAAAAATACGTTCAGGCACAAACTTCTTAGCTTCAGAATCTTTGGTAAGGTTGATGATTGCAGGAACAGACAAAACCTCATCAATCCCCACAACTTCACGTAAATTATTACTAAGGTCATACCATTTATTAAAGTTGTTCAACTCAAAAAGCCGTTCATCCTTCATTCCTATAACCAAGACGCTTCCTTCTTGACCAAATTGTGCCTTAAACGATTCAAACTCTTGATAAGTTGAATCAGTTTCTGGCAGCATTTGCGCCATTTCATAAGACATCTTTACCTTGGAAGCAAAATAACCCATTACTATAGTTATAGCTATTAAAACAGCAATAATGTAATACCTTTTCCTAAGAATATGACCTGCAAATTTGGTCCACATAAAATACAACTTAAACGTTAAAACTCCTTTTTAAAAATTCCTTTCAAAAAAAGTTAGACAAATATCGTTAAATATAACAAAAACGTGACTTCATTGCGATTAAATAAGATAGAAAACAAAAAAGGAGATGCTTTCCCGCATCTCCTTTTCCACTATAAATTGAAACTAGAAAAACCTATTTATTTTCCAACTTCTTCATTTCTTCTTCAAAAGTCTTTTTAAACTTTTCATAATCGTAATCTACTTTCAAAATCTCATCTTTAGAAATACGCTCATTCATTTTGGAAACCATCTCATCACCTGATAATTCAATAGCGATGTATGTTTTGTAATTTCCTGTTGAAGTCTTAGTTACCTTCTCACAAATTGTTTTGGTACCTACCAATTCTTGATTGATCACTTCTCTTGTTAATCCTTCAAAACGTTCTTCTAATTGCTCTACATTATTTACTTCAGTAGAATTTACATAATTATCAATTGTTCCTTTAATGGTCGTTTGAATAGCAGAAGCTAAATCAGCTTTTGCATTACTCATTGCTTTTTTCTTAGATGTAGACTGATCCATGCTCTCTCCAACCGCATTCGCTCTAAAAAATTTAGTATTGCTGAAGTATTCATCTCCAGAACAATAAACGTTTACCAACACTTCGTCTGCTGGACGTTCTCGCTCAGCTACTTTTTCCTTATTCTTACAAGCACTTAAACTTGCCATTAGAGCCAATGTCGTAATCGCCATCACTCCTACTTTTTTGATTTTCATTTTCATGGTTAACAGATTTATAATTGATTTTTGTCTTTTCAGAAACTGTGCCAAAGTTGGTTTTAAATTCTAAAACCTACAATATCACTTCTTTTAATTTTGGAATAACTTTTCTATTCATTTCACTTTCAGCCTTTTCATAAGCTTTCACCGATGCTCTTGATTGATCTAAATTTACTCCCTTTATTGGACCCTCAGCGATAGAATATACTGACTTTCTGGTTTTTAATTCAGTCAAATTGATGTTATAATTTAAAACAACTACTGTAAAATTATCATCCTTACTTTGAAATTTTGTATCAGCATCTAACTCTAAAATTAAGTCTGCTTTTTCTTTTTTATCAATAATTTGAATACCTTCTTTTACTAATCCTGAAATTAACATTCCAGACAATTGTTCAGCAGTTCGCTTTTTACCAAACTCCTTTTCGGAAGAACTCACAAATAGAGTAGGCTTAATTACTGCTAACTTCAACTCCACTCTTGGCAGCACAAGATTAGCAATCTTAAACTTTAGAAACTCTGCATCCACTCTATTTTTAGAAATCTCGTTTAAGTTCAATCGAACTAGATTGGTAATGTGCTCAAACTTTAAATCGTTGGCAACCATACTGATATTTACAGTTCCATTTTCATTTGAAACATATTGTTCAGAAACTTCACCATATTGATTAAAAAAGACAGACTCTAAGGGAATTCCCGCCAAATCCTTACTGCCCCTTTTAATTTTCAATGGATAATAAGTTTTGAAGCCATTAAAATAACTCAAAGGTTCTGGAATATCATTATTATCTAGCTCAATAGAAGAAATTAAGTTTTGAAGCGAAGCCATAATTAATTGATCCATAAAGACCATTTTGCCCTCACTAACTACCTCAATTGACCCAGGAGAAAATTCTTTGATAGCAGACATTGCATCGAAATAATTTGTAATGGCTAGCAATACATCCCCATTTTTAGCAGCATTATTTCCTAAATTATAAAACTCCTCACCCTCCTTTTTAGCTGCCATTTTCTTTCGTTCTATTTGTGCAAAGTATTCTGATTTTGACAATCGATAATACACCCAATATTTATTCTGATCTTGCCATGAATCTATCATAGTATAACCTTCCAAATCGGCTGCAATAGAAGTTTTTATTGTGGATCTAAAATCCTCATTAAAAGTTTTATTCGTTTCATTTTGATAATAAACCGTACTCGATTCTAAATTCACTTTAATTTCAGATGCCAAATCGTTCAATGCATTATTCTTGGCTGATTCTATAAAATTTGTCCCATCAACTTTGGAGGCAGAGCCTATACCTACATAATATACGTCTGTAATTGGTCGATCATTAATCCATGTTGGTTTCGCAATTTCAGGCTCTTGAACAACTTTTTTCTTATTATTACAGGCTGTAATTAAAACGATTGATGCGAGTACTAATAAATACTTTTTCATTTGCTTATGTAGTTCTGTAATTGATTAATTATCTCTTGTGAGAAATTTGATGTAGAGCTATTTAGTAAACTATTTGTTAATTCTGATGCGTTATCCACTTCTCGTTTTGCATTTAATAATTGATTCAATTGCTTTCGCTCATTATTATTAAAACTAACTGCGCCGTTAGCTTCAGGATATAGATAACGAGCATCTCCTTCGTAAATGGCAAAATGCATTGCATCTGCATTGGTTTGATCAAAAAACTTAGAAAATAAAATTTCTCCTGTTTGCAATGAAGTCAACTGAATTTGATAAGCCAACTTCACTTCATTTTTCTGATAATATTCAGTGTAGGCCGCTTTTTTATACTTTGTTACTACTTCTTCTTTCTGAGTAGCTTTATTGAATTGTTTAACACCATAGGCTTCAAAACCACTTCGGTCAAACACTTGCATTTTACCCATATTGGAATAATATTCAATTACCTTCCCTGTCAATACAGCTTTTGCACCTAATAAATCGCCTGCACTAGCTGCCGTTTTTTCATCAATAGAGCCAGACAAATTCAACTTTTGCTGAGCCAACAACGCTTCCATATTTTCCCGATCGATAATTTTAATAAAAGGGTTATTGTTGTTCGCCAATGCAGACATTAAATTTGCCTGAATTTTATGACTAATTGCCTTATCATTTGTAGTATTGGTAATCGATATTAATGCCACGGTATAGGTCCCAAGTTCTAAACATTGTTGTTTGATACTCACACTTTCTTTGTAATCAATATCGTGGGCATTCACCTGATTCATTAAATCATAAGCTTTCACATACTTCTCTTGCCGAAAAGCCTGCTCTGCTTGAATATATAACGGTTCTATCAACGCTATTTTTTCTAACTCCTTTGCATCCTTAAATCCACTATCTATAGTAACAATTTCACTTAGCCTACTCTTAGCAGCGGCATAATCACCTTTCCCCAAAAGCATTTTGCCATCGTTATATAAAGTAGAAAGGTATTCTGTCTTTAAAGCTTCAAAATCACTTTTTATATAACTAGGTTCATCTACTGAAATATTATACATCCCTAATGTTTCGGCATATCGTTTCGCATCTATATAAGTATATACCGCTTTTCTGTTATCTCCAACCGCCTTGGCCTTAAAAAAATCATCAAGATAATCTCCGAATACTTTTGTTCCATTAAGGCGCAAACCAACTCTTGCATCTAAATTAGTAGGATCTCTTCTCAATGACTCTAAATAACTAGTCGCTGCATCTTTATACAGCCCAGCCTCTTGAAAGGCCTCAGCTTGCTTGGCATACTTCTTCGAACCACTGCAAGCTTGCAAAAACAAGAGGACAAAAATAAAGGCGATATATAGAATTCGTTTTTTCATTCAGTTTGTGAATTTACTTGCAATATTATAAAAATTGTGCCAAGCATTAAAAATGTTCTACTTCGATTCCATTTTATTACTTTTAAATATGTTTAAAAACACTATTATTTCAATCACAATTGTTTTTTTATCAGCATGTGCAAGCGGACATAAGCCAACACAACAAAAGATAAACGGAATCAGTTTTGTTGCTTCTCCAAACGAAATTGACAGCTTGCCAATTCAAACCGTAGTTGAAGAAACGGGTTCTAATTTTTTAGCTATAATGCCCTTTGCTTTTTGTTATGGAGACACCAACCCAAAAGTATACTATAATCAGGAAAGACAATGGTGGGGAGAAAAAGCTGAAGGTGTAAAAGCGACAATAAAAATGGCTCACAAAGCAGGTCAGAAAGTACTTTTAAAACCCCAATTATGGCTTTTGCATGGCACTTATACTGGCAGTTTAGTATATAAAAGTGATGCAGACTGGCAAAAATTTGAATCTGAATATCAGGACTTCATTTTGACTTTTGCAACAATCGCAGCTTCAGAAAAGGTGGCGCTATTTTGTATAGGAACTGAATTAGAAAAATTTATAGAAAATCGCCATCTATTTTGGAATCAACTAATTACGGAAGTAAAAAAAGTTTATTCCGGAAAAATAACCTATGCCGCTAATTGGGATGAGTACAGCCGAACTCCTTTTTGGGATCAATTAGATTATATTGGAATCGACGCCTATTTTCCATTGTCTGAAAAGGAAAGTCCTTCTGCAACTGATTTAAACCAAAGTTTAACTGATCTAAACACTACTCTGGGTGCCTATTCAGAATCAAAAAACAAAAAAATAATTTTTACTGAATATGGATTTAGGAGTATGAATTATTCAGCGAGAAGCCCATGGGAATCTTATACTGATCATGGTGTAAACCTTCAGGTACAAGCCACTATTTTAAACACATTTTATGAAAAGTTTTGGTCAAAAGACTATATAGCAGGAGGTTTTTTATGGAAGTGGTTTCATGAAAATGATAAAGCCGGAGGTTCTGAGAACAGTGGTTTCACTCCTCAAAACAAACCGGCTTTGTCTGTTATCAAAAAATACTATAGCAAATAGTACTTAAACTCTTTTTATAAGTTCGACATATAGTTTTGTCAAATCTTTTTCTGCTCTTCCTGCAATTTCTAAAATTTCTGCAATGGAAACTGGGTGCAAATTATCTGGATCACACTCATCAGTTAATACTGAAATGGCCACACACGGCAATCCCATATGATTGGCAACAATTACCTCTGGAACTGTAGACATACCAACTGCATCACTCCCTATTGTTCTCAAATATCTATATTCTGCTCTAGTTTCAAGGTTAGGTCCAGCAACCGGTGTATAAACTCCTTTATGCAATGTAACACCTAAGTCCTTCGCAATATTTTCTAATTGCTTGTTTATTTCTGCGTCATAGGGCTGGCTCATATCAGGAAATCTTGGCCCCAAATCATCTAAATTTTTTCCAGTTAATGGATTTGCAGGCAACATATTGATGTGATCATCTATCAACATTAATGAGCCTTTTTTGAAATTCGGATTTACCGTGCCAGCTGCATTTGAAATCAATAAACGCTCTACTTTCAGCAATTTCATCACTCTAATAGGAAAAGTAATTTGCTGCATGCTATAGCCTTCATAAAAATGAAAACGACCTTGCATGGCCAAGACTTTCTTACCTTCAATCGTTCCGTAAATCAACTTTCCATGGTGAGACTCTACAGTAGAAACTGGAAAGTGAGGAATATCTGAATAATCAATTTCGCATATCTTCTCAATTTTAGTTACTAAATTCCCTAATCCAGTTCCTAAAACTATTCCAAATTGTGGTTGATTTATTCCCTTACTGCTTATATAATCAGCTGCTTCTTTTATTTGATCCAATGTCATTTTTCCTTACTTTTTAATGCAAAATAGGACGCAAAGTTAATACAATTTAATAGCTTAAGTCAATGAAAGAGCTTTCATATTAAATGAAGAAGCCAATAAATCCTCTTCGGTATCGATATCTATTAAGGTGGGAAGCACCTCGTACGTCCTGTTCAGTTTGGTGATTTTATCTATAGTATTCTGAAAGACCGTTTCAGTGCTCCAGGTCATATCTTGAAATAAATCAGGTTGATTTTTTTTCATCCCTATTAAATAGTATCCACCATCATTTGCAGGGCCAATTACGGTATCCGAATCATTCAATTTTTGATAAGCCAATTCAATTAACTCAGGCGTAATGTCGTAACAATCGCTGCCAATAATTATTGCCTTTTGTGCTCCATTTTCAAAAACAGTTTGAAATGCAGCTTCCATTCGCTCTCCTAACCCTCCATTTTCTTGAAGCCGTTTAACAAAGTTTGTATTCAACCAGTCATCTTTTTGATTGACTTCTTCTGAATAAAACAAAAATCGCTGGGCATTTACAACCAACGATACTTTTCTTGTTTTTTCTTGGAGAATCTGATACACTTCTAGTGCTTTTTGATTTCCTATGGATTTGGCCAGTCTTGTTTTTACTTTTCCTAATTCAGGATTTTTAATAAAAATGATTAATGCGTGATTCATTCTATTCGTTGAGATTCCAGTTATATTCTTTGTATTTAACTAATGCATCTGTTCCTACTTTTACAGTAGAAAATTTATTTATAAACGGAATTACTCCCCCATAAGTTTTGAAATCATCGACAAACCAATCAAATATTTTTGAGATCTCAACCGCTCCGGTGGTTATTCTATTCTTTTCCTTATTATTAACAAATCCTTTTGCGGAACTATTCAATTGACTATCTAATGTATTTGCCTCATAGGCCACATTTAATAATTTAGGGCATGAAACAGAAGCACAATTTACAGCAAAATGTATTCTTGCATCTTTGAATTCTTTTCTCAAAATTTCGTGTTCAATCTTATTTAGCGAATACTTTTCATTGCCAATTGAAATAAAATTCAAATCCCAAGGTTTGCCATTATTTATTTCCATTATACTTTTCAAAGGATAATTCTGTAGGATTAGATCCATCGTAAATGCATTGTAAGCATTTATCCAATACGCCATTTTTTCATTTTTAGACCAACCTTCTTTTGGAGGATTGGACTGCAGCAACTTCAAATAGTCATTGAGTGCAGCTCTGTTAGTGGACAATGATTTATAATCCACATTTCCACTTACGGCAACATACTTTGTTAAAATTTTGCTAAAACTAGTATGATTAATAGAGAATGAACTAGGTGCCATTGAAAGCAATAAAACAAAAAGCAAAAGGTATCTTGAAAATTTTTTCATGAGAAATATTGGTTTAAATTTGCTCGTATCAAGAAATAAACATTTCTTTCCGCAATTTACGTAAAAATTGTGTTTGTAGTTAAAACCTAAAATATGAATTGCCTAATTCTAGACGACGACCACGTTTCGAGGCTTGCACTCGAAACGCTAATAGAAAAAACCGGAACCTTAGACCTTGTTGCCTCTTGTGAACATGTTACTGAGGCTTTAAAAGTATTAAGTAACAATGAAATTGACATCCTTTTTTTGGACATTGAAATGCCTGAGATGACAGGTTTTGAATTTTTAGAAGCGATTAATGATGATCCTTATATTATATTCGTGAGTTCACGACAGGATTATGCCTTAAAAGCCTATGAAACCGCTGCAACCGACTATTTATTAAAGCCTTTCTCTTTAGATCGCTTGGTAAAAGCGATTAACAAAGTAAGTGCGGCTAAGTCCAAGAAGATTCAAAAAAATAACAATCACGCAACTAAAAGTATTTTTGTAAAAGCAGATTCTGCATTTATAAAATTAGAATTAGAGACTATCAACTGGATAGAGTCTCTTGGTGATTATGTAACAATTCATACCAATGAAAAAAGATATGTGGTGAACATTACGATGAAAAAAGTAGAAGAAAAATTAACATCACAGAATTTCTGTAGAATTCACCGTTCATTCATTGTGAATTTGAATCAAATTGACAAAATAGAGGAAAATATAGTAATGATTAAAAACAAAACTTTTCCGATAAGCCGATCCAATAAAAAAGAACTCTACGAAAGAATTAATTTACTCTAGATGATCCGAAAAAAACGAATTTTATTGATTGATGATGATTTTGTTACCAATTTCATCAATGAAAATCTAATTAATGAAATGGCCATTGCAGAAGAGATTATCTGTTTGAAAAATGGAAAAGAAGCTATTGAATTTTTTAGAAATCGAACCCCTGATCAATTGCCAATAGATATCGTTTTTTTAGACCTAAATATGCCTGTTATGGATGGATTTCAATTTATGGAGGCCTATCATCAACTTGAAGTAAAATCCAATTCCAAAGTAATTGTGGCTATGTTAACTTCTAGCAATTTAGAGAAAGAAAAAGAAATTGCAGATAAACTAGGTGTGCAAGAACATTTAAATAAACCACTTACAAGAGAAAAGATAAATCAATTGTTATTAAAATATTACTCTTAATCCCATTTTAAAGTGTCCATTTTAAACCTATACAACTTGAAAGAATTTGACAGTAATTTAATTAGTCAAATTTTATCCATTTATATCACTGATGTAGCTAAAGATATTTCCCAATTAACGGACCAAATGGATGGCGATAATCATGAACAAATAAGACGGTTATCGCATAAAATTGTTGGAGCATCCAAGACAGTTGGTGCATTAAAAGTATCTGCTATTGCTGAAGAAATTGAAGAAAAAGCAGAGAAGAAAATTAACTTGAGTGGGAAAAATCTAGAAAAAGCACTTTTCAATGCCTTCAATGAAGTAAAGGAACACATCCAAAAAAACAATCTTATTACCTAGCTCTCCTTTATATAGATGATAAACTTAGTGCCTAATCTCAACTGACTTTCTACCTCAATATAGCCACCAGAATTTTCTATCATTTCTTTAATCAAATGAAGACCGACACCGGTTCCTTCTACATGGTCATGAAAACGCTGAAACATCTTAAATAAACGATCCTTATTTTCTTCTAAGTCCATTCCTAAGCCTGTATCTTCAACAACTAAAACCACATAATCACCTTCTCTTTTTGTACTGAAATTAATGACAAGATCACGATAAGCATCTCTATACTTTACTGCGTTTGAAATCAAATTATAGACAATGCTGTATAAATAAGTATGATTGTATAGAATCGTATCCACTTGAATATCTTCATTAAAGGTTGCCTTACTTTCTAGTATTTGCAGAGAAATGGCACTTTTCACTTCTTCAAGTACTTTAGAAATTTGAACATTACTGCTTTCCACAGAATCATTTCGAATCTTGAGCAACTCGACAAGCCCTTTTACCAATCGGTCTAGTTGGCTTGATGAATGAGTTAGCATATCAAAAATCCGTTTTGACTCCCGATCTTTAATCGCATTCTTCTGATTTAAAATATCTATTAACCCAATAATATTAATTACAGGATTCTTTAAATCGTGAGAAACCGCATAGGCAAATTGCTCCAGTCGTTTGTTTTTCAGGGTGATTTCACGAGTTCTGAGATTCACTATTTCAGTAAGTTGTAAATTTCTAATTTTTAACTGCTTTATCCTGTATTGCACAATCAGATATAAACCAATACTTAGAATTAAAAATACTATCACATAAAACCAAAGTTGAACCCAGAATGGTTTTTTTATGGAAAGTCGAATTACTTGGGTTCTAAACAATACTCCATCTTCACTAAAGGCATTAATTTTTACGGTAAATTTTCCATAACCTAAATTACTATATTCAATTACATTACCATCAACTTTCCGCCAAATAGTGTCCACTTCATTGATTTGAAAGTAAAACTTCAATCGACTGTTGCTCACCATATCTCCGAATCTGAACTGCAGTCTTAGATGTGCTGAATAATTTAAATTTACCTCATCTACTTCCTTATAATCAACATTGTTTATGGTGAAGAAAAATTTACTCGAGTTTAAATCCTGTTCTTGATTTGAATGAAAATAAAGTATTCCCTTCTCAGTTCCATAATAAAACCAATTCGTTGGTTTTATGCCATACTTCGATAATTGACGAAAAGTACTTGGAAAATATTCAGTCATCAGGGATGCCCTCACTCCATTTTCAGGACTCCACATGAAAAGTGCATTCTGATTGGTGAACCAGACACTGCCATTGTCATTTGCAAAAATCGAAAAACACTGACTGTTATTTGTCCCCTTTTTGATGTCAATAAACGATATTTTATCATTCATGACATACATAATACCTTCACTTTCTGTGGCTCCGAAAATTTCTCCCTTCAAATTGATATCAAAATCAATTAACTTAACAGGTGGAAAGTTCTTAGGTAAATTATAAGAACTATCTCTAATATTAATGTATGCTAGGCCTTCGTCTCCATTGATAAACCACAACTTATCTCCTCTCCACAAAATTTTACCTAAATCACTTCTATTAAATAAATTATGTTCTGAGAAATGCACTAATTCATTATTAGAATAAACAAACAAGCCCTCATATGCAGCGCTGATCCATAAGTTTCCCATGCTATCAGCTTCAATATCTCGAATGGAAGTTATTTCAGAAATTAATAGCTTTAAAGATTTGTCAGGTTTAAGAAGCCAAACACCACTTTCTTCAGTCCCAATATAAATCCCCATTTTTGATTTTTCGAAACTTGTTATGTTCACATTTTCTAACTGCCTTGCTTCTTCAAATTGATCATTTATTAATTTCCCATTGCGGTAAAAACTAACTCCCTCCTTTCCACCAAACATGAAGATATCTTTTGAAAACCGTTCTATGCAATTGATGGAGTTATTGTCTATCAATTGGTTGGGAATAAAGCAATAAGGAGTAGAAGGAATACCCCACAATCCATTTCCATTCGTTCCTACATATATTGATTTGTCTGGACCAAATATTAGCCTAGATATAGAAAATTCTTTTTCTCCATCAAATTCCTTTTTAGCAGAAACAAAATAATTGGGCCCGCTAATATAAAGGTCATAGAGTCCTCTAGACGTACCTAATATCAGTCTATTATCGTCGGCCAAGATAGATTTAATATCACCTTTAAGAAGTGATGAAAAATCAATCTCCACCAGCTCACCAACAATTAAACTGATGTGCTTCACCTTTTTATCTGTCGCTACAAAAATTCGATTTTCAGCATAAACTACTTTTATGTTTTCCCCTTGAAATAAATGTTTTTTAAGTTCTAACGATTGCCTTTTAGCAGAATAAACAAATAACCCTTTCGAAGTGGCAATATAAATCAAGCCATTTTTATATTGAACTTGGTTTACTAACAAATCATCTTTGATAGTCACCTCATTTATTAATTGATAGTTCTGATCCAATTCAAAAAACTGACCTTTTTGGTTGAAAATATATTTGTGACGCAGTCCTCCAACTATGGCAATAACCTTACCCATTGGCTTTAAATCCAACGCTCCAATCGTACCACTTAACTCTCCTTGAAAGTGGCCATATATTTGGGTAGAATCTCCTTTTTCAATGGCTGATATAAATGGAGACTTTTGTGAATGAGTTAATTCTAATTGATTGAACCCAAACCCATCATACAAAAACAATCCGCGATCGGAAGCAATGTGTAACCTTCCATTTTGATCTACCTTTAAATCATATATAAAATTGAGATCAGATTCGTTTTCTGATAATTTATCAATAGAAATTTCCTGCCCATATAATTGACCACATAGCAGAAAAATTAAAAAACTAAACCTAAATAATTTATCCATATACATTTTCCTTTAACAAAGATGCAATTTCATTTTTAATTAGTTTGAAAAAAAATGTTTTCTTGTCCCCCATTTATTCCTAACAATCCTTTACAGGTTTCATTTAACGGTATAATTCTTTACTTCATCGAATTTGCATGTACAAGGCTCTAAGTCTGATATACCTTTGCACTTGAAATGCAAAAGATTATGAAAAAGAAATGGGTAATAAAACAAGTGGATGATGATAAAGTGTTGCACTTCTTGCTGAAAAATAAAGTATTTGATAAAAGAGAAGATTGCATCTTTATGCCATTAGAATCAGCACCATACTCAGTTGATTCGTGTGAAGCAGACCTTATTTTATTAAATCCAGGATTATCGAATGAAATTAATTCCAATGAAACACTGAATCTTTTAAAAAATGACCTAAAATCCTCTGTTATCCTATTGTTAAATTCTAAAAAACAATTGGATCAAATCTCACCGGATGATAAGCACCTATACATAGAAAAAGGATTGGATTCTATTACAAAAATAACCAACCTTATAGAAGACGCTATTTTTCAATTGCATGAAAAAGAACGAACTATGCGTATAGCGAACTAAGAAATTAAATTCCAATTATTTGTAGTCCAAAAAATGGGTTGTTTTGTTAGAGAACAATCCTTTTTTATTGAGTTTAAAGCCTAAAATTGACCTTCAAATCAAAAGTTAATTATTTATTTGTCACATTGAGCATTTAGTCGAAATGTTGGACAAATAAAACTTTGTATTTCCTTTGTCTCCTTCGACAAAAAGCTCTGGATGACAAAGGCTCAGCATAAACCCTTCGACAATTAGCCTGTGTAGCGCTTCTTGCCCATTCAAATTTATTGCATAAAAAAACCTCTGTAAAGACGCAGCATGCTATGTCTCTACAGAGGTTAAAAAAATGTTGCCCGACTAGGGCTCGCTTCGACAAATGCTCAGCATAAACTTCTCGCCCTTTCAAATTTACTGCATAAAAAAAACCTCTGTGAATTATTCCACAGAGGTTAAAAAAAATGTTGCCCGACTAGGGCTCGAACCTAGACTCTTCTGTACCAAAAACAGACGTGTTGCCAGTTACACCATCGGGCAATCTTTCTTAAGAGTTGACAAAATTAGGAATATTTTCTATTTCTCAAAATAAAAATGGCAAGATTTTGTTTCTATTCTGTTCTATTCCCTAAATATCTTTAAATTCGCAGTTGTTTGAATCAAATTTTATCATTTCATAAGCATGGATACTTTTAAAAAATTAAATCTAACATTTGGATGGGGAACATGGTTGGTTGCCACAATCGTTTACCTATCTACCATTGAACCAACAACCAGCTTCTGGGATTGCGGGGAGTTTATCGCAACCGCCTATAAGTTACAAGTTGGTCACCCTCCAGGCGCACCATTATTTTCTATGATTGCGCGTTTCTTTATGATTTTTTCTACGCCTGACAATGCTGCAATGATGGTAAATATTCAATCAGCACTGTCTAGTTCATTCACTATTTTGTTCCTTTTCTGGACCATTACCTATTTCGCAAAGAAAATTGCAATGAAATCTGGTGATTTAACATCCGGAAAAATAAATGCAATAATAGGAAGTGGAGTTGTTGGTGCATTGGCTTATACTTTTAGTGATTCATTTTGGTTTTCAGCTGTGGAAGGTGAGGTATATGCCATGTCTTCTTTGTTTACAGCAATGGTATTTTGGGTTATTCTTAAATGGGAAAGCGTTGCGCATGAAAAACACAACCTTCGTTGGATTGTGCTAATTGCCTACTTAATGGGTCTTTCAATTGGAGTCCATTTATTGAACTTATTGGCTATTCCTGCCATTGTTTTTGTGTACTACTTTAAAAATTATCAAGTAACTAAACCAGGAATTGTAAAAGCATCGATCATATCAGTGCTCATTTTGGGTTTTGTTCAATATGGAATTATCCCAGGTTTAATTACAGGAGCAACCATCTTCGAAAGAATTTTCACCAACGGAATGGGAATGCCTTTTAACACTGGATTCTTTATTTACTTGATTCTTTTAGTTGCCTTAATTGTATTTGGTTTATACTTCACTCAAAAGAATAACAAACCGGTCTGGAACACCGCAATTTTGTGTTTCACCGTGATTGTTTTAGGATATTCTTCGTTTGCTGCCATCGTTATTCGATCAAATGCAAACCCACCGATGGATGAAAACAATCCTGAAAATGCATTTACATTATTGTCTTACCTTAATCGTGAGCAATATGGTGATCGTCCATTGTTCAATGGCCCTTCATTTAATAGTCCATTAGATAGACAGCAACCCTATACTGATGGCAGTCCTGCTTATGTGAAAGATGAAGAAAAAGGACAATATGTTATTTCTGATGATAAGAAAAACTCTGTTCCTAACTATGATTCTAGATTCAAAACGTTGTTGCCTCGTATGTGGAATACAGAGGCACCGAGAGTGAAACAATACAAAAGCTGGTCTCGATTTGAAGGAAAACCTATCCAAACCGTTGATAATTCAGGTAAACAGACCATTATTAACACACCTACCTTGGGTGAAAATTTAAGGTATTTATTCAGCTACCAGATGGACTGGATGTATTTTAGATACTTTATGTGGAACTTCTCTGGTCGACAAAATGACACACAAGGTCATGGAAATGTAAGAGACGGTAACTGGATTACGGGTATCAAATTCATCGATGAGATTAGGTTGGGAAATCAAGAATTCCTCCCTGAATCTGTTACTGACAATAGAGCCAACAACAAGTACTATATGCTCCCATTTATTTTGGGATTAATTGGATTGTTCTATCAATTCAAAACCAATCGTAACAACGGGGTAATTGTATTGTTGCTCTTCTTCTTTACTGGATTAGCAATTGTATTGTACTTGAATCAATACCCGTTGCAGCCTAGAGAGCGTGACTATGCATATGCAGCTTCTTTTTATGCCTTTGCTATTTGGATTGGTTTAGGTGTTATGGCAATTTCAGACTTATTTGCTAAGAAACTACCGGCTAAGTATGCGCCAATCATCGCTACAGTATTGTGTTTCGCATTGGTTCCTGCAATCATGGCCAAAGAAAACTGGAATGATCACACAAGAGCTGAAAGATACACAGGACGTGATTTTGCAAAGAACTATTTAGATTCCTGTGCTCCAAACGCTATCCTATTTACCAATGGTGATAATGACACGTTCCCCTTATGGTATGTACAAGAGGTGGAGGAATATAGAACGGATGTACGTGTAGTCAACTTGAGTTTATTGAACACTGACTGGTACATAGAACAAGTCAGGAGAAAAGCATACGACAGTGATGCCATTCCTCTGAGCATTTCACAAAAAAAGTACCGCCAAGGAACGAATGACTACTTACCTGTAGTTGATCGGAAAGAGTTGACTGGTTACACAGATGTTGAGAAAATTATTGAATTTGTTGATTCAGACAGCCCGCAGACAAAAGTACCTGTAGGAAGTGGACAAAGCATCAATTTTATTCCAACAAAGCGTTTGAGAATAAAAGTAGACAAGCAAAAAATGATTGACAATGGAACTGTGAAAAAAGAAGATGCAGGTAAAATAGTTGATTACATTGAGTGGAACATCAAAGGAAACTATGTGTTGAAAAACGATTTAGCTGTTCTTGATTTATTGGCCACTTTTGAATGGGATCGTCCTATTTATTTTGCGAGCACAACCGGACCTGATAGCTATATTGGTTTAGAAAATTATTTCCGTCAGGAAGGAATGGCTTACCGATTGGTTCCAATTAAAGCAGAAAATACAGATGGAAACCCTGGATTTGTTGAAACAGACATTTTGTATGACAACGTAATGAATAAATTCCAATGGGGTGGAATGGGAACCAGCGACATCTATATGGATGAAACCAATAGAAGAATGACAATGAGTTTGCGTATTCTATTCAATAGGTTATCAAGTAAATTGATCGAAGAAGGAAATAATGCAGATGCTTTGAAAGCAATGGATAAAGCATTTGAAGTTATGCCTGACAAAACAGTTCCTTATGACATCTTTGTGATGTTCTTGGTAGAGAACTACTATAAATTAGGCGAGTTTGAGAAAGCAAATGCAATCACAGACAGATTAGTGGAGATATTCTCTAAGGATGCAGCTTATTATAGATCATTAAGCCCAGAGCTTCAACGTTCATTTAGCAGCGATAATCAGCAGGCATTAGGAATATTGCAACGATTAAATCAAATGATTAGTCAGCAATACCCTCAGAGTCCTGAGTACCAGAAAGAGATTGAAAATAAAATTGCTCCTTATTTTAATGCAGGTTTAAGACCTCAAGATAGATAAGCAGGAATTAACTAAACTAAAAAGTCCTCATCCAAGTCGAATGACCAAAGATGAGGACTTTTTTTATGGGTGTAATTCAAAATGACTGACCATTATTGAAACCAAATCCAATGACTCAGGTATTCCAAGCTTAAAAAGCGATACGCATAGCGAGTTTAAACAAGAAATTGTTCAATTCATCTGGCTCAGCGTAATATCCGTAACGATAAAAGGCTCCTGCCCCAAAGGTTAGAAACTCCATTCTCAATAAATCATTTGCAATTAAACCAGATTCGAAATATCCTTTATCCATGGTATTAAAAGCGATATTTTGGTGAGTAGCAGTTCGATTCATATCTCCTATTCCAAAAGCAGTGTGCAACACAAATTCTGGATGAAACTTCTCGCCGTTATACAATAGTTTTTTGAAATTGTGACGAATGAATATGCTGGCAAATCGATTGTGAAAAAATTCATTTGGACGAACCGTTTCAAAAGTATTGGCAACCGAAATTCTAGCCCCTTGATTCACCCCAGTTGGTGTAAAGTTGAACATCAAAGGCGCACTGGCATCGATGTAACCGCCCAATAGTCGAACGTTTAATTCTCCCCCATTTCTAATGACAAATAGTTTCTCAATTCTACCTTCGTATTTGTTGTAATCAAATTGAGACTGATCAACTTCAAGGCCTTTTGTGTATTTAAAGTGAACGATAGGATACTTAGTTCCTGAAGAAATTTTCATTCCAAACAACTCCACAAATTTTTCACCATAGGCAAAACGAGCTTCCAGACCAACTTCTGATTGTTGAAACTGATTGTACCGGAGACTTACTTCATCCGAAACGGATCTTAAATAGCGGTAATCGTCACCAGATTGAATCCAATTGTGCTGACCAAATACATTGAACTGCCAACTTTTCAACACACTAAAACTACTCTCAAATCGAACCTTTTCTACTAGATCCATTTGGTAGATGTATAAGTATCTGTAACTTTCTGAAGTTGTTGTCGGTTTTTTTAATAAGGTAAATTGGGTACCTCCTCTTTCCAACACATCGTTTGAATAACTTAGTTTCAATCGAATGTCTTCTTCCTGAAATGGCTTATAACTTAAGTCCCCGCCATACTTCCAGTTTTTGTCTTTAAAACCATAAGCGAAATATCCACCGAGTGATAGCTTGTTGGAAATCTTGTCATTGGTATGAACCCCCAATCCTAGGCGCAAACCTTCATAGTTATTGTAAGCTCCCAACCTGTTCAGGTCAAAATTTATCGGTCCAACGGGAATATTCCCAGTCGTTACAATCTTTAGGATACGTAGTTTCTCATCAAATTTTTCTGCTTCACCAATCGAATCCATTTGCTGATACGTCCTCGCATCTCGAGCATCCAGAGTGTCAATACGAAATGCATTCAATAAACTATCGGTATTGCTTTTAATCTTTCGATCCATCTCTAACACCACATTATCGAACTTATTTTTAGGTCGTAAAGAAGTCAATTTTATGTTTTTTAAATACGATCGTCCAATGCCATATAGCGGAAATTGATCGACAATCAACGTATTGAAGGTTAAATTACTGTTCAACTGGATTGGAAACCACTGACCATCGACCTTTTCATACAGTTGTTGAATCTTCATTTCAATTCCTCCACCTTCAACTGCAGGACTAGCTGAAACACTTTTGATGGCATAGTCGCCTTTATGAATAGACAACTGCCCTTTTAAAGCTTCAAAATTCTTTCCCTTTTTCGGTTGAAAACTAATGGTGTAATACTTTTCACCATTGTCAACAATACTGTCTTCTAAAATAAATAAGTACTGACTTGTAGCACCTTTAGAAATTGGACTCAATAATCGATAATCCATTAACTCTACATAATCTTTGTAAAAAGAAAACGACTGCAACTGCGTTCCTATCAATGAAAATTCTGGCGATTTCAACCCACTCACTCGACTAGCCAAAATCACCTCTTTGTCTTTTGTTGGAGAAATATAATCACGGTGGCTCACCGACTCCATCATAAGAATGTGCTGTTTAGAAATATAGTCGGCAACATCCAATAAGGAAGAATCTTTATTGACAGAATCTTTTTGAAGCTCGATTTTTTTAGAAACACTGTCCGGGTTTACCGTAAAAACTAACTTATTGTATGAATCATATGAGAACTCTGTTGCTTCTTCAGGATTGTTTATTTTTCGGTTTTCAATCACTCGATTCATGATCACATCAGCAGGATTTATCCCAGGGATGATTCGAACTTCAGACACTTCAATGGCTTGTTGCTGCAGCAATACTATTGGGTTTGCTTTGATTTCCTTCACCTCCACTGCTCTTCGTTTATAACCTATATAGCTAAAAGTTAAAGTGGAATAACGTTCATCAATCGTTGAGTTAAATCGACCTTCAATATCGGTTATGAATCCATTATTGGTGCCCTCAATGCCAACAGTTACGAATGCCAAAGGTCGTTTGGACTGTTCATCCAACACTTGCCCAGAGATTCGAATGGCTTGACTGTAAGAGTAGATTACTGATAATAAAAACAGTAGTAGAAAAGAAAGGTGTCTAGTGTTCATAAATGAAAGATAGTGATATTTTGAATGTGTAACTTCGCTGCATGTTAATTGATACCAAAGACGCCCTCAACCTTTTATCTAAGCTCAGTGCTAGAAAAGTAGTGAACATCACCAAGGTTTGGGGGAGCTTTTTTTGGAGTAAATGGAAGAGCCAACCACTACAAAGAGGACTACCCATTAGTATTTCCATAGAACCGACGACAGCTTGTAATTTAGGTTGCCCAGAATGCCCGAGTGGTTTGAAATTTTTTACTCGACCAACAGGAAATTTAAAACCGAAATTTTACGAAAGTATTATCGATCAATTGGAAAAAGACTTGGTTTATTTGACCTTCTATTTTCAAGGCGAACCCTACATCAATCCTTCTTTTTTGGAAATGGTAAAGTATGCCTCCGACCGAAAAATATACACAGCGACTTCTACCAATGCCCATTTCTTGACTGACGAGAATGCTCGTAAAACAGTAGAATCTGGTTTAGATCGAATGATTATTTCCATTGATGGTACGACACAAGAAGTGTATGAAAGTTACCGTAAAAATGGAGATTTGAGCAAGGTAATCGAAGGAACAAAAAACATCATCAAGTGGAAAAAGAAATTAAAATCATCCACTCCAAATGTGCTATTTCAGTTTTTGGTGGTGAAGCCAAACGAGCATCAAATCGAAGAAGTTAAAAAACTTGGTAAAGAATTGGGCGTAGATTCGGTAAAACTGAAAACCGCTCAAGTCTACGAATACGAAAACGGAAATGACTTAATCCCAGAGCAGCAGAAATATTCCCGCTACCAAAAAGAAGCAGACGGAAAATATAGCATTAAAAACAGTTTGGAGGATCAATGTTGGAAAATGTGGAGCTCTTGCGTGATCACTTGGGATGGAAAAGTAGTGCCGTGCTGTTTTGACAAAGATGCCACTCACCGTTTAGGAGAATTGAAAGACATGAGCTTTAATAACATTTGGCAAGGGGACGCCTATCAAAATTTCAGGGCGCAACTGTTAAATGGCCGAAAGAACATTGACATCTGTAAAAATTGTTCAGAAGGTACTAAAGTGTGGGCTTAAAGACGAGACTAGACCGCTGCGCTGTTAGAATTTAGAAACTAGACTAGTTTATAGATCTTAAAAAAGCATTCAAATTAAGTAGAAATCTGGATTTAGATCAGGCTGAACCGACTTCGTTCTTCCCAACCGGATTCTGTTCGTTCAAATAAAACCAATTCCTCCAATGGTATTTTCGCTTGAAATTTCTCTTTTGCATATTGAGCAGACAATGCTTTAAAATGGGCCTTTCTCGTGAATTTATTGCGAATGGTAATGTGAGGCGCATAAAAGTACTTTTCTCGCTTCTGAGGCGTTATTTTTAAGCCAATCAACCACAATTTCAAACCTCTTCTTAATTCCTCCAAAGCTTCGTTTTTTGCAATGTCGATACTCAGGTTGGTATTGGGCAATGCAATTAAATCATTGGTCTTGATTTCGATGGAGGCTGACTTTCGCTCTTTCAAATAGCTTTCTAGTTCTGCGGTAAATGTTTGAATTCCTTTTTCATCGGTTTTGAAACTTGGCAGAATCGTAATGTGCGGAGGCAATGAAGCTGTTTTTACCGCTGGGTAGACTACATTGATCTCCGATTGAATTTTTAGAACCCGGTTGGTGATTTCTGTTGGAGGAAGGAAAAGGAGGATGAATGGGGATTTCATTTAAACGCTATTCAGCTAATGCTACTATTTTTTTTGACCGAATTTCATTAAAATAATTTCTGCATTTTTATTTTCAGGATTTAGCTCAAGAGACTTCCGATATGCATCCAACCCTTCTTCGTGTTTTTCCATTTTCATAAAGGCTTCTCCAAGACTGTCGTAAGCATTATAACCTGTTGGATATAACTTCACATTGGTTTTAAAAATCAAAATGGCATCTTCAGCTCTTCCTTTATTTAAAAGGTGATAACCGAACTTATTAATGCCACTTTCTGATAAATCATATTCTGATTCTGATAACTCTTCATTGTTTAAGAATTCCAAAATCTCATCCATGCTTTTCTCTTCTTCTAGTAACTCAGTCAGCTTTTTCTTATTCATTTGCTTTACTTTCTCTCTTTGCTGAGCCAATGTTTCCACATTGTATTCTACTCGTTCTTTATCGGTAACTTTTGTGGTATCCATTTTATACATGGTCCATGGAGCATCCTTGCCATTTTTGGTGTATTGCGTACCATAAATCTGTGGTTGTTTCTTGCGCATCAAATCTCTATCAATTGCCGCTGCTAACAACCATTTACTTCTGGTGCTATCCAACTCCATTGCTTTTCGCATCATCTTTACCGCTTTCCCAGAAGCAATCGTATCGTTGCCGTGCTGATAAATCATAGCTGCATGGTAATAATCCATTGACGTTTTTAATTGCCCATTAGTAACCATTTGTTCTACTTTAGTTTCTCGATCTCTGTCTTTTTCTGCCACAATGTTCCAGTCAATGTCATCCGTTCTTCGATCGGCCTGATCATGCTCATACATTGTTTTTAATTCGTCGTTATCTTGCAGTTTTGTATTCTGAGCCACACCAAATTGACTCAACAAAACTAAAAAAAGGACAGCACTAATAAATTGTAATTTTTTCATAGTAGATTGATTGTAATCCTACTGTAAGTATAGTCATAATATCAATTCAACACGAGTAGAAATGCAATTCACTCCATTAAAATATCACAAAAAGCAGAATGATTTTAGGTGCTTTTCTAACCCATTTGAATGAATCATTTTAGATAGAGAATGCGATATTTGGTACAAAATGAGTACGTTACTCTTCAATTGAATTTCCTAAATTCTAAGAGTAATTTTTGGAGGAGGAATTAAAAAGAGGATTTAATATAGGTTACCTATTTTAAAAACTTTGGGTCTAATTTTATTGAGCTGAAAATAAAATCCATTCCGACCCCTATTAATAAGATTAAAAAACTACTAATTGGGAAAGTTTCAAAAACTCCAAAAATAAATTGTCCATCTCCAGCTTGTTTACTGTCGGACCAAATATAAAAAACCAATGGATGAATAGTAATAGTTAGGGAAAAAAAGTAGATCCAAGTTTCGGCTAAACTTCCTCTTCCTTTCATTTGAATTGACTTTTTAGTCCGGCGGTAATAGAGAAAAGAGGCAATACAAGCTAAAAGAAATAGAGTTAATCCTGCAAAGAATGAAACAACTCCATAATTTGATATTGCTGATGTCAATAAAAGTTCAGTAGGAAAAGCTATAGGCAGAAAAGCAAGCATCGCTATAATTGATATATCAGGAATAAAGAAAGCTATCAACCCGGGTATAGCCCATAAAAAACCTACTCCTGATGCAGATATATTATTAGTCCTTTTCTCTTTCATCTGAAATTAAATAAATTTCAACTTTATCAATTTGAATTTGGTAGCGCATACAATTTAATAGACTAATAGCAATTTCTAACTTTTAAAAGTTATACTAGTTAAATACTCATTTGGTGTTAGTATAGGCAAATCAGAATTCTTAAAATCCTTTCCATTTCTGGTTATTATTAGATTGCATTCTGATTTTAGAGCGGAGAAATACTGCAAAGCATCCTCAAAGTCCGTAAATTTAGAAATAAGTCCTTTATCAATTATTTGATCAGTGAGATCTGAAGTTTCGGCAATCACTTTAAATTTTCTCAATTTCTCTAAAACTACTTCATTGCTTTCATACCTTGAAAGAATATAAAAAGCAGTGATATATGTTAAGGCAGAAATAATTACTTGCACCTCACCTTTATCAGCAAGGGTTGCGATTTTTGCGGCGGCATTGTAGAAGAGTTCTCGTTCACCTAATAAATCAATTACAACATTCGTATCTAGAAAAAGCTTATCCATCATTTATGCTTTTCAATTAAATGGTCTCTGTATACTTTTTTGTAGTCTAAATCCGCAGGTATTTGAACTCCAGTTTTTAGACTTTTTATAAATGGAGAAATTTCTATGTCATTCTCTGTATTTGTATTATCCCTATCAACTAGCGACTTTAAGTAGGCTTCTATCATACGAGAAAGACTTTTTTTCTGAGATGCAGCGTACTCTTTCGCTCTATCAATTACACGCTTATCTAACTTTAATGTCAATTTTGAATCCATTAGAATCATTTTATACGTACAAATATATTAAATTAGTCCGTATTAATAATATATAAATCAAAGGCAAATGATGCTATTCAAAATTCAAGTGAAATTCACTTCAAAAATACTTGTTAATAATAGATTCCAATAAAGATGGTTTTATTGTACCAATCTGCATTCTATATGCTTCAATACTCGAAACAAGAATCAATCTATTATTGTAAAATCGAGCTGCCTTTTCAGGTGTGTTGAAAGTATATTGGCCAATAATTTTTGAGATTAATAATTTACCCCTTGTTAGAAAATCACCTTCCGTCTTAGTAGTAATTAACTTAATTTCTCCATTATCTGAAATACTTCCATCAAATTCCGATGGCAATCGATTTACCCATGCCGAATCCAATTTTGTAGCATTAAGCCTTACATTTCCTAGACAATCTATTTTTCCTTTAAATTCTGAAGGATAAGAATATTGAGCGAATGGGTAAAGCAACCAATTATTTGTCGTTTTTGAACTACAATAAACATGACCGTTTTTATTTAGTTTCCCTTGTAGTACTTGCGTATAGCTTCCAAAATATGACATTCCCTCTTGATAGGTCTTAAACTTTAAATCAATAACATTAAGAGATTCATAACTATCTTGGGCAATCTCCTTAAATTTATTATTTGTTAATTCAAGATTTATAGCACAAAGTCTGTTGATTTCATTATTTAACTCAAAAGCCCTGATCCTTAAAGTGTTCAGATAGCTTGGAGATATCTCTCTTGTTTGCAAGTATTCTAGCTTTTGTTTGACAAGTAAAAGCCTTTTTTCTAATTTTAATATTGTCTTTTCTTTAACCATCCATATTTGTATTAGGAAATATTTACTTTAATGGAAAGTTTGAACATTATGCGACTATTCAAAATTACTATATTGAATCAATATAATATCTGGAATTACAGAATTACCTATTACCACAAAAAAAGCCCTACTGCATCAGCAATAGGGCTCTCAAATATTCGAAATAACAGTTTTTACACAGTCATAATGTCTTTCTCTTTTGCAATTAAGAAATCATCAATTCGTTTGCTAGTGGCATCAGTCAATTGTTGAACTTCATCAATCAATCCTTTTACCGCATCTTCGGCTAAACCTTCTTTCTCCAAACGTTTGAATTCGTCATTTGCTTCACGACGAGCATTTCTAACACCCACTTTAGCATCTTCCGTTTCCGCTTTTGCTTGTTTTACTAAATCACGTCTTCTTTCCTCCGTTAAAACCGGTACATTGATCATAATGTTGGTTCCATTGTTCTGAGGGTTCAAGCCTAAGTTAGAATTGATGATTGCGCGCTCTATCGGCTCAATCATTCCTTTTTCCCAAGGCTGTATATTCAAAGTACGAGCATCCAAGGTACTCACGTTGGCCACTTGTGTCAACGGTGTCATTGATCCGTAATAATCCACCATTACACTGCCCAACATTGAAGGAGTGGCCTTACCAGCTCTAATCTTCAGCAATGAAACTTCTAAATGAGCCAATGACTTTTGCATCAACTCTTTTGCATTCTCTAATATTAATTCAATTTCTTCTTCCATGATTAATTGATTCTAAAACTCTACTAAAGTACCTACTTTTTCTTGACCTTCTAATACCTTTTTCAAATTTCCGGGCGTATCCATATCGAACACGATAATTGGCAACTTGTTTTCGTTACACAATGTAAAGGCAGTCATATCCATGATGTTCAAGCCTTTTTCATAGACTTCGCTAAACGAAACTTTGTCGTATTTTACTGCATCAGGATTTTTCTCAGGATCAGAATCATAAATTCCATCCACTCGAGTTCCTTTCAAAATAACGTCTGCTTCTATTTCGATGGCTCTTAAACTTGCCGCCGTATCAGTTGTAAAATATGGATTTCCAGTTCCTGCTCCGAAAATAACTACTCGTCCTTTTTCCAAGTGACGCACTGCTCTTCTTCGGATAAATGGCTCAGCAATTTGCTCCATTTTTATTGCGGTCAATAATCGAGTATATACATCTGCTTCTTCAAGTGCCGATTGCAATGCCATACTGTTGATTACAGTGGCCAACATTCCCATATAATCTCCTTGAACACGATCCATTCCGCCTTCTGCAGCCTGAATTCCTCTAAAAATATTTCCACCACCGATTACAATTGCAACTTCTACACCTGATCGGACAATTTCTTTTATTTCTTTAGCGTATTGGGCCAATTTGACGTGATCGATACCAAATTGTTTCTCACCCATTAGGGATTCACCACTTAATTTTAGAAGAATTCTCTTATAAACCATCTTAAACTTTTTTACAAATTTAACAATACTGTCTCTACCTTTGAAAGGTTCTTAATCCTTTTAATTTGATGCAATATCTAACTAAAAGTCTCCCTTTTGAGGTAAAGCCAGAGTTTTGCGCAAAAAAAAGAGAGAAATAAATTTCTCTCTTTTTGAATGAAGTATTGATTAACCCAATGCAATACGCTTAAATCCTGTCGCTACTAACTCTTTGTTAACGGTCTTCAAATAAGCCTCAACAGTTAAAGCATTGTCTTTAATGTATTGTTGTTTAATCAATGTATTCTCTTTGTAGAATTTACCCAATTTACCTTGAGCAATTTTCTCAACCATCTCTTCAGGTTTCCCTTCTTGACGAGCTTGATCTCTACCAATTTCTAGTTCTCTTTCGATCATGTCTGCAGTTACACCTTCGTCATTTAAAGCGATAGGGTTCATTGCAGCTACTTGCATTGCTACGTTTTTAGCAGCCTCAGCCTCAGCATCACCTGATTTAGAAACAGCAACGATAGATGCTAAACTATTTCCTGGGTGATTGTAAGCAACTACTAATTCGCTTTCCAAAATTTCAACAGCAGAAAGTTCAATTTTCTCACCAATTTTACCCACTTCTTCGATGATTCTATCAGCGATAGTTAAAGTAGTTCCAGGATAAGTCAATGCCTTTGCCTCATCAATAGTGGTCACACCATTTTCGATTACTGCATCTAAAATGTTATTTGCAAATGCTACAAATGCATCATTTTTAGCAACGAAATCAGTTTCACAGTTTACTACAACCATTACACCTTTTTTGTTGTCAGCAGTAGCTTTAGCCAATACTAAACCTTCTTTAGCATCTCTATCACCTCTGTTTGCAGCAATTTTTTGACCTTTCTTTCTCAATAAGTCGATTGCTTGCTCGAAATCTCCGTTTGCTTCTACTAATGCCTTTTTACAGTCCATCATTCCAGCTCCGGTTTGCTTTCTTAATTGATTTACCTCAGCAGCAGTTATTGTAGCCATGGTTATATTGTATTTTTAAGTTATTATTGTTGTAAATTATGCTTCTTCAGAAGTTGCTTCTTTTTTGTCAGCTTCTTTCTCTTTCTTAGGCTTTGTTTTTTCCTTGTCTGCAGTACGCTCAGCTAAACCTTCGTTTACAGCTTTTGTTACATACTCCATGATTTTTCCAATTGACTTAGAAGCATCATCGTTTGCAGGAATTGGGAAATCAACTAAACCTGGGTTAGAGTTGGTATCAACGATAGCAAAAGTTGGAATGTTTAATTTTCTAGCTTCAGCTACAGCGATGTGTTCTTTTTTGATATCTACGATAAACAAAGCAGAAGGCAATCTATTCAAATCAGAAATAGAACCTAAATCTCTTTCCAATTTAGCTCTTTGACGGCTAATTTGAAGACGCTCTCTTTTTGACAAAACGTCAAAAGTACCATCTTTCATCATGTTGTCAATAGTTGACATTTTACGAACCGCTTTACGGATAGTCGCAAAGTTAGTCAACATACCTCCAGGCCATCTTTCAGTAACGTAAGGCATACCAGTTGTTTTTACTGCTTCTGCTACGGTATCTTTCGCTTGTTTTTTTGTTGCTACGAAAAGGATTTTCTTTCCTGATTTAGCGATTTGCTTCATTGCTGCAGTTGCTTCATCCAACTTTACAACAGTTTTGTTCAAATCGATAATGTGGATTCCATTCTTCTCCATGAAGATGTAAGGAGCCATTTTTGGATGCCACTTTCTTTTTAGGTGACCAAAATGTACACCTGCCTCTAATAATTCTTTGTAATCTGTCTTAGACATTTGTTAAATTTTTTATAGTGTTTACATTCATTTAAAGCAATTGCAGAGTAGCGCCCTTTGGGAACAGTCTCTGCAATTTAGATACTAAACACCTCCTTAAAGGTGAATTGAATATGTTGAAAACTCCAACAAGAAACGGAATATTAACGTTTCGAGAACTGGAATTTCTTTCTTGCTTTTTTCTGACCTGGCTTCTTTCTTTCCACCATTCTTGGGTCTCTTGTCATCAAACCTTCTGCTTTTAATGCAGGCTTGTTTTCGGCGTTGATTTCAACCAATGCTCTAGAGATTCCTAAACGAATAGCTTCAGCTTGTCCAGTGATTCCACCACCTTGTACGTTTACTTTTACATCGTACTGACCAGTTGTTTCGGTCAATGCAAAAGCTTGCGCCAAACGGTACTGTAGACCAATTGTAGGAAAGTATGTTTTCATATCTTTTCCGTTTACAATGATCTCACCTTTACCAGCCGAAAGATAAACTCTAGCGATTGATTTTTTTCTTCTACCTAGTGTATTTACTACTTCCATAGGACTATTTAATTGTGTTCAATTTAATTTCTTTTGGCTTTTGAGCAGCATGATTATGCTCAGTACCTGCAACAACAGTTAAGTTACCAAACAATGCCTTACCCAATCTGTTTTTTGGAAGCATTCCTCTTACAGCGTTTTCAACAACTGCAATTGGCTTTTTCTCCAACATATCTCTAACAGATCTTACTTTTTGTCCACCTGGGTGCAAACTATAAGTGATGTACACTTTTTCGTCCATTTTATTTCCAGTCAACTTGATTTTCTCTGCGTTGATAACAATTACGTTATCACCACAATCAACGTGTGGAGTAAAATTTACTTTGTGTTTTCCTCTTATTAATTTAGCAACCTTTGATGCCAATCTTCCCAATGTTTCATTCTCTGCGTCAACAAGTAACCATTCTTTGTTTACTGTTGCACTGTTTGCTGAAACTGTTTTATAACTTAACGTATTCACCTTAATTTATCTTTTAACTGTTTATTAAGCGCACTTATCCCAAAAGGGGCTGCGAAGTTAGAACTATTTTTTTTCTTCAACAAACTTTATTAACAAATAAATTGTGAATTATTACACTTTGCCAATATTCACCAACTTGCCATGCTTGTTGGTGTTGCGAAAGAAACGTTATACTTTCTAACAATATTCGTTGAATGCCATGTTTAAATTCTCCGCAATCATTTCGGCAGGACGTCCTTCAATGTGGTGACGTTCGATAAAATGAACCAACTTTCCGTCTTTAAATAAGGCGATAGATGGAGAAGATGGAGGGTAAGGCAACATGTGCTTTCTTGCTTGCGCTACTGCTGCTGCATCTACTCCTGCAAAAACTGTTGTTAAATGATCTGGTTTTTTTGCATTCTCTGCTGCCATTCTCACAGCTGGACGCGCATTCGCTGCTGCACAACCACAAACAGAGTTGATCATTACCAATGTAGTACCTGATGCATTGATTGCATTGTCTACATCTTCTGGATTTAATAATTCTTTGAACCCAACTGAAGTTAATTCAGCTTTCATTGGGGCTACCATTTCTTCTGGATACATGGTTCTATATTTTTGAGTTTATATTGTATTAATTGGAAGGACAAAATTACCAATAAAGGATTTTATAACAGCTTTTTTAGACAGTTGTTCTTTACCTTATATAAGGAGTAGATTTTAGACCCTGCCAGAGGCAAGGCGCGCGCTTCGCTGTTAGAAATTAAAATGTCACCACTACGTGGGTTTCGTAACTGGATTGTTGAACTTCTAATAAGATTTCACCCCTATGGGGCTTGAATAGCATCCCATAAGTAAACTTTGACTTTAGTATTTTATATCCTTTGTCATATTGAGCACTTCGATACTCTCAGCACAGGCTTTGTCGAAATATAGATAAAGGACCACTAAGATACTTGAATGAAAATTACCTTTTACTTTTAAAGAAATTTCGAATCAAAGACCCACACTCTTCTGCCAATATTCCTGAAACGACTTCTGTTTTTGGATGTAAAATGGATTTTTCTGCTGCAGCTCTATACCCTCTCCGCTCGTCCGCTGCGGCAAAAACAACTTTACCAATTTGCGTCCAAAAAGCGGCACCAGCGCACATGACACAAGGCTCCAAAGTCACATACAAAGTGCACTCATCTAAATATTTTCCGCCTAAATAATCAGCTGCAGCTGTAAATGCTTGCATTTCGGCATGGGCAGTTACATCGTTCAATCGTTCGGTGTAATTGTGCGCTCTAGCGATAATTGTATTTTGGTGAACCACCACAGCGCCTACAGGCACTTCATCTGCATCGAATGCTTTTTTCGCTTCTTTCAAAGCTTCCTTCATAAATCGTTCATCTGAAAATACCGTCAACTCCATGATTCCTTACTTTTTGACAAAACTAATTAAAGTCAATCTTATGTAGCTTAAAAGATACCGATTCACTAATTTTGCCGCTTAAATTATATTGAAGAATATGTTGCGATCAAACACCTGTGGAGAATTAACCATTTCAGACTTAAATAAAGAAGTAACCCTTTGCGGATGGGTTCAAAAATCAAGAGATTTAGGTGGTATGACCTTTATTGATCTTCGTGATCGATATGGAATTACACAATTGGTTTACAACATGGAAACGCATGCCGAACTGTGCGAAAAAGCACGAAAATTAGGTCGTGAGTTTGTGATTTCTGTTACGGGTAAAGTAATTGAAAGAAGCAGCAAGAACAAGAACATGAAGACCGGTGAGGTGGAAATTGAAGTGACTTCAATGACTATTTTGAATGCTTCCAAAACACCTCCATTTACTATTGAGGATGAAACAGATGGTGGTGAAGATTTGAGAATGAAATACCGCTACTTGGATTTGAGAAGAAAACCAGTAGCTTCAAAATTGATGCTAAGACATCAAATTAATAAAGAGGTGAGAAACTTCTTAAACAATGAAGATTTTATAGAAGTAGAAACGCCTTACTTGATTAAATCGACTCCTGAAGGTGCTCGTGACTTTGTGGTTCCTTCAAGAATGAACCCGAATGAGTTTTATGCTTTACCACAATCGCCGCAAACCTTTAAGCAATTGTTGATGGTGGCTGGTTACGACCGATACTACCAGATAGTAAAGTGTTTTAGAGATGAGGATTTAAGAGCCGATCGTCAGCCGGAGTTTACTCAGATTGACTGCGAAATGACTTTCATTGAGCAAGAAGATATCTTGAACACCTTTGAGGAAATGATGAAGCATCTATTTAAAACGGTAAAAGGTGTTGAGTTGGCTGACTTTCCTCGGATGACTTTTGATGATGCGATGCGTTTATACGGAAACGACAAGCCAGACATTCGCTTTGGGATGCCTTTCGTTGAACTAAATGAGGTGGCACAAAACCAAGGGTTCAAAGTTTTTGATGATGCAGAATTAGTAGTAGGAATTTGTGCTGATGGTTGCGCAGAATATACAAGAAAACAATTGGACGCATTAACTGACTTTGTAAAGAAGCCGCAAGTTGGTGCTACAGGATTGGTATATGTTAAGGTAAACGGTGATGGATCATTTAAATCGTCAGTGGATAAATTCTTTGATGCAGAGAAATTGAAAGCTTGGGCAGACAAAATGAATGCGAAGCCGGGCGACTTATTATTGGTGATCTCAGGAAACGTAAATAAATCTAGAAAAGCACTAAGCGAATTGCGTTTGGAAATGGGAAAACAATTGGGCTTGAGAGACAACAATACATTTGCTCCGCTTTGGGTAATCGACTTTCCATTGTTGGAATGGGATGAAGACAGCGAGCGTTTCCATGCGATGCACCACCCGTTTACCTCTCCAAAATTAGCAGACTTAGACAAAATGAACACTGCACCAGGAGACATCAGAGCCAATGCTTACGACATGGTGATTAATGGTGTTGAGATTGGTGGAGGATCAATCAGAATCCACGACCGGGATTTACAAAAGAAAATGTTTGACTTATTAGGTTTCACAGAAGAAGAAGCAAAAGCACAATTTGGTTTCTTGATGAATGCCTTTGAATACGGTGCGCCTCCTCACGGTGGTATTGCTTTAGGTTTTGATCGTCTTTGCGCGCTATTTGGCGGCACGGAATCCATTCGTGATTACATCGCCTTCCCAAAGAACAATAGTGGTAGAGACGTGATGATTGATGCTCCTGCAACGATTGCTGGTGCGCAATTGGATGAGCTGTTTTTGAATACAGTAAAGCCAGTTGCTAAAGGATAAAACATAGAATATAAAATAACAAAAACGCCCAAATCAATTCCTTGATTCGGGCGTTTTCAATTACACTAAAAACTACTCTAATACTTCACTACTTTCTCTACTTTTTGGCCTTCATCCGAACTAAATCGGATGTAGTATACTCCTTGAGCAACTTCCTTGCTTCCGGCAATTCTACTCCAGTTCAATAAGCTTCCTAGGGCTGCGATTTCTTGGTGCAACACTCTACCATAACTATCAATTAGACTCACTTCTACTGCTTCACCTAAGTCAATTGGAACAGTAATATTCAAGCTATTTCGGAAAGGGTTAGGATAAACCATAGTCATTGCATCAATTGAGTTGACCTCCACTTTAAAGTCATCACAATCCACTTTAGTGATTGGATGAACAACCAAAGGTTTAATTGGGGTTCCTTTTAATCCATTTTTCTCAAACGCTAACGAACCAGACAATGCAATTTTCTCATTCGTAATGGTATCAATCAAAGTATACTCAAATTGATCATTCCCTTCACCGTAGGCAGTTAAGAAGTATTGGTATCCTAACTCTTCGTTGACTTTCGTAGCGGACTCAGACCAACCTCTTAATTCTTCCCCATTGAATGCCGCTAAAATAACATTCTCGTTTTGAACGACCTCTTCACAAACCTCCACTTTAACTATTGCAGACACTCCTGCTTCGTAGTTATTGGAATTCAAGGTGTAGTTATCTGTTAACATGGTTTCCAACTCCATTTGTGCTGGCAACTCATCTCTTAGTCTCAATAATCCTTGACGTGGATATACAAAGCTAGTATTAGATGCACTTTTCAATAAGTATCCTTTGGTTGGTTCTAACGTTTGTAAACTACCAATCCAACCTAAGTTTGAATCGAAATAAGAGAACCGTTCTTGACTCTTAATGATGTCGCCATCCTGAGCGTTGAAATTAGCCAAGGCGGTAGATATTTGCATATTTCTCAATGAAATAAATCCAATTCTATTCCAACCTGTCACCACATTAATTTGAACGGTGTCTGGATCGATAGCTAACCCTCTATAATTTAAAGTATCTCTCACCGACATCTTAATTAAATAAGATACCTCATTTTTAATACCTTGGTTGACTAAATTCCCACTCCATCCAATTGAAGAACCACCATATTGCGCATTGGCGTTATTTCCAATGGTTTTTACCATGTCGCCATTTTGCAAATTCAATTCCTCAAAGAAATTGTGGAAACTGTTCATTTTATGATCAGTTAATGGGAAAGACACCCAGTTCCAACCGCTTTTCAAAATGATTGGTTTTGAAATATTATTAATGGCATCAAAGTATTGCGGACTAGCAGGAGAGCCCACTAAATCATTATTGCTGAAATACAATACTGGATTTATATCCGTATGAATTTGTCCTTGTGAGGCATTCCATACTTGGAAATAAATGCTATCTGAAGCATTGCTATATACATCTAAGAACACCACATATTTATCATAGGTCGGCACATATTGTAAATTAGCAACACCTCTAACTTCACCATTTATAAACGCTACCAACTTATCATCAGGATTGGTAGAAACTTGTCCGTTGATTCTAATCTGACCAATAACAGACATGCTTTGTTGATATAATGAAGGGTCTACTGCAAAGTTTGGAGCTGTTTTAGACACTTTCAATTTCACTAGCAATTTCTCATTAAATCCAAAATCAGTCGTCAACAATACATCCTCAGTATAATCACCAATATTCACACTTTGATTTACGGTAAACTTGATTGTTTTAGTACTTAACGGATTAATTGTTCCATTTGATGGGGTTGCAGTCAACCAAGCAGGTATGTTTGAAATGGTAAAGTTCTTTACTTCTCCTCCACTGTTCACTACCTTAGCAGTAAACGTCAACGTATCGTTCAACTCCTTACTCAAGTTCTTCTCAGCATCTTGCCACAGCACTTGATTTTTATTGACAAAAGCAATCCATGTTTTCGGCGATTGCATCACGTTTCCATGTAAATCCTTCACTTCTTTTACCGAAATATTGAGTGTTACGTTTTCAATGTTTGCTGCTTGCTCGTTTGGAGTAATGACAACCTGATCTCCATTTACACTCCATGAAAATTTAATCTTTTCAACTGGACGTTGTAGCGCCACTGCAGGAGTTTCAATAGAATAAACAGGACCATTTACAGCTCTTGAGTTGATTCGACTTGGGTTCGATAAAATACTCGAATGATTTGCCATAGAAACGTCTAATTTAGGTACGCCTGACTCTAATCGATAACTTTCAAAAGGATAGTATGCCATCAATCCAAACTCATCTCCTTTCATTCTGTTGTAGCGATTTAACTCAATATTTTCCCTCAACAAGGCTGTATTCCAAATCCGAACTTCATCCATATGACCTAAGAAATGCTGATCAAAAGTCTCTTGATTACTATTGATACTGTAGCGCGCTCCTAAAGCAAGTTTCGCTGCTCCAAATCCCCAAAAATCGGCACTAGAAATTGTTTTTTGCTGGGTTCCATCAATATATGAGGTAGTATTCGCCAATCGATTTACAACCAAAGCAAAGTGATGCCATTTATTGTCAGCAAAATTAGTTTGAACTGCTTTAAAAGCAAATGAATCATTTTTCACCCAAATTTCGTTCTGAGCATTCATTTCAATATTCCAACCATTTCTATTGGAATCCGTTAAGAAAAATCGTCCGCTTCCATTTGAAAGGAAGGTTTGTAAACGACCACCAGATGTTTTAAACCAAAACTCTATACTAAGGTCCATTTCTTGAGTGATGGCCAAGGTACCAGCTGAATCAACTACTACATATTTTGAGCTCCCATCAAATTGAGCAGAAGTGCCTTTTGGATTAATTTCCCAATTGGCTTTCATCTCCGCATGGCGGAATCGTGCTTTATCCTCAGCTAACACCCCTTTCCCTTCATCCATTGGCCAATAACCGATTAAACCGGCTTCTCTTCCGTGTAAGTTTTGACTTATTCTACTACTTACTTCTCCAGATGTCAATGCTTTATTCCAAATTCTTAGTTGGTGTATAGAGCCACTGAAGAAATTCGGGCTTGTACTTGAGCTCTTACCTACAAAGGTTTTTCCACCACTAGTATAATTGGTAAAGAAATTATTATCGGTGCTCAGTTGAGAAGTTTGTGCATCTCTTTCAGTAATTTCCAAAACTAAATTAGTCTTATCATAAGTAACTGTATAATGATGCCAATAAGCCGTATCAGAAATGGCGAAAGAGGAAGTAGAGGTCTGATTGCCTAACTTCACTTCTATTTGGTTAGCGGCATTAAAGCCAATAGAAAAAATATTATTATTACTAGCACCTTGTGAAATAATCGTTTGATCGGCTCCAACTACATCTCTTCTTGCCCAAAATTCAACGGTAAAACTTCCAGAAGCAAAATCGAATCCATTTGCTATTTGCATAAAGCCCGTTGCTCCATCAAAAGCTACTGCTTTATCGTGACGTAATTCTTGACCATTTAAAACTCCTGTAATTTGGAAATTATCTGGAGTTAAAGAACCGGCTTCAATTACTTCGTTAAATCGAATGGAGATATCATCATTCGGATCTAACACTCCATCAGCAGGTGTAGGACTTCCAAAAGGATGTGGATTTACTCGATCAAAAACACCAGAAATTACACTTGATCGCTGATCAAAATCAGGATTTTGAGGAATTTTACAGGTAGAAATTGCTCGTAAATCATAATTTCTATCTATTAACTGTTTCATCTCAAATGAATAGTCAATGTAAGATTGATCCCTAGGAATCAATTGTGGATCAACATGATTTGGATATCGCGTATCAATATCATTGGTATCCTTAAACCATTCCCTACCTAAAGGTACCCATGATGCCTGATTAGATGCTTTATATTGCAATTGAATTTTCTCCAATCCACCATAGTTAATATCATAACCAGAGATAATTACAGGTAAAACATTCGTGTATGAATTATTTGCTACAAACTGGTTTTGTGGACTTTGTACATTTAATTCTGTACAAGATGGTAAGAAATTGACAGAAAAATATACTGTATCAGCTATATCGTCATATGCGGCTGTTCCAAAAGAATATTGACACCTAGAATGAAATACCAATCCAATATTTTCATATGAAATGTGATTAGGTCCTTTTTCAACCACAAGAGTTTTAGAAATAGAAGTGGATGCAGGTACAGCAAAATCTCTATTTGGATCAATTCCATCAATTTTTAATATGGCCCCATTTGGGTTTGTATTTTCAAGGACTTTTAATGAATAAATAACATTTTCCAATCCATTGTTTATCAATGAGAGGTTAATATTTCCTTGTCCATTTGCAGGAATATTATAAAGGATGGTAGGACTTGCAGCAATTCCAGGGTTTTCAAATTGTATGGTTGCCTGGTCTATAATTGTTCCCTTCTGGTAATACTTCGTTTTTACTTCTCCTTGATAAGGACAAGAAGTTTGTCCACCACGAGTTTTAAAGATTGGCCCATACCCATCTTTGGCCTTAAAAACATCAACACTAAACTCATCCAATGGATCAGGATCGTCCAAGGTATATGAAAAGGTAGTAGATGTTTCTTCATTGGTGCCGATAGTTGCATTTGTATTCATAGATAAACTAGTGCTTTGTTCTACCTTGGCACCTGTTCCACCAATTTCGGCCCCAACGGCTAATGTCATTTCTTGTGATAGGTTGAATCCCAATGATATTGACCCTCCTAGTGATTTTGTAGTTGTATTGGAATAAGTGATTGAACTTCCTCCTTGATAGGAGATATTTCGGTCTAAATTACTTTGATTGGCAGTTACTTTTGCTTTTTCATTCTCTGCTAATGCATCCTGCCAAAGTTTAATTTGCTTATTGTACCACCATACACTATCAACTCCCTCATACATAGTCATTGTTCTAGAAATACCCGTAAATGGACTCAAATAAGTAGTATCAATTCTAACATAACCTTTGAACGTATAACTAGCACCAGTCGAGTCCTCCAATGAATTTGCATCAGGGTCTGGTGTAGGATTTGGTAACGTAATATCGTCATTACTCTTTCCAAAATTAGGATGTGTAGCTGCGACTGAGGTATATTTAGAACTATTTAATAAAAATTGATTTCTCAAAGCTTCCAACTTAGGTATAACAGAGTTCTCAATTCCGTATTGAGTGAAAACAAACTCAGTTTGATATCCCTTTGGAATAGCGTACATACTTACATAAGTTCCTATTTTGTAATCTACTCCATTATACCTATATATAGTAGATGCACAGTTTCCATTGCATTGATTCGCATTTATAAGCGATAACACTTGTGACAATCCAAAATCCATGTTCATTGATCTACCGAAGAACAAGTCGGCATTTCTTCCAACAAACTCATCAGTAGTTCCGGTAGTAATTCCAAGCGAATTAGTAGATGATTCGATTAATTCACCATTTGCTCCAATACTCGCTTCAACAGAAACACTATTTTTTGCAGATGCCTCTATTTTTGTTGGCGTAGTATAACCTAATCCAACATCAAATGCTGTTCCTAGCTTTATCTCACTACTCAATTTGCTTGCCATACCCGCCTGTATTCCAAATGAATAAGAATTAGTAACAGTCGTAGCTTTTTCCCAAGTTGCGCTACTTCCAGTACCCGGAGGATCCCTTAATACCATTGTAACCACCTGAGGTCCTGCCGTAGCAAACGAATTACCAAGCGCTTTTCCTCCGAATACAATTCCTCTAAAAAATTGACTGTTCGGGTCTGTTGCATTTGGCTTCCAGGAAACTGCAAGACCCTCCTGAGGAGCTAATGTAATTTCACAAACTTTAGAGAATGAATATTGCGGATTTGTTTGATTTGCTGCAGTATTGGATTGACCACCTGTAAAAGTATATTTTTGAATTCCTGTAAATTTAGTTGTATCAGTGATTCTAAATCTAAATTCTTGGCGAGGTTCACTAGCCAAATTATTCACGATAATGATATTACCTTCAGACATTGGGACAGAATCTAATACAGACATCCCATTGTCCTTATTGGTATAAACCTGAAAAGCGGAAATATTCCAATTATATTCTTTATTCTCCTCAAAAATTGGATAATTCAACCCCAAAGAATCAGCAGGTATCAGAATTTTTACCCCAGCATTGCTGTAGGTAATTGTATCGGATCCAAACTTATTCACAGGTCTATCTGCTGACCTTACATCTACAGAAGGACTTACTGTTTGTATAAAGTCACGTTGTCTTTGATAGGCTGCAGAATCGATTTTCACTAATTGACGAATTCCTAAAGAGTCTCTAAAAACAGAATCAGTTGAATACACAACAGGCGGCACATTGGTAATGTCAAGCAAGGTATTGTCATTAAACTGTATTGAAGCATTACTAGTAATTGAAAAATTCGGAATCTCATAACGCATTGGTGGTAAGTTAATCGAGTACTCACCTGTAGTATCGTTAGTGATAGCTTGTGTTGTTAAGCAACCATTACCTTTCGTTGACTTAAAAGGAATTGTAGCAACACCAATATTATTTTTCCCTTTACCAAGATTGGGAGGCAATGCTTTTTGGATACTTCCACCTGCTACCCTACCTACAACCTTAACTAAGGTACTGTCTATAAATTCAATACCTGTAACGTTCTGTTGAAAATCTCTTGTCCCTATAGGCGGAAAACGTCCTGCTGAGTATACATGACTTGTTTGTTCAACTGTAATCACATGAGGGCCAATTGGAACTTGAATCGTAAATTTACCTGTATCGTTGGTCATAGCTACTTCTCCATTTCGGATAACTACCTCTCCATCAATTTTTATCCTTGCACCTTCTACATAACAACTTGTGTTTTTGAACTTCACAGATCCTGAAACAGTAAAAGAAGATTTATCAGTAAAATTTTGACCAGTATAGTTTGCTGATCCACTACCTATTAAAAGTGTAGTCGTAGCAGGAGTAAAAGTATGTGTTCCAAATTCAGGTTGAATAGTATAATTGTCACCGGTGCCCAAATAAGGTACAAATGGAATAAAATAACTCCCTAGAGAATCGGTATAGGCTCCGGCTGTCAACTGAGAAGTGGTTGGCTTAGAATTACTCCAAGCTACATTTGTTAATGTTGCATGATTTTTATTGGTCGTTAATAACGTTTTTGAATAGTCATATGCGGTAGTTCCAAAACCTTCATCAAATCTCCAATATCCCACCAATCCATTCATAGATGGATTAATGTAAACATCGTAGCTTCTTTGGTAGTCTTGATTAGTTAATGCTTTGTTATACAATCTAACTTCATCTATTTCGCCATTAAAGTAGTTTGTGGTTCCATTTCTTCCAATTTCAATTGAAGATGAGTTTTTAATGTTGGCCCTTTCGGTATGAGGATATACCCCTAAAATTTTTCCGTTGTACAGTAATTTAACAGTATCACTTGAAACAATGGCTCCAACAGAAATCCAATTCCCTGCACTAAAATTTGGTATGGCAACTTGTTTAATTGTAGTTCCTAATTTTAATTTAAGTTGGTTGCTTTCAATATATAATTGATACCCTTTTGTTGAGCTAACTTTGCTAATTACGGTTTGGATTCCAGAAGTAGTATTTGGACGAATAAATGCTAATACAGACAATAAACTATCAGATAATTTAGCTGAATTTGAAATGGTAGCATAAGAACTTGACCCATTAAAACCACCAGATTTTCCGCTTGCTCCAGATGCTGCTAAAGCAGTAACTTTAACTCCTTTCACCGCTGATCCTCCTGAGTAGGTTATTTGTCCATTGATTGTCCCAAAAGCCAATCTAAATCCAAAATCACTAGTGGTATCTGAGAAAACTACGTTTCCGGCGCAATTTGATTCACCTGAAATTAGATACTTATACAAGGTATTTGCATCAGCCGTATTGTCGTTAAATGATTTCACTCTACCATCCAAATTTGCAATAGGAACAGTGTCGTTCGTAATTGGATTTATTCTAAGTATACTCCAGTCATCATTTTGCTTATTTGGTGTAGACCATTTTATGTCTATTCGTTCTCCGAATTCACCGTCGGTGGCTTCTAATTTTCCATTATTGCTAAATGTTTGAGAAATATCTGAAGGAATATAGGCAGAAAGTGAATTACTTGATATTACTCCAGTGTTTTTACAACTATTGTAGGTTTTTACCAGATAGGTGTAATTGGTGCAATTATCAGCAGTATTATCTGTAAAGCTTGTATCATTTGCGGCTACATCAAATTCTACTTGTCCACTTCCAGACTGTCGAACTACCTTAAACCCATCTTCTAAATTAGTATTATCCCTCCAAGTCAAGGTAACAGACTTATTGACAGAGTTTACAGAAATATTTTTTACCGTAGTTGTTGGCGGAATCCCTAAACCTACCTCAGTTTCCTTTGTAGAAACTTCTGATTTTGCTTTCAGTGTAGAACTATTCGGACAATTATCTTGTGCATAAACTCTGTAGTAATATTTTTGACCTATTGAAGTATTGGCATCTCTTACACTTCGATCAGAACCGGATACTGTTAAAGTAGTAATGCTTGTAAAATTTGAATCCGCTGATCGTTCTATTAAAAAATTACTTGGATTGGTTGCACTACTCCAATTCCAATTGACTTGGATTTGTCCATTACAGTTAGCTTGCTCTAAATACAGTCCTTCAGCTTTTCCAGGTGGGCCATATTTTTTACCGGTTACATTTACTGTACCACCATAAGCTTGTCTCGTTTGTCCGTCATTCGTCCATTCTAAATAAGTTTGAACACTAAGGTTCAAGTCTACAGCTGTTGGCCCTTCTGTATAATCAGCTAAATTAGTGCTAGAGTATACATAGTTAGAAGTTGCGACACCGCTTCTTAAAATTCTCACTCTAGTAGAACTCAAACCATTTACATTTGTTCCGTCATCCCAAGTCAACCTTACCTTGTCGCAGTATGAACTACTAGAGGCAGTAACATTCCTCGGTGCATTAATCGTATTATTTAGCGTAAAGGTAAAGTCTTTTCCATCGGTATTACCATCACAGAAAAACCCATCTTCTTCCTTCCAATTACCTGTGAATCTAACCTGAACTGTTTGTTCAAAGAAATTAGCAGGCATTGTTCGAAAAATAGTTGTCCTTCTTTCATTAGCTGCGGTCGAAGTATGAGCAACGGTCCCAATTGCGCTATTTTGGTCATAAATCTGAATCCAAGTTCCTGATTGACCTAAGCGGTAGTAAACTCTTGCAGTGTTCATATAATCATCACATGTTTGCCCCCCTCTAAAATCCCTCCAGTTCACATTCAAATAACCTGTTGAATAATCAACACTTGCATTTACTTCCCCACTCCCATATCCTGAAACAGAGGCTGTAATAGTTCCAGCTGAAAAAATTAAAAGGGCTAGCACTGCAATTTTAGAGTATGCAATTCGGGTAAATAAGGCTTTAATAGCTTTGTAAAAATTAAATCTCATAATGGCTGGTTATAATATTATACTTCTATCTGTTTTCTAAAAATTGAATTACGGTACTTTCACTCTGTAGTTTCGCTTTTGATGTGAGTAACCTTTTTTTGTTGTGGATGAAATAATTTAACTCTCAACTCATCCATTTCCATCAATCAAATCACCATCATTAAAGAGAAAAAACCCAATTTCTAAATAAAAGTAGAGAAGGAAATTTCAACTCCACAATAAATGTTCTGAGCAACCAGTTTTTGTTTTAAATGGCACAAAAAAAATGAATTGAAAAGAGGCGGTGATGGGCGAGCAACAGTTTTTTGTTGTGAATAACCAATTGAGAACTGAATTACCTAAAAAAGTATTACTTACTTTGTTATCATAAACTTAAAAGAACACCAATCAAAAATCTACTACGTCTATACTCTTGTTTAGCTCTTCTGCTTCTCTTCACTGTAAATTCAAAAGGTGAAGGAAATAACCACTATTACAATACGGACAGTTTAAATAAGTTAAACTCAAGTGGAAATTTCAAAGCTGCTAAAACCTATTTACTAGAATTTCAGGATCAATATAAGACAGCTGCTGATTCATTAAGGATAGAGTACCTTATAGAATTGGGAAAGAGCACAACAAATGCGGATGAATCAGGAGAAGGATACCAACTATTGAAGGAGGCTGCAGATCTTGCTGAAAGTACTCAAGTCAAGTATTTGATCGATAAAACGAAAATACAATTAATTGAATTCTACCGTAAAATAAGAGACTATTACTCAGCACAATCGCTTATTCGAGCAATGAACACCAATGTCCCTAAAGATCCTGAGCTTTTGTGTCGTTTTTATCATCGCACAGCAGCAGTATACAATGAACTTTATGATGCCAAAAATGGCAAATTCCCAAAACAATTGGATACTTCGTTAGTCTATTCAAAAAAATCACTTCAAATTTCTAGGAAATATCATTTCTTGGACCATCAGTATACCTCCTATATGGAAATAAGCGGGTTATACAATTCAACTTCGAATTATAATTCACCTGCTCAGGCTCAAATCTATTTGGATAGTGCTTTGAGAACTTTATCCTATAAAAAAGACCTTGATTATTATTCTCTCCTGAAAATAAAATCTCACATGTTTCTTAATAATAAGGAATATGATTCATCTATTTATTACGCCAACAAGGTCCTTTCCTATATGGATAGTTTGAAATATTACAGACAAATGATGGAAGCTTATTGGTTGCTTACTAATTCGCACTTTGGATTAAATGACACGCTGAACGGACTTAAATACATGCTTTTAGAAGCCCAAACTGATGTAAAACTCAGAGAAGTTCAATCAAAAAACAAATTAGAAGAGTTGACAACGCTATATAAAGTCGAAGCAAAAGATAAGCTATTGGCTCAAAATCAAGAAGCTTTATTGAGGGCGAAAAATGAAAAAAAGTTCTACACCTTTATCGGGGTTTTATTATTAGTGATTATTCTTCTGATTGTAATTTCTTCCTACAAAACTACCAGGAAGAATAGGCAGTTGGCTAAGCTGATCAAAGAAAATGAGTTTTTGGTGGGAGAATCTAATCACCGAATAAAGAACAACCTACAATTAATTATCTCCTTAATTGGAAGAGAAATATACAAATCGGATGCTGTTAAACAAGAACTACAAGGTATTTCAGAGAAAATAAATTCGATTGCAGCCTTGCACCAACAGCTATACATAAACGAAAGCAAAAAAAGTATTTCTGTTAAAGATTATTTAAAGAGTATTGAAAGTAACTTTAAGTCAGGTTTGATTCAAGAAGAAGTGACGTTGATACTTGAAATAGATGATTTTGAGATGGCTGTCGATAAATCAGTTTACCTTGGATTGTTAGTAACAGAATTAATCATCAATTCATTGAAGCATGCATTTAAAACCAAGAAAGGTAAAATCATTAAAATCTCCACTTGGAAAGCGACTGACAGCGTGATCCATTTCAATTATCAAGACAATGGGACAGGGCTTAAGGAAGGCCAATCTCCCTCATTAGTAAACTTACTACTGAAGCAGTTAAAAGCTTCCATAACGCTAAACAACACCATTGGTTATAGCTTAAACATAAAATTCAATAAATGAATGTAATAATTGTAGAAGATGACTTTATTGTTGCAGATCATCTGCGGCTAATCCTTGAAAAACACCAAGTAAATGTGATCGGAATTTTAGATAATGTAGATGAAGTCATCCAAAACACGCAGCTTAATCCTGATCTATACTTCGTAGACATTCGGTTGGCTGGCGAAAAAACTGGTATTGATCTCGGCATCCACCTCAACGAGATTAAACAACCCTTTATTTATTTAACCGCTAATAATGAAATCCCTACAGTTAAACAAGCTGCGCTAACGAAGCCATTGGCATACATCACCAAGCCCTATAAAGAGAGCGACATCGTAGCATTATTAGAAATATTCAAAACAAACAACCAGAAATCAATTCAAATTAAAACAAGCTACGGGAAAAAGCTAATCGACCAGTCAAGTATACTTTATCTTGAAGCAAGCGGATCTTATGTAAAAATTGTAACCGCTAATTCTACCTATATAGAAAGAGCCAGCTTATCACTTTTTGAACAAGAGCTTGGTGATCAATTCATAAGAATACATCGAAGTTTTATTATTAATAAAAACAAGATTGAGCAATTTAATTCTACTTCAGTCTATGTCAACAATACAGAATTACCCATTTCAAGAAGTTATAAAGATACCCTCAAGGATGTAATGTAAAAAGTAGATGAAATAAAAATGCCCGAATCCATTTTATAGACTCAGGCATTTTAAGCAATTAATCAATTGTTAAACTAAATTATTGTAGCCTTTTACTTGTGGTATACCACGAATCTGTAAATGCTCCTTGCTTCAAATCTTTTACCTTTTGCTCAGCTTCTTCAAGTTTAAATGAATTTGATAAGATAATATGATACCAAGTATCTCTTTGGTTTTTCATCAATTTTACTTGATTAGATACGCTCAACTCTTTAAGCAAAGCTTCAGCTAATGCTTGATTTCTTCGGGAACCAATAACCACGTAATATTTCCCTTCTTCCAAGTAATCAGCATTTCCTTTTTGATATTCTTCACGTGCTTCCTTATTCTCTTCAGCCATTGTATTTATTGCTGATTTCATTGTGGCAACTTCTTGTTTCACTTCTGCCATTTGTTTCATTAGAAGGTCCAATTTTATTTCTATGCTATCGCTACTGGAAAGGACAGAAGCATCTTTTACCAAATTATCTAACCGCTGATTTAAGTTATTAATTCTCGACTTATTTTCTAACACTTTTGATGTATCCGACTGGGCAGACAAAAACTGAAATGTCGTGAGAAATAGTAATAAAGCAACTCCTTTTTTCATATTGTAGAACCTTTTGATCACTGTCATTATTTACTGTATTTCTTTTCCAATTGATCAATTTGACTTTCAATTTTTTCCAATCGCTTATCAACTACTTTCGCAGTGCTTTTGTCATTACTAGCCTCCAACTTATTTAACTCGACTCTAATTTGTTGGATTTCAGAAATTACTTGAGCTCTATTGTATTGATTGGAGTTGTCATTGATCATCGCATCAAAACGTGCAACATACTCATCTAATGTTTTCACCAAGGCATCTTTTTGCTTCAACTTAGCCGATTTAAAGGCCACTTGTATCATTATTTCATGCGATCCTCCAGCGATAGTTGAGAGTTCAGAGTTTGCCATTTCATAGGCATAACCCACTCCAAAAGGACCCAAATCAAAGCCCAATCCAAATGTCAAATTGTTATTGGATCGATAGCCTGCCATCGCCCACACTTTCTCTTGGTATTCTCCCTTCAAAAGAATGTCAAATTGATTGTCTACTACTGGTAAATTTTGATAAATCACGGTTGGTTGAAGAACGAAATCTTCATTGTTAAATTTGTAATCATAAGAAATAGAACCCACGATATAATCACTGATTTCATCGCTACCATCTATCAAATTTGGAGCACTTAACCCCACTTGTAAATTCTCGAAATCATACACCAACCCTACTCCTGCAATAAAGTTTGTTTCATTGTAATAATCGCCAACTAAAGTTGGGTCATTCTGATTCAAAAACTCTGAATTATCAATTCGAGATGGATTCAATTTTCGATTCACTGCACCAGCAGACACTCCAAATCTCAAATCAGATCGATCATCCAATTGTACCTGATAACTATATACTGCATCATATTTATCAACTTGAAATGCACCTCGTCTATCCGATACCACCCGAGCGCCAACCCCTTGATTAAGATTGATGGGTGCATGTAATCCAAACATGGTATTCCGTGGTGCATTATTGAAGCCAGCCATGTGTGTTTTTGTGTTCAACATGGCCGAAATGTTTCCATTATTGCCCGCAAAGGCAGGATTTAAATTGAATCGATTCAACACATAATTGTAATAGCCATAAGAAAGCTCTTGACCATAACTGATACTTGAAATTGCTAATGCTGCGATTAATATTACTTTCTTCATTTGCTTATCTTTTTAATGTTATGGTTCCTTTATAGCTGCCTTTACTGTCATTATTATCTTGTAAGAAATAATAATACACTCCTTCTGGCAATTGACTTCCACCTAAGTTACCGTCCCAATCATTGTTGTAATTTGCACTTTGTTCAAACACAATTCCTCCTGCAGTGGAGAAAATCACTAATTTATAGTTTGAATACAGGTTCACATTCTGGATCTGCCACGTATCGTTGTATCCATCATTGTTAGGTGAAAAATAGGCCGCTGCCGGAAGACTTCCTTCTATTTCATCATTCACATAAATCAATACATCTGTCGTATCTTTTAGTCCTCCTGCATCTGTTGCAACAACAGTCACATTAAAAGTGCGATTACTTTCGTAATCAAATCCAATTAGGGATTTTAACTCTGCAGTCATTGGATCAATCGAAACAGATGTGCCTCCTTTGATCAATTGGTAAGTCAACACATCGTTCTCGTCGATGTCATCTACGATAACAGTACCAATTGAACTTCCAATTGGAGAATTCTCTAGGATACTAAACTCTTGAGAAGAACTAGTAGGTGCTTCATTTTGATTCAAAACCGCGATTTTAAATGCTCTATCAAAAGTGGCTCCCTGGCTATCTGTTGTTCTAACTCGTATTTGAAATTCATTCTTTGTCTCAAAATCGAATGTTGACGCACTAAATAATTCATCAGATAGAATGCTAAACTTATTGTTATCCACATCTCCTAATCCATTCACTAACTTATAAGTAAATGATTCCCCATTGTCCTCATCCACAGAAGTCAAACTTGCTATTCGAGTTCCTACTGTACTGTTTTCAAGAATTGTAGTGTCGGAAATAAGAATATTGGTTGGGCTATCATTCTTATTTGTTATTCTGATGGTGAAGCTTTTCTCCGTTGATTTACCTAAGGCATCTGTACTTCTTAATCGAATACTTCTAGTGCGTTGGTCATTGAAATTGAAAACGGTATCCGTTTCCAATAGTTGTCCATTCACTCTAAATGAACTGTTATCAGTAGCTCCTTGACCTGCTACTAAAGTATAAGAAAATGTATCATTGGCATCAGGATCAACAGTGGTCATATCGGCAACAAATGTTCCTTTTGGCTGTAATTCTGAAACACTATCGCCTGATAATACAATAGCAGTTGGAGCATCATTGCTGTCCAAAATATTTATTGTTATTTGTCGGCTGTAATTCAATCCAAGTAAATCAGTACTTTTTACCTCAATGATATACAAACTCTTTGTTTCGAAGTCAAACTGACCTTGCGTTTTTACTTGATCGCCAGAAATTACAAATGAACTATTGTCATTGGTTCCTTGAACAAAACTATAGCTGTGCGTATCTCCTTGATCGGGATCAACGGAAGTTAAGGTTCCAACAGTAGTATTTTGAGCCACCATTTCTCTAAAGCTTGCAGGAGACAATTGAATATCTGTTGGAGCATCATTTGAATTGGTAATGCTAATGTTAAATGTGTCTTGATAAGTTCCACCAAAACCATCATTGGTTTCTACTCGAACTCGGTACACATTTTTTACATTAAAGTTAAATTTTACTTTCGTTTGTAATTTATCTCCAGCAATCTGAAAACTACTGTTGTCCTGACTTCCTAATCCGGCAACTAACTTATAAGCATGCACATCACCTAGATCTGCATCCACAGTATTAAATGCTCCTACTTGTCCTCCGATTGGCGTATTTTCGGGGATAATAGTATTGGATAGTGCAAGACTTGTTGGAATATTATTTACATCCTTTACGAAAATGGTAAATGCTTTACTAAACACTCCTCCATTTTGATCATTGGTTGCTATTCGAATATTGTGCTGTGGCTTTAAGTTCTTATCCAAAACAATAGCAGTAAAAAGCGAATCATTTCTCACCATAAAATTCGCATTGTCTGCATCACCAACTCCACTTACAGCGCTGTAAGTATGGATTTGAAAAGTATCTTGATCTAATGAGCTAAACTTCCCAACAAAAAGACCTATCGGAAAATTTTCATTGGCACTTGCGTTAGAAATTAAAATATCTGAAGGAGCATCATTTGCATCCAACACTCTTATAATAAATAACTTAGAAAATAATCCGCCATTAAGATCATTGGTTTGCACATAAATAAAATACTCTTTTCTGCCTTCATAATCGAAAACTGTATTTGTTCTCAATTGATTGCCGACAATAATAAAATTACTGTTATCGTTTCCTGGGATATTATTAAAGGAATAGGAATGCGTTTGGGCTGCATCCTCGTCAATAGTAGAAAAAGTTCCTACTAAGAAATTCTGTGGTCTATTTTCTAGTATACTGTCCTTAGAGATTAGTAAATCGGTTGGAACGTCGTTCAAATCATTTACAGTGATCGATAAGCTATCTTCAAAAGTATTGAATGCTTTATCGGTTACTCTTATTCGAATTTTAAAAGACGATTGTACTTCAAAATTGAACGATTGACTTGCTCTAAGTGTATTGCCAAAAGTATTAAACTTACTATTATCGTCTCCTCCAGCACCATTTACCAAAGTAAAAGTGAAGACTTCATTGGCATCTTGATCAACTGCTGTTAGGTTACCGATTGTTGCATTCACTGCATTCCCTTCGTTAATCATTGCATTGCTCAAACCAATTGCGGTAGGTGCATCATTCGTGTTCTTCACGTAAACTAAAACTACTCGCTCAAAATTACATCCTTGTGAATCTGTTGTTCTTACACGAGTTGAATAACTTGTTTTATTTTCAAAATCAGCCACAAAATTAGCAATCAGTTGATTTCCTGAGATTGAAAAACTAGCATTATTCGTTGCTCCAGTTCCACTTACTAGGCTGTAAGTATGTGTTTGGCCGGCATTCAAATCAGTGGTTGAAAAACTTCCGATTACTTGTCCACTTGGCAAGTTCTCCTGCATACTGTCATTACTTAACGCAATGGCAGTTGGCGCATTATTGGTTTTAACCGTAAAAGGAGCACTCAGTGTTCCATAAATGGCATTGTCTTGAAAAACTACACTGTCAATACTATTATAGATGGAATCAGTAGCGACATCGTAAAAACGGAAATTTACTTTTTCTCCACTCGCCGTATTGCTATAAACCGACATCGTAGTCAGGTACTTTCCATTGATAACATTTGAAGTAGTGGCTGTTCCTCTTAATACACCGCCCACAAAAGCCCCCAATTTATTCGAAGGATTTGTCAGTTCCACACAATTCACATCTAGTGCAGCAGTAACAGTCATATCATATTGAAAGGAGTTTGCAGTTACACTCCATGATGGTGATTGGGCAAACAAACTTGTTGCTCCGAGGAAAAATATTCCACTTAATAGTTTTTGAATATGCTTCATATTAAACAATTATTCGGTTGAGTGTTAATTCTTTAATTCCGTTGGTCTAAAGCAGACAGCTATTCATGCTGCTTTAAACTGAATTAATCGATCCAAATGTAGTGGATTCGCAGTGCCGCACTAAAATTTTGTTGCGAGCAACCGATTTTTGTTGTTAATGACAAGCGAGGAGACGGGGTACCTCAATTTTTAAAGAAGAAAAGTAGCACTAGAAGAAAAACAAAGTCCTCTTATAAAACAAACATCCAAAAAAACAAAAAAAAGCCTGAATCAATTGCTTGGTTCAGGCCTATTTATTCTGTATGATTTTACTAATCCAACTTCTTCACTTCTCCGCTACCCTTAATGTTGATTTCTGTCTTTTTAGGATTGCCTTTGTATTGCACATCTCCACTACCATAAATACCAATGTCGATGCGTTGGGTTACATTCACTTTTACATCTCCAGAGCCTTTGATGGAAATGTTTGATTCCTCGGTTTCCAATTTCAATGCTTGTACATCGCCAGAACCCATAATGCTAATGTCTGTTTCTTTCGCAATTCCTGCTAATGAAATATCGCCAGAGCCTTTGATGGCAATTTCTAATTCTTCTACATTGACTTCCAACTTAATGTCTCCTGAACCATTAATGCCTAATTCTAAATCTTCTACCACAAAAGAATTCTGACCGATAATGCTTCCAGAACCATTCACTTTCAGTTCTTCTAAATGTGGAAGCGCAATGTTTATGATGACTTTAGAGTTGAAACATTCGTCAAATTTAATTTCCCATTCTTCGCCATCAATTTCTGTATTTAGCAAATCTATTATTTCTTGTGGCGCTTTTATCATCACCGATTGTGTGGCCGCCTGAGATATAAATACCTCTACCGAACTCGACAATTTGATCTTTTTAAAATTTGGTAAATCAATCGTTTTTTCAATTGCCGTGCCTTCTGCATCTATGCAGTTACTCGTCCAAATACAAGAAGATAACAGGGTAGAAATTAGAACAACTAGAATAATGGGCGTAATGCGTTTCATATGCTTAAGATTTGATGCAATTTAAATATTTTCAACGAAAAAACTACTTTTTGCAATACCTCAACATAATATTATAGGCCTCTTTAATTCCCAATTCACCAGACTTCCCTAAATCACGACATCCTAGATCAGTCTTCTTTAAGAATAAATGCGTTAATCCTCGATTAAAGTAGGCTTGTGCAAAATCGGGCTTCAATTCAATAGCTCGATTCAATGCGCTTAATGATTCCTCAAACTGACCGCTCTTATTCTGCACATAGGCTAAATTATAGTAGGCATATGTAAATTGATTGTCGAACTGAATAGCTTTCTGATAATCTTGTATAATTGAAGCATAACTAAAACCATCATACTCTTCCGTGATTGGTTCTGTAGTTATTTTATCACCCACCTTTTTAAACTGCTGAGCATCCGGAAAGGTATTGAGCAACTCCCTCAACTTTAGAGCAGTATTGGCTCTTCCAAAATAGGCCAAAACGTTCTTGGATTGCAATGCAATTGATGAATCAAAATCTTGAAACGCTTGGTTGTACTGCTCAGTTTGAGTAAACAAAATGGCGCGCTTCAAGTAAAATGCCGCATCTTTTATTCCTTGTATTTTGTCCAATGAATCAATCTGATGATTCAATTTTTTCGCATCCCAACTTCCTTCCGCCGACATTAACCCGATTAGGTGACTATTTATAGAAGGTTCTTTGGATTGGTAATAATCTTCGGCTACTTCAGAAAATAGTTCGGGAGTTAAATAATAATAGGGTCGCAATCGAATTTCGGTATGTTGATATTGCACTTTACCGCTATCGTTGGCCAAATTTGAACCATAAGAAGATAAGTTTTTGCTCTCCATAGCAGCTTGCATTTCCTCGCTGCTCAATCCATCTCGAATTGCAGCTTCATTATTCATACGCACTTGCGCTAACATTTGCTTATCCTTCTCAGCCCCTCTATTGTCGCCAAGTTGTTGTTTTAATTGCGCCCGAGCTCCATAAGCATCCGTATAACGTGGCATAATTTCAATCAATCGATCAAAATCGGCCAATGCTCCTTTTAAATCTCCCACCTGCTGTTTGATTAACCCTCGATTAAAATAACTTCCCACATGCATTGGGTTGGCAGTAATCACGGCGTCATAATCGGCCAAAGCGCCCTTAAAATCTTTTAAATTCGTTTTGGTAATGGCTCTATTGAAAAGTGCTAATGAATTGTATGGAGAAACAGCAATAACCTGATCCAGTAGTTGTAATGCAACCTTAAAGTTGGATTGATCCAATTCTAGCAACGCCAACTGATACATCCCGTCCACATTGGTAGAATCACGCTCTAGAACGGTTGCTAAATCAGCTCTAGCTAGATCAATTTTACCCATCTTTCGATAGCATTCTGCACGATACACCATCGCAAAACTATTATCCATTTTCTTCCCAATGGCATAATTGAAATCAGCCAAAGCCGATTGGTAATCCTTCAACTCTGATTTAGCAATGGCACGAATCACATAACTATTTACATTCGATTTATTCAATCGGATAGCTTGGTTACAATCGTCAATTGTGGCTTCAAACTGCTCCAATGACAATAAAGTGATGGCTCGGTTTAAATATATTTTAGCATTGGTGGAGTCGTATTTTAATGCAAGCTCGTAATCTTTAAAAGCCCCTTCAAAATTGGACATCTGATCGCGCACCACCGCTCGATAAAACAAGGCGTCTTTGTGGTTTGGAATTTCAGAAAGGCAAGAAGTAAAGTCAACTTCGGCTCCTGCTAAATCACCCAATTTAAATTTAGAATATCCACGAAAAAAGTAGGCTTGAAAATACTTTCTGTCGCTCAATGAGTAATTGAAAAACTCAATAGCTGCGGTGAAATTCTCACCCATCATCGCCCGTTTTCCTTTGTCGAAATAGGTTTCTTTGAATTGAGCATCCACCTGAAAAAACAGGGTAAATAAAAATACAAAGAGGACAATTGTTTTTTTCAATGGAACTTTTGATTGGAGAATTTTAACTGTTTCGAAAGCTTAACGACAAACTTCCGATTTTAGTGGAAGTAAACGATAAATTGATGCTAGTTTCTTTGGACAGGGAATTAGAAATAAAATTAAATACAACAACTAAATGTCACTTATTTTCTATTATCTTGTTGCTGACAAAACGATTAACTAAACTGCTATTTCAATTTTTAAATTATTACAACACGATCAAAATTGAACCACTTTCCAAAAAACTAAAATGACCCAAGAAAAACTAAAACACATCTATTGGTTTGCCTACTATAACTTAGATTCACCGAGTGTTAGATACAGGGCGAAATATCCGCTCGATTATGCAAGAAAACACCTCAAAATTGAGAGTCATTTTATTATTCCAGGTTATTCGCCTTCTCGATTAATTCGGTTTTTATCGGCCTATTTTTCTGCTTTATTATTTCCTAAAAAGGGTAGCATAATTGTCATACAAAGAGTACATTCCAACTTTATATATTCCAACTTGCTAAAACTTCTTGTAAATTGTAGACGAAACCTGACTATTTATGATTTAGATGACGCAGACTATTTAGAATATCCCTCCGAAACGATTCATTATTTTGCTAAAAACTGCAACTCTGTTTCTGCGGGAAGCAATGAGATCACAAATTATTTTCGATCCATTAATTCCAACGCGTTTCACATAACATCGCCCATTGTAGACCTTGAAATTATAAAACAACAACGGAATAAGACCTTTACCATTGGTTGGATCGGAGGATTTGGATGGGGACACAAAGAAAGCTTGTATGAATTGGTTTTCCCTGCCATCAAAAGCCTACCCTTTAACTGTCATTTCATATTGATGGGAGTGACCAATAAAGAGGATGAAAAAGAAATCAGAGCTTACTTTAAAAATTCCAAGCACGTCGATGTTGAAGTTAATTTACAGATCGATTGGAACGATGAAGAAGCGCTTCAACATAAAATAAAAACATTTGACATTGGCATTGCTACCTTATTAAACACGCCGGTGCAAATTGCCAAATCAGGGATAAAAGCTAAACAATACCTCAACAATGGAGTGCCAGTTTTATGTAACAAACTACCTGAGAATAAGAACGTAATTATTGACGGGGTTAATGGCTATCTATGTAATAGTCCTGAAGAATTTAAGACCAGAATGATCGAATTTAAAGAGATGGACAATTCAGCTTACAACACTTTCTCTACCAATGCCCGCCAATCAATAACACAATTTAACCATCAACATTATTTTGATAAATTTGAAACTTTGAGAGTAAATTAAACAAAAAAGCCTTCCTAACATTTCGTTAAGAAGGCTTTTGATATAATTATTGACCGTTATTACAACGTGCCTCTCTTCATTTGCTCTCTTTCGATAGATTCGAACAATGCTTTAAAGTTACCTGCTCCAAAACCTCTTGCTCCCATTCTCTGAATAATTTCAAAAAATAAAGTTGGTCGATCTTCAATTGGCTTCGTAAAGATTTGCAATAAATACCCTTCTTCATCGGCATCTATCATAATACCTAAGCTTTTCAACTTTTCGATATCTTCTTTCAATTCGTGGCTAAACTCTTGTAACCTTCCTGGTACAGACTTGTAATATTCATCTGGTGGAGTTGATAAGAATTCAATTCCTCTAGATCTTAAATCAGCTACAGTCGTTAAAATATCATCAGTTGCTATCGCTACATGCTGCACTCCTGGGCCTTCATAAAAGTCTAAATATTCTTCGATTTGAGAACGCTTTTTGCCTTCAGCAGGCTCGTTAATTGGAAACTTAATTCGACCGTTTCCGTTACTCATTACCTTACTCATCAAAGCAGAATATTCTGTGTGAATCTGCTTGTCATCAAAAGATAAGAAGTTAACGAATCCCATTACGTCTTCATACCACTTTACCCAAGTGTTCATCTCATTCCAACCTACATTTCCTACCATGTGGTCAATGTATTTTAAACCTGTTGGTGCAGGATTGTAATCTGATTCCCACTTTTCAAAGCCAGGCATAAAAGTTCCTGAATAATTTTTACGCTCAACAAACATATGAACAGTTTCTCCATAGGTATAAATCCCTGCAGTTACTATTTCTCCGTGCTCATCTTTCGCAACTTTCGGCTCTTGGAAAGATTTTGCACCACGCTTTGTCGTTTCTTCATATGATTTACGTGCATCTTCAACCCAAAGGGCAACCACCTTTACTCCATCACCATGCTTCACGATATGATCGTTAATCGGACTCTTCGAATTCAATGGAGAGGTTAACACCAATCGAATTTTATCTTGCTTCAACACATAAGAAACAGAGTCTTTACTTCCTGTCTCTAAACCTTTATATGCATACGATTGAAAACCAAATGCGGTCTTGTAAAAGTGTGCCGCTTGTTTTGCATTTCCTACATAAAACTCAACGTAATCTGTACCCATTAATGGCAAGAAGTCTTGAGCGCCTTCAAATATTTTTTCTAAGCCGTATTCTACTGATTTTACTTCTTTTTTCATACTTCAATCAATTAATAAGCGAATAAATCAATAAGTCAATTTATCACCACTCTATTTATCTAATTTATTTTTTAATGTTCTTTTACTTGCTCCTAAAATTCTTAATAATTCTTCTAGATCACCAATGAGTTCTTCTTTTGTTTCACTATCAATCAAATTAGCTTCATTTAGTAACCTAACCCAATAATGAGATTCTCTTGCCTCTTTATACGAAATCACCAAACGATGATTCAAATCCTTTTCTGACCTCCCTCCAATGGATTCCTCAACATTTGCTCCAATCGAAGTTCCTGATCTTAATAATTGTTTTGTTAAAATAAACTCCTTCTCTTCATGCTGAAGTTTTAGAGTAAGCTTAACAATTTTGACCGCAAAAGCATAACTTTTGGTTTGAAGTATATTTTCTTTACTTAAAGTCATGCTTTCCAATTTATTCAATTATTAATAAAGAACGAATTAACGCACTCTTTAACCATTGATTTATTCACCAATTGACTCATTCAACTATTGAAAATTAATGAATCCAAGATTTATAATATTTCCCATCATCCAACTTCATCGCGTTTTCTGTTAATTTCAGTGGCTTAAAAGTATCCACCATTACAGCCAATTCTTCCGTCTCCGTTTTACCAACACTTCGCTCATAAGCACCAGGGTGCGGTCCATGAGGGATTCCTGCTTGGTGCAATGTGATTTGTCCTTGATCGATATCATTTCTACTCATAAAGTCTCCATCCACGTAATACAACACTTCATCAGAATCAATATTACTGTGGTTATATGGAGCGGGAATACTTTCTGGGTGATAGTCATATTTTCTCGGTACGAAAGAGCAGATTACAAAACCAGCTGCCTCAAATGTTTGATGCACGGGTGGTGGCTGATGAATACGACCAGTGATTGGTTCAAAGTCGTGAATGGAGAACGCATAAGGATAGTTAAATCCATCCCAACCTTCTACATCGAAAGGATGTGAAGCGTATAAGTAATCGTGGATAACCCCTTCTTTCTTTATTTTGATTGTGAAGTCACCCATTTCATCGTGGGTTTCTAAATCTTGTGGTGTTCTAAAATCACGCTCGCAATAAGGAGAGTGCTCTAGTAATTGACCAAACCAGTTTCTATACCGCTTTGGTGTATATATTGGACTAAAGGACTCTACTACGAAATGGCGATTGTTTTCATCGTCGAATTCCATTTGGTAAATCATCCCTCTTGGAATCACCAAGTAGTCGCCGTATTTAAAATCTATGTTTCCTAAAAAGGTACGGAGCTTACCACTTCCTTTGTGAATAAAAATAACTTCATCCGCATCGGTATTCTTGTAAAAATACTCCTTCATCGACTTTTTTGGAGCAGCCAAAGCAACAATTAAATCAGAGTTGACCATCATCGGCTCTCTGCTTTCTAAATAGTCGTCAATTGGCGTCACGTTAAATCCAATAAATCGCCTTGACTTAAAGTTTTTCTCAACAGCAACCTTTGGCGATACATCTTTTGAGCCTAGGTACTCTTTCACCATTGTCGGCCGATGCTTGTGATACATCAACGTTGACATTCCATCGAAACCTACTGTTCCAAATAGCTGTTCATAATGTAAACTACCATCTTCCTTCTTGAAAGTAGTATGTCTTTTATGTGGAATATTTCCTAGTTTTCTATAAAAGGGCATATTATATATTTTTATTTATGGCTAAAATGTAGGCAAAAAAATGCTACACTTTGAGATTTCTAATATTTTTTAAATTTGGCCTTAGACGACTTTTATACACCGAATGTGCATCTGTCTTTAGCTTCCCTTTTCGCAAAGCTCGCTGCTCTTCAACTGGCAAGTTAGCTATGGTTTTACACTCATCGGTACAGCAGCCATCCATCTTAGCGGCGCAGGCTTCACACTGAATAAACAACAAATGACAATCGTCATTTGCACAGTTCGTGTGTGAATCGCAAGGAGCGCCACATTGGTGACACTCAGAAATTACTTCTCCTGAAATAGTTTCTCCCAATCGTTCGTCAAACACAAAATTCTTTCCTTTGAATTTATTCTCTAACCCTTCAGCTTCTATTTGTCTTGCATAATCAATGATTCCTCCGTGCAATTGATTCACATCAGTAAACCCCTTGTGCTTAAAATAAGCAGAAGCTTTTTCACAACGAATTCCTCCCGTGCAATACAGCAATAACTTTTTATTTTCTTTTCCTTTCAGCATGCCTTCCACCGCAGGCAATTCTTCTTTAAAAGTATCTACATCAGGGCAAATGGCATTCTCAAAATGACCAATTTCACTTTCGTAATGGTTTCGCATATCAACTATGATAGTATCCGGATCAGCCAGTGCTTCATTGAATTCTTTTGCTGTCAAATGACGACCTACATTGGTCACATCGAATGTTCCATCATCCAGTCCGTCGGCAACAATCTTGGTACGAACCTTGACTTTTAGTTTGTAAAATGATTTTCCATCATCTTCCACTGCACGCTTTATCGGCATATTCTCAAAATATTTCCGAGCCTGTAAACGAAGCATAAATTCCTCCCAATGGTGTTCTGGAACACTCATCTGAGCATTAATTCCTTCATTGGCCAAATACGTTCGTCCAAACACATCCAGTGCCGCCCATTCTGCATACAACTCATCTCGCAACTCATTCGGTTGGTCAATAATTACATAGCGGTAAAACGAAATCGTAATCCTGTTAAACGGTTCGTTCATTAGCTTTTCTTTTAAAAGCTTCTTGTCATAGATATTAAACAACTGCATCCTCTAAAATTTACCGCACAAAGGTACTAAATTCAACAAACAAGTGATAAGGGATTGCTTCCTCCACTACTACTAAATGATGTTAACTTATTTAACTATATACAAAGCCGCAAATCAATTGAATCAGTTATCCGATTTGAATCGCGATGGCAGATTCTGCTTTTAAAAGCACGCTGCACTCAGTCAATTATCTGAATTATACAAATCGCCTAAAAAACACTAGATAATTTAATACTTTTGACCCCAAATTAGCACAGCATGGAAGGTAAGAAAATATTAGTCATTGGAGCAGGTGGACAAGTAGGACAAGAACTGGTTTTTAATTTAAGACAAAAGCACGGAGCCGAAAATGTGGTTTCTTCTGATATCAGAGATTTTGGAGACAAAGAAGGTCCTTTCGAAATACTAAATGGATTAGACAAGAATAGAATGTTTGAAATTGTGAAGCAGTATAAAATTACTGATGTGTATCACTTAGCAGCTTTACTTTCCGCTACTGCTGAAAAACAAATCGAATTTGCTTGGGATTTAAACATGAATAGCTTGTTTCATGTGTTGAATTTAGCAAAAGACGGTCATATCCAGCGTATTTTTTGGCCAAGCTCTATTGCCGTTTTCGGACCAAACACACCAAGAGACAACACGCCTCAGCATACCACAACAGACCCTTCAACAGTATATGGAATCAGCAAACTAGCTGGGGAAAGATGGTGTGAATATTACCATGCAAAATTTGGAGTAGACGTAAGAAGTATTCGTTACCCAGGATTAATCGGCTACAAAACATTACCTGGTGGCGGAACAACTGATTATGCAGTTGACATTTATCACCAAGCATTAAAGTCTGGGAAATACGAATGCTTCCTGCAAGAAGATGCCTCTTTGCCAATGATGTACATGGAAGATGCTATCCGAGCGACCATTGAATTAATGGAAGCAGACGGAGATCGATTGACCATTAGAAGCAGCTATAATTTGGGTGGAATTAGTTTTAATCCTGCTGAAATTGCTGCTGAGATTAAAAAGATCATTCCTGAGTTTGAGATTACTTACCAACCAGACTTCCGTCAGAAAATAGCCGAAAGTTGGCCATCAAGTATTGACGATTCTTTTGCACAAAAAGATTGGGACTGGAAAATGGAATATGACCTGAAAAAAATGTCAGAAGACATGATAAAACAACTTTCTATACCTAGTTAATTTTTTCTTTAAATGGTTTTTTTATACATTTAAAAACTCATTTAGATACAACGTTCAACTACCGTCTACATTATGAAGAAATTCTTCCTGATAATTGCTTTAAGTTTTTTTTATTACTCTGCTAATTCACAAACATTTGAATTACTAAATGGTGATACTATAAACAAAACTGACGCGACAAATAAAAAGCAAGGCTACTGGATTGTAAAAGACAAATCTGGTAAAATTGATGAGGAAGGAAAGTTTGCCGATGGTAGAAAAGTGGGTTTATGGAAAGCTTATTTCGATAATGGAAAATTAAAATCTGAAATCACCTATGTAGGAAGTCGACCGAAAGGCCCCTATAAATTATACTACGAAAACGGAAAATTAGAGGAAGAAGGAACTTGGGCGAGCACCAAAAATACCGGTACTTTCAAACGATACCATACTAACGGTAATATTTCACAAGACTTCAACTTTACTGCTAGTGGTAAAAGAGAAGGCACTCAAAAGTACTTTCATGAAAATGGCCAATTGCAAATAGAAGGAACTTGGGCAGCCGGCCAAGAAAGTGGGGAATTGAAAGAATATTATGACAATGGAGATTTGAAATCAATTAAAGTTTTTGCTGGTGGTTTAATCGATCGAGAAAATTATCAAGAATTTGCTCCTAAAAAACCGATGGTGGATCCGATGAAAAAACAATTGGATGCCGCTCCAAATATTACAGTAAAAGCATCAAAAGAGGAACAACCCAACCAAGGTGGATTTAATGGAAACGGTTATTATAAATTGTACAACAAAGACATGCAGATAGCAAAAGACGGTGAATTCAAAGACTACCGTTTTATGGATGGAAAGATGTACGATTACGATCAAAATGGCTTGATTGTAAAAATCAAGATCTTCAAAAGTGGACGCTATATCGGAGATGGTGTAATCGAAGGCAAATAATTGTTTTTTCATTCCTACTTTTGTAGGGAATAAAACAATAACAATCGATTTCACTCATGTCTACACCAATCAAACTTTACAACACCTTAAGTCGAGAAAAAGAGGTTTTTAAACCCATCAACCCGAATAGCATAGGCTTGTATGTTTGTGGCCCTACCGTTTATGGTGATGCCCACTTGGGACATGCAAAATCGTACGTTTCATTCGATTTAATTTATCGCTACCTCAAACATAAATTTCCGCAAGTTAAATACGTGCAAAATATTACCGATGTGGGTCATTTAACTGATGATGCCGATGAAGGAGACGATAAAATTGCCAAGCAATCGAGGTTAGAAAAAGTAGACCCGATGGCAGTAGTTGAAAAATACATGTTCAACTATTTTCGGGACATGGATGCACTGAATGTATTGCGTCCAAACATTTCACCACGACCATCCGGACATATTCCAGAACAAATCGAAGCCATTGAAGAATTGATCAAGAAAGGGTTTGCCTATGAGGCGAATGGATCGGTTTATTTTGATGTAACGACCTATAATAAAGACCACGACTACGGAAAACTTTCAGGCAGAAAAGTAGAAGAAATGATGGATGGAGCTGCTAACCGAACGCTAAATGCACAATCGGAAAAGCGCACCCCACTTGACTTTGCCTTGTGGAAAAAAGCCGATGAAACGCATTTAATGCAGTGGAATTCTCCTTGGGGAATGGGCTATCCGGGATGGCACATTGAGTGTACTGTTATGAGTCAAAAATATTTGGGAGACAATTTTGACATCCACGGTGGTGGATTGGAAAATGCATTTCCTCACCACGAATGTGAAATCGCACAAGCAGAGGCAAATAAGGACAAACCGTTTGCCAACTACTGGATGCACAACAACATGGTGACCATCAATGGCCAAAAGATGGGAAAATCTTTAGGGAATGGAATCTTTTGCCATGAATTATTTACTGGAAATAATTTTCAGTTGACTCAGGCATACAGCCCGATGACGATTCGATTTTTCATCTTGCAATCGCATTACAGAAGCACATTGGATTTTTCTAATGAAGCACTTTCTGCTGCCGAAAAAGGAATGAGACGTTTGATGAAAGCGGTTGCCCTAATGGACGACTTAAGTTCTTCTACCACTTCTACTTTAAAAGTAGCAGAATTAGAAGAAAAACTATACGCCGCTATGGACGACGATTTTAATTCGCCGATTGCCATTGCGCATTTATTTGATGCTGCAAAATGGATCAACTTATTAAAAGAAGGAAAAGAGCAACTGACCCAAGAGGATTTAGAGCAATTCAAAAAAGTGGTTCATTTGTTCGTTTTTGATATTTTAGGATTAAAACAAGAAGCATCAGCTGAAGGCGATGGCGGAAACAATGCTGTGACTAATGCATTGATGGATTTAGTATTGGAATTCAGAGCAAGCGCCAAGGAAAACAAAAACTATGCAATGGCCGATCAAATACGAGATCGTTTAAAAGCATTGAACATTCAGATAAAAGACGGGAAAGAAGGAGCCCATTGGGAATATGAAAACTAAGCACCTAGCACTAATTGCAGCAGTTACTTTTTTAACTGCCTGCGGTGAAAACGACACCAAAAAAACAGCACAAAAAGCTCCTGAAAAGAAGGCTCCCATAGAACAATTGGCCTTGCCAGATTTTAGTGGTGACTCTGCTTACCAATATGTAGCCGACCAAGTGGCTTTTGGGCCTAGAGTGCCAAACACAGAAGCACATCGAAATACTGCTGAGTATTTAAAAACTCAATTGACCAAATTTGGCGCGACTCTGACTGTTCAGTCTGGTGTGGTGGAAGCATTTGACGGCACTAAACTGAACTTTCAAAACATCATTGGGAGTTATCATCCTGAAAAAGCCAACCGCGTTCTATTAATGGCACATTGGGACACGCGCCCATTTGCCGACCAAGACAAAAAAGACAGAAACAAAGCCATAGATGGCGCCAATGATGGCGGCAGCGGCGTGGGTATTTTATTAGAAATCGCTCGACAATTTCAAATTAAAAATCCTGCAGTTGGTGTTGACATCGTATTCTTTGATGCCGAAGATTATGGACAGCCTTCAGGAACCATGAATCCAAAACAAGCTACTTGGTGCTTGGGGAGTCAATATTGGGCTAGAAATCCTCACGTAAAAGGCTATACTGCGAAATATGGTATTTTACTTGACATGGTGGGTGCGCCGAATGCAGTTTTTACTCAAGAATCAATTTCCATCTATTACGCCCCACAAATCGTAGACAAGGTTTGGAATGTAGCCGCGCGATTGGGCTACAGCAACTATTTCCCTTTTATGCAAACCACACATGTAGGCGAAGACGACCATTTGTATGTGAACCGGTTGGCAAAAATTCCGAGTATCGACATTATCCAATACGATGCGAATACTCGCGCCTTTGCACCACATTGGCACACCCATGATGACAATATGGATGTGATCGATAAGAACACTTTGAAAGCAGTTGGCCAAGTTGTTTTGGCTACTGTTTATGGGGAGAAGTAATCTTTAGGTTTTATTCAGAACTAATATTAAAAGATGTTATTCAAATAATATCATCTTTGAATTCTCCTCACATTTTAGTTTTTAAAAAGCAGTGCTTTTATGTAACTTCAACCTTTCAAAAGTTAATTCAAAAAGCACTTTACATGTCGGAAAAAAAGACCCTCTATCTCCTTGATGCATTTGCACTTATTTACAGAGCATATTTTGCATTTAGCCAAAATCAAATCATCAATTCCAAAGGTCAGAACACTTCAGCCATCTTGGGTTTTACCAATACGCTTTGGGATGTATTGCAAAACAATAATCCAACACACATTGCAGTGGTTTTCGATACCGACAAACCAACTTCGAGACACATTGAATACAAAGAATATAAAGCGCAGCGTGAAGCAATGCCTGACGATATTCGTTCGGCCATTCCTTACATCAAAGAACTGATCGAGGGTTTTGATATCCCCATTTTATTTGCTGACGGTTTTGAAGCTGATGATGTGATTGGAACCTTGGCAAAAAAAGCCGAAAAAGAAGGATACACCACTTATATGATGACTCCTGATAAGGATTTTGGTCAATTGGTTTCTGATAATATTTTCATGTATAAGCCTGCAAGAATGGGCAACAAAGCAGAAGTTTGGGGAATTAAGGAAGTGTGTGAAAAGTTTGAAATTACTGATCCCATGCAAGTCATCGACTATTTAGGCATGTGTGGTGATGCAGTAGACAATATCCCAGGAATTCCTGGTGTGGGTGATAAAACAGCAAAGAAGTTTTTAAAAGAATACGGAAGCATAGAGAATTTGCACGCACATACTCATGAGCTAAAAGGCAAAATGAAAGAGAAAGTAGAAGGCAGCGTGGAGCAAGCGTTACTTTCAAAAAAATTGGCCACCATCATCATTGATGCTCCTGTTGAGTTTGATGAAAGCAAGTTGGTCAGAGGCCCAATGAACAAAGAAAAATTAGGAGAGCTTTTCGCTGAATTGGAGTTTAGAACTTTGGGCAAACGAATACTAGGTGAAGAAGTGGTGGTGCAACGCACCTCTATTGATGGTCAAATGGATTTATTTGGCAGTGTTACTCAAGAAGAAATTGAGCAAAATGCTCCAACTGAATACGCGACCATTGATTCGACCACTCATGAGTACACTTTTGTGAATGATGAGACAAGGCTAAACGATTTGCATAAAGTACTTTTAGCTGCAAACACCATTTGTTTCGATACGGAAACCACTGGCCTAAATCCACAAGAAGCAGAATTGGTAGGAATTGCTTTTTCTACCAAAAAAGGAGAAGGGTTTTATGTGCCAATCTCGGCCGATTATGAAACTGCGAAAAAAGAAGTGGCTGTGTTTAAACCCTACTTTTCAGATTCTAAAAAATTATTGGTGGCTCAGAACTTGAAATATGATTTGGCCATTTTAAAACGCTACGATGTAGAATTCAAAGGTGCTTTCTTTGATACTATGATTGCGCATTATTTGATTCAACCAGACATGAAACACGGCATGGATTTCTTGGCGCAAACGTATTTGCATTACGATCCGGTTTCTATAGAAACCATCATTGGTAAAAAAGGAAAGAACCAGAAAAGTATGCGCGATATGAATCAAGCATCCATCTCTGATTATGCCTGTGAAGATGCCGACATTACCTTGCAGTTAAAGGAATTATTCGAACCGCAAATCGATAAATTAAACCTTAAAAAACTGTTCTACGACATCGAAATTCCATTGGTGGAAGTATTGGCAGATATGGAAAATGAAGGAATTAATCTAGACATTGAAGCACTAAAAATTTTCTCAGCTGAATTAGCTGAAGATTTAACAAGATTAGAGCAATCGGTTTTTGACCTAAGCGGCGAACAATTCAACGTAGATTCTCCGAAACAATTGGGAGAAGTATTATTCGAGAAAATGGCGATCACTGAAAAGGCAAAGAAAACCAAAACAGGACAGTATTCTACCTCGGAAGAAACGTTGTCAAAATTAGCAGACAAACACGAGATTGTAGGCGTTATTCTAGAATATCGATCACTGAAAAAATTAAAATCGACCTATGTAGATGCATTACCAGAATTGGTAAATCCACTCACGCATCGATTGCATACCAATTACATGCAAACCGTGGCAGCAACAGGTCGATTGAGTTCTACTAACCCCAACTTGCAAAACATTCCGATTCGAACAGAAAAAGGACGGGAAATTAGAAAAGCATTCATTCCAAGAAATGATGATTATACTTTGTTAGCAGCGGATTACTCTCAGATAGAATTGCGAATCATTGCAGCATTGAGTAAAGATGAAAGCATGATTAGCGCTTTCCAAAGTGGGGATGACATTCACGCAGCAACAGCCTCTAAAGTATTTGAAGTAGACATTAAAGACGTAACGCGCGACATGAGAAGTAAAGCCAAGATGGTGAATTTTGGAATCATCTATGGTATCTCGGCTTTTGGGTTGTCTCAACGACTAAATATCTCCAGAACGGAAGCAGCTGAGATCATTGAAAGTTATTTCAATAAATATCCGAGCATCAAAACCTATATGGACAAAGCCATAGAAACTGCTCGAGAGAAAGGATATGTAGAGACGATCATGGAGCGCCGCAGGTACTTACCCGACATCAATGCGAAGAACGCTGTAGTGAGAGGTTTTGCTGAAAGAAACGCCATTAATGCACCCATTCAAGGTTCGGCGGCAGATGTCATTAAAATTGCAATGATCAACATTCACAAAGCATTTGCAAAAAACAACTTCAAATCGAAACTGTTATTACAAGTACATGATGAATTGGTTTTTGATGTTTTAAAAGAAGAGTTGGAAACCATCAAACCCATTGTTAAAAAAGAAATGGAAAACGCTGTGAAACTCATTGTGCCTTTAACCGTAGAAATGAACAATGCGGTCAATTGGTTAGAAGCACATTAAATTGCAATTCCAGTTAGATTTACTATATTTAATTGTTTTAATTCTTAAAAAAATGAAGAAGCTCTCGATAATTTTTGCATCTATACTTCTCTTGGCGGCATGTGTAACTAAGCATGAAGAAAAAAAAGTGGTGGTAGATGATCCTATTTTATTAGAGGCAGAAGTAAATATTAAGGAGCTTTTTTATGCTGTTCCCTCCCCTATGGAGTTAAGTATTCTATTCAAAAAAGCAGGACTTCAATTTGAAAGCTCATTCCTATTATCACACGAAGAAAAGGGCTATTACCTTAATTCTGAAAAACTGGCTCTTATTTTAGGAGTTTATGGCGCCGATTTGAGTTATTCCAGCATCTTCAAACGCACCCAAGAATCCATGGTTTACATGACTGTTTGTAAAGATATTTCTGAAAATCTAGGGATAGGAACTGGATTCAATGAAGACATGGTGATGCGCTTGGAGGCCAACATCGAGAATAAAGATTCAATCATTTCAATTATTGCTGCTTCATTTTTAGACATGGACAATTATTTGAAAGAGAACAAGCAAAGCGAAAATGCTTCTTTGGTGGTAATTGGTGGCTGGATAGAAGGTGTTTACTTGGGCACTTCAATGATTAACAGCTCTGAAAGCAATCAAGAAATAAAAGAAATTATACGGGACCAATACGGCTCATTAAAGAGCTTGATAAAGTTGGCCAATAGCCAAACCTATACCAATCAATTGCAAATTCCAATTCACTTGGCAAAATTAGAAACCGCCTTTAAAGCCATTCAACCAAGCACTCCTGAATCAGGAACCATGGAGCAAGAAGGCGAGTTGTTGGTATTGAGGCAAGCTGAAGGCCAAGAAGAAGAAATTGATGATGCAGCTTTTGTTGACATTAATGAAAAAATAAAAGCCATTCGAAACACCATTATTCAACATTAACCTGTATGTTTATGAAGAAGTTATTTATTCTAGCACTATTATTTTCTTCATCCCTTTTTGCATTTTCTCAATGCAAATCATTCACAAAAAAGAATTGCTTGCCTTCATTAAATCCGTTTATCTCAAACGGACAAATTAACGCAGCTAAGCTTGCCCCTGGAGAATCGGCCGAATTACAAATCTCCTTTTCTAAAGGATTAAAATACCGATTGCTGTTGTGCTCTTCTGATTTTTTAGGTGAGGTAGAAATGGTGATTTACGATCAGAATAAAAATAAATTATTCAATGATAAAGTAAAGGAAAACACTTCTTTTTGGGATTTTAAAGCAGAGACAAGCCAAGTATTAACAGTACAAATAAAAGCTCCTAAAAACGCTTCTCAAAATGAATTAATGGGCCTAGGTTGTGTGACGATGATGAGTGGATTTCAGGAGTAAAGGCATTGCAACAATCAACTTTTCAGAATGACGGTTGTAAATGCCGACATATAGAAATATCAAACAAAAGCTGTACGATCCATTCAGGGTCGAATAACTGAATAAATCTATGGTATTAACTAGATGTGAACCCTACAGATTTAAGAATAGAATACCTAGAACAGTATTGGTAAATCTATTGTATACTATTTATACTAATTACTTTTTAATTACTTACCTATTATTTTTCGGCAGGCCACAATTTTGTTTATAGGTCAAAATTAATACAACACAAAAGGAGCTCAAATTTTGAGCTCCTTTTCCTTTTTACTACAGTTAACTAGTTAACCTTATTGTACGATTAACTTTTTTACTAAACGTTCGCCGTTGATTTCTATTGTCATTAAATAGATTCCTGAGCTAAAAGTTGAAGTGTTAATTTCAAATTGTTGCTGACCGCTGTTTAAGTTCGTATTATTGGCTATAGTCGTCATTCTTTTTCCTGTCAAATCTGTCAAGTAAATTGTAGCGGTAGAAGCTTGATCTACATTAAACTTCAAGGTAGTTGCCTCTTTTGCAGGATTTGGGAATACATTTAATTGCAAACGGTTCGCCATTTGCTCTTCTATTCCAACAGGAAGCCCATATATTCGAATATCATCGATGTAAGCGTTATTCCCATCTCTTGAATTAAATTGAATCCTAAAACGAACATCGCTCTGACCGTTCAATCCACCTTGGAAAGTGAACACATTTACCGTGGTCCATTGTGCACTGGAGCTAGGTGTAAAATCTCCTTGTGAAACTCCATTTGAGCCTAAGATATCATTGGTCAAGAAAGTCCATCGGTTTTGCCAAGTTTGTCCACAATCAAACGACGTTTGAATTTCAATATCATCTGCAGAGGCTGTGGAACGTTTCTGGTAAGCAATCTTAAATTCCATTTGAGGAGCTCTCACATTTGACATATCAATACTTGGAGTCGTAAATGCTTCTACTTCTCCATAAGCCTGAGTAAAAGTGGTTCCATTCTTCGCATTATTCTCTAGTTTCATACAAGACGAACTGTTAAAACCCACATTTCCTACTCTAGTCCACCTAGTAGTTCCCGTAGGATTTTCTATCGCATAATCTTGTAAAACCCTTAATACAGATTCAAAATTTTCAGAATAAGTTAAACCCTCATAATTGGTTGCACTTGGATCTAACACAAATACTTTCCCGGACACAAACTGTGATGAAGCACCTTGTGCATTAGAAACTGCAAATGTGATATCATAAGTACCAGCAGTATTGTATACTATTTTAGGTTGTGCATCAGAAGAAGTAGATGGAGTACCTCCATTAAATGACCAACTATAAGTAGTTGGAATGCCATTGTAGACAAAGTTATCTGTAAATTGAATGGTATCTCCTACACAGGCGTATTTCAACACCTTAGGACTCTCCATATATGCAATTGGCTTACAAGGCTGCACTACATAGCCATCATTCGTTCCGGTTGCTATCAAATTAGAAGCGGAAACTAAGTTTTGCAACCATGGGTAACTTGAAGAAGATAAAGTAGCGCGCATTACATTTACTTGCCCAACTGTAAACATATATTGACAATCGTCATAACTCATGTAATTTTCCAATTGGTCAGGCACATTGCTAGAGAATGCTGATGACCCTGATGCATCATTACTACAAGTATTGTTTGTTTTGTTACAACCAAAAGTTTCATTTGCTGCTGGTGGGGTATCACATACTCGATCTCCAGAGGTTGAACAAATAGATCCGCATCCACTTTGGAAGGTGTGTAATAAATTAAAACAGTGTCCCATTTCATGAGTTACAGTTCTTCCATTCCCTCCTTGTGCAGTACCTATACCGCCCCATTCATCATGTCTAACAACGATACCATATGTATTTAAAGATGCTCCTGAAGTAGAGAACGGAAATTGTGCATAACCAAGTGTTGTACCTGTTCCTCCACTTGATTGAATAGAGTTTACCAACCATACGTTGAAATACTTATTTTCATCCCACTGAGCTAACGCTTTCACTTCGTTTCTTTTGTCATAAGTCAACATGGAATTTACTCTTGTTACTCCTTCTGTACATTGCCCACTCGGATCTTTTTTTGCCAATCTAAACTCAACATCAGCTCTTCCAGACAATGAAGCGAAAACTGGACGAATTAAACTCGTATCGCCGTTCATTTTGTTAAAATCCACATTAATTTTATCTATTCCATCTTGAATTTGCGCTAATGAAATATTCCCTTTTTCATTATTGTGAATCACATGCACTACTACTGGAATAATTATTTTAGGTGCCTTATTCCCACTTGGGGAACTCTGCGCTTGCTCATATATCTTTTGTAACTGTTTCATTCCATTTGGATCTTGCATCATTTGCTCATACACCGAATGGTCAGTTCCACACTTTTGCGCACTTACCGAGTGATAGGAAAAAGCAAGAAAAGCAACCGCAACTATTTTAATCAATCTTCTCATTTTTATCATTTTTATTATTTGATCAATAACTTTCTATTGATCCAATTATTATCAATTTTGATTCTTATAAAATACATTCCACTAGTCAACCCTTCTGTTGAAAGCTGTCTTTGAAAAGGTCCAGTTGGAATACTGCTATTTAGGTATTCTGCGACCTTAACCCCTTCCATACTAAACACTTCAAACGCCAATTTATCTATGTTTTGATTGGCGATTAAATTAATCGTTACTTGACTAGATGAGGTCGGATTAGGATAAATTGAAATGCTTTCAGCGGCCACACTATTGGATTTTAGCCCAACCTTCGTGCCAGTAATGTTAAAGTCATCCAAGTAGAAATTATTACCTTCAGAACCTTTGAACTCAATCTTAAATCGAACATTATCACTAAAGTTAATTGATGGTAATGGAATTGAATATTTGAGCCATTCAGATGAATTAGTAGGTACATAATTCCCGGTAGTGGCAGGTGCTGTCGACATTAAATTTCCAGCTAACCCGATTCGAGGAGTCCATATTTTACCACAATCGGTTGATGAGTAAATGGTAAATTCATCATTACTACTTCCATCTAATGTGGTATAAGCGTAATAGAATATCATCTTCGGACTACTCAAAACGGACAAGTCAAATGAGGGTGTAATAAATGAAACTACTTGATTTGGAACGTTGTCAGTTCTATTGTTGAAATACATACTGTTTGAACCAGATATTGACGAATTACTAGTAACTTCAAATCTACCATTACTAAATCCATCATTAAAAATATACTTATCGGTCAAAAAGTTAATGTCCTCGAATGATTCAGTAAACGATTCTGAAATTGTATCTGCTTTCGTCGATAATACTCGAACGATATTGGTTTTGGAAACTGTTTTAGAAATGGATCCTTTCTGGGAAGTTAGCGTAGCTGAATATTCTCCAGGTTGCGCATAAGATACTTGAGGATTTTTATCCGTACTAGTTGCGGGAAGACCACCTGCAAAATTCCAGTCCCAGGATGTTGGCGTATGGTATGAACGGTCAGAAAAAATAACAGTATCCCCTTCACAAATTAATTGCTGATTCACATTAAAATCAGCAGCACATAACTGCTCCGGCAAACCGACCCCAGTTGCTATTAAATTGGAAACAGACCATAGATTATTTCTACCTGCAGTAGAGCTTGTCATTGTAGCTCTCATGCGAGTTCCTTGCCCTGCAGTAAACATTTTTGAGCAATAGCTATATTCCATGTAATTTTGAACATTGTCTAATGAGCCACACGAAGTTCCACCTAAACTACAGCTTTGCCACCCTATTGTATTTGGAGTGTCTGCTATTCCATCATCAGAGCTGCAATTACTTTGTAAAGCAGGATCATTTGTACTCCCCCATAAGTGAGGTAAATTTAAATAATGTCCTATTTCATGGGTCAGCGTTCTTGACCTTCCTGGCACACTAGTCCCTATACTACCGACATAATTATTTAAAACAACAATACCATCTATTCCGGGGTTCCCAACAGTACTCGCAGGATAATAAGCATATCCAGCTGCTCCACTACTAATTGCTCTCACTACCCATATGTTCATATATTTATCTCTTGGCCATTGATTCAATTTTGAAGCATTTGTTCCTCTATTTGTTTCATTTGTAAAAATTCTATCAACTCCATTGGTGCAGTTGCCGTTAGGATCTAAAGTTGGTAAAGCTACTTGAATCTCCATATCGGCTGCTATTCCTTTAAAGGCTTGAACAATAGAAGAAGTATCTTTATTCAATTTTCTAAAATCCTCATTGATCCCGCGGACGCAATCATATATCTGTTCGTCAGAGATATTTTCTGCCCCATCTTGATGCAATACGTGAAAAACTATAGGAATGGTATAAACTGTTCCAGCCTTTTCTTTTCCATTTTGTTCAAAATTAGCTGCATGATTTAACAAATCTTGTTTGGCCTGTTCAATTGCTGCCGCTTCTTCAGGATGTTCTAAAATGTACTTTTCGTTCATTTCGTCCGTAGAACATGGAGAGACAGCCTGAGCATTAGTACTTTTAACTACTAAAATTGCTATTGCGGCTGTAAATAAATATTTTATCATATTAATAATCTCTTAATGAACAAATAACCTTTTCATCAATGAAAAAGGAGTGCAATTTACTAATTATTTTTTCTGCTGTTTGCAGGGGAGATTGCAATTCACCACTTTTCTTGTAGTTAATAAATCGATCAATATTTGAAAAATCAGATTTCTTACTTTTTCTTATTTCAGCTTGCATCTCTGTGTCCACAATCCCAGGTGAAAGTGCTATAACCTTTATTCTGTTATAGACGTACGAAATTAAATTTTGTTCGGCTTGCATCACTTCTGAAAACATATCTAAACCACTTTTAGTGGTGCAATAGGCCGCCCAACCATCAATTGGGCTTTTGCCAGCACCACTGCTAATGTTTAAAACCATTCGTTTACATTCCAATTGTTGATACTGCCTTATAAATTCATTGCACAGTATAACCGGCGAACTCAGGTTCACTTGTATGTTTGTAGACACATCAACTGCTGAAAACGTTCCCACTTTTTTAATAGGATTCAGCATTCCAGCGTTGTTGATCAATATAATTTCCTCTACATCATCCAACTGTTGGAATAAAAAATTATTCACTTCTAGCGAATTGGAAAGGTCTAAAAAATGATGTGTATAATTTTCGTGTTGAATGGAACAGGTTCGTGCCATTCCAATCACCTTGGTATTGGATTGCGCTAAAAAAAGTTCAGCAAGAGCCTTTCCCAAACCCTTGCTGCTTCCAGTTATAAATATGTATTTCATTCTATTGATTAATGTCTATAAATCGACTTATATCTTTAGTTGTACCAAATACTACAATGGTATCTGTTTCATAAATAACGGTCTCTGGGGTAGGAACTCCAATGATGTGCTGATCAAAAACATTCTCACCTTCCTCCGATTTTACTTCATACTCACGCTTAATCGTCACCAAATTCAATTTATACTTTCCTCTTAAATCAATATCCTGAAGCGATCGGTTCAACACCCCTTTCGGCGCCTTCACCTCTGCAATTTCATAATCATCAGGTAATTGCAATACCGAAACCACTGATGGATTCATCAATCGTTCGGCTACAACCTTCCCTACTTCATCTTCAGGAGAGAGAATCTCTTCCACTCCCATTTTTTCTAAAATTCTTCGCTGTTGGGCATCGTTTGCGCGAGAGATGATTCGCTTTACTTTCAGCTCTTGGCAATAAACCGTAGATAACAATAATGCTTCAAAATCCTCTCCAATACAGATAATTACTGCATCTACATCTTGGATATTTTGAGCCATCAATGCCTTTTTATCGGTAGCATCCATACAAATGGCCAATGCCACATCGTCGGCAATATCTTCGATATTACTTTCACTATTATCTATCGCAATTACTTCTGCTCCTCTTTCTGAGAGCTTTTTAGCAATTACATTTCCAAATTGACCCAAGCCAATAACCGCAAAACGACTATTTTTCATCCGTATTGATTAAATTAAACTCAACGATTTTTCTATGTCTTTTAGTAAGTCATCGATATCTTCCACACCGACACTCATCCGAATTAATGATTCTACAATTCCTGTTTTTTCACGCTCTACTTTTGGAATAGCTGCATGCGTCATGGTGGCAGGATGACAAAGCAATGATTCAACTCCACCTAATGATTCAGCCAAAGTAAAGACTTTACAGTTGGACAAAAACGAAAAGGCATCTTCTTTTTTATCTCCTTTTATAGTGAACGAAATCATTCCTCCAAAACCACGCATTTGTGCTTTGGCTATCGCATGCCCAGGATGATCTTCAAATCCAGGCCAATATACCTTATCTATCTTATCGTGATTCTTTAAATAATTGGCAACAGCTTCTCCATTCTCACAATGCCGTTGCATCCTCAAATGCAACGTTTTTATACCTCTCAATACCAAAAAACTATCCATTGGACCACAAATGGCACCTGAGCTTTTTTGAATAAAATAAAGGTCATCAAACAATTGATCATTATTCATCACCAACGCTCCCATTACTACGTCAGAATGGCCACCAATATACTTAGTTACAGAATGCATGACAATGTCAGCTCCCATATCCAATGGATTTTGCAGATATGGTGATGCAAATGTATTGTCTACCACAAGAATCAAATCAAACTGCTTGGAAATTTTGGCTGCTGCTTTTATGTCAATGATATTCATCATCGGATTGGTAGGCGTTTCCACCCAAAGTATCTTTGTTTTATCAGTTACGAGTTTTTCAACCTCACTCATATCACTCATGCCCACAAAAGTAAATTTGATGCCGAATTGAGCGAATATTTTAGTAAAAATTCGGTAAGAACCTCCATACAAATCACTGGTAGACAAGACCTCATCGCCAGGTCGTAGCAATTTAATTACTGCATCGATAGCGGCTACTCCACTTCCAAAACACAACCCATGTTTCCCATTTTCTAATGCTGTTAAATTTTTCTCTAAGGCACTACGCGTTGGATTTCCACTTCGAGAATATTCATACCCTTTATGTTCTCCAGGAGCTGCTTGGTGGTAAGTAGAGGTTTGATAAATAGGCGTCATCACTGCTCCAGTCGTGGGATCAGGCTCCAATCCTGCATGGATCACTTTTGTACCGAACTTCATATCGCTACTCGACATAAATTAAGTCTGTTTTAGATTTTTCTATTATTAAAACCTCGAAGTTAATCAAATTTGAAAGCCTCAAATCGATTTTTTATCATTAATAATTGGGGCTTTAGAATGTGTTTTCTTAATCCATCTAGGTAATATAATCGCCCCTATAAATAAGTATGGATAATAACTGATTAACCGCCAGACTAAGGCTAATGCTGCAATCAACCCAATTGGAATAAAATCACGTAAGAAACCAGAAAAGGCCAATTCTGCAATTCCGGCACCACCGGGAGTTGGGCTAATTAGCATAATCACCCACATCACCAATTGTCGTCCGTAAATTAATAAATGATCAGTGACTGGAATAAATGCTAGTATAATGAAGTTTACTACCCAATATCTTGCGGTCCAGGAAATCAATGTTGCCCCAAATGATTTTATCCAAAACCTTCGAGGTTTCCCTTTCAATTCCTTTGAGGTCACTATTATTTCATCTCCAGTCTCAGCAGCAGAGGAACGCCACTTTCGTAAATAAGGCAACTTAAAGATTTGCAACAATATCCACTTAAACCCTCTCGGTCGAAAAAAAATGGCGTACGTAATTACGCTAGTTAAAAACACAATGAATAAGTATCCGACAATAAAAATCCCTGCTGTCCCTAGAGTCACTCCGAATATAGTTTTCTCCATTTCAACTGGAAACAAATTAGAATAACCCACCGCTAAAATAATTATGGGCACCATCAGAATATAAAACAACTCATCGAGCATGGCCGAAGTCATCACCACCGCGGTAGATCGACCAATTTTAACTCCTTCTTTATTCACAATGTATACCGCAACTGCAGATCCACCAACAACGGAAGGAGTAATTGCAGAAGCAAACTCCCACAACATAATCGTATCAAAACTATTTCGCCAGCTAATTTCGTAATCGGTCAATACCCGAATGCGATACATATAAGCCAAATCTCGAGTGGCCATCATGATGACCGCAACAATAATCCAAAAAGTGGAATACCAGGTCCATTGAACAGCCTCAAAAGCCTTGATATCAAAACTATTAACCACTTGATAAGTCGCAACACTTAAGCCCAAAATAATGGCAACTGCTATTCGGCCAGGAGAAAATAGTTTAAGTGCTTTTGGACTTTCGGCCATTGGGTTTGATTTTTTTCAATTTAGAACTCTACTTTTGTATCCTCAAAGGAACTAAAACTCTTTTACGAAATGAAAAAAGTCTACTATCTTCCGTCTTGCAATACATGTACTAAAATAATCAATCAGCTCAAGCTTTCCAATGCGTTTGAATTGATCGACATCAAAACTAACAAAATTACTGTCGAACAGCTGGTAGAAATGAAAAATTTGAGTGGAAGCTATGAAAGTTTATTTAGTCGACGAGCTTTAAAATATAAAGCCCTCGGTTTAAAAGACAAAAACCTAACTGAAGAAGATTACAAAAATTACATTTTAGAAGAATATACGTTCTTGAAACGACCGGTTATCCTTTTTAACAATCAAATTTTTATTGGAAATGCAGCTAAAAATGTGGCAGCCGCTGATGCAGCCATCAATGGGTAATGGCGAGTAAAACAGTAAAAGCACACTTGGCGCTGCTAGGTGCCAACCTAATTTATGGTGTCAACTATTCGATAGCAAAGCTAATAATGCCCCAATTTATAGAACCATTTGGCTTTATTTTTTGTAGAGTTTTGGGTGCGTTATTGCTCTTCTGGGGACTTTCTGCATTTCTAAAAAGTGAAAAAATTGATCGAAAAGATTATTGGCGCTTATTCATTTGTGGCGCTTTTGGCGTGGCTGGAAATCAATTGAGTTTTTTCTATGGATTAAATATCACCACCCCTATAAATGCAGCAATTATAATGACCTGCAACCCTGTTCTGGTTTTGATTATGTCGTCCATTATTCTAAAAGAACGAATAAACGGACTTAAACTAGGGGGTATCTTCTTGGGATTATCTGGGGCAGTTGGCCTAATTCTTCTCAATAAAAGTCTTTCTATCAGCACTGATACTGCTATAGGAGATCTATTTATTTTTATTAATGCCACCTCATATGCCATTTATTTAGTGATGGTGAAACCTTTGATGAAAAAATACGAACCACTCACGGTAATAAAGTGGGTATTTCTTTTTGGCTTTCTATTTGTTTTTCCTTTTGGATTCAATCAATTCAATGCCATTGAGTGGGATACTTTTACGTCAAATACTTGGTTGGCCTTTGGTTTTGTGGTAATTGCAACGACTTTCTTTGCTTACCTATTCAATATATATGCTTTAAAAACAGTAAATGCTTCTGTGGTAAGTATTTACATTTATTCACAGCCAGTAGTGGCTACTATGGTGGCATTATTTATTGGGCAAGACGAATTAAACTTGCTAAAAATGGTAAGTGCACTGATGATTTTTGTTGGAGTTTATCTGGTGAGCCACAAACCTAAAGCGAAATTAACATAGGTTAAAAGCAGCATCCAAAAACAATTAATCGACTGTATTGCAGCAGTTTAACCTAAAATTGAACTTTCTCTTTCACTACTTTACCATCGTCGATAATGTAAAGGATGTAAATGCCTTTTGGCATATCTGAAACATCAATTTTGGAGGTTGTTTTAATAAAACCAGATCTAAGAATCGAACCGCTTAAATCACAGATATCAAATAAAGCGTCTTCAGAGTTTGGTAAATAATACAACTCCAAATATCCATCTTTATAGAAGGCGATTGAAGAGTTTGGTTTTTGGTTGGTCACTTGGTCTGTTTGCACTAGGATTTTTATTTAATACCTTAAATCTACGTAAATTATTAGTTTATAGGATGTCTCTACTCACGTAAATTCGACCAATAACACATATACCTATATCTATTAAATAAATTAGTAGATGAATAACCTATAAATTCCCTTCTAAAATCGAGTTTTGATAATTTAACTCGAAAAATCAACAAATCAGCAACCCAAAATGTTACTTTTGAAGTGCTATTTTTAGTTCGTTTGATATGAGTAATATTCTTCCATCTGATCACCATTATGTTAAGAGCTTAACGCAGTTTAATCGTGTTAAAAGCCGAGAAGTTACCATTGGAGAAATTCCACTTGGTGGAAATAATCCCATTCGTATTCAATCGATGACCACAACGGATACGATGGATACTGAAAAAACAGTGGAACAATCAATCCGGATGATAGAAGCTGGTTGTGAATATGTAAGAATTACAGCACCAAGCAAGAAAGAAGCAGAAAATCTAAAAGCAATTAAAGATGCGTTAAAAGCGAAGGGATACAATACCCCGCTAATTGCTGACATTCATTTTACCCCAAATGCAGCAGAAATTGCAGCTCGATTAATCGAAAAAGTAAGGGTAAATCCTGGCAACTATGCCGACAAAAAGAAGTTTGAAAACATAGAATATACCGATAAAACCTACCAAAAAGAACTAGAGCGTATCGAAGAACGATTTACTCCTTTGGTAAAAATTTGCAGGGAAGAAGGTATTGCGATGCGAATTGGAACCAACCATGGATCTCTATCTGACCGTATTTTAAGTAGATACGGCGACACTCCGATGGGCATGGTGGAATCTGCTTTGGAGTTTTTAAGAATTTGCGAAAAGCATGATTTTAAAAACATTGTTTTATCAATGAAGGCTAGTAATACCTTGGTGATGGTTCAGGCTTATCGATTGCTATTAATAAAAATGGCAGAAGAAGGGATGAATTACCCATTGCATTTAGGAGTGACTGAGGCCGGTGATGGTGAGGATGGTCGAATTAAATCGGCTGTTGGAATCGGAACATTATTAGAAGATGGAATTGGGGATACCATTCGTGTTTCCTTAACGGAAGAACCAGAAGCTGAAATTCCTGTAGCAAAAGCATTGGCTGAACGCTATGAAAAAAGGGGCGATCATAAAGCAATTCCAGCAATTTCATACAATCCAATCAATCCATACGAATACAATAGAAGACATTCAACCGAGGTGATTAATATCGGTGGAAAACACCACCCTATCGTTTTTGGCGATTTGAGTGGTCGTGAAAAAATTACCGCCGCAAGTTTATTTCCTTTTGGATACAATTATTCAGTTTCATTAGACAAATACAACATTTCTGACTTAGCTTGTGACTATATCTTCATTGGAAACAACACAGTGGATTTTGAAATTCCCGGGACATTGGGATTAGTAACTTCTGCTAAAAACTGGCAAAAACAAACCGAGAAACCTAGATTATATCCACTATTTCAGGTGGATGAATATTTGGATACCGATTTTTATTCTCCAAAATTGAACTTTATTAAAGCGCGTATCGAAGAGCTTTCAGAGCTATTTATGGAAACCATTGAGAATGATCCAACGGCTGTGTTGGTGATAGAAACTGAGAATGAACATGGAATGGCGGAGCAACGCCGCATGTTTATTGAATTGATGAACAATGAATGTTCCACTCCGGTAATCATTAAAAGAAGTTACAACACACTAACTGATGATAAATTTCAATTGTACTCTGCAACAGACATAGGTGCTTTATTTATTGATGGCTTAGGTGATGGAATTTGGATCGACGCGATTAATTGTGGGTCTAAGCAGTTCATCAATTCCACTTCTTTCGGAATTTTACAAGCAACTAGAACTCGAATCTCAAAAACAGAATACATTTCTTGCCCTTCATGCGGAAGAACGTTATTTGATTTACAAGAAACGACTGCTAAAATAAGAACGAAAACCAATCACTTAAAAGGAATCAAGATTGGAATTATGGGTTGTATCGTAAATGGTCCTGGTGAAATGGCTGATGCTGATTATGGTTACGTTGGAACTGGTCCAGGAAAAATTACATTGTACAAAGAGAAAGAAGTGGTTCGTAAAAATGTACCTGAATTAGAAGCTGTAGATGCGTTGATTGATTTAATTAAGCAGCACGGAGATTGGGTGGAAATCTAATTGTTAATGTAACAATGAATCAATATAACAATCTATCAATGAGTCAATGTGACAATGAATGAATATTATAATTTAGCAATTGCGTAATACTTCCTATTATTTAATATTTCAATGATTTAATCTGTCAATTGGGTAATCACTCTTCCCTTTGTGGACTTTGTGAGCTTTGTGATTAGCTTACAAAAAGCACATTACATTTTTAATAACAATTAAATCTTATCTTCCTTTTCGACAGCGAGTAATTTATCGACTTCTTAAAAACTATTGTTAAAAAATACTAATTCAATCTATTCTGCGTTTGACGGACATCCTACTTAATTCAGTTTGTCTGCTCGTCTATGAAAAAATCTATTTTTACGCTTGTTCTTTTATTCATTTTACTTTCAACTAAAGCTCAACAATTTGATTGGGTCAAGACATTTTTACCCAACGCTTCTACCCAATGCAATCAGATTCTCACTGACAAATATGGAAATGTGTATTCAGCAGGACAGTTCAAGGACAGCCTTTTAATAGACACAACCCTTCTCTTAAATAGTTCCCAACAGAGAACTCTAAGCTCGATATATATTTTAAAACATGATTCATCAGAAAATTTAATTTGGGCAAAAGAAGTACATAGTAATTACTTCGCTATTGTGCGTTCAATGGCTTTAGACTCATCTGACAATATTTATTTAACAGGAGACTTTGGTGGTCAGGTGGATTTTGATCCCGACCCAATAAATCAGTATTTTATAGGAGACACTATAAATGTACTTTCAACTATAGAAACCTTTGTTTGTAAACTGTCAGCGAATGGCGATTTTGTTTGGGCGAAATCCTTTGAGCAAAAGAACGTTTCACCTCCTTCGCTTGAGGTAAATAGAGGCTTATCAATTGAAATTGACAACAATCAAGATGTTATAATAACAGGCACTTTTACAGATACTGTTGATTTTGATCCAAGCTCAAATACTTTATTTGTTAATTCAGTTATTCCAATTCATAATGCTAATTCCGGGTACTACAACTCATATTTAGTAAAACTAACAAATGATGGCATGCTCAAATGGGTTAAGAATTTCGGTCAGCTTCATTATGTCAATAATTATGATACGGACCATTTGGAAGTTGATAGTTTGGGTAATATTTATTTAGCTGGCACTTTCTATGATTCACTATCTTTCGATTCAGATACAGGAGCAATAACTATTTATTCAGTTAATAACATATCAAATTTTATTTGCAAATTAGACACCTCGGGAGAATTATTATGGGTAAATAGTATAGGTTCCGCTGATTATGATCAGCTTATCGGAATTGATTTAGACCAATTTGATAACCTCTATTTTATAAGTAGAATGAGCGGCATTCCATATTATAATTCTACAAAAATAACTGTTGAAGGTAATAAGAATAGTGGCACTTTACTATGCAAAATACAACCTGATGGAACTATGGAGCGAGCAAGCTTCATAACAGAGCTTAACGATTTAGGATTCAATTCGTTTTCCATCAATAATAAAGGTGATAAACTCTATTCGACTGGAGACTTTACTGGGAAAGCTACCTTTAATTTTGATAGCATTTCTTCGCTTACAATGAATACACCAACATTCAATCAAACCAGCAAATTTATATACTGTTTGGATCTTAAGCAAGATAGCAGTTGGGTGAAATTTATAAATGGAAAAGGCGGTGGAAGATCTAACTCACTCGCTATTGACAAATTTAGTAATGTCTATACAAATGGGTTTTTCAGCGATACCGTTGATTTCAATCCTGGAAATGGAACAGAAATTCGTGCTTCTATAGGTGGAACGAACACTTACTTGCACAAGTTAAGCCCTTGCACGATAAAAAAATCAGTTAAACAGGATACTATTTGCGGAGCTGACAGCTTAGTCATTGGCAATAATGTTTATAAAAAAACGGGCAATTACATTGATGCTTATGTTGCTTTTGACGGTTGCGACAGTCTAGTGACCACACAACTCCATGTAAAGCCTTTAAAGACTGACACATTAAAACATCGATTTTGCGGTGGAGATAGTGTTGTAATAAAAAATCAGACTTACAAAACACAAGGTTATTTCGATTTTAGATTTCCATTGACTGATGGTTGTGATAGTATTTTTGTGATAGAAATTAAGGTTGATCCTATTCAAACTACTTCGGATACCTTTACCATTTGTCAAGGTGATAGCATTCAAGTGGCTCAAAATTTCTATACAACTACTGGGAATTACCAAGATACGTTGCAGACTCAAAGCGGTTGCGATAGCATCGTATATACACAATTGACCGTCAATTCCAATAAAATAACAAACCAATCCATTGAATTTTGTGAAGGAGATAGCATACTTGTTGGTCTGAATACTTACAAAGTTTCAGGAAATTATACAGACACATTGCTCACTCATTTAGGCTGTGACAGCTTAGTCAATACAACTCTCTTAGTGAATCAGCAAAAGATAGTTAACCAAAATATAGTTCTGTGTTTTGGTGAAGGTATCGCTATAGGAGATAATGTTTACACCAACAGTGGAGCTTACCAAGATACGCTGCAAGCTTCCAATGGTTGCGATAGTATTATTTTAACAAAAATATCAATCAGCCCAAAAATTGAAACGAGTCAATCAGTTCATTTATGCTTAGCAGATAGCATTATAATCGGAAGTAAATTCTATAGCAATCCGGGAACCTACACTGACACCTTATCCTCTATTTTGGGTTGTGACAGTATAATTAACACTCAGATAACTAAAGCAGATCCTAGTATTGATACCACACTTTTTAATTCTCTCTTGTCAAATGATACTGTTGCGTCATACCAATGGTTAGATTGTGATAATAATTACGCTCCCATTACAGGAGCGACCAATCGGCTTTTTACATACAACAGAAGTGGTGTTTTTGCATTACAACTTACGTACTATAACTGTATTGACATCACTGATTGTTATAGAAGAGAGCTACAAAATTTTGAATCTGATTTATTCAAAATTTACCCGAACCCTAGTAATGGAAACTTCAAAGTAGAGGTGACAAATTTTGGTGAATTAAATTTTTATGACTCTAAGGGTAAATTTGTTTCTTCACTAAACTGCACTCCTGGAATAAATGAATTTTCAATGTACAGCCTAGCAAATGGTATGTACATACTAAGGTTTATTTCAGGCTCCAAAGTCTTAACTAAGAAGTTGGTTATTTCAAAGTAATTTGATTGTGCTTGGGTAAATCAATAAGTCAAAGTAACAATGAATCAATATAACAATTTAACAATAAGTTAATTTATCAATAAGTCAATTGGGTAATCACTCTTCCCTTTGTGGACTTTGTAAATTCTTTGTGGGCTTAGCGGTTAACTATCTATCGAAGCATAAATTATTCAAAATGTCACCCCGATGGGGTTTTAATTGTTTGCTTTTCTTTTTTTCTAGAAAATTATCACTCCAAGGGAGTTTGAAGAAAGTCAATTAGTCAATAATTCAATGTAAAAATGAATCAATATAACAATGTGAAAAATGGCGTAATACTTCGTTTTACTTAATATTTCGATGATTGAATCTCTCAATAAGTCAATTGGATACATAGAACAATATTCAATCAGTCAATTTTCAATTATAGGAATTGAGGAGCAATTTTAATTAACCATTTTTACACTGAGCATTTCATTGCCCTCAATACAGGCGTTAGTCGAAGTGAACAATTAATAATTATGGTTATTAGAATTAAATCTCATCTCCATTTTCGAATTCGACCTTACCGTCTTTTTCGTCGGTCAATAATTTATCTACCTCTTCTAATTGCTGGTAAAAATCTGCACCATATTTGGTGGTTAACGGGCCTTTCAAGAAACGAAATACTTTAACGTCTAACTTTCCACCGCACTCACAAGCTGGCTTACAAATGTCCCACTGGTGGTAATTCAACGATTGATGATACTTTAACTTTCCTACTCGAATCGGATATAAGCTACAAGATTCTGGCTTTTTCCAGGTCGTTAATCCTTGATTAAATCCTTCTTCTAGACCGCATTTTGCTGTTCCGGCTTTATCAAAAATGGTATATGCACATTCTTTTCCTTCCACCAAAGGAGTTACATATTCTCCATCATAGTCCACCACAAATGGACCTTCCTTTTCAATGGCAGCAATACCTTCGGGACGCAACAAATGTTTTACCTGCTCATAAGCTTCCGAAATTTTATCTACCTCTTCGGTTTCTACCGGTGCTCCAGAATCGCCTTCTACGCAGCAAGCACCTTTACAGGCGTTTAAATCACACACAAATTTCTTTTCAAAAAGCTCTTCGGAGAGCAGGATGTCGTCTACCATTATCATGGGACAAATTTAGTGGTTTTTATTATGGCAAAACCAGTTATAAATTAGTGCATTTTTGATTAATCCATTACTTTTGCGCCATGGCAAATACGAATGAAGATCTTTTCAAAAACATTATCGGTCATGCGAAAGAGTATGGCTATGTGTTTCAATCAAGTGAAATATACGATGGACTTAGCGCAGTATACGACTACGGTCAAAATGGTGTGGAGTTAAAAAAGAATTTGCGCGAATATTGGTGGAAAGCAATGGTTCAGATGCATGAGAATATTGTCGGCATTGATGCTGCCATTTTTATGCACCCTACCACTTGGAAAGCGTCTGGTCATACCGATGCGTTCAACGATCCATTGATTGATAACAAAACCTCAAAGAAGCGTTACCGCGCGGATGTTTTAATTGAAGATTGGGTAGAAAAAATCCGTCAAAAAATTGAAAAAGAAGTAACTAAAGCTGAAAAACGTTTTGGTGATGCCTTTAATAAAGAAGAGTTTATCTCAACCAATCAGCGTGTGTTGGACAATCAGGCTAAGATTGACGAAGTAGAAAACCGCTTCAAAACAGCCATGGACAATGAGGATTTAGCAGACGTCAAGCAATTGATCATTGACCTTGAAATTGCAGATCCGGTAAGTGGTTCTAAAGATTGGACGGATGTACGTCAGTTCAACTTGATGTTCTCGACTGAAATGGGCTCAACTGCAGATGGTGCAAGCAAGATTTATTTGCGTCCAGAAACAGCTCAAGGGATCTTTGTTAATTTCTTAAATGTGCAAAAAACAGGAAGGATGAAGATTCCTTTCGGGATTGCACAAATTGGAAAGGCCTTTAGAAATGAAATCGTTGCTCGTCAGTTTATTTTCAGAATGCGTGAATTTGAACAGATGGAATTGCAATTTTTCGTTCGTCCAGGGGAAGAAATGAAGTGGTTCGATTACTGGAAAGAAGAGCGTATTAAATGGCACAAAGCCATTGGTATCGCCCAAGAAAACTACCGTTTTCACGACCACTTAAAAATGGCGCATTATGCCAATGCAGCAACTGATATTGAGTACAACTTTCCATTTGGATTTAAAGAGTTAGAAGGAATTCACTCTCGTACTGATTTCGATTTGAAGCAGCATGAAATTCACTCAGGAAAGAAATTGCAATACTTTGATCCTGAATTGAACGAAAGCTATGTTCCTTATGTAATTGAGACTTCAATTGGTTTGGATCGATTGTTCTTAAGCATCCTTTCTGATTCTTATAAGGAAGAGCAATTAGAAGATGGAAATTCACGAATTGTATTGAAGATTCCAGCATTCTTGGCTCCAACAAAAGTGGCGGTATTGCCATTGACCAAAAAAGATGGATTGCCTGAAAAAGCAAGAGAAATCTTAGATGAGTTGAAGTTAGACATGACTTGCCAATACGATGAGAAAAATGCGATCGGAAAGCGTTATAGAATCCACGATGCAAACGGAACTCCTTTTGCGATTACTGTTGACCACCAGACATTGGAAGACAATACGGTAACGGTAAGAGATAGAGACACGATGGAACAAGAGCGATTGCCAATTGCAGATTTAGCAGCATTCTTAGATAAGAAAGTAAATATGAAATATGTGTTGAGAAAGTAATTCTCTCATTCAAATAATTAAACGCCCTTTTGATTTGATCAGAAGGGCGTTTTTTTGTGTGGTAATTTACTGCAACGATTTAGCTAAGAAACGTGGAGATTTCGAAGTACTTTTCTGTCCGCCCGTGACGACCTAAACTACGAAGTTCAATGCTAGCTTTCAGTTCGTTTCTCCCCATGTTTTCTTAGGTTTTATTGTGCCTTCGTGCTTTTTATTTCTGTTTTCCAAACTTCAGTTAATGTTTGTCTGAATACGTTATCGAGTTTTTCCGTTTCGGGCTTAATATCCTGGCTGTAGTTTTTTACAACTTCATTGAAGTGTTCAATATGAGATTCAACGAAATCATTAATCATTTGAATTCGAGGTTCTTTGTCGAGTTCTTCACCTGATTTTTTACGGTCTAGTAGGTTGTTTATTTCTTTTCTTAAGTCTTGGTCTTTAATCTGAGTGTCAACCATTTTTTGAAATTCCATAGGTGCCATCGTTCCATTTGATTCAATCCATTTACATGCAAGAATTGGTCGAAGTACATAAAAGTATTTTTTTACTCGCACCAAGTCAGTTTGCAGATAGTCACGGTAACTCCCTTCCGCCATATGTAAATAATGGTGGGTGCAAGACCTTGGATTAAAGTATTCTGCAGTCAATTTTCTCATTTGGTCAGCAGTCGAAAACTGCTCTAAGTAAATCAATGGACTCCTTAGCCACTCAAGTAGTGGTGGATTCGATTTTCGAAATAGTTTTAAGGTTTTCCGAAGTTCCCAACCTGCAAAGTCTAAATCATTGGGCAGCATGACTTCCATATTGTCTCGCTTGTCATCAATTGACAAATACCATTCAGGTCTATGAACGTAAATAAATCTTACATCCCAGTCACTGTCAGTAGAGGCAAACCCCCAAGCCCGACTTCCAGACTCAACGGCATAAAGGATTTTTATGTCCTTTTCACTTTCAAGTCGTTTTAATTCTCTTTTGATGTGTTCAGTCAAATGTTTGTGGTTTTTTGCATGAGGCACAACAATTGTATAAGCGCAATTGCACTTATATCTCTTATGTATGCAAGTTAAATTTATTTATTATACCGAAAAGAAAAAATTATATAGTCCAATTTCGATCTAAACGTCATTCTACTATTTATTTTAACAATCGGCAAACCACTGTATGATTTATTTTCTTTCACCAATTGTTCATACTCATAAATTTCAATTAAAATTTCTCCCTTAATTCTGCCGTAATCAAGGTAGAAATATCAAAATCAGCATCTTTAGCTGATTTGTGAGAATTGCAAGAGAAAAGACTTATCGTAATTAATACACCTATTATCGATTTCATATTTTACTTCCTCTATTTCTAATTTAAGATTTTACATGAAAACTTAATTATAACGACTTCTCATTTAAGAAAATTGTAAAAAACTTAATTAAGATGATTTCATAATAAAGAAAATGACCAAAAACTTAATTATCGAGTGTCGTTAATAAAGGTAAGTTAAATAGCACTAAAAGCAATTAATGAAAATTGAGCTATTCTTTAATCAGCTTTTGTTGATGAATCATTTCCTGACTCCCGGCAAACAATTGTATCAAATACACTCCTTTTGCTAAAGCAGCAACTGAAATTTGTTGGCTTTCCACAGTTCCTGATTGAATTATTTTTCCTTGTAAATCAGTAATTACATAACTTTTAGAGCCAGGTTGAGAAATACGTACGTCATCTTTAACTGGGTTCGGATACAATTCAATCATTGATTGATCTATTGCCTCATTTATCCCTGTAGAAATTGGATATTCAATCACAAAATACAGTTGATTGGCGGTATTTACATCATTCCACTGCCCTGCAACACCAAGCGGCCAATTTGTAATTGCCAATCCTAATCCATCTTGATTATTGTTAAAGTCATCAGGCTCATTTCCCCAATTATTGAATGCTCCATTTACGGGAGTTCCGTTTGATTTACCCTGCCAAAAGGGAATAGAACTTCCAACATTATCACCGTCCCAAATCCATGAGCCTTCTGAAGCCATATCATTTCCGCCCAACCACAAATAAGATGCTCCACCACCATCTGGCGCTACTGTTTGACTAGCAGTAATGCCTGCTTGATTCACATAATAATACACACTGTCTTGCTCCACTTGAGAGGTCAGTTCTGCTAACGATCCATTTCGAGTCACTGCACAAGTGGCTGCGGCTGTCCAGTTGAGCTTCTGTTTGATGACTTCGTAGTTTTTCCCTTGAACTGTAAAGGCATAAATATTATTAGCGGTAATCGAACATTGCGCAAGAGCGGCAAACCCGCTAGTAATGGCAAAGAAGAGAATGATTATTTTTTTCATAGTGTTATATTTATTTGAATTCTACCTTTACTGTGTATTCGACTAAAACATTTCGTCCTCTCTGGATCCCCGCTGTCCATGGTTTTAAATCATTAATTATAGCCAAAGCAGATTCATCGGTCTTTTCAGAAACTCCTCTTAGGACTTTTGCATTTATTAAATTTCCTTCAGGATTAATAGTAAAACTAATAAAAACAAGACCCTTACTTTCTACGTTTAATTCCGCAGCACGTTTTGCTATAAACTGCTGTAATTTCTTGTTACTTTCTTCATCTGTAGTTGCACCGTCATACAGGGGCATCTTTTCCACTACCATATAAATCTGACCCTCTACCTGATTGTTTTGACTAAATACTGGCAAAAAGGAGATTAAGATGATTAAAGCAATTCCTATTTTTTTCATGATTAAAATTTTACTGCTTGTGTATATATAACTGGCACTAATCTACCTCTCTGAGAGCCAGGCGTCCAGTTCTGTAATCGGTTTGTAATTGAGATTGCTACTTCATCGGCTTCTTTGGATATTCCTCTCAATACTTGAACTTTAGTTAAAGTCCCACTAGTATCAATGGTATAACTCACGTAAACAGTCCCTGAAACATTTAGATTTGCAGATTTGACAGATTCGGCAATAAAATCATTTACTTTTTGAGAGCTTTCTTCTTGGGAAATGGCTCCATTAAAAAGCGGCATTTTTTCAACAATAGTGAACACTTGTGTGACTTCCTCTTCTTTATTGTTCCCCGTTTGACAAAAAGCCGAAATAGAACCCAAAAAAACCAATAGAATTATTCCTATTTTTTTCATGCTCTAAATATATGGTTTTACTTTATTTGAGAAGGAAAGCTTGTCCGTATAATTTTTAAGAACACGGTAATTCAACGCTTGTTGAAACGGATTTTTTACTATCTTCCATCCGCAATCAAACACAATCATCTATGCTTCGAAACCTTCTTAACACGCAAAAAGAACAATCCGAAACTGGCTTTCGATACCGTGGAGATGGAAATACTAGAATCGAAAACCTCACTGATGCGGTTTTTGCATTTTCCATTACTCTATTAGTGATCTCTTCCGAAGTCCCCAAATCATATATAGAACTAGAAGCGTCCATGTATGGGTTTGTTGGATTTATTGCCTGTACCATGATGCTCTTCGGAATGTGGAATTCTCACAATGAATTTTTCCTAAGATATGGTTTAACGGATAAGCTGACGAAATCTCTAAACTTCTTGTTTCTCTTCTTACTACTTTTCTACATTTACCCATTAAAGTATTTATTTTCATTTTTAGGAACAATCGTTTACCTCAAACTAAAGATGGCAATTGGAGATCGTTCTGATGCTTTAATGTTAAAAATGAATGAACTCTCACTGTCAAATATGAATGCTGATCAATGGGCTGATTTGATGATTAGATTTGGTATTGGAATCGCTTGTATTTATCTTATATTTTTTGCTTTTTATCGAAATGCACTCAAAAAGAAAGAGCAATTGCAATTGAATAGTTTAGAGATTTATGAGACGAAAACATACATGGGTTGCTATCTTTTTGTAATCACTATAGCTGTTGTATCTATTCTCGTGGTTGCAATCTTCGGTGGGGAGCAATCAGGTATTTCGGGAATGATCTATGGCACAATTGCGATTTTTATTCCGATTTATAAAAAGAAGCGAATAGCAAGATTCAATAAAAAACAAAAGCTAGTAGAGGATTTAAATGAATCGAAAATGGAGTAAGTTCATTCAATGTTTTACTATTTTCTGAAAATCACTACCAACACGAATAAAATATATCCCATTTGGTAGAGAAGAGATATCAAGTATTGTTTCGGTACTATTCCTATAAATTGAAATCCTATTGGTTAAATCTTCCCCTGAGATTGACATGAACCTTGCCTCTCCTTCGCTTGTTATATTTACCAATCCTTCGGTTGGATTTGGATAAACAAACTTAGCTTCTGAATCATCAGCTTGTATTACCTTAGTGGCTGAATATGAAAAATTCCCATCAAAATCTGTTTGCTTTAATCGATAATAATATTCACCAAAAATAGGTAACTCATCTTCATAGTAATAACTATTCTTAATCAATGAATTCCCTGCCCCGCTTAATTCTCCAATTGGTTTCCAAGTGTACATATCAGAAGATCGCTCTATTGTAAAGTAATCATTATTGATCTCTGATAAAGTAACCCATTTAATCAATACTTTTTTACCAATTGTTTTTGTCACTTCGAATGAATACAATTCAATTGGCAAGGCGTCACCGGTAAAACTTGGAGGCAAATCTGCCGGAAAATCAGGAGCATTGGCATCATTGGATTGATCACCAGAGCCATCATCTAAAATCCAATCAATTGAACTAGCAATTTGGGCAGCACAAGCCGCAGGGGTGGAATTACATACAGTAGATCCATTGTAAATCATCACATCTGCATCACCAGTAATTGATATAGCAGAAGTTCCACTAATTAAACCAGTTCCTGTAAGGGTTCCGTTTCCAGCACTGAATCCAGAGTTGGCAATGGCCGATAAAAAAATCGTTGGTGTTACATCATTACTTCCCAAATAGGCATATAACACTTCATTATCAGCATTCAAATTTATATTTCCGGCAATGGATCCAACCGTACTTCCATATCCGGGATTACTACCACTTCCGGTTTCATTAAAAATAACCACTGTTCCAGCTGTAATTATACTACCACCAGAAGACCAAGTCATTTCTCCTTCAGTGGTATTAATAAATGCTCCCCCCGAACCGACATCAGAACCATTCCATTCATTGTCCGAAAAATAAATAGTAGAGTTGATAGGAATATCCACTAAAGCGACAATTGCAAATCCATCACTTCCATCGGCATTATAGCCGACGAACATAATGTTTCCTGATACCAACTGTGCATTGGCAACCAAACAATTTAGAAAGACCAAGAAAATACATAATTTTCTCATTTCTATAAAGTTAATAAATATTATAGTTCTACAAGAATATTTACTGCTTAATATTGAACCTGATAGATATCATTGGCACTAGAGTTTGCTATACCTACCTTTGAAAAAAAAATACAGCACATGATCATTTCAGCAACAGTAGCTATTCAACATATAAAATCCAACCAACGTGTTTTTATTCAAGGGGCCGCGATGACTCCAAATGCATTAATCGCACCGATGTGTGAAGATTACAAGCGGTTAACGAATGTAGAAATCGTGCATTTACATACTGAAGGCGAGGCTCTTTACTCACAAAGTCCATACAGAGAATCGTTTACTACAAATAGTTTTTTTGTTGGTGGAAATGTTCGAAACTGCATCAATGAAGGGTATGGCGGTTATATTCCGATTTTTTTGAGTGAAGTTCATTTATTGTTTAAAAGAAACAAGTTGCCAATTGATGTGGCTTTGATTCAAGTTTCTCCGCCTGACAAACATGGATATTGCTCGCTAGGAACCTCAATAGACGTTACATTAGCTGCAATAGAATCTGCTAAAACAGTCATCGCACAAATCAACCACAACGTACCTCGGACTCATGGTGACGGAATTATTCACATCAGTCAGATCAACCATGCCGTAGAAATCGATTCGCCTATACATCAGTCTATCCCCAAAATACCAACTGAAATAGAAGAACAAATAGGAAAACATGTTGCTACATTGGTGGAAGATGGCGCTACTTTACAAATGGGAATCGGTGGAATCCCAAATGTAGTATTAGCGAACTTAACCAACCACAAAGATTTAGGAATTCACACCGAAATGTTTTCTGATGGAATTCTGCCGTTGGTAAATTCCGGAGTAATCAATGGGAAGTATAAAAAAATAAAACCGGGTAAAATTGTCAGTTGTTTCGCCATGGGAACGCAAGAATTGTATGATTTTATGGACGACAATCCTTCAGTTCACATGAAAGAAGCTTCTTATACCAACAACACTGGTTTAATCCGATTAAATCCAAAAGTGACAGCGATCAATTCGGCAATAGAAATTGATTTGACTGGTCAGATTTGCGCAGATACCATTGGACAACAACAATACTCAGGAGTTGGTGGACAAATGGACTTTATTCGTGGTGCTTCTCTTTCTGAAGGCGGAAAAGCAATCATTGCGTTACCGTCCATTACAAAAAATGGAGTGAGTAAGATTGTTCCATTCCTGAAAGAAGGTGCAGGAGTCACCACTACACGTGCTCACGTTCATTATATCGCTACCGAATATGGTGTGGTTGACTTATTTGGCTTGAACTTAAAACAACGCGCAAAAGCGTTGATTTCAATTTCGCATCCAGATCATAGAGAAGCGCTAGACCTCGCCACTTTTGAACGATTTAAAGGAAATTGCTAAAATTATTTGCCGTGAAATTCCGTTTTAGGTAGGATTTCTCCATTCATTACAAATCGATTAAACCAGTTCATCGCTTCTTGGTTGACCTCCGTTTGGTGATTAGATATTCCGTGATCATCCCCTTCGAAGACAATAAGGCGATAAGGCACTCTAAATTCATCTAGTTTTAATGCTAGTTTTAAACTTTGGGAAGACTTTACTCTCCAATCTGATCCGCCATGCATCAATAATAAAGGAGTATTTTTTGGCAATTGATCCGCCCAGAAAACAACTGAGCGCTTGGTCAATTCTTCGTCTTTTCGCTTGTTGAATTTTGGAATTAATTCAGCGTAAACACTTTCTTCCATTGATGGCCTATCCTTCAATAAATCAAAATGATCTGTAACCCCACCACCCACAACTGCGGCTTTTATATTGTTCATTTTGGCTAAAGCCAAATAAGTCATCATTCCACCTCTACTCCAACCATACATTCCTATGCGTGTGGTGTCTGCTTTTTCTAATTCACCCAAAACATTCGGTAAAATAATGACGTCATTCACCTCTTTCCCCCCAAACTCTTCTTGTCCTTCGCCACCGCCATTGCCTCTATACTGACTAGCAATAACTACAAACCCTTGATTGGCAATCGGACCTAAAAACCGAATAACCCCACTCGGATTCCAAGCTCCAAACTCTCTATTTCCTCCACGATTGTAAATGATGCAAGGATAAGCTCCTCCATCCTTTGGTTGAATTACGAAGGCTTTCACTTTCAATCCATCACTTAAGTAGGTTAATTCTTTTATTTCCAAATCATTCAAGTATTCAAATTGGCTATCACTTGCCACCAAATCATGATAAATGGGGTATTGCTTTATGTCTACAGATTGCTGATTTATTATCAGTTTTTGGTTTGATTGAGCATTACAGCCAACACTGATAAACAATAAAACTAAACTGAAAAGTCTTAAAAATATTCTCATAGTTGATAAAGGTAAACTTTTTCATAAAAATAGGAGCCTCAGCTAGAAGCTCCTATTAGATCCATTCAATAAGGTATTTAACACACTTATGCCTGTTTGTAACAAAAGTAGCTGTAGCCGCTTTGTATACCACTTAATTTTAGAGTATAACTTAAAACTCAATTAAAATGAAAAAGTCAACTTATAAAAAATTCGGATGGATCGCAGTATTAATTCTAGGAGTTGGAACAATCACTAGTTGTTCTGATGATGATGAAAATACAAATGAAATTACACCGAATAATCCCATAACGGGAGAATTGATAAATGATCAGGACAAATCTGCTTTATTGTTTATGTTAGAAGAAGAAAAACTAGCCAGAGACACCTACTCCTATTTGGATAGCGTTTGGTCGATTAATCAATTTTCAAATATCAAATATAGCGAACAAGATCACATGAACTCGGTAGAAGGATTATTAAAGAGCTATGACATTCCATACCATATAGAGCAGATGGGGGTTTTTCAGGACACCACTCTTCAGCAGTTTTATAACCAATTCATATCGGATGGCTTTCAAAGCAAAATAAACGCGCTGACTATTGGAGCAACAATTGAAGATTTAGACATTGTGGATTTAAGAGAACGTATTTCACAAACGATCAACCAAAACGTAATTGATGTTTTTCAACTTTTAGAATGTGGGTCCAATAATCACATGAGAAGCTTTGAGAAGGCACTAGTAAAAGAAGGTGGTACTTATACGCCACAATATTTAACTCAAAGTGAATACGACCTCATAATTAATGGAACTAATGGCCCTTGTAATTAAACAGAAAAAGCCGAGCAAATGCTCGGCTTTTCTATTGATCATTACATATTTCATTAATATCCAAAAACCTGCTCCAACGTCAAATAAGTCACTGGACCATACGTTTCTAATTCCTTAATGTTTAATCCGCTTTTCTTTCCAATCACCATGATGTTGTATTTACTATCCTTGATGTATTGCTCATGGAAAGCCTTCAAATCAGCCATCGTCATGTTTGGAATGGCATCGTAAACATCCTTACGAATGTCATAATCCAACCCTCTTTTCTGTGCCGTTTCGAAATTCCACAACTTAGAAAATTTAGTAATTCGCTCTGTTCTGATTTTTTCTAATGCAGCTTTTTTAGCCAATTCAAAACTCTTTTCAGACTCTGGCATATTGTTCAATAAGTCCGTCATTCCTGCCATCGCTTCTTTCAATTTATCGGCTTGTGTTCCGATGTAAGCCATCACATAATGCGCTTTTGATGAGTCACTCGGTGAGCGATAAACAGAGTACACAGAATAGGCCAATGCTTTAGATTCACGCATTTCTTGAAAAACAATAGAACCCATTCCGCCACCGAAATATTCATTGTAAATGGCAGCTGCAGCAACCGTTTTCGGATTGTATAATTCTTTCTTAGAAAGCATCATAATTTCCGCTTGCTTCATGTCATAATCCACCACATAAACATTTGTTTTCTCATTGTTTTGCTCCACAAAGTTTTTACTTTCAGGAATCGGCTTTAACGTTGCTGGAGCTTTATGATTCGCCTTTAATGAAGCAACTAACTCGTCTTGAGTCATTGGTCCGTAATACAATACTCTATGCTGAAAGCTATTTAATCCGTGAATAATATCAGTCAATTCAGATGGGGTTAATGCATTCAATTCCTTTTCAGATAAGATGTTTTTAAATGGAGAATTTGAACCGTATTGCGCATAAGCAGATAGTCCACCAAATAAAATAGTTCCTTTTGATAATTTATCATCAGCTCTATTTTTAAGAATGTCAGCAACCATATTTTTCAAAGGAGCTTCTTCAGGCTGTGCATCAGCTAATAAATGCTCAAACAATTGAACACCTGCTTCAAAATTCTCAGTTAAACCAGACAATGAAACATACACTTTCTCGTCTGAAGCAAATGCTTGAAAGTCGCAACCAATTTTATAAAACTCTTGCTGAATCTCTGATGGAGAATACTTAGACGTTCCCAAGAATGGCAAATAATCCAATGCTAAATCAATCTTAATGTTGTTGTTCTTGCCCATATCGAACACATAGTACAAGTCAAACAAATCATTACTTGCATTCTTCACTGAACGCACTTCAATTCCATTGTCCAACTTCGCTTGATTGATGTCTTTATCAAAATCCAAAAACCTTGGTTGAATGTCATCAAATTTCATCGCTGAAATTTCCTTCAAAAATGGAGAAGCATCATCTCTGTTTACCTGAACAGGAGTAATTTTTGGTTTAACCACTTCTTTTGCTGACTCATCTTTTCCAGTTCTTTTGTATACCACTACATAATTGTTGTTGTAGTTTTCTTTAGCGAAATTCACCACATCTTCTTTGGTATACTTCTTCAACACTTCAATGTCATTCACTTGGTCTTTCCAATCACGTTGTTGAATAAAAGCATCCACCATCATTCCCGTTCTTCCTCTATTCTCATCCAACTGACGAATTCTACTTTTCTTCAAATCATTCACACAAGCTTCTAGCAACCAATCAGGAAATGCACCTGCTTTTAAACTATCCATTTGTGACAATAACAAATCTTTTACTTCTTCCAACGATTGACCTTGTTTCGGTGAACCATTTAATATGTGAGAAGAATAATCAGACAAAATATAAGTAAAAGAACTAGCGTTTAATACTTTCTGTTGCTGATTCAAGTTTAGATCAATTAGTCCAGCAGTTCGGTTGGCCAAAATCATATCACACAATTGAATCAATTCTGAAGCCTTACTTCCAACTCCATCAAATCTATAACCCATGTATAAAAACTCTGCATCCGGCCCTACTTCTTCTTTCACTACTACGGAAGTCATAGGAGCTTCCTTAATTACCTCAAACGTTGGAACTACCTTAGATTCCATGCTGCCAAATTTCGCTTTGATTTGCTCAAAAACAGCATCTGGATCAAAATCACCAGACATACAAATCGCCATATTGTTAGGCACGTAGTAGGTATTAAAATACTTTTTAATTTCTGTCAGAGATGGGTTTTTCAAGTGATCAATTGTTCCAATGGTGGTTTGTTGACCATACTGATGATTCGGATATAATCCGTCAAACAATGCCGTAAAAGCTTTACTAAAATCACTGTCTAAACTTCTGTTTTTCTCTTCGTAAACCGCTTCTAATTCAGTGTGAAATAATCGCAACTGTGGACTTCTAAATCGTTCTGCTTCTAAAGTCAACCATTTGTCAATTTGATTCGTAGGAATGTCATTGATGTAAACAGTTTGTTCAAAAGAAGTGTACGCATTTGTTCCTTTAGCTCCCATTTCAGAAACCATTTTATCGTACTCATTTGCGATAGCAAACGTAGAAGCTACTTGAGATACACTGTCAATTTGCGCATATAAAGCTGTTCGTGCAGCTTCATCAGTGGTGTTTCTGTAAACTTCATACAAACTGTCTATTTGATCCAATAATGGTCCTTCTTGAGAGAAGTTAGAAGTTCCATACATGTCGGTTCCTTTAAACAACATGTGTTCTAAATAATGCGCCAAACCTGTTGCAGTTGCCGGATCGTTTTTACTTCCCGCTCTTACAGCGATAGAAGTTTGCACTCGAGGAGCCTCCTCATTGACAGACAAATAAACTTTTAGTCCATTTTCCAATGTATAGATACGAGTATTCGTCGGATCATTTTCTATGGTTTCGTAGGCTTGTTTCTTTTCTGTTGTGGTTTTATCAGCATTATCGCCACAAGAAGTAGCGAAAAGCAATGTTAATGTCACTGCGCAGAGTGCAAAATAATTTTTGATTTTCATTGTATTAGAATTAGTTGATAGATAAGGAAGTGCTAATTTAAAAAAAGAAAGCGATAAAAAAAGCAGATTAGTAAGAATGGTTAATGACTTCTTTGAATGGAAATTAGTTCAACCAAAAAATTAGAGCTAAAACTTAACATTCATCAAACAAACATCATCGATCTGCTCCACTCCTTCTTTCCAAATATCAAACCGTCGGCCCAACTCTGTTCCAATTTCCGCTGATGGCAGCTCATTTAATTCTAACAGGTACTCTTTAAATACACTGTATTTCAGCTTCTTGCCTTTTGGTCCTCCAAACTGATCAGCATAACCATCTGAAAATAGATAAATCGAATCTCCATCTAATAACTCAAATTCGTGAGTGGTGTAAAGCTTTCTTGTAACGTACTTGCCTATAGGTTGTTTATCCGCTTTGGTTTCCAACAATTCCCCATCTCGAATAATGTACAATGGATTGTATGCACCTGCATAACTCAACTTTTTCCCTTTATCCCAAACACATAATGAGATGTCCATACCATCACTCACCTCAGCATTGTTTTTCGTCAATGATAATTCTACCAACTCCGTTAGCGTATCCAATATTTTACCGGGGTCTTTTAATTTGTACTCGTTGATGCATCGATTCAATGCATTGTTCCCAAACACACTCAACATAGCACCGGGAACGCCATGCCCAGTACAATCAGCTACAGCAAAAAACACCAAATCGTCTACTTCTTCCATCCAATAAAAATCGCCAGACACGATGTCCTTTGGACGATACAAAACTGTACTGTCTTTAAACAACTGAATCATTACCTTTTCAGATGGCAATGTTGCATTTTGCAATCGTTTAGCATAAACTATACTGTGCAAAATCTCCTCATTCTGAGTTGAAAGAACATCATTCTTTTCGCGAATTTCTTGTGTTCGCTCTTTTACTTGCTGCTCTAATTCTTCTGTTTGTTTATTCTTTAGTTCATTCACTTGCTCCAACGCCTTAAACGCTTCATTTTGAGCAGCCACTTTTTCTTCTTGGGTTTGTTTGTACCGTCCAGCCATGGCCAAAGAAAGAAAAGTTAACTCAATAGCAGAACTAATTTTCAAGGCATTAGTGGCTAAAAACTCATTATCTACTATATTAACATTTGTAGTGATAAACACAATTGCTCCTAAGCTTAAAGAGACGAATGCGATTACAACTGCCAAATCAAGTTTGTTGCCTTCTTTGTATTTATAATAAATTCCAAATAGAAAGTAGATTACTACAATAAAAGAAAGCCCATTTAAAATGGGAAATTGAAGTGCATATACCGTTCCCGAAGTCAAACTTAAAAGAAAAGAAATAAAGGTTAGAGTAATGAATACCGCATAACCTTTCTCATATTTTTTATAATGACTAAATTCTCCTAGATACCTTTTTACGTATAATAACATGGACAATAATGAAAGTGCGGCAAACATCAAAATAGCATGATTACCTAACCAAGGCAACTCTGGCCATAAGTATTGGAATGCAAGTCCGTCTAATGAAAGCTGGAAAAGGCCCAGCAAAAACACATAACTTACAAAGTAGAAGTAGATGCTCTCTTTTAAAGCAATTCCGAAAAAAGTAAATAGGAAAAGTACGAGTATAAATAACCCATAATAAAGCCCTAATAAAAAATTCTCTTTTATGGAATGCTGGGTATAGGCATCTATGCGCCAAAACTTCATCGGGAGTTTCAATATTTCTCCATCACTTTGAGTCTGCACAATAAGCTTTCTCTTACTATTCGGGGGATATATGATGGGAAAAATAAAGTGTCGGTCATTGTATGGACGCGAACTAAACTTAAAATCATCTCCTGTCTCGAATGTTTCTATAACCTCACCTGATTCATTAAGCACAAACAAATTAACTACGTTGGTCAGAGGACGCGCAAGTTCCAGGTAATAGCTTTGTTCTTTGGAAGAGCCGTTCATTGTATTTAACACCATCCAAAAACTAGACTGCGTAAAGTCTAGGTAGGGGATGCTATTAATCGGAGTATATCCAGTTTTAACAATGCTGTCATTGGATTTGATAAGGTCGAAGGTATAGGCGTGCTTCTCATCCGGAATAATTAGTGCATTTGGTGCCAAATGCTCAGAAATTTCGATTCGAGTAATATCTATAAATGAATCGCCTTGAGCATAACCTACAGAAAATCTGCAAACGAAAAACAAAAGTGTAAGGCAAATCTGAAGCTGCTTCATAAATTTAAAGATACATTCTTTTAGTAGTTTAAAAAAGGAGGTGTAAAAGTATTGTAAATAGCTACTATTGCCAAGAATCGACAAAAAATTAAGTACTATTTTGCCATGAACTTATTTACGTAATATGGTTGAAGAAAGACTGCCAAAGTCGGGCAGTTTCTTAAATAAAGTTGCTTTAAGTTCGATAAGAGTCATTTGTAAGACTTAAATAGGGACTGTATGTCTGCGTTAACGATTTTTTTGATGGGAAGAGGTAGTTAGCGATTAGCTCCCTTTCTTTTAACAATTAACACAACGAATACTGTTATAACTATACCTGCTGCGCAGAAAGAATTCAATAAACTTTCAGCTAAATTCGCCTCTCCGGCTTTGGAACTATAGAGGTATGTAAAAGTGTCAGAAGTTATTGATTTGAGATATAAAATAGTAAGCGAGTATGAGATTAAGGTCATAAGATAAAGTGAAATTACAACTCTCATTAATAACCTTGTTAAACCATTATTTGAAAAAATAAGAATAGAGCAATATATTAAAAGAAAAATCAAAAACGGGATTCCTAGAACACCGGCAGTATGATCACTTGCAATCAAGTTACCAAAACTGAAAGTAAATACCAATCCTAATAAAGCGACAATTAGCACAATAAACACCTCAACTTTTCTCATTTTCCAGACTCGTTCACGTGGACTTGCAGTCCGTGATATAACTTTAATTCGCGACATAAATTACAAAAACACTTTATACTTGGTTGACATACAGCCAAAATAATAAATATTAAAATAACTGTTTCAACGGACTTAAAGTCCTCTCTACTGTCACGATAATTTCACGGACTGCAAGTCCGCGCTAACGGAGAATCATATTTATTTCTTCTGTCACTCCTTACTTTTCAAATTGTTGGAAACGTTCGTTTGAACTAATAAACCACAACTCGTTCTAGCGGACTTGCACCATAAATCCGCAAGTCTTAAATTAAAGATTACCATTGATTAAAAATTGTTCTAATTCTAAAATGTATTTTCTTGCATTGGAATTATTGGAATCCAAACCAATTGATTTTTTATAATTAATCAACGCATTTTTGTAATCATCAGCTTCAAAATAGGCTTCTCCCAGACTATCAAATAAATTGGCATTTTCAGGATATATTTCTGTTGCCAATTTGAATATTTGAATGGCTTTCTTTTCGTCTTTCATTTCATAAAGCAATTCATAGCCGAGGTTATTTAATTCTTTGTCAGAATAGAAATACCTTGTTGTATCTGTTCTTAATTCATTGAATTGTTGAATACCTTTGGCTGTATTTCCAATAAAGTCGGGCTTTAGAATACTCACTAAATTTAGCCTTGGGTATTTGATTAAATCTACTTCCATCTTGCTAAAAAATAGAGTCATCCAATCATCAATCGCATCATCAGAGGTAGTATTAGATATAAGTACTAATCCATATTTAGAATCAGGGCAAATTAAAATTCCACTTTGTGTACCCATGGAAGTGCCGGTTTTAGAATAGTAAAACCCTTCCTCTTCACCAACGCCCATGTTTTGCCACAAATAGCCCATCACATCATCGTCATCATTTCTAAATAACTCCTTAGTTGATTCCTTAATTATTGGATGGTCGCTCTCGATCTGAAACTTCATAAATTCGATTAAATCGGGTAAAGTAGAAAGCATGCCGCCACCACCGCCAATCAATGGGTTTTTATGGAAAGGAACCCTTTTTCCAGTTTCGTTATAACCGTATGCAAAATTATTTTTATGATTCTCAAAATCCAATAATGAGGTATGATTCATTCCTCGCTCATTCAAGAAGTCCTTCAATAAATCTTTATAGGGTCTTTCGTAAACTAGTTCTAATACATAAGCCAATAGTTCAGGCCCAATGGAATTATACTCAAAAAATGTCCCAGGCTTTTTATCTAATTTCATTGTTTTTAGCTCTATCAACAAATCAGAGAAATCATATTCAAAAGGATTATTCTCATAATAACCTTCTGAGATTTTGTTGTGAACTTCAGATAGTCCTTTAGGCGTTCTATCTTTAAATCCTAACGTATGTGTAAGTAAATGTTTTATGGTAATAGACTGTCCTTCAAATGCTAAATTGGTGTAAGATTGGCCAACATAATCCTGAATCTTATCCGATAAAGTTAATTTCCCTTCTAATACAGCTTGTGAAATCAGTGAACCAGTAAATACTTTAGAGATGGAAGCCAACTCATAAACAGTGCTATCGTTAGGTTTGTTATTTGCTCCCGGTTCAATTTCACCATAGTAGTTGTGGTACACTTTTCCGTCTTTGTAAATCGCCAATGCCAAGGATTTCACATTGCCATTTTCTAGCGTTTTTACTGCATATTGATCCATCAGTTGGATAAGTTGATCAAACGGTTCAATAGTTTGCTCTTTTTCTTGTTTTAAAGGAGTTTGACATGCTATAAATAAGAGAGATAATATAGAGGTGAAAATTATTTTGTGCATTGTTAAAGTCTAAGAAGTTTATTCCTATTGATAGAATAGAAAATATGTTCAATTTAAAATTTATAAAGCATTTCTAAAAATATCAAAAATTATATCCAAAGTGAAGCCCGGGTTCACCATATAAGAATTTAGGCCAATTGTCGTCTAATTCTTTAAAAGAAGCAGGCATTTTAGTTTGTAATGGACGATGCGTAATAGCCAGCGAAGGCTCAATGAAAAATCGGTCCTTAAATAGCTTTACATGATATCCCAAACGATAGGTATTAAACAGTTGAAATCCCTTTCCTATTGTCTTGTCATTGTCATCCACAAATGTTTGCCAAGCGTTCATAACATGAACTCCTGTGTATAACCCTTTCCACCAAAATCGTTGATAGGCAAGAGCAAAACCAACCTCTCTGATGTATCCAGGAAATTCGGTTTCAGAAGCTTCAAATGAGCTGCTAGTAAAAGGAATGCCGAGTGGCCAAGCATATTTCCAAGTTTTCAATTCTACAGATATCACATCTTTACTCGTAATGCGATAGCCTAAATTAAATTGAACAAAATCGGGCTTATTCGTTTTTGATAAATTTCCTAATACAAAGAATGTACTGCCTAAAAAACACTTTTTGTAAGTGCTATCCTGATTCATATATTGGGCATTCAATTGTAATTTGCTAGTTAGTAATAAAACTAATCCAATCGCTAAAACTTTACTTCGCATACCTTCTACTTGTTGTTTAGCATACAAAAATAGAAAGGCAGGTAGCCAAGAAACGTTCACTTAAGTTAAGAAGTGCAAACTAGCTTTTCTCTTTTTCAAGAATTCTTGCTTTCAGCCTACTAAGAGATTGAGGTTTCATGCCTATATAGCTTGCCAATTGGTGTTGTGGCACTCTTTGAATAAGGTCAGGTCTGTTTTGTACTAAATTTAAGTACCGTTGCTCCGGAGACGAAGTTTTAAAATCATCAAAACTCACTTGTTGCTTAGATAATAACTCTTCTGAAAGGACTCTACAAAGTGTTTCAAATTTTGGAAATTTTTCAAATATCTCCATTTCCATATCAGGGTTCGAGACGGTGAGAATAGAATCTTCTGTACACGAAATAGAATATTCAGAAGGTTGCTTATTGATGACACATGAGGGCGTAACTCCTTCTAATTCTGTATAGAAATTGGTCGTTTTCTCTTCACCATCTTTTATATAATAACTTCTAATACAACCTTTTAATACAAAATAACCATTCACAGAGTACTTTCCTTGTTCAAGTAAAATCGTTCCTTTTTTTACTGTGCGAAAAATATCAAGAGAAATTAAAGTTGCCTCTTCTTCTTTTGAAAGTGAAATGTATTTTGAAATGAAATCAAAAAGTATATTTTCCATGTATTGTATAAATTCTCTTCTTAAGTGTGAAAGTTCGATATAAGGATATGATTCTCCAAAAAAGTATTCTAAAAAAGTTGACTTTCTAAAATGGAGTGTAAGCCATATTTATAAGCTGATTAGGTTTTAGGTAGATGAATTCTCTATCAGAATCTATTATAATATTAAACCTTTTCAATATGTCAGCTCCTATTATGCTTATTTGTTGTTGGCCTATTTTTCCTTGAAAGAATCCAACAGGAACATCCGTTAATTCTAAATTCCCAATCGAGAATTTTGGCAAAGATCCTTTATTAACTTTTATCACATTTCCAAAAGAATCCTTCAGTTCTTTTACATCTATAATTTCTATACGTTCTCCTATTTTACTTTCTTCTGCGAATTTATCGTCAAACAAAATTCCTCCGCCATATCCAGTATGAATTAAAAATTCATTTTGATATTCTACATCATCTATTGTGCTCGTTCCTTGAATGAAGAAACCACTTCTTCCATTCACCATAGGAATTTTTGAATACTCATTAGTTACGTTAGGCAATGATTCATGTAAGTTGATTAGACTTTTTTCAAAATCAATTTCTACGGCATACCCCTCAAATAAATGAGGGCCAAATTTACCTCCTGTAGTAGGACCTGAATTTTCATCTTCCCAAACAGACACACTATCCCAAAGAAAGTTGCCAATTTTGATCGTATTACTTTCACTGTATCGAGATGTAGACCTGCCGCCCCAACTGCCAACATCACTTGCTGTATCCCAATAAATACTCTTCATTTTTTCTGTGGCTTTTGTAGTAAGTGATACTGAATTGGCTGCTAAATGAAACATCAAATTAATGGTGTCTTCGCTCCCAAAAACTGCCTGAATGGAGATATTATTGTGACTCGTTAAACTAAACTGAATAGGCTCAATTGATATGCTCTGATTGCTAAAATTCTCTTGACCAATTAGTGATTGGCTAACAGTTAATATAACTCCAATAATGAAATAATGATACTTTTTTTGCATGCAGCGAAGATATTGAATATTTAAATTACTCTTTCTACGGACTTACAGTCCTCAGTATTGTTAGGCTTATTTTCACGGACTGCAAGTCTGTGCTAGCTGATTAAATTTTATACACCTAATGAATAGAAGTTTAAATGGAATAAAGGTGACAGTTTATATAACTCTAATTTTGGCAATGTTAATTCAAGTTTATAAGAAAATGAAAAATCAGGAGGGTTTCAAAATAGTAAAAATTATAATCTCAAATGAAATTCATGATTCACCTTTAAGTGAAATAATTATACTTTCAGGTGGAAATCCTATTTTAGTAGGGAAATATCTAAATGATTCTTAGTTTTCGGACACTTATGGTTGCAAACACATTGAGCTGGATGTCGACCAATTATTAATTATTTTTCCAAATCTAAATAATTTTTACATTTTATTAGTTTTCCTCTCCTGTTGTACATACATTCTTCTTCTATACGTCCATCCTCGAAATAGGATTTCCAAAAGCCCATTGGCTTTCCTTTATGAAAAGCGCCCACTTCCTTTATTTTACCATTTGTATAAAAACTGTAATATATCCCTTCTTTTAACAGCTTAAACCTAAAAAACGGAAAACTTTTTTTAATATAATTAAACTCTTTTGAAATTAAGGTATCACCTCTGTAATAAGAAATAAACCCAACAGCATTTTCCTTCTCTATCATCTTATGCAATGTTATCGTATCTGAATTGATATATGTTTGACAATTAAGAGTATTGTTAAACATTATAAATAACACTGTAAAACTTAATAAAATTATCTTTTTCATTTATTTATATACTTTAAATAAGGGGGAAAATATGAAGATGTTCGTTTAATTTATATCAAAAAAAGACTGTATTAAATATTTGATACAGCTTTTTTTGTGAATTACTTTTTAAAAACCCGACTTAAGAACCCTACTTGAGCCAATTTCTAAAAAAGTCACAAAAAAACAGCCTAACCTAATGTGATGTAAGGTAAGCTGTTAAAGTAGTGGGCCCAGATGGGCTCACTTCGACTATTATACATTCTATTTCAAAAAACAATCGCATTTCTCGATCAGTGCAACGCTTCTCGCCCTAAAGTATTTCAAAAAAAATCCTCTGCAAATATTTGCAGAGGATTTAACTGTGGGCCCAGATGGGCTCACTTCGGCTATAATAAATTCTACTATGAAAGAAAATCGCGCTATTCGCTCAGTATAAACTTCTCGCCCATCAGGGCAAAAAAAAGACCCAATCTTTCGATTGAGTCTTTTTGTGGGCCCAGATGGGCTCGAACCATCGACCACCTGATTATGAGTCAGGTGCTCTAACCAGCTGAGCTATGGGCCCGTAAAGAGAATAAATCTCTTTTATATAGTTGTAATGTCCAATCGCATTGGAACATTGAGGGCCAAAACTGATTACTCAATTTTGGGTGTGCAATATTACAAAAAAAATGATTGAATTATTATTCAAATCTCCATTTTGTTTCTGCTTTTTTTATCCAACTTAGAAGTTACAATCGCTAATTTTGACCCTTACAAAACGAATAAATGGGAAAAGTAAACCCCTATGCTGCCTTAAAATTTAAAGAATTTCGAATCTTTGTTATTCTGCGCTTTGCCCTAGTGTTTGCTTGGGCCATGCAGTTCATTGTCATTGAATGGGAAATTTATAGCTTAACCAAAGATCCATTGTCACTTGGATTGATTGGATTGATGGAGGTTATCCCAGCAGTTTCATTGTCACTTTTTGCAGGCCATTATGTGGATCAATTGGAAAAAAGAAACTTATTCGCCGTTTGTATCACCGCATTTTTATGCATCAGTTTTGGTCTTTTCTTATTGACTTGGCCAGTAATCACAGACAACCTCAGCCACTCATGGCACATTGGTCTTATCTATACATTGGTCTTTTTTGGTGGAGTTACTCGAGCATTTTTTGGGCCGACCATTTTCTCTTTATTCTCCCAATTAATTCCGCGCGAGTTTTATGAAAATGCAGCCACATGGAGCAGTTCTGCTTGGCAAATGGGATCTATGATGGGACCTGCATTAGGTGGGCTTTTCATCGTTTGGATTGGGGTTCATTGGAGCATGCTCATTATTGCTGGCTTTGCACTCTTTTCATTGATCTTACTTTTTCAAATCGAACGAAAACCAATTCTCAACACCAAAAAAGGAGAACCAATTGTCAAAAGTTTGAAAGAAGGGTTGAACTTTGTCTTTACTAATAAATTGATACTTGGAACTATTTCTCTTGATATGTTTGCTGTACTTTTTGGCGGAGCTGTTGCATTGTTACCTGTATTTGCACAAGACATCTTAAAAGTCGGCTCCACTGGTTTCGGAATTCTTAGAGCTGCTCCAGCTGTGGGTTCCTTCCTTACCATGATGGTGGTGGCCTATTTTCCACTCAATAAAAATGCAGGAAAAAAATTATTGTGGGCAATTTTTGGTTTTGGGATTTGCATCATCGTTTTTGGACTTTCTGATATATTTTGGATTTCTTTAGTGGCACTATTCTTTAGTGGAGTCACTGATGGAGTCAGTGTGGTCATCCGTCAAACTATTCTACAATTGAAAACTCCTGATGCCATGCGGGGTAGAGTCGCTTCTGTCAACTCCATGTTTGTGGGATCTTCCAATGAATTGGGCGCTTTCGAAAGTGGGGTGACGGCCAAATTAATGGGGACAGTTACGGCAGTCGTTTTTGGTGGAATGATGACTTTAGGAATCGTAGGAGCCACAGCAATTTTATCGCCTCCTTTGAGAAAATTAGACATCAAAAGAGACTTGATTGATTAAACTTAGCGATTGCTTCATCTTTTTTTAACACTACATTGCGATGGAGAATTTAATTTAGTTGGTTATTTTAGTGGAATAATAGTGGCTGCCGCATTGTTCCCCAAACTAAGCTCTTATGAAAAAAGACCTAATCGAAAAAGAAAGTATTTCAAAGCTCCTTCACTTAACCAACCTAACTGCTGACGTCGTTTCTTCATTGATAATGAGGATTTTAAAATACGATTCTTTCAACCAGCTTTACCAAGAAGCATACTCAGATCAACCGATAGAGTTCATTGACAAAGTCCTTGAAATTCTAAATATAGATTTAAAGTTTAATGAAGAGGCGTTGGAGAAACTGCCTTTAGATTCTTCTTTTATTACCATCAGTAATCACCCTTATGGTGGAATTGATGGTATTATTCTATTAAAAATTTTCAGGACTAAATTCCACGACTATAAATTATTGGCCAATTTTTTATTGCAAAAAATTGATCCGTTAAAAGATTGCTTCATTGAGGTAAATCCATTCGAGGATTTAAAAGACGAAATGAGCAACTTATCCGGAGTGCGAAAAGCGATTACTCATAAAAACAATAACCACCCCATTGGAATCTTTCCAGCAGGAGAAGTGTCGACTTACAAAAGCAGAAAAATTCAAGATAAAGCATGGGAAACAAATAGTCTTCGCCTTATTAAAGGCATGAAAATTCCAGTAGTTCCGGTCTATTTTAAAGGCTCAAATTCTAATTTATTTCACCTTTTAGGAAAAGTAGCACCAAAAATAAGAACAGCAAAACTCCCTTCTGAATTGTTGAACAAAAAGAACAAAACGATAGAAGTTAGAATCGGCAACCCGATTTCTGTAAAAGAACAAGCCACCTTTGAGGACATCAATCAATATGGACGATTTTTAAGAACAAAAACCTATAGTTTAGGTTCCTCGATTCAGGTGAAGCGATTTTTCAATTACAGCTTAAAACGCAATCAAAAACAGGAGGAAATTATTCCAGCTGTCGCACCTGAATTGATCGAAAAGGAACTATCCAGACTTTCTGATAACCAGCATTTATTTGACTCAAGCGGTTTTTCGGTGTATTGTGCGTCAGCAAACTCCATCCCCAATGCGCTAAGAGAAATCGGACGATTGCGAGAAATCACTTATCGAGAAGTCGGTGAAGGAACCAACAAAGAAATAGATACCGATGAGTTTGATTTGTACTACAACCACCTCATCATTTGGGATCGAGAAGCAAAGAAAATAGTTGGTGGATATCGCTTGGGTAGAGGTGCCGACATCATGACACGTTATGGTCGAAAAGGATTTTATCTTAATGAGTTATTTCGTTTTAGCAATGAATTTAATCCCATTCTTCGTCAATCGATTGATTTAGGAAGATCATTCATTACTGCTGAATATCAAAAGAAACCTTTGCCCTTGTTTCTATTGTGGAGAGGGATCTTCTTCTTCTTATTGCAGAATGAAGAGTATCGCTATTTAACTGGTCCGGTCAGTATTAGTAATGAATTTTCAACCTTTTCAAAGAGCTTAATCATCTCATTTTTGAAGAAATACTATTACGATGAAGAGCTTGCTAGTTGGGTAAAACCGCGCAATGAGTTTCGGATTAAAATAGATCCTTCCGAGATAGAAAGTGTGATGGAAATTACAGCTGACGACCTTCAAAAGTTGGACAAGTTCATTGAAGAGATAGAACCTCAACACTTGAAGATTCCGGTGCTTTTCAAGAAGTATCTAAAACAAAATGCCAAAGTACTTTGCTTTAATGTAGACCCTAAATTTTCGGATGCATTGGATGGATTAATGTTGTTGGATGTATTTCAAATTCCTGAAGATACTATCCATGGATTGATGAAAGAATTCAATGCTTTGGAGAAGAAAGAGTCCTTCAACGAACGAAAATCAAATGCTTTAGAAAAAGAAAACTCTGACTCTCAATAAGAGAACCAGAGCTTTCAATGCTTCTATTTTAAATCGAATTAATTAGAATTTAGCCTTAACTCCTAAAATGAAATTTCGGCCTGGTGCAGAAATTCCTGAGCTATATGGTCTGTAACGCTGATCGGTTATGTTCTCCAATCCTGCACTTAAATGCAAAGTCTCATTTACTCGATACATCGTTTTAAAATTCAAAGTATACCAAGCAGGTGAATACGGATCTCCATTCCAATCCAATGCATAGAACTCCGTTTTGCCCAACTCCTCTTCAGGCATATCTTTCGCACTTCTATTTGCGTTATATACAGCATAAAACTGAAGATCTAAGTTTTTGTAATGGTAGGTCAATTTGGTATTTCCAAAAAGTGGAGCCGCATGCCTTGATGGACTTTTATCTCCATTGTCTAACTCCTCTTCGCCTTTTTGGTAGTTGATTCGAGACGATAACCCGAACCCACTTCCGAAATCAAATTGAATACCTGCTTGCACTCCATAAACAGTAGATTGCGCTGCATTCTGTATCGCCTGAACCTGACTTAATTCACCTTCATAGATAACACTATCCATTCCATTTAGTGTATAATCTCTACGAACCATCGCATTGTCCAATAGGGTATAAAATCCAGTAGCATCAATCTTTACAAAATCCAAAATAGTTGCCGCAAAACCAGCATCTACACTGTAAGCATATTCTGCTTGTAAATCTTGATTGGGAACAACAACACTACCAGCCTCTGAGTCAAACAATTTTCCCATGTCGTCAATGTTCGGAGAACGAAAACCAGTTGCCGCATTTGCAGTCAACACCAAATGATCTGTAGGACGCACAACAACTCCAAAACTACCAGTTACAGCATCATTATTCAAAGATGTAGATGTAATTGGATAAGGAAACAATGACGTATCAAAATCTGCTTGAATCTGATAATTGCTGTATCGCAATCCTGCTTGCAACATTACTTTTTCTGTCAACTGAAACTGATCGTTTACATAAGCGGCATAGCTTCCCCAAGCAGACTTCGGATATCTCGGCGCTCCTTCAACGGAAGCTCCTGTTAAGATATCCTCATCAATCCCTGTAGAAGTGACTTTATTAATAACTCCCTCAATTCCGTAAAAGAAATCGTTTCTCGAGCCCAACTTTTTATTAAAATCCATATTGATTGAGTAGGCTTCTACTTCCTCCAATCTTGTTTCTCGAGTTGGTTTTCCAAAACCTCTGCTAATTCTGCTTTCTTCAAATGATTGTTGCGCCAATCGGATTGTAAACTCATCATATATAGCTGTTTTATTTTGATGTGTAATGTTCAAGTTGTTCATCATCCACTTTTGTGGTCCATATGCCCATTCTCCATATTGTGGCAATCCATCTTTAATTCTCTGATGTCTATCATATCGGCTGTAATCTGATGTTTCAGAATAATGAAATCCATACTGAAAATCCCATTTTTCATTCGGTTTGAAACGAATTTTTTGCATCATATTAATTTGGCTATAGCCAGATGGATTCTGAACTTTCGGATCTTCATTGACCTTAATCAAATCCACTCCATACAAGCGCTCCACATAATATGGGCGGAGGTAATCATCAGGGCCATTACTTCCCATTTTTAAATCGCCATATTTATTAGCACTGATACTTGATAAGATCGACCACTTTTTCCAGCCAACATTCACATTAAAATGACCAGTATTTTCTTGGTTGGCACTAGAATATCTTCCGGCAGCAACACCGCTTACTAGTGGCTCATCATCCAATGACAATTGTGGTGTTAAAGTCTGAAAACTCATCACCCCACCAATGGCATCACTTCCGTAGATGTTAGAACCAGGCCCGAATAAAATCTCCGTTTTCTCTATGGCAAACGGGTCTAGAGAAATGACATTCTGTAGGTTCCCACTTCTAAAGATGGCATTGTTCATACGAACTCCATCAACAGTGTAAAGCAATCGATTGGTAGAAAATCCTCGAATCATAGGACTTCCACCCCCTTGCTGACTTTTCTGAATGTATACTTCACCAGAAACATTCAAAAGATCAGCTGCAGTTTGTGGATTCTGCAAACTCACTTCTTTGGATGAAATCACAGTAATTTTCTCTGGCACAGCGGCAGTCACTTGTTTCGATCTACTCGCCGAAATAACTACCTGATCCAAGTTCATTGCTGAAACTTTCAACGGAACAATAAATGAAAGTTCCTTTAATTCATTGTAAGATTTTACAATAATTTCATAGCCTATCATTCTGATTTGAATTTCATTGGAACCTTTAAAAGCTCCAATCTCAGCTTGTCCTTTTACATTGGTCGTTGTAAACGCACTAGGAGTTTCGCTAATAATAGCCGCTGCCTCTAATGGTTCATTGTTTTGAGCATCGACTAGTGTCAATACCTGTGCAGAACTGACATGATAGGTCAATATCATGCAACTCCATAAAATAACTTTTCTCATTATCTATTTTTATAGTTTTAACTTAATTAATGGTTGGAATTAAATCCAACTCTACGTGAAAAACTATAAAAACTCCGGAGGTGGAGTCAGGGTGGAAAGGTGAAATAATGGCTTCTTAAGCTTTATCAAACCCCAATTAATGGCAGTTTGATTCAGTAATAATAACTTTTGATCAATGGCATGCCAATACTCCTTGCTAAAAAAGGAGCTAATACTATCTTTGGTTTCTTTTTTGGTCGGATTCTCTGCAATAAATTCTCGCGTATGCCTATCCAATCCAATCGACAGAGCGGTTTCTTTGGTATCCTTGTAACAATAGAAATAAATGTCGTCTCCTTTTTCCTCTGATCGAACAACATCATAATAAGTTCCATTCAAGATAAATTCTTTACTGTGCTCCCACTCTATGTGATCAGGTGGAGTTTCTAACCAAGCTTTAGGCATCTTGACTAATTCTAACGCCTCATTTTCCATCCCAGCTCGGATCATACGTTTCACTTCTTTCTTTACTCGATACTCCCAAAATTTATATACAGGCATGTAACCAACGCATTGGTATAAAAATAGGAAAAGAAAGAAAGTTCCGAAAACCTTTTTCAAATGGAGAGTAGAATTAATAGTGGGGTCAAAAATAAGGCATTTTTTAGAGCAAACATGCTGATTCCAATAAGAATTGACGAAACTCATCAAATCAAACAAAGCAATCAATTAATAATTAACTTTGTATCAAATTTGAAATTAAGATGAAAGAGAAGTCAAATAGAGGCGAAGGTAGAAAAGAAGGGAAAGGGAAATTTGAAAACAAACGAAGTGGCGGAAAATCAACTCGTTCTAAATATGGAGATGCGAAAAAATCGGATCGTCCATTTTCACCAAGAGGAGAAAAAAAGCCATTCACAAAAGGAAAGTTTGAAGGTAAAAAGCCAACAGCACATTCAGAATTTGAGGATGCATTTGAGAATAAAAAACCAGAGAAAACCTTTGCACCAAAAGGCGATAAAAGAACGGATAAATTTGACGGTAAGAAAAGCGACAAAATGTTTGTTCCTAGTGGCAAATACAATAAAGAAGGCGGATTTAAAAAATCGAGTCCTAACCGTCCAAGAACAGAAGCTGAAGGAATCCGAATCAATCGGTATTTATCGAATGCCGGTGTTGCCACAAGAAGAGATGCAGATGATTTGATTTTGGCAGGAACAGTTACCATTAATGGAAAAGTAGTGACCCAATTGGGTGTGAAAGTAATGCCAGGAGATGAAGTAACTTTTGAAGGAACCAAACTAAAAAAAGACACCAAACGCTACGTTCTATTAAACAAGCCAAAAGATTTTGTAGCAGCTACTTTTGATCCAAAAGGCAGAAAAACGGTGATGGATTTAATTGCGAAAGCGTGTAAAGAACCATTGGCACCAGTAGGCAAAATGGAACGAATGACTACAGGTGTTTTGTTATTGACCAACGATAGTGATTTGACCCGAAAATTATCTCATCCAAACCATTCTGTAAAACGAATTTTCCACATTGGGCTAGACAAAAAAGTAACAGTGGAACACTTGAAACTAATGGAAACGGGCGTTCATTTAGAGGAAGGAATAGTTAAATTTAAGGAGGTAACCTTGGTTGGCACCGACAAAAAAGAAGTGGGTTTAGAACTTCATATTGGTAAAAACAGCGCCGTTAAACGTGCTTTCGAGAGCTTGGGATATGAAGTGAGCAAAATTGATTGTGTTTATTTTGCAGGACTTACCAAAAAGGATGTGCCTCGTGGAAACTGGAAACACTTAGATCAAGAAGAATTGAGTTTATTGATGCGACTTCCTTCTCAGAAAAGTAAAACAACAACGAAACCTGATTTCCGTTAGGAAACTATGCAAAAATTCAAAAAAGTAGTTCTCCGACTTCTCTTGGCCATTGCTCTGTTCATTGGCTTAGCTATCGGAATGGCTTATCTTTTTGAAGAAGATGTGAAGCAATATGCTGTAAAAACAGTCAATACTTACATTAAATCAGAGATTAAGGTAGAAGGCATCGAATTTAGTTTCATCAAAAAATTCCCCTCCGCCTCCTTGGAATTCAAAAATGTGTTGGCTTTTGGCACATCCGATGCAACTAAAAAAGATACCCTATTTCAGTTTGGTTCCATTTTCATGGAATTTAATATCTGGAACATCATCAACAAAAATTATACAGTTAATAAGTTAAGTTTTGAGAAAGGTGCTGTTCATTTATCGGTGGATCAATATGGGATAGAAAACTATATTTTTTGGAAAGAATCAGACAGTCTAAACAGCCATAAAACAGATCTAAATTTATCCTTAGAATCGGTTCATTTTGAACAAGTCGGGTTTTCATATAAAAATGAACCAAAACAAATACGATTTTCCAATTACATTCATCAATTGGAGTTAGAGGGTGCATTTACAAACACCAAGTACGACTTAAATTTTGAGACCAATTTTCAATTGTATTCTTACCAGCAAGGAGGTAATATTTATGCTGAAAATAGAGCAGTAGAGTTAAAATCGGTATTCAAAATCGACAGTGAAGCATCGACTTACACGATTAAAAATGCAGCATTAAATTTTGCAAAACTGCCATTTGTCATCAATGGATTTTTAAAAAATTTAGACGATGGAATGTTCATCGACCTCTCGATTGCTAGTGAAAATGTGAGTATTCCGGCAATTATACAACTGCTTCCTGAAACACAAAAATCGACACTAGAAACCTACCAGATAGATGGGAACGTTCTTTTTGATGGGTTGATAAAAGGAGAGATCACAAGTATTAAATCTCCATCTGTTAACTTCAATTTTCAGGTTGAAAAAGGATCATTCATCCATCAAGAATCTGATGTGGCTTTGAATAATATCTCACTAAATGGGAGCTATGATAACGGAACCGAAAACGCATTGCGAACCAGTAAAATTTCGCTAGAGAATATCAATGCAAAATTTGGAAAAGGAAGCATAAACGGAGGTCTTACCTTAACGGATTTCAATGACCCAAGCTATGCTTTCAATGGGAATTTGACCCTTTTCTTAGAGGAGCTGATTCCTTTTATGAATGTTACTTCCATCACCGATGTCAGTGGACAATTGGACATTCATATTGAAACCAAAGGAAGAATTGCAAAACTAAAAGAATTCACTCTAGCCGATTGGAAACAAGCACAAACAAAAGGAGAGGTAACTTTACAAGCTGTTAATTTCAGATTAAAGGACAAACCACAAGAATACAAGAACATTTCGGGCGGATTAATCATTCGAAATAACGACATAAAAGCCAACAATTTAAAAGGAAACATCAGTCGCAGTGATTTTAATTTCAATGGTACGCTGCACAACTTGATCGGTTATTTATTTTCAGAAGATCAGCCACTAAAGATGGATGCAAGCTTGCGATCAAAACGAATTTTCCTAGATGAATTGTTATTAAGCGATAAAAGCACACCATCAGATTCTGCTTATCAACTTACTTTTTCAGATCGAATTAGCTTCTATTTGGATTGCAAAATAGATAGTCTCTCATTCAGCAAATTTAGTTTTTCGTCAGCTCAAGCATTTGTGAGTTTGCAAAACAAAATCCTTAAAGCGAGTGGGGTTTCATTCAAGACCATGCAGGGAGATGCCACAGGATATTTGGTAGTGAATACAACCACAAAAGGGAAAGTCATTATTTCTTCAGAAGCGCAGCTGAAACACATTTCCATCACCGATCTTTTTAATGACTTTGGAAACTTTGGTCAGCAAACCATTACTGCACAAAACTTAAAAGGAATCGCCAATTGCGACATTGAGTTTTATTCAGAATGGACCCCACAACTGGTGTTCGACAAAAAAACGCTAGAAGTTCAAGCTGATTTGAACATTGAAAAAGGAGAGCTGATCAATTTTGCATCTTTAGAAGCATTATCAGATTACATCGCTTTAAGCGAATTGAAACACATCAAATTTTCTACTTTAAGCAATCAAATCATCATCAAAGATGAACGAATTTTTATCCCTTCTTTCGACATTAACTCCTCGGCATTGAATTTAAAATTAGAAGGAAGTCACTCATTCGACAACGACATTAATTATAAAATTCAATTGTTGCTCAACGACATAATGGGAAACAAAGCCAAAGCAGCGCGAAAAAAACAATCGGAGTTTGGACAAATCGAAGACGATGGATTGGGCAAGACGCGACTGTTTATTAAGATGACGGGCAACTTGAGCGACCCAAAGATCAGTTATGATACAGATGCATTAAAAACGTATTGGAAAGAGGGTCTTAAGAGCGAAAAGAAAGTAGTAAAATCTATGTTAAAGGAAGAATTCGGTTTATTTAAGAAAGACACTACTTTGAAAAGTACTCCTGATCGTTCAACAAAAAAACAAACGTTCGAGTTGGAATGGGACGAAGATGAAAACCAAACCCAACAAAAAGACGTAAAAGAGACAGAAACGGAGAAGAAAAAAACCAAAAAGACGGGAATTGGAAAATTTATTGATAAAATTGCACAACCCAACGAAAATGAATTTGAAGAATAAGTGTTCAGATTTAGAGTAACAGCAACTAATGCGATGAAACATTCGTCATTATTATAGATTTAAAGCGGAGGAAGTTTGAACATATATTCAAAAAAGCAGCGGTGGAAATTCGGTCTAGCAATTGTTGCAGCTCTAATTATATTAGTGTCACTTTGGTACACCAATGTATTGGTGAACAAAATTGCAGCAGAAGAAAAACTAAAGGTGAAAGCTTGGGCGGAAGCCATCGTAAAGAAAGCCGAACTCGTTAATTACACGAATACTCTCTTCAACACTATTTCAGAAGAAGAACGCAAGCGGGTTGAGATTTGGGCAGAAGCAAACAGAAGAGTGGTAACCTCGGGCGTTCAAGACGACTTGAGTTTTTACACTCAAATCTTGTTTTCCAATACAACCATTCCAATTATACTTACTGACAAGTCAGGCAAGATTGTATCGCATCGAAATTTCCCAGAATCAATAAGTAAGGATTCTGCCCTACTGAACGCTGAGCTGCGTGAGTTGCAAAAACAAAATACGCCCATCGAAATTGCGTATTACAAGAATGAACTCAACTATCTTTATTATAAAGAGTCTACTATCTTTTCTGAGCTGAGAAAAGTATTGCAGAATCAAATCAATTCGTTAAACGACGACATTATAATTAACTCAGCTTCAGTACCAGTTATTTACACTGATAGTTCGCATGCGGCGGTCATCGCTTTTGGAAACATCGACAGCACAAAATCAAAAGACACCGCCTACATTGCCCAGCAAATTCTAGAAATGGAATTGCAGAATAGTCCAATCGTAATTGATATTGGAAATGGTGACATCAATTACATCTACTATGCCGATTCGCATTTGTTGAAGCAATTAAAAACCTATCCTTTTATTCAATTTGGAATCATCGCGTTGTTTTTACTAATTGCCTACTACCTATTTAGTACGGCAAGAAATGTAGAGCAAAATCAAGTTTGGGTGGGTATGGCCAAAGAAACTGCCCACCAATTAGGAACACCACTTTCATCACTACTAGCATGGCTGGAAGTATTGAAAATGAAAAATGTGGATGCAAAAACAATTGAGGAAATGGGCAGTGATGTTCAGCGATTAGAAACCATCACTGAGCGTTTTTCTAAAATTGGATCTGTTCCTTCATTACAACAAGAAGACATCAATAAAGTGATCCAACATTCATTGGATTATTTCAGAGCCCGTATTTCTCAAAAGGTGCAATTTAGCTATCAAACTTCTGATGCCGATGAAGTAATTGCAAGTGTAAACATTCCGCTATTTGAATGGGTGTTGGAAAACATCATCAAGAATGCAGTAGATGCAATGGAAGGCGATGGAAAAATTGATATTCAGGTGATTGATCAAACTCAATACGTTTACATAGACATTACGGATAATGGAAAAGGAATGGCAAAAAGTAAGAAAAAGACCATTTTTGAACCAGGCTTTACGACCAAAAAACGCGGTTGGGGATTAGGACTTTCTTTGACCAAAAGAATCGTAGAAAACTATCATGCAGGGAAGATTTTTGTAAAATCAACTGAAATAGATAAAGGAACAACTTTTAGAATTGTACTCAATAAAATAACCGACCAAAATGGCAGGAATTTACATTCACGTTCCTTTTTGTAAACAAGCTTGTCATTATTGCGACTTTCACTTCTCTACTTCTTTAAAAAACAAAGCAGCATTAATTGAAGCGCTGTTGCTGGAATTGGAGCAACGAAGCGACTATTTGGCTACAAAGGAAATTCAGACCATTTACTTTGGAGGAGGAACTCCATCCTTATTGGATACGGAAGAAATTCAGCAGGTTTTAGCCAAAATTGACTATCTCTTCGATATTGTTCACGACGCTGAAATTACATTAGAAGCCAATCCAGACGACTTAACCATTTCTAAAATAAAGAGCCACAAGGCAGCAGGAATCAATCGGCTAAGCATTGGTATTCAATCTTTTTATGATGAAGATCTCAGCGATATGAATCGGGCTCACAATGCTAGAGAGGCAAAAGTGGTCGTGCAGAATTGCATTGATCAAGGATTCGAGCACCTCAGCATCGATTTGATTTATGGTGGCACTACCCTATCAGACGAGCATTGGATGCAGAATTTAAGAACTGCATTTACTTCAGGTATTAATCACTTATCGGCATATTCACTAACGGTAGAACCAAAAACAGCTTTGAGTAGTTTTATCGCAAAGGGAAAAAAACCACCATTGGAAGATGAGAAATCGATTCGCCATTTTGAGCACTTGAAGTCCATGGCAAAAGAACACGGTTTTGAGCATTATGAAATTTCCAACCTGGCAAAACCGGGCCATTATTCGACACACAATACCAACTATTGGAAAGGAGAACCGTATTTAGGCATTGGCCCTTCTGCACATTCTTTTAATGGCAATAGCCGACAATGGAATGTTCGAAATAACAGCCAATACATAAAACTAGTAAGCGAGAATGGTGACTACTTTGAGCAAGAACAACTTTCTCCTTCTGACCAGTACAACGAATACATCATGACTGCTCTTCGCACCAATTGGGGGGTTGATTTTAATCGAATTCAAGAACGATTTGGAGCTGAATTATTGTCCTACCTCGAAGAACAGATTCAACAGATTTCTTCTAATCTAATCGAAGAAACAGCTATTGGCTTTAAGCTTTCTGCAGCAGGGATGAATGTGGCGGATACAATTATTTCAGAGTGCTTTTTTATTGAAAATTGAATCAGTCAATGAATTAATAGGTTAAAAGGGGCTAATTGACAACATCATTCTTACAGAATTGAATGTCTATTAATTGGTTACATTTGATATGCACGCGATACAATCGCGCGGGAACGGGGGGGAGGTAGAAATAAAACTTTAATTATAATGCATTACTCATCACTAAAGATTTTTAGCAGCTTTTTTACTTTAATGACATTGATGTCTTGTAACCCTTATTATACTTACAAGCTAAATGATACAAATATTAAAGTCAAATCATTAGATTTAAGTTCTTCAAATTTTAAAGTCCTACCTACTGAAATTTTAAACTTCCCTAATCTAGAAAGTATTAATTTATCTAATAATCCGGATTTAGAGTTAGAGTCCACAATTGAAACATTAATACAAATTAGGAGTCTAAAAACTATAATTTTAAACAATAACCCCCAAATTAATTTAAAGCAACTATTTGTTGGTCTTGCTGAAATAAAAAACCTTAAACATCTTTATTTATCCGGGAATAACATATCAAATTTACCTTCAGAAATTAAAATGATTTCTTCTTTAGAAACTATTTCCTTAAGTCGAAATAATATTGAACTTCCTATTGCTATAGAAAGATTATCTAAATTAAAGTCACTTAAATCAATATATTTAGATAGTTGCAATATAATAGAATTACCAGTTGAAATAACGAATATTAAGCAGCTTAAATTTATAAGTGTAAGGCATAATAGTCTCAAAAAACTGCCAGACTTTAGTAAGCTTGAAAAATTTAATTCTTTGGATATTAGTAATAATAAATTTACTGAGATACCTAACTCGCTATTTAAAATCAAAACTAGAATTAATTTTTATGCGTCTAACAATCAAATAAAAAACGTTCCTGATACAATTAAATATATGAAGTTTCATATATTTAACCTTACAAATAACAAGCTCTCTATTTCGGAGAAGATAAAGGTTGATCAGTTAGTTAGAGCTAGATATAAATGGTACTAAACAGTGTAATAGGTAATGTACCAGATTATCCCGCCGTTCCCGCGCGATTGTATCGCGTGATTAGTTACTACTAAAAAATGCCACAAAAGCTTTTATTATAAAGACCCAATTAAACAAACTGCATTTTTCTACCCCTTTTCCCCACCATCTAAAATCAAATTTATAACTTTAGAGGATGTTAGCAGAAATCACGCACAAAGGGAAAACCTTTTCTGTCAATCTTGGAAAACCGATTGACATCTCTATGCCACTAAAGGCATCTAAAGACGCTGCATCTGCCTGGTATGTAGACCCATTAGTGATTAAACCAGTACAAACAGAACAATTTACAGGAAGTATAGCTTTGGGTGGCTCTGTGAATTTTAACAACATCTTTTTTAACCCACATGGACACGGCACCCACACCGAATGTGTTGGCCACATTAGTAAAGAATTTTACAGTGTTAACGATGCTTTAAAAACTTTCTTTTTTACAGCCGAATTGATTAGTGTAACTCCCGAAAAATGGCCGAATGGAGATGAAGTGATTACGTTGAGTGTTGTTGAAAAAGCATTGGAAGGAAAATCTGCAGAATCGATTGTCATCCGAACCTTTCCCAACTCATTAGAAAAAAGACATAGAAATTACAGTGCAACCAATCCACCTTATTTGGCTGCAGAAGCAATGGAATTTCTCGTTAATAAAGGTTTTGAACATTTGTTAATAGATTTGCCATCCGTAGACCGAGAAATGGATGAAGGAGTTTTGGCTTCTCATCATTTATTTTGGAACTACCCAGCAGCACCAAATACGCAGAAAACAATTACCGAATTCATCTATGTACCAGATGAAGTTGCTGACGGATATTATTTATTAAACTTGCAAATAGCTCCATTTGAAAATGATGCGAGCCCAAGCAAACCAATTTTATACGAAATAAAATAATATAAGCAAATTGGATTAAAAATCTAATTTTGCTGACTTTTTACAATTAAATATACATTAGAAATTAAATTAAAATGAGCGCATTAGGAAGACACATCTTGGTTGAATTTTTTGGTTGTAATCCAGAAATAATGAACCAGGTTTCTACTATTGAAAATGGTATGGTTACCGCTGCTGAAACAGCTGGTGCTACAGTAATTAATTCAACTTTTCACCACTTTTCGCCTTACGGTGTGAGCGGTGTAGTAGTAATCCAAGAAAGTCACTTGGCGATACATACATGGCCTGAGTACCAGTATGCTGCAGTAGATTTATTTACTTGCGGTGACGACGTAAACCCATGGAAATCGTTTGATTACTTGAAGAAAGCTTTCGAAGCTACTTCATATTCAGCATTAGAAATGCGAAGAGGTTCTGTAGATCAGTTAGAGCGTATCGAGTTCGACTTGTCTACCATGAGAAGCGAAGCAAAAGATCGTCCAAACCCAGGAAAATATACTAGAAATGTATGGTTCACCGACAAGGATGAAAACCAAGCATTGTCTATCCGATACACAGGAGAAGTATTGTACAATAAGGAATCAGAATTCCAAAAAGTGAAGGTTTTAGAGACGTATGCTTATGGAAAAATGTTGACGATCGACAACATGATTATGTGTACTGAAAAGGACGAAGCTCACTACCATGAAATGATTGCTCACCCAGCTATGTTGACGCATGGAAATGCGAAAAACATTTTAGTTATTGGTGGTGGTGACGGTGGTACTGTTCGTGAATTATTAAAGCACAGCTCAGTAGAAAAAGTAACAATGGTAGAAATTGACGAAGCTGTAGTTGAAGCTTCTAAATTGCATTTACCACATTTATCTTCTGCTTTCGGTCATGAAAAATTAGATCTAATCATCGGTGATGGTATCAAATTCGTAGAAGATGCAAAAGCAGGTTCTTATGATATAATTATCGTTGACGGTTCTGATCCAGTTGGTCCTGCAGAAGGTTTGTTTACTAACAAATTCTACCAAGACTGTAACAAAGCATTGAACGACAAAGGTATTTTAGTTGCGCAAGGAGAATCTCCAATGTTCAACGAGCAAGTATTTGTTGAATTGAACCATGCTTTGAAGGATGTTTTTGGAAAAGAAACTGTTCACTGTTTTACATTTAGTATTCCTACTTACCCTACTGGTATCTGGAGTTTCCAAATGGCGATAAAAGGTGGCGGACATCCAACTAAAAACTTTGATGCAGCAAAATCTGAAGCATTTTCAGAAACGCACAATTTGAATTACTACAATGAAGGAATTCACATTGGTGCATTTGCATTACCGACATTTATTAAGAGAAAATTAAATTCATAAAACCATGAATTGGGAAGAAAAATACGCCGACTTTAATCCTAACAGTGTTGCGGTTGAAAATGGTAAACTATTCGGATTTCCCTATTCATTAGAGGATGCTAAAGTGGTGATTATTCCAATACCTTGGGATGTCACCACTTCTTATAGCCCTGGCACTGCCAAAGGCCCAAAAGCCATTTTAGATGCTTCTTTGCAATTGGATTTTTATGATCCCTACTTGAAAGATGCATGGAAATATGGTATCGCAATGGAATCCATTTCGGATGATATTGCTCAAAAAAGCACCTTATTGCGTAAAGATGCTGAGCGCTACATTACTTTCTTAGAAGAAGGAAATCAGCTTTCTGATTCGGAAGAAATGCAGGCCGTTTTGGCCAAAATTAATGCAGCTTCCACAGTACTAAATGCGTGGGTAAAAGAACGCACAACTCATTGGATGAACCAAGGAAAATTAGTTGGTTTATTGGGTGGAGATCACAGTACGCCTTTTGGTTATTTACAAGCTTTAGCAGAAAAGCACGAGTTCGGTATTCTGCAAGTAGATGCGCATGCTGACCTAAGAAAAGCGTACGAAGGATTTGAATTTTCTCATGCCTCCATTTTCTACAATGCACTAAAGATTGACAATGTAAAGAAATTGGTTCAGGTTGGAATTCGAGACATATGTCCTGAAGAGATTGAGCTAATCGAAGCCAATCCAAACCGCATTAAAACTTTCTTTGATTGGGACTTAAAAGCGGCACACTATTCTGGTAAAACTTGGGAAGATGAATGCAGAGAAATCATCATGAACCTCCCTGATAAAGTATATATCAGTTTTGATATCGATGGATTAGATCCTACTCTTTGCCCAAATACAGGAACTCCAGTAGCGGGTGGTTTCCAATTTCAAGAAGTGTTTCATTTGATTCACCTATTAGCTGAATCTAAGAAGCAAATTATTGGTTTTGACCTTTGTGAGGTAAGTCCTGCAAAAGATCACGATTGGAATGAAAATGTGGGTGCAAGAGTGTTGTTTAAACTGTGTAATTTGACGTACAAGTCTAATTGTTAATTTCCACTCACAGTCTAACAGTTAACCACAAAGGCACAGATTGCAAAAAGGAATTTTAAATGCCTATTTGATTCATTTATTGACAATTTAACCACAAAGGCACAGAGCCATGCCTGAGGCAGGCAGAATCACAAAGTACCACTCGAAGTAATATACCAGATTTTTTATTGAATTTTGGCTTATTAATTATTGACTGACTGTTTAACCACTAAGAACACAAAGGTCTTCACTAAGGTCACAAAGAAGAGTTTTTTAGTAAGCAGCTGTTAAGAATTTACATTTATTTATTGCCAAATTGGTTAATTTCAAAATTGATCCATTGCTACATTTACACATTGTTTTATTAATACCATGAAAGCCAAACTAGCTCAATACAAAAACATACTATTGCTGCACTTAATCGTGCTCATCTTTGGTTTTACTGCAATTTTAGGAAAGCTGATCACTATTGAATCTGACCTTTTAGTTTGGTTTAGAATGGGCATTGCAACCATTATTTTGGCAGGATATATTGCTTTTAATAAAAGTACTCTCCGCATGAAAAAAGGCGGAATTTGGAAAACAGTATTGACGGGATTCGTAATTGCTGCCCACTGGATTTTCTTTTTTGAAGCCATAAATCAATCGAATGTATCGATAACATTGGCAGCTATTTCTTCTGCCTCTTTGTTTACATCGCTGTTAGAACCAATCATTTTTAAACGAAAACTACTTCTTTATGAAGTTATCCTAGGTGGGGCAGCCATCGTTGGATTGTATTTCATTTTCAAATTTGAATTAGACAATAAATTAGGGTTGATTTTAGGATTAATTTCTGCCGCTTTAGCCGCCACATTTACTGTGATCAATGGCACTTTAATCAAACAATACGATTCTCAAAAAATATCGTTGTATGAACTGGGTGGAGGTTTTTTAGCCGTGACCGCTTACCTTATTTTCTTCAAAGGGTTTCCTCCAATGAGCGAATTGGCATTAAGCTCTTCTGATTGGCTTTACATTTTAATTCTAGCGGTAGTCTGCACCGCATTTGCATTTGTAGTGAGCGTAGAAGTGATGAAAGAACTCACTCCATTTACGGTTAGTTTAACCATTAATTTGGAGCCTGTTTACGGCATAATATTGGCTTTTTTCATCTTTGGAGCCGATGAAAAAATGTCACCTGGATTTTATGCAGGAGCGCTCATCATTCTTTCTACCTTGTTTGCCAATGTGCTCATCAAAAAAAGGTTGAAAAAGAAAAATGCTGTTGCACCTACTTTGATTGATTAGGAGAACCACTTTTCTATTTTTAGAAAAGAGTATCTTAGCTTTCACTTTGGTATGACTCTTGTAAAATCGATTAAAACCACAAAAATTATATTATGAAGAATACACTATTCATTTTGTCAGCCCTCTTTTATTTAAGCAGTTACGCACAATCTAACTTAATCGTATTCGCCGAAAATGGTGAAGCCTTTAACATGACAGTAGATGGCTCTCTGGCTCAAAATATCAATGAATCAAAAGTAGCATTTGATGGAATTAAAGGCGATTTTGTTCAAGTCAAAATTACTTTCAAGGAAGCAGCTCTTGGAGAAATAAAAAAAGGATTGATGATTGAGCCCAATATGGAAATGACAGCCATATTGAAAAAGAATAAAAAAGGAGCATACGTCATCAGACCTGTTAGCAGCGTTACAATTGCCAATGCTCCAAAAAGAGCATATCTTCCTCCACCAGTTGTCGGAGAGATGCCAGCTCCAAAAAAGCAAGAGGCCGCATTAAATAGTGGAACCATTAATTCAACCACCACAACCACTGAATCACAAACCATCAGTTCACAAACAGGCACAACAAACAGTGGTGAGAGCCTAAATATGAATGTAAATATCAACTTGAATAATATAGGTGTGGGAGTTACGCAGAATGTCTCCGGCATTACCACTACTTCTACTACAACGACCACAACAACTACAAATGCTATAAATCCCACTTACACTGCAACTGAAGAAATGGAAGAAGAATTTGAAGTAGTTTGTGCTCCAATGTCGACGAACGATTTTGCAAGTGCGAAGAAGTCGATTGGAAGTAAATCATTTGCAGAAGACAAAATGACTTTAGCGAAACAAGTATTACGTGCCAATTGTGTCTCTACTGATCAGGTAATCGGAATCATGAGCCTTTTTAGTTTTGAAGACAATAAAGTAGAATTTGCTAAAGCTGCTTATGATAAGACCACAGACAAGGGAAATTACTATAAAGTAAACGATGCTTTTACCTATTCTAGTTCCATCGATGAATTGAATGAATTTTTGGAAGGGGAATAGGAATAAAAGTATATAATATTTAAGGAGTAAGATTTGCTCCTTTTTTTATTGAGTTAAATTTAGAATTCCGCAAAAAGTTTTTACAGAATATTAATTTGAAATTGTGAAACTTACAAGCTTCTGATCTTTTACATTATGGTAACAAAACATCCATTAATTATTGCTCTTTTATTAGTTGCTTTTTATACTTCCTGTTTGATAAAATCTCCAGTAAAAAGAGTGGATGATGAAGTGATTTTAGAAAAACCCAAATTTAAACTAGATTATCAGCTCGATAAAATAGGAATGCAACTTATAGATACTTCAGCGGTTTATGTATATACGGATACTGATAACTCTTATGCTTTAACCTTTACTTGCTTGAAATTTGATGCATTGGGAAATTTTATTCGTAAAATAAAATTCCACAAGTTAATCCTTACCAAAGAAGACTTTCAAGTTAACCCAAACTCTGGATATAAAGGAAAGTTTGAGATTTTTGACAAAACAAGGATAAAGTTAGAGTATTATTCCCCTATACCCCATCCATTTATACGTGGATGGGTAAGGATAATTCGCAAAGGCGAAATAGTTGGTGATACAATCAAAATAAAAAACGATAACAACTTTATTCATAATTACATTCGACAAGAGTTTTAGTAAAAATTTTAACTTCATTCACTTAAGCTAAAAACCCTTTTACATTATGGCAACAAAGTATCAACTATCCTTTGCCCTTTTAATAGTTACTTTTTTTACTTCGTGTTTCGGAAGACATCCTATAAAAAGAGTTGATGGTGAAGTGATTTTGGAAAATCCCAAATTTAAACTAGATTATCAACTGGATAAAATGGGAATGCAACTGATAGATACTTCTGCAGTATATGTTTATACAGAAACAGAAAGTTCTTATGGTTTAACATTTCGTTGTTTAAAGTTTGATGCATTTGGAAATTTTACTCGAACAACAATATTTCATAAACTACTTCTTGCTAAAGAAGATTTTGAAAATCCTAAAAATTCTGCGTACAAAGGGAAATTTGAGATATTTGACGAAACAAGAATAAAATTAGAATATTATACTCCTGGTGAGCCTGCTATGTTTACAGATGGTTGGATAAGAATAATTCGCAAAGGCGAAATAGTTGGAGATACAATCAAAATAAAGTCAGACCACAATTTTATTCATAATTATATTCGACAAGAGTTTTGATAAGAATGTTAACTGTAAACTTCAGTTTATCTAAAAAAATCAAACCATTAAGGTTCAAATAAATTAAACCAAAAAAAGCAGCTCCCTCACGGAAGCTGCTTTTTTATTTATTAAAATCTTGCAATTACTCTTCGTCTTTCTTATTCAAAATCGGATTCCAACCTTGAGCCAAAATCGGTTGAGCTGTTCCACCTTTTGTAATTAACATCCTTCCGGTGTTCGTTTCTGTGATGTGTCCGATTACAGAGATCCCTTCCATTCCTCTGATCTTTTCGTGATCTTCGATAGGAACGGTGAAGATTAACTCATAATCTTCTCCACCATTCATTGCACAAACCGTTGGGTCCAAATTGAAGTCCTCCGCAGTTGTTACTGTCATTGGGTCAATTGGTAATTTCTCTTCATACAATGCACAACCCACTTCTGAGCTTTCACATATGTGTAAAATTTCTGAAGACAAGCCATCTGAAATGTCCATCATGGCTGTAGGATGAATTCCCAACTCACTTAATTTCGTAATAATATCGTGGCGAGCTTCAGGTTTAAGTTGACGCTCTAATATGTAATCCTTTCCACCTAAGTCAGGCTGAATCTCAGAATTGTCTTTAAAAATTCTTTTCTCACGCTCTAATAATTGCAAGCCCATATAGGCTCCACCTAAATCACCAGAAACACAAATCAAATCATTCTCTTTAGCACCGTTTCTCTTCACTGCTTTTCCATTGGCTACTTCACCAATTGCGGTAATACTAATCACCAGACCGGCATTAGAAGAAGTGGTATCTCCACCTACTAAATCGACTGCATAGAAATCACAAGCCAACAAAACTCCTTCGTAAAACTCTTCCAATGCTTCTACACTCATGCGATTAGAAACGGCCAAAGAAACTGTGATCTGCTTTGGAAATCCATTCATGGCATAGATATCAGATAGGTTGACCACCACAGCTTTATAGCCCAAATGCTTCAAAGGAGTGTACAACAAATCAAAGTGCACACCTTCCACCAACATATCTGTACTTACTAAAGTCTGATGGTCTGCGGTTGGTTGTATAATCGCTGCATCATCACCCACTCCATATACCGTAGATGGCTGCTGCAATTTTATATTTTGTGTTAAATGCTTGATTAAACCAAACTCTCCCAATTCTCCCAATTGGGTTGGTTCATTATTATTGTCTTCAAATTCCATGGGGCAAAGTTAGTAATACCGAAATTACTATGTCCTATTTAGAAAAATTATTGCTTTTGGAAACTATCATCTCGGCCATGCTCAAACCTCCATGGTTGAGTAGGATGCTGATTAGTAAACCTTGGAGGTTTTCCATTCAATAATTCTATCTAAAACTACTAAAGCCTTTGGCATCCAGAGCTTTTGTGAAGTACTCTTCACAAAAAAGTGTCGAAGGAAACAAAGGATTTCTTTTAGCAAAAACAACAAAGAGACTTACGTAGTGATTAGTCCATGAAAGATTAATTACAGCGTTATTCTTTATCTGCCCTTCATTTCGACATAACTCAATGTAAACTCAAAAAGCTCAGGATGAAAAAGAAATAACGACAACAAAATCAGATACTCATCTAAGATTCAATTGAACAATCTCGGCCACGCTCAAACCACCAAGGTTGAGTAAGATGCTGATTAGTAAACCTTGGAGGTTTTTAATACACCAATTTTACCCAAGCTCAACTGAAGCCTTTGGCATCCAGAGCTTTTGTGAAGTACTCGTCACAAAAAAGTGTCGAAGGGAACAAAGGATTTCTTTTAGCAAATAAAAGTTCCACCTTCAAACAAAACGTTCCAAAACCAAAAGAAAAGACCAGTGTTCAATATAGAAAACTCTTAATTTCAATATACCCTCTTCGTGGTATATTTAAGGGGCTATTTAGATTAAATCTAAATAAAGATAGCTAACTTTGCAGCAAATATTAAGGCAATGATAAAAGTAAACGATAACGCAAGAGAGAGAATAGCTTCTTTGCTCGCCGAAAGTGGCAAGCCAGAAGGCAGTTTTGTACGCGTAGGAGTTAAGGGCGGAGGGTGCTCAGGCCTAATGTACAATCTAGATTTTGACTCTGAATTAACAGACAACGATAAAGTATTTGAAGACAATGGAGTAAAAGTAGTTGTGGATAAAAAAAGCATGCTTTACCTATTGGGAACTGAATTGGAATATTCAGGTGGCCTAAACGGTAAAGGGTTCAGCTTTAGCAATCCAAACGCCTCACGTACTTGTGGTTGTGGCGAAAGCTTTTCTATTTAATTCAACAATAAACAAAGAACTATGGCATCAGAAGATGAATTATTAGCGGAGGTTACCTCCAGCGAGTATAAGTACGGATTCTATACCAATATTGAATCAGACAAGGCTCCAAAAGGCCTGAACGAAGATATTATTCGATTGATTTCGACCAAGAAGAACGAACCAGAGTGGTTATTGGAGTATCGATTGAGTGCATTGAAAGCATGGCAAGAAATGACTGAGCCGGAATGGGCACACATCAGTTATCCAAAACCTGATTTTCAAGATTTACACTATTATTCTGCTCCCAAACCAAAAAAAGTTTTAGACAGCCTTGATGATGCAGATCCTGAATTATTGGAGATGTACAAAAAGCTAGGAATCTCTATCGATGAGCAGAAAAAGCTAGCGGGTGTTGCAGTTGATATTGTGATGGATTCTGTTTCTGTCAAAACAACGTTTCAAGACAAATTATACGAATTAGGTATCATCTTTTGTTCGTTTAGTGAAGCGGTGCAAAAGCATCCTGATTTAGTGCGCAAATATTTAGGAACCGTAGTTCCAAAGTCGGATAATTTCTATGCTGCATTAAACGCAGCAGTATTTACTGATGGCTCATTTTGCTACATTCCAAAAGGCGTAAGATGCCCAATGGAATTATCGACTTACTTCCGAATCAACGAAGCCAATACTGGTCAGTTTGAGCGAACATTAGTCGTGGCAGATGAAGGGAGTTATGTAAGTTACCTTGAGGGTTGTACGGCTCCTATGCGTGATGAAAATCAATTGCATGCCGCTGTAGTGGAATTAGTTGCATTAGACAACGCTGAGATTAAATATTCTACCATTCAAAACTGGTACCCAGGAAGCAAAGAAGGAAAAGGTGGAATTTACAACTTCGTTACGAAACGTGGATTGTGCGAAACCAACGCTAAAATTTCTTGGACACAAGTTGAAACTGGTTCTGCAGTAACTTGGAAATATCCTGGTTGTATATTGAAAGGAGATAACTCCATTGGAGAATTTTATTCAGTTGCAGTTACCGCTAATCACCAACAAGCAGATACTGGGTCTAAAATGATTCACTTGGGCAAAAACACCAAGAGCACGATTATCTCAAAAGGAATTTCAGCAGGTGTGAGTAACAACTCTTACCGTGGGTTAGTAAGTATTGGCAAGAAAGCTACCAATGCTAGAAACTTTACGCAATGCGATTCTTTATTGATGGGTGATAAATGTGGCGCGCATACGTTCCCTTATATCGAAGTGGGGAATAAAACGGCAAAAGTGGAGCATGAAGCCACAACTTCTAAAATTGGTGAAGACCAAATTTTCTATTGCTTGCAAAGAGGAATGGACGAGCAAACCGCAATCGGATTAATTGTAAATGGATACTGCAAAGAAATCTTGAATCAATTGCCAATGGAATTTGCAGTAGAAGCGCAAAAATTGCTAGAAATCAGCTTAGAAGGATCAGTAGGATAAATTTAAAAGACTTTATTTTTCCTCGAAAGAGGAGGTATATTATAGAAAAAGAAACACAATGATTAAGATAGAAAACTTACACGCATCGATTGATGGTCAGCCAATTTTAAAAGGGATTAACTTAGAAGTTAAGCCAGGTGAAGTTCACGCAATTATGGGTCCCAATGGATCCGGAAAAAGTACGTTGGCTTCTGTATTGGCAGGAAGAGAAGAATACGAGATTACTGAAGGTTCAGTCACTTTTGAAGGGAAGGATTTATTGGAATTGGGCGCAGAAGATAGAGCTAGAGAAGGTATTTTCTTAGCATTTCAGTATCCTGTAGAGATTCCTGGTGTAAGCAATATCAATTTCTTGAAAACAGCGATTAACGAAGTCAGAAAATACAGAGGTCAAGACCCAATGCCAGCGAAAGAATTCTTGACTCGTGTAAAAGAAAAATCTGCTTTAGTTGAATTGGATGGCTCTTTGGCTTCTCGTTCGGTAAACGAAGGTTTTTCTGGCGGTGAGAAAAAGCGAAATGAGATTTTTCAAATGGCCATGTTGGATCCGAAATTGTCTATCCTAGATGAAACAGATTCTGGTTTGGATATCGATGCATTGCGTATCGTTGCAAATGGCGTAAACAAATTAAAAACTGCAAACAATGCGAGTATTGTAATTACTCACTACCAGCGTTTGTTGGACCATATCGTTCCTGATTTTGTGCATGTATTGTACAACGGAAAAATCATCAAATCTGGACCAAAAGAATTAGCATTAGAGCTAGAAGAAAAAGGATACGATTGGTTGAAAAAAGACCAAGCAATAGAAGCCTAATCTACACCACTCAAATAGTAAACAATGAGCGAAATAGCAACTATGAACGTAAAGGATCAATTTCTATCGACTTTTGGTGTACAGGATTTTCATTTTGACACGGAGGCTTCAAAAGCAGCCAGAGATGAAGCGACTAAAAGAATCGAAGGATTGGAATTTCCTACGTCGAAAAGTGAATATTGGAAATATACGAGAATCAACCGCATCGTAAAAGCGGAATATAGAATAACAGAAAGCACTGCAAGCATCGATATCACTCCTTTTCTAATAGAAGGGTTGGAGAAAAATGTATTGGTATTTGTCAATGGATTTTACCGCGCTGATCTATCAACGATCACTGCTCAAGAAGGCGTTATCGCTTGTGCATTGTCGGAAGCTAAAGAAAAGCATGCAGCCATTTTTGATGCTCACTTTTCAAAGCACATCGTTGCAGATGAAATTTTTGCCAATATCAACACGGCTTTTCATCAAGATGGCGCATTTGTTCATTTTGCGAAAAAACAAAAAGCTGATCACCCGATTCACATTTTGAATTTAGTGGAAGGTGATCAAATCATCACCAACCCAAGAAACTTAATTATCGGAGAAGCTTTTAGCGAGGGGAAAGTAGTGACAAGCTACCACAACTTGAATAGTGGAAAGTCATTTACGAATGCAGTAAACGAATGTTTTGCTGCTGAGAATTCTTACTTAGAGTTTAATAAATTACAAGAAGAAAACGGTTCTTCTTTTCATATTGCGACTGATCAAGTGCAACAAGAGAAAAGCGGAAACTTTACCATCAATACTTTTACATTCAACGGTGATATTGTTAGAAATAACTTAAATATCGCTGTAGCGGGAGAGAATGGATATACTTCTTTAAATGGATTTTACCTTCCTAAAGAAAAGCAATTGGTAGACAATCACACAAGAGTGGATCATTTGGTTCCTCATTGTGAATCGCATGAATTATACAGAGGAGTTATTGAGGATAAAGCCACTGCAGTGTTTAACGGCAAAGTGATGGTGCACAGAGATGCGCAGAAAACCAATGCTTTCCAAGCGAACAACAACGTTTTACTTTCTGATGATGCAACGATTAACTCTAAGCCTGAGTTGGAGATCTACGCTGATGATGTAAAATGTAGTCACGGTTCTACTGTTGGGCAATTGGACGAAGAGGCAATATTTTATTTAAGAGCTAGAGGCTTATCAGAAGACAGCGCCATTCGATTATTATTGAACGCTTTTGCCGCTGATGTGTTACAACATGTAGGAATCGAATCATTCCGCCAGATATTGGAAGAAAAAATCGAGAACGGTTTAAAAAAATAAAGATGAGTTTTAACATCGAAGCATTACGAAGTCAGTTTCCTATCCTTGAAAGAAAGGTAAATGGGCAGCCATTGGTTTATTTTGACAATGGAGCTACTGCGCAGAAACCGCAAGTAATGATTGATGCGTTAAACAACTATTATAGCTTCCAGAACGCGAATATCCATCGTGGAGTGCATTCGTTAAGTCAAGAAGCAACGACTGCATTTGAAGCAGCAAGAACGAAAGCACAAGCTTATTTCAATGCCGCTAAAAGCGAGGAAATCATTTTCACCAAAGGAACGACTGACAGCATCAATTTATTGGCAGGATCTTTTGGAAGAACCTTTTTAAATGAAGGCGATGAAGTGATTATCTCCACCATGGAACACCACTCGAACATTGTGCCGTGGCAGATGATTTGCGATGAGCGGAAAGCAAAATTGCGCATCGCTCCGATTAACGAAAAAGGCGAATTGTTGGTGGATGAATTGAAATCAATGGTGAATGAAAAAACCAAATTGATAGCAATCGTTCATATTTCTAACGCCTTAGGAACCATCAATCCAGTAAAAGAAATTATTGATTTTGCACATGCCAATGATGTGCTAGTGATGGTTGACGGCGCGCAATCCGTGCCGCATATGAAAATAGATGTGCAAGCTTGGGACTGTGACTTTTTTGTGTTTTCAGCGCATAAAATGTTTGGTCCTACCGGAATTGGAATGCTTTACGGAAAAGAACATTTATTGAATAAAATGCCTCCTTACCAAGGTGGTGGCGATATGATTAAAACGGTGACGTTTGAAAAAACAACCTACAATGAGTTGCCACACAAATTTGAAGCAGGTACCCCAAACATAGCTGCAGGAGTTGCATTAAGCGCTACGTTTGACTTTCTAAATGAGTTGGATTGGGAAGCCATTCACCAGCATGAAACGGAGTTATTAACCTACGCAACTGCAGAATTAAAGAAAATCGAAGGGCTTCGAATTATTGGAGAAGCAGCAAACAAAGCAAGTGTGATTTCCTTTTTAGTAGACGGAACACATCCATTTGATGTTGGTGTAATCTTGGATCAAATGGGAATTGCGGTAAGAACAGGACACCATTGTACTCAGCCATTGATGGATTGGTTTAAAATTCCGGGAACGATACGCGCATCTTTTGCGATTTACAATACCAAAGAAGAAGTAGACAAAATGATAGTGGCGCTGAATAGAGCCATCAAAATGTTACGATAATGACGATTAAAGAACGACAAGACGAAATAATTGATGAATTCTCTATCTTTTCGGATTGGATGGATAAATACGAGTATATCATCAGCTTAGGTAAGGAATTACCAATAATTGATCAAACCAAAAAAACGGAAGATAACATCATCAAAGGATGTCAGAGCCAAGTATGGTTAGATGGGCAATTGGTAGATGGTAAAATAGTGTTTACCGCAGACAGCGATGCCATTATTACAAAAGGAATCATTGCCTTGTTGATTCGAGTAGTTTCTGATCAAACGCCCGATGAAATCTTGGATAACGAATTGTTTTTTATCGATCAAATCGGATTAAAAGAACACTTATCACCCACTCGATCCAACGGATTGGTAAGTATGGTGAAGAAAATGAAATTATTTGCCCTAGCATATAAAGCAAAAACGACCAACTAAGATGGAAAAGAATAAAACGGACATTACTCCAAAACAAGTGGAAGATCAAGTTATAGAAGTGTTAAGCACCATCTATGACCCTGAAATTCCTGTAAATATTTATGAGTTAGGTTTGATCTACGAAGTGAAAGTAGATGCAGAATTCAATGTAAATATTGACATGACGTTGACTTCTCCTAACTGTCCTGTTGCGGAATCAATGCCAAATGAAGTAGAACAAAAAACTGGCGATTTATGGTCAGTGAAGAGTTCAAAAGTAACCATCGTTTGGGAGCCAACTTGGGGCAAAGAAATGATGAGCGAAGAAGCAAAATTAGAATTGGGATTCTTATAAAATTATGGCAGAAGAGATTATCAATAGAGTCGCGAAAAGCGGAATTATCACCCTCGACCTAGAAGAATACTATGTGGAAGGTGAGCGTGTGGCCTATGATATCAAACAAAACCTGTGGCAAGAAATTGCACTAAAAGAAAAAGACTTTCGAGAATTTATTAAAACCAATGATTGGTCGGTTTACAACGATCAACTAGTGGCGATTCACTGCTCGGTAGACGCCATTATCCCAACTTGGGCGTATATGCTTTTATCGATAGCAATACAGCCTTATGCCAAACGCGTATTTTTTGGCTCACTTGAAACGATGAATCAAGTTTTGTACGAAGAGCAGCTCAATAAAATTGATTTTTCTCAGTATGAAGATGTTCGAATAGTGATTAAAGGTTGTGGCGATAAAGCAGTTCCTGAATCTGCTTATGTAACATTAACAAACAAACTATTGCCTTACGCTAAGACCATTATGTACGGTGAGCCTTGTAGCACTGTGCCGCTGTATAAGAAACCTAGGATATAATATACCAATTGATCAATGTAATAATAAGTCAATTTAAAATTCAGTTAATTTGGCTTTGTGCTCTTTGCGAAAATCTTAGTGCTCCTGCCTGCCGCAGGCATGGCTTTGTGATAAAAAATAAAATTAGACCGCTTCGCTGTTAGATGTTAGAAGCAAGAAGTTAGATACTATAGCTTTAAGATTCAGAGTTTTTTCTATAATACTTTGTGAAACCTTTGTGAACTCTGTGCCTTTGTGGTAAAAAATGATAGGAAACCGCTTCGCTGTTAGATATTAGAAGCAAGAAGTTCAATGTTTCCAATTTTGTATTGACTAGAATCATATCACTCCTACGGAGTTTAGTTTTAATACTTCTCTGTGCCCTCTGTGCCTTTGTGTTAATCACTAATTTTCCTTTCCTACAACTTCAATTAGAAGAATATATTTATCTTCATCCAACAAAACAATTGGACTGACTATGATTCTTATCTATTCAATGGTTGCCCTCTTTATTGCTTGGATTTGGGTGGATTATTACCGATTAATTGACATTTACGAAAAGGAAGACCTCAAGTATTTTATCTTGATTTTCATATTAGGAGGAGCCTCAGTTTCTATTGTTTTTGGATTGCATTACCTTTTTATAGATTCCCTCAATTGGAGTTTAAACGGCAATTTCATTAACGACTTTCTCTACTGCACCATACAAATTGGAATGGTGGAAGAGTTCGCCAAGCTAATTCCATTTCTTATTTTTTATAAACTTTTTCGAAAAGAAGTTAACGAGCCCATTGACTTTATCGCCTATATCTGTGTGGCAGCCTTAGGGTTTTCTGCATTTGAAAACGTGATGTATTTCTACCGTCATGGGCCACAAATAATTGGAGGACGGGCAATACTTTCAAGTGTAGGACATATGTTTTTCACCGCTTTAATCGCTTATGGAATCATTCGATACAAGTACCAAAAAGGGAAGCGAAAGATAAAAGAACTCTTGTTATTCTTTATCTACGCATCATTGGCGCATGGTTTCTATGATTTTTGGCTGATGTATACTGGTATCAGCACAGGAATTGGGATCATCATTACTATCTTGTTCTTTTTGTTTGGTCTTTCTACTTTTGCCATTATTATCAACAATGCACTCAACAACTCTCACTTTTTTGATCATAAATTAGTCATCAATCCCAACAAAATAGCCAGTCGATTAATTGGCTATTACGTCATTGTTTTTATCCTTCAGTTTTCCATTTTAGCCTATCTGAATAATTTTGAAACTGCTTTGAGCAGCATTGGCGCTCCATTAATAGTGATCGGTTTTATTGTCTTGGTGACTTCCATTCGGATGAGTCGTATTCAATTGATTCAACACAAATGGGAGGATTTAAGTATAGAACTGCCTTTCAGAGTAGTTTACAGAGAATCCATTAGTGGACGATACAACCGATGGGCCATCCGTTTCAATGGGGATTCTTTTAATGAAACAAAAGTGAGTGCCTACTTTCAAGAGTACTTTCTTTTGAATGAATTGAATCGTGCTAAACCAGAATCAACAAAACGCCACTTGGCTTACATTCAAAAAAAGGTATTCCTTAGAAATAAGGAGACCGTCTATATTGTCAGTTTATTTGAGGGTAATGAGTTTGGACCATCGCAATTAATTGCAATTAAACCCAAAAGAAGTGGTGTAAAAGCCATCAACAAAACTTTCCCCATTGCGGCTATTTTGGATATTGTAGACATTAAAAAGCTAGATGATCCGAAATTGACTATTCGAAACTTTAGATTTAAAAGTTGGGCCTACCTCACAGAAAGGAGCTAATCTTTAATTAACCAATCGATCGCTTCTTTTCTAGAATTGAACATTTTAGTAGGCACTGGTGGTTTATCGAAGCGAATAAAAAAATTGGCCACAATTCGATATGCTAAACTATTGACCAAAAGTGCCATTTTTTGCACATCGAAACCTCTCTTCATTTCATCAGCAAAAGTTGCTCTGGCTTCCGGAGTCATATTAAAGAAATCTTTTGTGACCGAAATTAGGGTGTACCGATTTTTGCCATTATTATATTTGCGAGAAGCTTCCATAACTTGCAATGCTTCTTTTCGATCCACTACACATCCAGCCTGGTATTCAACCTCTAATACGTCTATTTCTGAAAGATAATAGATTATTGCATATCCTAAATCTTGAACTAGCGATCTGCATTCGATTTCGTATATATTGAGGGTTTCTTTTGTCATGTCTCGGTATCTAAAGTACAGAAACTTCTAAAAAAGACCTCTGTTAAACGAAATGATTTGAAAAAAACTAAACCTGAGTTTCTAACAACCAATCAATCGCCGCTTTGCGATTATTGAACACTTTCGTTGGAATGGGTGGTTTATTAAACCGAATAAAAAAGTTGGAAAGTATCCGATAAGCCAGACTATTGATATGGATCGCCATCTTTTTTAATTGCTTATCATTTTTCATTTCTTCTGCAAAAACAATGCGTGCTTCTGGGGTAATGTTAATAAAATCGCTCAGGCCTGTCGCTAAAATATATTTATTAGATACATTATTAAAATCCCGAGAAGTCTGAATGATTAAAATAGCTTCCTCTCTATTAATTACGCAATTTTCTTGATAAACAGATTCTAAAATATCCAACTCCCCATTGTAATAGAGCTTCACGAAACCTAAATCTTGAACCAATTTTCTGGCTTCGAGTGAGTATATATTAGATATTTCTTTAATCATAAGTCAGAATAAAGATACAAAAAAATAGCACTAATGTATTCACAGTAAGGGTGAGGCAGTCATTAAAATCGACTACTCTGTTAACCACTCTATGGCTTTCTTTCTATTATTGAAAATGCGAGTTGGTACTATCGGATGGTCAAAACGAATATAGAAATTTGCTACTATCCTATCTGCTAAACCATTAATTAGAAAAGCCATCTTAATCGCTGTTGAATCTTTTTTTTGCTCACTCACAAAGGTCGATCTAGCCTCTTCAGTGAAATTGATAAACTCTTTTGTTACCTCAATAAGAACTAACACTTGCTTACCTTGAACAAGTTCAGATCTAGCTGAAAGAACTTTAAATACTTCTTCTTTTCGAATTATTGAGTTGGCTTGATATTCTATCTCAAGGATGTTATGCTCTTTGTTAAGATAGAACTTTGCAAACCCTAGATCTTTTAAGAAAATTCTAAAACTAGAAGAATTCATTTTAACTATTTCATTACAAATTAACTACCACAAAATACAGAAAAAATAGAATAGTATTATCGATTTAAATAATTCCCTACAATTATGAAAGTGACTTTAATCATTCTGTTAACCACTCAATGGCTTTCTTTCTATTATTGAAAATTCGAGCAGGCGCAGGAGGACGGTCATATCGGATAAAGAAATTACCAATAATGCGGTAAGCCAAACTATTTACAAAAATGGCCATCTTAATGGCATATTGCTGTTTCGTTTGTTCACGAGCATAAGTTGATCTGGCATCCGCAGTTAAATTAATAAACTCTTTCGTTGCATTTATCAAGAAAAACCTCTTTTCGCCCTTATTAAATTGATGAATCGCAGCTACAATGGCCAATGCTTCTTCAGCATCAATAGTAGAGTTGGCTTGATATTCTACTTCAACAATATTGTATTCTTCGATAAAATACAGTCGAGCAAAAGTTAAATTGACAAACTCTTGCTTAGTAATCAACTGATTTTCTTGGGGTAGGTGTGTAGTCATAGGTTACTACTAATGTAAAAAAAGTTTACTAAATATGCTGAGCATTTTTTAATAATTAGACAATAAATTGTCTGTAATGCTAAATGGTTATTTTACAAGAACTAACTTTGAAACAAATCAAAAATTTCCATTGTGTCAGAACTATATCCCGCTTCCGCCATTTTAATGTTACGTCCAAAAAGCTTTGGCTTTAATGCTTTGACAGCTGATTCTAACGCCTTTCAGCAAAACTCTAAAGTGGATTACTCCCTCATTGAATCAGAATTTGATCAATTAGTCAAAAAAATAAGAGCAGCAGGGATAGAAGTATTGGTGCTAGAAGACAGCATTGACCCACTTAAACCCGATGCTGTTTTTTTAAACAATTGGATCAGCACACACGAAGACGGAAGTGTGTTTATTTACCCCATGGAGGCCGTTAACCGACGCATAGAGCGACGCGCAGAACTCATCGAGCAATTATACAGTTCTTACATTTTTAGCAGCTTCAACGACCTTAGCGCCACAGAAAAGGAAAGTAGGTTCTTAGAAGGTACTGGCAGCATGGTACTGGATCACGTCAACCGACATGTATTTGCAGCCATATCTAGCCGAACAGATCAAGAATTAGCAGAAACTTGGGCGAAAAATAGGCAATACAATTGCACCTGTTTTCATGCCTTTGACGAACAAGGAAAGGCCATTTATCATACCAATGTAATGATGAGTATGGGTGAAGATTATGCCTTAATTTGCATGGATTCCATATTGAACCCATTGGAGAAAAAAGCAATGACTGCCTATCTCAAGAAATCTAAAAAAATAGTGATTGACATTTCCTTTCAGCAAATGAATTCCTTTGCGGGAAATTGCATTCAATTGAAGAATAAAGATGACCAAAAGTTTATTGTGCTATCTTCAACTGCCTATGCGAGCTTAAATGCTGAGCAAACTGAAAAACTAACAGCTGACTCCGATTTGATTATTGGCAACATTCCAACCATTGAAAAAGTAGGCGGTGGCAGTGTAAGGTGCATGATTGCTGAGAATTTTTTGGAGAAAAGGTAGGGAGAAGAATTTAGAACGCTGCGCTGCTAGAGGTTAGAGATTAGACTATTACTGGTTTGAGTATTTATACTGCTTTTAAAATTGACATTCCTAATCCTTGAACCTGTATGGTTTATAAATAGTCAATTGGAAATGACTAAATTTATACGCATCACTAACCTCCAAGGACAATTGGTATTTGAGCAAACGTTTAATGGAAATATCCAACAATTTACTCTTTCATCTATAGAAAATGGAGTGTATTTATATGAGGTATTGACCAACAATGAAAGCTTGGACAAAGGAAAAATAATCATCCAACATTAATGAAAAAAATCACCAATTATATTATTCTTTTTCTAATCTTCAATAGTGTAATGAAGGTTGAGCTATATGCTCAACCTTCATTTTCTGTTGACTCTTCGTTTACTCCATTATTAGACTTTACGATGAATACAGTTTCCGGTGGTGGAGTTGTGAATGATATTTGGGAGAATACAAAAAATGGAAACATTTATATAGTAGGTGGATTTAATCAGACATACAATGGAGTTGGCTTTCGTGGAAATGTCTGTTACACTGTAAATGGATCAATGTGTCCCAATTACAGAGGAGAATTTGGAACCGATTTGGCAAAAATTTTTTCGATCAATGATTCTGTTTTAGTGGTAACAAAATCAGGTTTTGTTAGACAAGTAGACTTAAATGGCACTCCTATAAATTTAACTATAATTTGGAATCTATTTAAAAGCATTCCTTGTAGAGATGGGATTGATCCTTATTTCTATTCTGATGGATCATTTATAATGCCAAATAGCTATGGTAATACCGCCACTAGCTGTAGGCCTATCAACGGCACAGATACTTTCCCTCATTCTTACATTGTAAAAGTCAACCCTCAAGGGTTGTATGACAGCACCTTTCAGCATACTATGAATAATAAGCCTACCAGTTTTATTCCTTATGACAGTAGCCGTTTTTTTATCTATGGTTACAATACCTACTTTACACAATATGATGGGCATACAGTAAATGGGCTTTGTCGTGTATTTTTAAATGGCGATTTGGATACTACTTTTGACAACCCAATTGTACCTGGGAATACTAATTATGGTATTGGTCCGGTGGAAAAAGATGGAAAGTTCTTTCTGTATGGAGGTAATTTCAGTTTAAAAGATCATCCCGGAAAAACTTCTACTTTGGCTCGATTTAATTCCGATGGTTCTTTAGACACCACTTTTATGAACTTTTATGGTTCAGAAGACACCACCTCAAATGTTATAACAGGAATAAATGCGCTAGTAAAAACAGAAGACAATGGCTATTTAGTAGCTGGCTACTTTAATAAATACCAAGGATTTGTAAAAAATGGATTCGTTAAATTAGATTCCACAGGTAAAATAGAACCCCAATATTTCAATAATTTTATAGGACCTGATAGTTCTATTACAAGATTTGGAAGTGCAGGGATTAGAAACATGAAAAAGTCGGTAAATGGAGGTTATTATGTATACGGAAATTGGAAAAGTTGGGATGGTAAACATTCACAGCCAATTATTAAACTTCATGGATTAACAAATAATGTTGGCTTAGAAGAAAAAAAACAAGTAGCAAAAACCCAACTGATCCAAACCATTTATCCCAATCCTACCCATTCCATGGTTCATTTGGAGTGGTTGCCCAATCAGGTAATCAATCAAATTCAGGTATTGGATTTTCAAGGTAGAATTGTCCAAAATTTTAATCAAAAAGTCAATCAGATTAACTTAGAGCAATTGGAAAGCGGCATCTACTTTTTAAAGGCAGTTGGAGAGGACGGCATGGATGTGAAGAAAATTGTAAAGCGATGAAAAAAATAAAACTCTCAATTGAAGAACAATAGGATGTTTTGTTTGGCAAAATGATGCTTAATGAAGAATCTGAGGAATACGCGAGTCGAGAGGAGTTGTTTAATGCACTAAAAAAAAGGCCTCACGAATCGTGAAGCCTTTTATATTTTTATAATTTAACCCATTATGAATAGGCTCGTTCGTTATTTCCTTCTATGTAATTGATAAAACTTTTGTTCACTACTTTATTTCCACCAGGTGTTGGGTAATCTCCTGTAAAATACCAATCTCCTTTGTGGTTCGGAATGGCTTTATGCAACCCTTCTATGGTTTGGTAAATCACTTGAACTTCTGCTTTCACTTCTTCTGGGCGCAACAATTGACTGATTTTAGCCGATATTTCTTCCGCTGTAAATGGAGCATAAATCTCTTTTACATAGTTGCGAATTTCTTCTTTCGGTAAGTTCACTTGTGCTTTACAACGTTTGTAAACGTCTGCTATAATTGCATCTTTCCCTTGTTCTTTCAATAAAGTAATGGCTGCCACAAAGGCGATAAAATCACCCAATTTAGCCATGTCAATTCCATAACAATCCGGGTAACGAATCTGAGGGGCAGAAGAAACAATCACTATCTTCTTTGGACCCAATCGATCTAAGATTCTAAAAATACTTTGCTTTAAGGTGGTTCCTCTTACAATGGAATCATCAATCACCACCAAGTTATCTTTACCGATAGCAATCGCGCCATACGTTACATCATATACGTGAGCCACTAAATCGTCTCGTCCACTATCTTGCGTAATAAACGTTCGCAGTTTGGCATCCTTAATGGCTATTTTTTCGGCCCTAGCTCGTTTAGATAACACTTCTGTCAATTGCTCATCTGTAGCATCAGGACCTAGCGCTCTAATTTCTTTCAGCTTGTTTTGGTTGATGTAATCTTCCATCCCTTTCACCATTCCGTAAAAAGCAGTTTCTGCCGTATTCGGGATAAATGAAAATACCGTATTGTCCACATCGTAATCAATGCTTTTCAATACTTCTGGAGTGATCGATCTTCCTAATTCTTTTCTTTCTTTATAGATATCCGCATCACTTCCTCTAGAGAAATAGATCCGCTCAAATGAACATTGCTTTTCTTCCAACGGTTCTCGCACCAATTGCTCAGAAACTGTACCGTCTCTTTTGATGATCAACGCATGACCAGGTTTGATTTCCTTTATGGATTCCAATGGCACATTGAAAGCCGTTTGAATTGCTGGTCGCTCTGAAGTTACTACGACTACCTCATCATCTTGGTAGTAATGCGCTGGACGAATTCCAGAAGGATCTCTCAATACAAATGAATCCCCATGCCCCATTAATCCGGCCATGGCATAACCGCCATCCCAATCCAATGCCGCATTTTTTAAGATGGATTGTACATCCATCTTCTTCGCTATCATTGCCGAAATTTCTTCGTTGGAATAGCCAAGTGTTTTATATTCTTTAAATAATTTGTTGTTTTCTTCGTCTAAGAAATGGCCGATTTTTTCTAAAACAGTCACTGTGTCTGACATTTCTTTTGGATGCTGACCGATATCTACCAATAGGTTAAAAAGTTCATCTACATTGGTCAAGTTGAAGTTTCCTGCGACTACCAAATTTCTCGTCATCCAGTTGTTCTGACGTAAAAATGGGTGGCAATTTTCGATGCTGTTTCTTCCAAAAGTCCCATATCTTAAATGACCTAAGAACAACTCTCCAGTAAAACCTACATTCTTTTTCAACCACTCCGTATCCTTCAATAATTCAGGATCCTTATCATACACCTCTTGAATGGCCCCGTTGATTTTATCAAACACATCTTGGATCGGTTTGCTACTGTTTGATCGGTGTCGACTAATGTAACGCTCACCTGGCTGCATATCGAATTTAATGTTGGCAACACCGGCGCCATCTTGGCCGCGGTTGTGCTGTTTCTCCATTAAAAGATATAGTTTGTTGATTCCGTAGGTCGCAGTGCCGTATTTCTCTAGATAATAATCAAGAGGTTTTAGTAGTCGAACGAGGGCAATTCCGCACTCGTGTTTGATTGAATCACTCATTAAAATTGCTTTTAAGCACCCTAAAAAATATGAGGTGCAAATTTACGATTAAATCCAATGTTAGGGAAACCTACCACCCAAAAATAAAAACGCTCGTGAAATCTCACGAGCGCCAATTGTTTTATAAAAACTGTGCTTTATTTAATCCTAGCCAATTAAGGGCGTTATCTGACAATAACTTCGATTTCAATTCATCGGAATAAGGCATGCTCTTTATCAATTTTCCCGGTTCTAATTCCCCCAAAGGAAAAGGGTAATCTGTTCCCAAAGCAACGAAGTCTTCTCCCATTGTTTTGATTACAAAATCCAATGCATTGGGATCGTGAACCAAAGAATCGATGTAAAATTTACCGATGTAATCACGCGGATTCACGTTGTTATCAATGGCACATAAATCAGGACGTACGTTAAATCCATGCTCTACTCTTCCAATTGTAGATGGAAAAGATCCTCCGCCATGCGCAAAAGCCACTTTTAATTTGGGCAATCGTTCAAAAACACCTCCAAAGATCATGGAACAAATCGCCAACGAAGTTTCTGCTGGCATTCCAACTAACCATGGCAGCCAATAGCGCTCCATTTTCTCTTTTCCCATCATGTCCCAAGGATGAACAAAAACAGCCATCTCTAAATCTTGAGCGGCCTCAAAAATGGGAAAGAGTTTAGGTGAACTTAAATTCCAGTCATTCACATGACTCCCGATTTGAATTCCTTTTAAGCCAATTTCTTTGCAACGTTTCAGCTCTGCAATAGCCAATTCTGCATCTTGCATGGGAATGGTTCCTAATCCAATAAATCGTTTTGGATAGCGAACCACGATGTCTGCAATGTGATCATTCAAAAACTTAGAAACTTCCAAACAATCATAAGGTTTGGCCCAATAACTGAACATAACCGGAACCGTAGACAATACCTGAACATCTACATGTTGGTGTCCACATTCTTTAATACGTGCTTCTGCCGACCAACAATTGTCTTCAATCTCTCTAAAAAATTTATTGTCCATCATCATACGAGCGCAACATGGCTTGTGATGATCTAAATGAATGAACCCTCCATATCCAAATTTCTCACGAAAGTTGGGAATATTTTCAGGTAAAATGTGTGTGTGAATATCTATTGTGAGCAATTCTGCCATAACTTATACGAACCTTTCATCTACTTCCATAACTGTCCCACATTCTTTGCAGGTTCTTAACTCTTCCGATCCGTAAAATTTTCGGAATACCGGAATAAAATCTTTTTCTATGCTCTTCAAAACGAAGTAATCATCAAACAGCTTTGTATTGCAGTTGTCGCAGAACCAAAGCAACCCATCTTTCTCTCCGTTAATTCGCTTTCGCTCGATTACTAATCCAATAGAACCTTCTGATCGAATTGGTGAATGAGGAACTCGTGCTGGCAATAAGAAAATTTCACCTTCCTTAATTGGCACTTCTACCGCTTTCCCATCTTCTTGAATTTTTACAATTATATCGCCTTCCAACTGATAGAAGAACTCTTCTCCTTCTTCCCAGTGATAATCTTTACGAGCATTTGGCCCACCAACGACCATTACGATAAATTCGGCATCCTCATACACCAATTTATTGCCCACTGGTGGCTTTAATAAATGACGGTGTTCGTCTATCCATTTTTGAAAATTAAAAGGTCGTCTGATTGCCATGATTGTTCTATTTTAAATGGTCTTCTAAGGTAATAAGTTTTTGAAGTTTTACAAAGCTAGCCACAACTTTTGAGATTGCTATTTGGAATAGCTAATTTAGCAGCACCAAAAAAGAAAGCAGATGAATTTAGACTTAACCAACAGAAGAGCATTAGTAAGCGGAAGCACCGCAGGAATCGGAAAAGCAATTGCCATGGAATTGGCAAATATGGGTGCTAGTGTGACCTTGCTTGCTCGAAATGAAGAAAAACTAAAAACAGTACTTTCTGAATTGCCGTCAAGCCCCAGTCAAACGCACGAATACATTGTGGCCGACTTTAGCCAAACGGCTCAAGTAAAACAAGCGATTGAAAACTACTTGGCAGGTGGAAAAACGATAAATATTCTAATCAACAATACAGGTGGACCTCCTGCAGGACCAATTGAAAATGCGACAACAGATGAGTTTGAAGCTGCATTTTCAATGCATCTCATCAACAATCATATTTTAGCAACGGCGGTAAAACAAGGAATGATAGATTCCGGATACGGACGAATAATCAACATCATATCTACTTCTGTAAAAATTCCATTGACAGGTTTAGGTGTTTCTAACACCGTTCGTGGAGCAGTTGGTAACTGGGCGAAAACCTTAGCCAATGAATTGGGTAAATACGGCATTACGGTAAACAATGTATTGCCAGGAGCCACCGCTACTGAGCGTTTGAGCCAAATAGTAAGCAACAAAGCGTCAAAAACTGGAAAAGCAGAAGCTGATGTAATGAAAGGAATGGAAGCTCAAGTGCCAATGAATAGAGTGGCCCAACCAGAAGAAGTGGCCAATGCTGCAGCTTTTTTAGCTTCTCCAGCTGCTAGTTATATAAATGGGATCAATATTCCAGTGGACGGAGGAAGAACAGGGAGCTTGTAACTTTCAAAACAGAACAGCCTTAGAGGTGTTATTTGGTTTTTAAAGCATTAAACATATCCGTAAATTACCCTAGGAATTAATAACTTTTCTAAGTTTATATTTGCCTAGGGATTGAGTAGCTAAGATGAAAAAAAACAGAACAGTATATGTTAATGCACGTTTTTTGACACAACCGATCACAGGTGTTCAGCGGTTTGCTATTGAGCTATGCGAAGAATTAATTAAACTTGATCTAGAGATAAAATTAGTCTCCCCAAGAAATGTGCTTCATTCTGAATTGTCACAGAAGTTTAACAATGAGTCATTTGGTACCCTTGAAGGTCATTTATGGGAACAAATAGAATTGCCACGTTTCTTAAAGAAAAAGGGAAATCCAATTTTATTAAACCTTTGTAACACCTCCCCATTATTCTATTCCAATTCTGTAGTTACACTGCATGATTTAGCTTTTTTAAAACATCCTGAGTGGTTTTCGTTTGCCTTTAAAACGTTTTACAATTTTTTGATCCCAAAAACGATCAAAAAAGCAAAGATGATTTTAACGGTTAGCAATTCTGTAAAAACAGACATCAAAAATTATTTTAACCAAGCTGGCAATAATATTCATGTTGTATACAATGGATTGCCTTTGATTTTTCAAAATGCTAAAAAATCAAGTAAAACCGAAAATACTCGTCCATACTTTTTAGCAATGGGTGGAAAGAATCCTAGAAAAAATCTAAAAAATGTATTAGCTGCCATGCAATTATTAGATAATTCTGATTTCGATTTAAGAGTAATTGGCCGATCAGAAGGAAATTTCAATAACATAAAGGTCGATGAGAATCAGTATAATTTTAATCTCATTTATCATACAGACATAGATGACAATCAACTACAATCACTATATGAAGGAGCAAAAGCACTGATTTATCCCTCATTCTATGAAGGTTTTGGAATTCCTCCTTTAGAAGCGTTAAATGCAAATTGCCCCATTATATTATCAGACATTGAAGTATTTAGAGAACTCTATGAAGATGTTGCTACTTTTACAGATCCAAACAATGTTGAAGACATAAAAATTGGTATTGAGAAGATTATCAACAATGAATACAAAACATTGACAATAGAGAAAATGACTGAATTGAACGATAAGTATTCTTATTGGAATGCGGCAAAAATAGTCTCTACACGAGTCGAAGAGTTTATTTAAACTGATTCTAAAAATGAGATTAAATATTACTAAATATAAAATAGCTATTGATTCTAAGTCAAAAACATTAATTTGGAGGGCTGCTATATCTAGAGAGGGCTAAATGGATAAAAGATTGAGAGTTGCTATTGTACATGATTGGTTTACCGTTGACGGTGGAGCTGAGAAAGTATGTCGTGAAATCATCAACTTGTATCCACAAGCAGACATCTACAGTCTAATAGATTATTTATCTGATAATGACAGACAAACTATTCTAAAAGGAAAAAAAAGCAACACTTCTATCATTCAAAAATTCCCATTTGCTAAGAAGTATTACCGGTATTATTTGCCTTGGTTTCCATACGCCATTGAGCAGATCAATTTAACGGATTACGATTTAATTATTTCATCTTCATACGCTGTTGCAAAAGGAGTTTTAACACACTCCAATCAAGTGCATGTATGCTACTGCCACAGTCCGATGCGATATTTATGGGATTTGTACTTTAGTTACATTCCAAAAACAAATTGGACTAATTTTCCATTGGCTTATTTTATGCGTCATTACATTTCAAAGTTGCGACAATGGGATGTTATTTCAAGTAATCGAGTAGACGTATTTGTTGCAAATTCTGAAAACATTGCTCGCAGAATCAAAAAGGTATACCGAAGAGATTCGATAGTGGTTTATCCACCACTGTTCACAAATAAATTTCCATTAATCACTAAAAAACAAGATTACTACGTTTCTGCATCTCGGTTGGTTCCCTACAAAAAAGTAGAATTGGCTATATTGGCTTTTAAAAAATTGCCGCACAAACAATTAAAAGTCATTGGAGATGGCCCAGAATTGGCAAAATTAACCCAATTAGCTAAAGGGTCAGGAAATATAGAAATATTGGGCTTTTTAGAACAAACTGAATTTGCTTCAGTTATGGGAAATGCGAAAGCATTTATTAATTCGTCATTTGAAGATTTTGGAATCGCTCCAGTAGAAGCTCAAGCTTGTGGAACTCCCGTAATTGCGTACGCAAAAGGTGGGGTTTTAGAGACTACGGTAAAAGACAAAACTGCCATTTATTTTTATGAACAAACACCTGAGGCAATAATTGAGGCAATAGAACAATTCGAGAAATCTACCCTCTGGACTGCTGAGGAAATACATAAATATGCCAACTCATTTAATAATGAGAGATTTGCAAGAGAATTTACTAAAGTTGTTGACCAGTGCTTATTAGAACATTCATAAAGAATAATCTCTTCCTTATTTTCAGCTGTGCTTTAATGATGGCATTGGTCCTTTTTAGAAAAGCAACACCCTACTTTATAGGATTTTGGTTTATAAGTGCCATTTACGAATCATTTCAAAACAAGGCATTTTCTTTTCAATCAAACCTTAAGTGGTGTCTTTTAGTCGCATCACTCTTTTTTCTGTATTTGATAGGGTTCTTATTCTCAGACTTTACAAGAGATGCATCTAAAGCCCTAGAAATTAAAGCTTCTTTCCTAATTTTCCCACTTGGATTCTTTTTACGAAGAAAATTAATTACCTCTAAGGAGCTTTATTCTATTCTTTTTGCTTTTCAAGTTGGATGCTTTCTCTCGGCAGTATACTTATTAAGTCGATTTTTACCCGCATACCTTTCTTACTCTGCACCTATTACTGAAGATAGTTTTGCTTATGCTTTCAGGACGTTTAGCGAAAATACATTGGGTGTTCATGCTACCTATTTAAGTATATTTTATTTATTTTCAATTTTTATACAACTAAAAATCAAAAAAGTACGCAATCTAATTAAAAATAAGAAAATAGAAAATAGCTTTACTTTGTTGCACGTTCTCCTACTGTCTATAATTTGTCTTTTGCTGGTAGCTCGATCCCCGATTATAGCATTCCTTGTCGGGTTTACTATAATAGAAACGATTCAAAATTGGAAAAGAGGTTTATCCATTCTAATTGCAGGAATAGTGATACTTACAGCAGCAGTTATATTTGTTCCAAGCATTGGAAACAGATTCAAAGAAGCAATCAATTCGGGAGAAGTAACAAAAAATGCTCAATCAGTCAATTCATCTAGTCTAAGAAAAAGCATATTCAATTGTTCTCAAATAGTGGTTGCTGATAATTGGATGATGGGTGCAGGGCTGGACAACATACAAGATAAGCTAAACGAATGTTACGATTCATATAACAATACAGAGCTTTCTACCGCTTATTATAATACACACAACCAATATTTTGATTTAATACTAGGACTTGGAGTTGTGGGATTATTTATTTTTATTGTGATTCTAATTTTCCCTTTTAATAACTTAGAAGCGTTTTCTTTCTCGGTATTGCTCTTTTTTAAAATTTTTATGGCTATTTGTTTTTTAACTGAAAACATTCTGAATCGTCAACATGGTGTGGTTTTCTTTGTATTTTTAAACTGTATACTAATCTCCAACTATTTGTGGCAAAAAAACAAACCCAAACTATAGAAAATCTCATATAACCAAAGAGAAACATTCCCTTTCCCCTTCATTATATAATCAATAACTTTGCAAAAGAGATAGATAAAAAATTGAAAACGATAAACAGAGCAAGTACAACCGGCATTTCACATTTTGTAAATTTAGTTTGGATATTGTCATTGAAGAATTTAAAACTTCGGTATAAAAATTCAATATTAGGGTTTATGTGGAGTTTGCTAACACCGCTGCTCTACCTCGCAATTTTTACATTTATCTTTAGTAAAGCTTTTCCTGACCTAGAGAATTATCCATTGTATGCTTTAACAGGATTAATCTTTTGGAATTTCTACAGTAATGCCACGACTACAGCTATAAATTCAGTTATAAATAGTAGGGGATTATTGAAATCTATTAACGTAGAAACGGCTGCATTACCCATATCAGAAGTTGTCACTTCTATCATTAACTTATTATTTTCGTTGATTCCATTTGGTATATTAATGGTAGTTTTTGATGCCTCAATTGGATTTGAAACGCTATTCATACTATTCGCCTTGCTTTTATTTGCTCTTTTTACTCTAGGCATTGGTCTATTTGTTTGTGCATTTAACGTTTATTTTAGAGATGTAGGCTTACTATACACCTCATTAACACCAGCTTTGTTTTACTTTACTCCAATTGCCTATTCTACCAAATTGGTCCCTGATCAATTTCAAACTTTGATTAAATTGAATCCCCTATATCATTTCATGGAAATGTTTAGAACAATTCTGTATTACAATCAAATCCCTTCTCTAAAAGAATGGGGAATAGTAATCGGGCTAACCGTAATTTCATTTAGTATAGGTTTACTTGTCTTTAAGAAACTTGAAAAAGGATTCATTTCTAACTACTAACCGATGGAAGCAGCTATTCAAAATAGAGAAGTCATTATTGAAGCAAAAGATTTATCCGTTGGTTTTTTGGTGACAAAGCATGGAATCAATAACTTCAAAGACTTCCTTTTAACAATGGGAATTCGAAAATTATTTGAAAATAAAGAGGTTTTAAATAATTTCAACCTTAAGATCTATAAAGGTGAATGTTTCGGAGTTATGGGAAGAAATGGATCAGGGAAAAGCACCTTTTTGCGAGCTATTTCTGGGATTATGAAACCCAATAAAGGAACACTAATAGTTAATGGTAAAGTAGCCCCCATGATGGCCCTGGGCGTTGGTCTAGAGCCTGAGTTAACCGGATTAGAAAACATCAAGCTTTTAGGTACTTTGATGGGTTTAACTCAAAAAGAAATTAAAGCTTCTTTATCCACTATTATAGAATTTTCAGAGTTAAGCGATTATGATATTAATTCTCAGGTAAAGCGGTATTCGCAAGGAATGCTTGCTCGATTGGCATTTTCAATTACAGTAGCCAAAGATCCTGAGATCTTAATTGTTGATGAGGCTCTTACCGTGGGAGATTTAGGATTCAAACAAAAGTGTGCTGAAAGAATTGAAGAAATTCGCAAAAATGGAAGCACTATTATTTATGTTTCACACCATTTGGAAGATATTCGAAGTATTTGTAAACGAGCTTGCTTTATTAAGGATGGTAAAGTTTTAAAGGTAGGCCCAATAGAAGAAATTTCTGATTTGTATGAATTAGAAATGGTTAAAAAGAAGAAGTAATCTATCCAAAATCAGAATAAATTGGGAGTATTTAGCAAAATTCGAGAAGTAGTCGGAAGACAAACCTTTATGCAAAGTCAGGAAAGCTGGAGTTTTCATCGTTTTATAGTATTTTTCTTCTCTGTGGATGGACTAAAAAAAATGATTCGATTTGCAGGAAAAGTTTTTCGTTATATCTGGAGAAAATACTTTGGTGGCCCACAAACTGAAGATTTAGTATATGCGAAATGGAGAAAAAGAAACATGCCCAAGAAAGGAGACTTCGAAGCCTTTCAAAAGAAGACTATGCTTCTTGAATATCAGCCAAAGTTCTCCATTGTGATTCCAGTGTATCGTCCAAATCTAAATTATTTTAAACAGGCTATCCATTCTGTTACAAATCAAATCTATTGCAACTGGGAGCTTTGTATTGCAGACGATTATTCTATGGATGAGGATTTAATCAATTACTTAAAAGAGCTTGAGAAACACCCACAAATTAAAATAAGTTTTAGAAAGGAAAATGGGCATATCTCTGCCTCAAGTAACTCAGCATTGGAATTAGCTTCTGGAGATTTTATCTGCTTTATGGATCATGACGATTTACTCACTAAAGATGCTTTATTTCAATTCGCTATGGCCTTAAATGAAGATAAAACCATTGACATTCTTTATTCTGATGAAGATAAAATAACTGAAAAGGGAAGATTTACACAACCAAACTTTAAACCCAACTGGAGTCCTGACACATTTTTATCGAGAAACTACTTGGGCCACTTTGTGGGAGTTAGAAAAACATTAATGGAACAGTTGAGTGGGTTTCGGGTTGGTTTTGAGGGTAGCCAAGATTATGACTTACTGCTCAGAGCAACTGAAATTAGCCAAAAAATTCATAGAATTCCAAAAATACTCTATCACTGGAGAATGCATAAACAGTCTACCTCCATGAATGAAGAGGCAAAAGATTATGCATTTTCAAGTGGAGTAAAAGCTTTGAATGAGGCACTAAAGAGAAGGGAAATAGATGGTAAAGCCGAGCTTCAAAGCGGAAAACCAGGATTTTATCGAATTCAATATGCATTGAAAGGAACACCTAAAGTAAGTATCATCATTCCTACTTATAACAATGCTGAAGTATTGACTACTTGTATCAACTCTATTTTTGAAAGAACGTCATATCAGAATTTTGAGATTATTTTAATAAATAATAATAGTACTGAAGAGGCATTGTTTGAATGCTTTAAGAAATGGAAGTCTCAATTTGGAGATCAATTTCAATTACTAGACTGCCCTTATCCTTTCAATTATGCCAAACTAATGAACGATGGAGTCGCTCGGTCATCAGGTGAATTTATACTCTTACTCAATAATGACACAGAAGTACTCCAAGATGATTGGATTGAGCAAATGCTTCATCATGCTCAACGGGAAACAATAGGAGCTGTGGGTGTAAAACTACTTTATCCCAATAATACGGTGCAGCATGGAGGAGTAGTAATGGGTATTGGAGGGGTTGCGGGTCATACTTTTATTGGTGCAGGTAAAGAGGATCCGGGATATTTTTATTATTTAACTTCCGTAACTAATTATAGCGCTGTAACTGCTGCCTGCTTGCTCGTTGAAACTTCTAAATATAAAGAAGTAGGGGGGTTTGATGAAAAACTAGCAGTAGAATACAACGATGTAGACTTTTGCTTAAAATTAATCGATAAAGGATATTATAACCTCTTTAATCCTGACGTAGTATTGTACCACTATGAGTCATTAACTAGAGGTCATCCTTATGCAACAAAAGCGTCATACAAGCGCCATTTAAGTGAAGTAAAATACTTTAAATCAAAGTGGCAAAGTTATATTGACAATGACCCATTTTACAATCCTAACTTATCATTGGTTACGACTCATTTTGAGCCAGACGTCATCCTATAATTGAATCATTCAATTAATAAATCATCAATAAAACGTTCCATCATTTCCTGAATTATGATATCGGGTTTTTCTTGAAGAATTCTTTTGTCGTTTAGTTGACGGCTCCATGACACTCCAGTTCGACTGAAATGTTCTGATAAATAAGGATGCAAATACTCTGCAAAAGAGTCTCTATAAAGTAACATACTAGGTTGATCCTTTAATTCAGTCTCATAAAAGAGAAAGCTTGTTTCTCCCTCCATTTTATCTCCTATCATCTGACCACTGTAGTTACTCTTAAATTTCGGAATCAGAAAAAATGGTTCTCTAGAAAAGGTATTTTTCATGTTTAGTAAGCTCACTAAATCACCCTCATAGTCAATTCTTCTTTCAATCTCAAAATCATCAAGAGTTAGAGCAGCTGGCAGATTAGGATAATCCTCTCTAATTCTATTTATTATTAATTGATAAACAGCAAAGGCGCCTCTTCGATTCCAATGGGTGTCTGTTTTATAGTAGACCTCCGTTTCACCTTTTAATTCCATTAGTTTATCATATGGATCAATCAACTTAATGGATGAATTGGCCTTTAGATAAGCCATCAATTGTGATCTTTTTGTCACTGAACCTACTATTTTAAAACCATCTGGTAGATATTCAGGATACACTTGGTGTTTTAAAGGAGGCATAGTAAAATAATAAGAAATACCATGTTTTTCTAATAGTGTAGCTTTATTTTCAAGACCTATTCTAATCTTTTCGAGTTGTTCTTCAGTGTAAATGTTTGTTCCTTGATAGACACTTCTAATTTGTTTTGATGAAAAAAATAACCACCCGTCTTTTCCAATCTGGACCAATTCAGGTTTTGGAGATGTATTAAAAATATTATATTTAATATAATTCCCAATGTTTCTCAATTCATTCCTAAAAGGGAAATGATCATTATAGTATTTATTATAAGCATTTGGAATTCTCCAAATATTCACGTTCAAATCAGGAAAAGGCTCTAGTACTCTATTTTCTGTTGTATGATTATCTTTTTGACTTAAAAAAGGAGTTAAAATGATCGCTATAAAACTCAAAGTATAAATCATAGAATTAGAAACCTCTTTACGTCTAAACAGAAAAATTAAAACGATAAAAAAACAAGCCAAAGCCACTGCGAAAGCAATTATATGGTAACTGATAGTAAGCTTAGAATAGATCATATCCATTATCTTATTGTCAATCAATAATATAGAAGACGACTCAGTTAATTCTATTTTAAGCTTGCTATCAGCCACTAACAGCCTAGAAGACTCTTGCCCACTATTTGATAAAATTTTACAATTCTCGGCAACATCGCTAAGCTTAATATCAATCCGGTTAATTGTCTTATTCACTCTCAATGAGTGTATTGAAAACTTTATTGGAGCATTAGATAATAAGTAGATTCTTCTTATTTCCAAATCATTTAGAAGTGGGGTATTTATTAAATTCTTTCCTGTTTTTAATTTTCGTTTATATAAAACAGCTCCAGCTTGAGATGGCATTACATTATAACTAATTGTTACCTCTTGATCACTTTCACTAATAATTTCTAGGTTGATTTCAATGGGACGACTATTGACAAGAACCTCTATTAAGATAAAACTAAGTAATAAATAACTTAGCCATGCAAGTATCGTTGATGATATTAATTTATTGATCCAGTTTTTCATATTTAAAATCTAAAATATATGAATGGATTATAGGTATTATTTGCCATTTCTATTATTGATAGTATAAAGATTATTAAGATAGAAACTCGTTCTATTGACTTAAAGATAGCTCCCGATTTTCTCACTTTAATAAAAGAAAAAACAGGCAAAGAACATACTATTGCAATACAAACGAGTGTCCAATAATAAGGATTCATGACACTATATATTGTGAATAAACTTACGGATTCATTGAACCCCAGCATCGTTTTTTGTATAAATACCGCATCACTCCAACTTTCTATTCGAAATAAAACCCATCCGAAGACAACAATTAAAAACATATACAAATGCTGGAAGATAGCAGGAATCCGTTTCAATATTTTATCGAATCCAGCGCGCTCTATTAACATAAAAAATCCATGAAAAAGACCCCATATAACAAAACTCCAACTAGCTCCATGCCACAAACCTGTGATAAAAAACACAATAATTAAATTCCGCATGGTGAATAAGGTAGAGCCTCGACTTCCACCTAAAGGAATATACAAATAATCTCTAAACCATATGGATAAGGAAATATGCCAACGTGTCCAAAACTCCCGAATCGATTTGGCAATGTATGGAAAGTTAAAGTTCTCAGCAATGTCAAACCCAAACATTTTACCCAATCCGATGGCCATGTCTGAGTACCCTGAAAAGTCAAAATATATTTGCAAAGAATAGGCTATAGCTGCCATCCAGGCCATTGGAGTAGTGATATCGTCTACAGGCAGCATATAAATTTCATCGGCTATAAATGCCATTGGATTGGCGAGCAACATTTTCTTCCCCAATCCGATTACAAAGCGTCGAATTCCTTCATTAAATTTAGCTAAGCTTTGAGTTCGCTTAACTAACTGCTCAGCAATTTCATTATACCTAACAATTGGCCCTGCAACCAGTTGTGGGAATAAAGCAACATATAAACCCAAGTTTAAAAAGTTCCGTTGTGCCTTGACTTCTTTTCGATACACATCTACTAAGTAAGACATACTCTGGAATGTGTAGAAAGAAATACCAAGTGGCAACCTTTCATATTTTAAACCTTCAATAATCGGAACATTTAAGATACTAAGTAATTGATTGATATTCTCGACAATAAATTGAGAATACTTAAAATAGACCAATACTCCAAGGTTGACAATGACACCTATAGTTAGGGCCATGATTCTGCCTCGATCTTCTTTTTTCTCTATCCATTTCCCAATAAAAAAGTTTAATAAAATGGAAGCAAGCATCACAAAAACCTTTTCTCTTTCTCCCCAAGCATAGAAATACAAAGAAGCTACAAATAATAAGGTGTTTTGCCACTTTATATTTTTCCATATAAAGTTACCTATCAATACAAAAGGCAAAAAAGAAAACAAAAAGAGTAGTGAACTAAAAATCATTGTTTCAGTTTTTTAGAAATTAAATTTGCTACATGTTTAGCACCATTAGCATTCAAATGTCCATTATCAAAATGAAACTTTTCATCTTGTAGCTCATTAGAAAAGTCAAATATTGGGGTGTTATCTCCTACTATATTGATTAAGCGTTCATTAAATCCTACTAATTTAGATTTATAGGAAGGTAATCGAACGAGGTATAAATCTATGTGCATACTTTGGCTTTTATTGACAATGGACTTCAATGATTCTATAAATGTGCTTTGCTCATCCTTATCAATATATTCTATACTTAACGATCGATCAACTAATTTATTCAAATGATTTTCTTCATTAGAAAGCGGTATAAAGCCAAATTCGTTAACATTTGTAGTTTCATCTGGATCTAATTTCCCTCTAAGAAGGTAATTGATCGACTCAAAAATATTTTGATTCTCTCGATACAACCAACTCACTTTAGATGGGATGTAGCCCTTTGAAGAGTTTTTTACAATTTCAGCTAATACAGGTTCGTATTGAATAAATGGAAAAAGTTTATCTTTTCGATAGATGGCCTTTTCATTCACTTTAAATGCATCCTCATCATCAATGACTAAAAGTATTTTTTTAGGCATATATACTTGAGTAATAATATTAAAAATACTTTCATGAAAATTAAGGTTTGACCCTGAATACCCAAAATTATACGCTGTTTGATTTCCCATATTTCTCTCTAACTCTCCTGCATCAATTCCATTTAATGACCTAGAAGAACCGATGATTACTATATCGCTTTTTACATCTCCTTGAAAAAGTCGCTCCAATCGTTGATCATATTGCCGTTTCACAATACTTTTTGAAATAAAATAACCTATCGGCTTTTCCACCAAAAAGATAACTACAAAAAATAGCACTATTTTAACTATTAACTGTTTCATTAAAACTGAAAATATATGAATGGAATGTCTTGATCAAAAGAAAACGCCATTATAATAAGAGTTATTCCAATATACAAAGACCATCTTAACAATGCAGGTTTACTCGCTAAAATTTCTCTTACATGGCCTTTATATTCTTGAAGATAATGAATGTATTCTAGGATTAATATAGCAATTAAGAGAGCTATAAACTGATTAGAATCTTGTCCTAAATACAAAATATGGGCTCTACTATTTGCCGAATTATTTATAATTCCGAGTAAATCATCTGACCAACCAGTAAATAAAGCTTTACCTAAAACTTGCGCAGAATATAGATCAGAAGTATAGAATAGAATTCCTAATGTTGCGAAAATTAAAAAGGTTTTAATTCTTAAAAACCGCCTATACCAAGCAGATTTTCGAAAACTTCCTAACCTTTTATTAGCTGCTGACTTTAATTTGGTTAAACGCAATGTCAATACAACCACCAATCCATTTAAAACACCCCAAATCAAAAAGTTATAACTAGCTCCGTGCCATAACCCAGAGACTAGAAATACAATCATTACATTCCGGTAGGTCCTTTGGCGTCCCTTCCTACTGCCTCCCAGGGGATAAAAAATATACTCTTGAAACCAATTAATTAAAGAAATATGCCATCTATTCCATAACTCAGACAAGCTTTTTGCAAAGAATGGGCGTCTGAAGTTTTCCATCAACTTTACTCCCATTACTTGTGCCCCACCTATCGCTATATCAGAGTATGCTGAAAAATCACAGTAAATCTGATAAACAAACAGGCAAGAACAGAGCAGCACTGAAAAACCATTGAATTGCTCAGGATTGTCAGTTACATACTTTATCATAGGAGAAATTTGATCGGCTATCACTACCTTTTTAAAAAAACCCCATGTCATTAACTTAAGACCATCCGTTATTCGCTTATAATCGACGGAGTGTTTTACCTTAAATTGTGGCAGAAGATTTGACGATTTCTCAATTGGACCAGCTACCAGTTGGGGGAAATAGGTGACGTAAAGTGCAAAGTAACCAATGTGATGTTCTGCCTTCATTTTTCCTTTATAGACATCTATAGAATAACCCATTGTTTGAAAGGTGTAAAAGGAAATTCCAACAGGCAGAATAATACTCAATGAAGGAATTAGATAGGGAATGTTCAATAGCTCAAATAAACTAGCAAAAGAGTCATTGAAAAAATTGTAATACTTGAATAAACAAAGTATTCCTAGATTACTTATTAAGCTAATAATCAAAAATGGTTTTCGTTCCTTTTTAGTAGCTTTTTCATCCATTTTAATTCCTGCGATATAATCGATCAAAGTTGAAACAAGAATCAGCAACAAAAATATACCGTTTGCTAAACCATAAAAGAAATAACTCGCCAGCAACAAAAAGAACCATCGGTAGCGAAATGGCAGGACAAAATAGAATCCTACAACTAAAGGAAAGAAGTATAAAAATTCAATAGAATTAAAAAGCATTGAACTCTTTTAAAAAAATAACAGCAATAATTAACTACTTCTTTTTGGGGAAAAAGCGAAGCAAAACTAAGTATATATTTGCAGACATATTGAATTGACTTTAACAGATTTTAAGATTAATGCCAATAGCAATTTTGTTGTCAGTTAAACTTTTTGTTTTATTTCTGGAATAATTAAAATATGAAAAGAATAGAATCAAATACTCAAATGGGTTTTATGCATGTTCCGAGAACAGCAGGAGGATCAATAGTGAACGAACTAATGAAAACCGATTGGATCATATTAGGACATGATGTTACTTCTCCCCATTATATGCACCTATCAAAGTTTAGAAAAATTCACCCACAAAAAGAGGCATATATTGTCGGCGCAGTAAGGAATCCTTATGATCGATTAGTCAGTTCTTTTCATTTTTTAAAAGCCGGTGGAGATAATGATAAGGACAAAGTGGACGCTGAAAAATATGTCAATCAGTTCTCTTCGTTCGAAGAATTTGTGCTGAAACAGTTTTCATGGCTAAAAACTAGAAATACCTTCAAACAAATCCACTTAAGACCACAATCATTCTGGATAACTAAATCAAACACATTACTAATCGATCGACTTTTTAAATTTGAAGAGTTGGATAATTTATTTGAATTTGTTGTGGATAATAGTGAAATCGAACTGGACATGATCAGACATGTACATGCGAGCAAACACAATGACTATAAAGATTACTATTCTGAAACTATGAAAAAACTTGTTCAGCGAGCCTATGCATCAGATTTTAGACTTTTTAATTATTCACTTTAATTGTTTTTACTAAGCGTATAGTTATTCCAAATAAACTGCTTGTTATTTCCACCGCTTTTAAAAACTTCCATATTAGCCGGACGGATTAATAACTCATCAAAATAGACTGAGTCTGCATATTCTTTACTTCCTTGTGAGCATAACATGATGTATTCAGTTGCTGAATCTAACTGAAAGGTCATTTCAGTTAATGACCAATTTCCATCTACTATTCTACTTGAGCAAGGATTAATGAATTCTGTTCTTAGAATTTCACCTTCTTCATTCTTAACCTCTAACCAGACAGTATTAAAGTACTGATCGTAAACATAATTGTAGTACCAAAAACTCAATGAATAAGGTGTATGAGGAGTAAATTTGGTGGTTTGTCCATCGAAGACCAACCCAAACTCAGTTTTTCGTTTTTTGAATGACCCATTTCCTCTATACTGAAAATCGGTTGGAGAAGAATCAAATGAATTGTAAACCATCATAGTGCTATCTGATTGATAGAATTGGGTCAATGTGTCCAATTGATATTGATCAATTTTGAATTTTAGCGCTTGGATTAAATCAGCTGAATTATTCGTGAAAATCGAAGACAATTCCAATTTATACAACTCAAATTCTGAATTGAAATAAATTAAGGTGGCCTTATCTAATAATTCTTTTTCTAAAGGAATCGGCTCATTTTTTGAATAAATAATCAACAATGGTTTATCATTGAGTGATTTCTGCAGTGGCTTTTCTATAAAGGAAGGTGTAAATAGTTGCCCAATATACTTGGCTTCTTTCACAGAGTTACGAGATAACATAGCACTCATTAATGGCATGCCCGTTCTTAATGACAATTGCATGGACAATCGTTTCACTTTTTCATCGTCTAACATTTCGCCCAAACTAGTATACTCATGATAAAAAGGAATGGGCAGAATGGCTTGGAAAGATGAAAAGTCAATTACTTTTTCCTTCGATTCCATAACTTCATCAAAAGTAGAATCGTTGAATGGTGATGTATACACACTTATTTTATTGTGAATATCTTGATGAACGGCCACCCCTTCTATTAACAACAACACTCCGACAAGTGTGAGCAATACGTTTCTCCATTTGGCTGAAATGATGGTATTTAATAGGATGATTGAAAAAACAGTAATTACAAAATAAAAGACCCAAGCAAATCGTCCCAAATTTACAAACTGTTTCAAAATAGATGGCAACAGAAACTCTAGATCAAAGCGAAAAGGAAAGGCAAATGAGTACATAAGTAATAAAATAGCTGACAACAAAAACACCAACCATTCTCTTGAAAAATCCGTTTTTACAATTTTCCCTTTTAGGAATACATAAATGGTGTAAAAAACAAATCCAATAAAAACTAAACTCGTGGAAAGACCAACATAATTTCCAACCCTACTCCATAACTCTGTTTTCAAATGAGAATAATCGAACAAACCCTCAAAAATCGGTTTGAAAGGGGAAATATTTGGCAGAAAAACAGAAGATAAGGAAGCGCGATAATGATATAAATAAGGCATTTCTATTCTTCCATCATGATGATCCAACAATTTTATAAATGAAACTACAATGATTGCTGGCAATACAATTTGAATAAGAAAATGCAATAAATTCATCCAGTTTCTACTGTCCGAATAAAAAATCCAGTAAAATCCAAAAACACATGCATTAAATGCCAACAAAATAAGCCCAAGGTAGTTGTGCGTGTAAAACCAAAACAATGTGTTCAGAAAAATGAGAACAGTGTAAATCTTTTTTTGAGTACTATTTAGAAACTTGATAATCAAATACCAACCAATTGGAAAAACACACACATAAGACAAAGCGTAATGTCCATGCTGCCATAGTACTGCATTGGAGCATAAAAAAGTAACTCCCAGTGCAGCAATGACTGAAGGAATGGAGGCACATCTATAATGGTGAAAAATAAGAAATAGAAATACCGCAGCTACAGGCAATGAAAACAACATGCAAAAATTTAGAATACCTACACCGTAATAGCTAACATCATAAATATGCGCACTAAAGAACTTCAACAAGTTGGCTAATAATGGATGAATGTCTACCAAAAAAATCAATTCACCATACGGATAGTTCATGCCATCGAACGTTAGATAATTTGGATCGTTTTTGATGTGATACAAGAAATTGTAATAATTTTTAAACCCATCGCCACTATTGCAAAACAATACCTCATTAAGATGTAATAGGACATCCGAATAAAGTGCAAAAAGTAGCCCTATTGATAAAATCAATACTGATAAAATAGATTTAACCTTAAGAGTCACCATTTATCTGTGTTTAATTTAGTTTCCTTCAAATTTAGAAGAATAAATGGAAGACAAAGAATTCCTAACTAAAAATAGAGTCTCTAATATTCTGCGCCTTTGATAGTCTTTCTCAATCTAGAAAGATTAATACCAATCCCCAACGAAGAGTTTATCCACCTGTGGGTGTAAAACCCATTTTCAGGCGAAATAAATAAAGCAGTCTGCCAAGAGATATCAATAAAATTCATTTTAAACAGATACGTAAAGGAGGGCTGGAAAGAAGTAAAAGTGCGATCAAATAGCTCATCCTTAGTCAACGGATAGTATGGGGAACTGTGAATGTCGTAAAAATTCATCAACGCTAATTTTGCAGAAAATCGGAATGAATGATTCGGATTAATATCTAACGCAAAAGTGGGTTGAATAAACACATGCTCATGCATCGCTTCTAAAGCTATATTTTGTCTATAAAAGAATCCATCGCCATTACTCACTGACCCTGATTCACCAATTCCATAGCCAGCATAAACCTCAAAATAATTCATGGTGTCAAGCCTTACATAATACCCAAAACCAAATTCATATTGCTGATTGTTGTATTCATTTACAACCCTACGGTCATTATTCTCATCATTCTGATATTCTATATTCTTATATCCGTTGGTATAATTTGCAATAATTCCAATATGATTAATTGGACTGTAGGAAGCCTCAATCCCGATATTGCGGCCGAAGCTACCTGTTAGATTCCCATCATTTTTTCCTTCTAGGATAGGTATATTTACCCGACCAGGTTTATAAAGCTTGCAGCTAGAAAACAAAGAGACAATTATTAAAAGGACCGTAATTCTCTTCATTAGTTTAAAGCATTACTTAAGTCAATTTTTACATTCAACCGTTCACAATAAGGAACTACTTCTTCCACCAACCCGAAGTTACCTGTCTTACAGCGAAACTGATTGGAATTACTTCGGTAATATTTACAAGTGTCTGATATGTTCCAATCATAATACCTTGTTTTATAATTCGTAAACGGTTGTCGAATTGAATCTAACAATCTACCATCAGGAAATGGTCCAATAAAATACGCCGAATATTGATTTCTAGAATACTCCCTCTCTTTTATAAAAAGTGTATCGTTAATTGACAGTTGGTTTAACCCAGAAGTGTAAAAATAAATAGTGTCTTCAATGTTTTGAATTAAATCAACAAATAAATCTTGCTGCCATGGTAAGCTATTAGAAACGAGCTGCTCTTCGTTAGTATATGCATCATAACTGTATATTAATAAGTCGTTATAGTTATAGCGATAAGTAGTGGTTTCCAATAGGTAGCTCATTGAAAACAAACCCTCGGAGTCGGTAGTAGATTGTGCTAATATTTTTAAAGATAAATCTCTTTCTACGCTTGTATAAAGTCGCAAAGTGACTCCTGAAAGAGGCTCACCTGCGCAATCCTTTATAAAAACTCCTTCTACTTTATAGCTTTCGTAATTCAGATTGTAGTTGGACTTTTCCTGATCTAAACAAGATGTAAACGACATAAAAACAAACACATACAGAATAAAACTTTTACTCATTCTACTTTTATATTTTAATCTAAATTATGGAAATACAGTTTACTACAATTAGTTCCTCAAATAATTTTTAACCTGTTTGCCTAAAATCGTTAAGTAAAGTTAGAATTCCACCATTACTTTGTAGTATAAGTAAACGTAAATGGCTTAGTCTCTTTTTCTGTTTTATAATGATAATATGAAACTTGATACGTACATTCTTTCTTACAAATTGCATTAATTAATTGACCCTTTTCGCGTTCAGCAAGAAATTCTTTCCCGTAAGGATCAATAATTTTTGCTCGATATTCTGTTAAATTGTTTTTTATAGAATCAGGAAATAACTCCTTATGGACAACAATATCAATTCGAATGTTATTACAGTCTTGCTGACGCACATTCTCTACTGTAATAAATTCTAAGGTAGAGTTCTCGAACTCATTTGGTGCTAATTCTACTTCTTTTAAAGCATCTTCCTTTTCACAAGACACTAAGAATACGAACAATAAGGCTCCAACAAAGAAAGAGATATATTTTGAAATAGTTAAACTTGATAAATCCATATCGCAAATATTTATTTTAATTGAGTTACTTAATAGTTCTAAACTGGAACTCAAAAGGTTTCGTTTCAGACTCAGGTGATTTTCGGTAAAGGGTCACTTTATACTCATTTACTGTATCGCATTTAGCCGCTACCCATTGATCGGTGAGTCTTGTCGCTTTTAGTTTTTTTCCAGAAGAATCTTCAATTCTTACCTCGTAATCATCCAGGTTGTCCTTTACTTCTTTTGGAAGCAATTCTGTATGTATTATTATATCGAAACCAATAGTAGTGCAATTAATTTGCCCTACATTTGTTACAGTTACATAACTATCCTCGCTAATCTCATACTTATTTGGAGCCAAAGTCACTCCTTTAAATACATCTTCTTTCTCGCAAGAAACAAACATCAGCATTACAACTGCGATTATAGCGCTATTCGTTAATCTCATAGGGCTTAATTAAAACTTTATGTGATGTTAATTTTCAAGATTAATCCGTTGTTTCAATGGAAAAAAAATAAGGTTTGGATTCATAAAATGTCGTTAATTGAGTGATCACAATCTTGTAAATATTGTTTGCACCGCATTTCGCTTTAACCGTTTGCTCCCTGACAGTTCCTGCATAAAATATGACTCCAAATGGATCCTCAACTTCAATCTTGTAGCCTCTCTTTTGAACATCTTTAGGTATTAAATCGGTATTAACATTCACGATAAATCCAACAGTAGTACAATTAATTTCTCTAACATCAGTGACCGTTACATAACTTTTATCGGGATCGTCATAATTATTATAAGGTAAGTCTGTTCCTTCTAACATATCTTCCTTGTCACAAGAAAACAATAAAAGTGCCAATACAAAAAGCAAAATCAAACGTGTCATCTTCCTAAAATAGATATTTAAAATAAATCCCTGTAGTATTGGCAGAAAAAGTAGGAATAATATCCAATCGAGCCAATTTAGCATCTTCCTTAAACTCTGGCCGCTTCAGCTTATTACTTAATTTCCAAGTAATAAAATTTACGACCACTGTAGCACCTGCACCATACAAAATGAACTTATTGTTTCTATTTATTTTATCAACGGTGTCAGTATACTTTTCCTTATTTGAATAAAATTTTGCTTTATTTTCTGCTATATCCACAGTCCAAAAGGAGGTTTCATAAAGTTTCATACTAGAATAAACCTCTTTTTCATAACGATCTGCGTCCTTATTATAGTTTGAGTTCTGAATGAGTTTACTTCCACCAATAATTCCATAAACCAACATTGGCCCGAAACGCAAGCCAAATCGGGAAGCATTATAGTATTGCAACTTTCTTCTATAGACTTTAAATTCTTTTGATGCGGGTAATTTTACAGAAAGTGTTTTGTAAAACCCATCTCCAATTACTACTGTCCTGGTTACTAATTTTCGCGTTGGGGCCCATATTTTAACTTCATGAGTGCCAGTTTCTAATTCTATCGGATTTCCAGAAATGTACTTCGAAGAGTCTATTTTGATTATTGCCTCTTGAGGAATGGTATAAACTTTTAAAACTCCTCCTTTTTGAGCATTAACTAAAGTACTGATAAAGAGAAATCCTAATGAAAAAAAGAGAGATTTTTGTTTTAATAGATTCATTTTTAAATTATTATGAATACGTAGATTTTAAACTTTTAACTACCAGCAATATATAAATTTTTGGCACAAAAAAAGGGGAAGTTTTTTAAACTTCCCCTTTTTTTCGGTGTGGTATTTTTAGTTTCCTAAAATTTCTAATAACTCGTCCAATTTTGGAGTTAGAATTATTTCTGTTCTTCTGTTCTCAGTTCTGCCTTCTTTAGTTGTATTTGGTGCTACAGGCACAAACTCTCCTCGTCCAGCAGCTGTTAATCGAGCAGGATTTACTTTACTATTGTCTACAATAATCTTCACTACAGAAGTTGCTCTCTTCACACTCAAATCCCAGTTGTCTGCAATTGGCCCACTTCCTTTCAATGGAACATTATCAGTGTGTCCTTCTACTAGCACATTAATGTCTTGGTTTTGCTCCAACACTTTTGCTAATTTTTTCAACACATCTACTCCTTTCGGGTCTATGTTAAAACTACCAGATTTATAAAGTAAGCTTTCATCTAACGAAACATATACTTTACCATTCTTCGTTTCAATCTTTAATCCATCATTTTCAAACCCTAACAATGCATCCTGAACTTTCATTTTCAATGCATTCACTACAGAATCCTTTTCATTCAAGATAGATTGAAGCTCTTTTACTTTAGCTTCTCTTTCTTCTAAGTCACCATTTAAAACAGATAACCGTTCTTCCTTCGCATTCAAATCTGCTTCAAGTTTCTGTAAAGCATCTCTTTGCTTCTGCAATTCCGATTCTGCTTCTTGCAGACTTCCGAATAAACGCTTGTTATCAGCAGCATTCCCAGCTAATAAATCTCTATTCTTCTCTAATAATAGATCGTAGGTTTCATTTAGCTTATCGTAATTCTTAGTCAATGTTCTCAATGACTTTCCTTGTACGGTAGTATCCGCCTGTAGCCCTTTCAATCGTCGCTGAAAATCTTCAAATTTAGACTGTACTTCTGTCAACTGCTCATCTAATTCACGCGTTTTTTCTTTTAGTGCAGTATTTTGTTCTTCGCATGCCATGCGGCGATCTTTCATTTCTTCGTATTTTCTTGCAGGAACACATGCAAACAAAAGGCTACTTAAAAGAAGTGAGAATGTAATTTTCTTTAAATTCATCTTGGATTCAATTTTAAACTGATACAAATATTGTTCTTTTCCACTGAGCATGAATGATGCCGTAAAATAGTTTTAAACACCCAACTTTTAATTGACTTTAAAAATCAACTTCTACCAACACTGGGCAATGGTCAGAATGCTTGGCTTCTGGCAATATAGCGGCTCTTGTGAGTTTGTCGCTCAACGAATCACTTACCATATGATAATCAATGCGCCAGCCCAAGTTCTTACCTCTTGCACCAGCTCTATATGTCCACCATGAATAATTGTGTGGCTCTTTATTAAATACTCTAAAGGAATCTATAAAACCACTATCTATAAACTGAGTCACCCACTCTCTTTCTTCTGGTAAGAATCCAGAAGTGTTGGCATTTCTCGTCGGGTTGTGGATGTCGATTGCAGTATGACAAATGTTATAATCTCCACAGATAATCAAGTTTGGCACTGACTTCTTCAATTCATTGACGTATTGCTGAAAATCAGCCAACCATTCCATCTTGAATGCCTGCCGATCATCGCCAGAACTGCCGGATGGCATATAAACACACAAAACAGAGTATCCATTGTAGTCCGCTCGAATCACTCGACCTTCGAAATCATATTTTTCGATACCCATTCCATATTCCACATGAACAGGAGTTTCTTTTGTGAAAATAGCAACACCACTATACCCTTTTTTCTGAGCAGAATACCAATAGGTTTCATAGCCCATTTCTTCGATTTGATCTATTTCCACTTGGTCTTTGTTGGCTTTGGTTTCTTGTAAACACAGTATATCTGGCTGTGCAGCTTTCATCCAATCCGTTAAGCCTTTTTTCATGGCTGCTCTTACTCCATTTACGTTGTATGATATAATTCTTTTCATGATTTCGATCGCTTGTAATTTCTAAAGTGTGAAATTCTGAAATAAATTCCGGAGTTAAAACTTTCTCAATATACTCTACTCACTAAAAAGCTTAATTTTCCGTTAATTTACGGTCATCAAAGGCAGTCATTATTGAATACTTTCCGAATCCTATTCTTTTTACTCACTTTCTCGTTTTTGAGCGTTCAGGCTCAGGAAGGTTCTACCTATCGAGAAAAAACGATTCAAATAGATTCGGACACCCTATTGTTAGACACCTTAGCCATTGCGGTTGGCTCTGAATTATTATTGTTAAATGAAACTGTTTTGGACAGTAATCAGTATTCCATCAATTACGCGAAATCATTATTTATTCTCCATGATCCATCATTAATAGGATCCGAAATTTCGATTTCATATCGCATAATTAGTTTCGATTTTAATAAAGAATATTTCCACAAAGACATCAATAACATTCAAACTGCTGACCCAGGTCTTCCAAATTTCTACTCCATACGACCTGATGAAAACAAGGAAAATGTTTTCGACCTCGGCGGACTGAATAAAAGTGGTAGCATATCTCGAGGTGTCTCATTTGGAAACAACCAGGACTTGTCAGTCAACTCGAACTTAGACTTACAACTTTCTGGAAAATTATCGGACAACATCAATATCCGAGCAGCCATTTCTGATGACAACATTCCTATCCAGGCAGAAGGAAATACCCAACAATTAAGAGAGTTTGATCAAGTCTTCATTCAATTGTACAACGATGATTTTGAACTAACAGCCGGTGATTTTAGAATGAATCGTCCGAAAAGTTACTTCATGAATTTTGATAAAAAAGTGCAAGGAGGAAGCATCAAAACTCACCTCTTTTTAGATAAAAATAAAGAAGAAGACAAAAAGAACCGAGCTGTGTTGCATTCGCAATTAAGTATCGCTGTTTCTCGTGGTAAATTTGCACGAAATGTATTGAGCAGCGGAGCGCCAAATGGTGGAATTGGAGTAGAAGGAAATCAGGGGCCTTATCGTTTAACAGGTGCAGAGAATGAAACTTTTATCATCATTCTATCAGGAACGGAGAAGGTATTTGTAAATGGAAAACTCCTAAAAAGAGGGCAAGAATTTGACTATGTGATTGATTACAATTCAGGAGAGGTAACCTTCACGCCAAACCAATTGATTACAAAAGATTCACGAATTATTGTTGAATTTCAATACTCTGAAAGAAATTACTCCAGATCACTCATTTACACCAATCAAACTTTTCAAAAAAAGAACTTAGAATTACGATTAAACATCTATTCCGAACAAGACAACAAAAAACAACCGTTACTTCAAGAGTTGAGCGATTCTGACAAATTGCTGTTGTCACAAATTGGAGATAGTCTAAATAATGCATTGGTTTCAGGAGCAGATACCATTGAGGAATTCATTAACGATCAGGTGTTGTACAAAAAAATTGATTCTTTAGGATATGCAGATGTCTATGTTTATTCCATCGATCCGGACAGTGCAAAATATCGAGTTCAGTTTTCTCAAGTGCCACTTGGACAGGGAGACTATATCCGCATACAAAGTGCTGGAAATGGGAAAGTGTATAAGTGGATAGAACCTGTAAATGGAATACCGCAAGGGAATTACATTCCATTTGTTCAATTGATTACGCCAAAGAAAACCCAAATGGCCACTTTTGGAGGAACCTATAAAATAAGGGAAACCACCACTATCAATTTCGAAGGAGCTGTAACTAAACGTGATCTCAATACTTTTTCAACACTAGATAGTGGTGATGATGAAGGGTACGGTTTTGAAGTAGAATTAGACCATAAATCACCTTTAATAAAGAAGGAAGAAAAAACGACTGTGCAAGTATTAGGTGGATTTCATTACGAACAACGGGGAGCAAATTTTAATCCGATTGAACGATATAGAGACATAGAATTTGAGCGAGATTGGAACATCAATGCACTCAATTTATCCGATAATCAATATTTAGGAAACGCTTATACAGGGCTAGATTTTGGACAAAAAGGAAAGGTTTTATACAACCTTGGACTATTTGCCAATGGTACCAATTACGATGGGATCAAACACAGTTATCAAGGAAACTTCCAACAGAATGGATATCATTTAAAATCAAATGGTAGCTTTTTAACAACTTCTGGATTAGTCAACTCTACATTTTTGCGGCATTACACAACACTGAGCAAAGACGTGAAATCTTTTACCGTAGGAGTTTATGGCGATCAGGAAAAAGCAATTTTCAAATTGGATAGCAATAAAATTAGTCTAAATAGCAACAATAAGTTGGAGTGGAAAGTATTTGTAAAAACACGAGATACTACAGCGAACTCCAACAAATATGAATTGAGCTATGGGCAGCGATTCGATTATCTGCCAAAAGCAACAGACTTAGGATTGGCCAACAAAGCAGAAGATTTTAATGCGTCCTTTTTATTGGCTAAGAATCCGAGTAATCGACTAAAAGGACAAGCCACTTATCGTCGATTAAAAACAGTAGACAGTGAGTTGAGTAATTTAGACCAAGAAAACACCCTACTCGGACGTTTGGAACATGATCTAAAAATATTGAAGGGTTTTATCAGCACGAACACATTCTATGAAATTAGCTCAGGACTAGAGTATAAAAGAGAATTTTCTTACATAAAAGTAACAGATGGACAAGGTATTTATTTATGGAATGATTACAATTCCAATAAAATAAAAGAATTAAATGAATTTGAAGTAGCCGGACCAAACAATGCTTTTCAGGCCAATTATATTCGAATTTTTACTCCCACCACCGAAACGGTTAAAGTATACAGCAATCAGTTTAATGAAGTGCTGTTTATCCGACCAGAGGTTCTGTTGGTGAATAAAAAAGGCGTCTTAAATTTGCTTTCCAAACTGTCGAACAAAACGGCGTATCGAGCAGAACGAAAAACATCCAGAAGTGATGATATTTACAACCCATTCAGCTCGCCAATAGAAGATTCCACCTTAATTTCTGTGAGCTCTACTATTTCCAACACATTTTACATCAATAGATTGGGGACTAAATTCGGAACAGACTTATTCTATCAAAATACCAAAAGTAAAAGTTTGCTAACCAATGGTTTTGAAAGTAGAACTTCTACTTCTCGGGAAGTGAGAAGTAGATTTAATGCGACCAACACCATTACTGTAAACACGACTTTTTCATTGAATGATAAGTCAAATATTTCAGATTTTTTCACAAACAGAAATTTTGAAATTGTGAGTTATGTGGCTCAGCCTAAAATCAGTTATCAGCCTGGAGTGCAGTTTAGAATAAGCGTATTTGGAGAATATGCAGACAAAGAAAATAAACTTGGAACTGAGCGTGCATTCAACCGAACCCTTGGAACCGAAGTGCAATATAGCAAAGCGGGGAAAGGTAATTTAACCGTTGAAGTGCGCTACATAGATATCAGCTTTAACAGTGCATCAAATAGCGCTTTGGCTTTTGAAATGCTAGATGGCTTGCAAGCTGGCGGCAATAGTACATGGACCGTAAATCTCCAGAAAAACCTTTCAAAATCCTTACAATTGAGCATCAACTACAATGGCAGAAAATCAAAAGATTTAGACACTATTCATTCTGGTGGGATGCAATTGCGCGCTTTCTTCTAACTTATTTCAAGTCTAATTTGGCTGTTCCAATTTCGTAGTCCTCCGCATAAATAGTAATGAAATATTCTCCTGACAAGAACTCCACTTCCTCATCTGCTTTAGAAAAATCTAAGCATGCATTTTTTGCAGAATTATCATAATCTATCGTCTGCTTGTCCGAGAAAACACCTTTTTGACCTTCAAATTCAAATCGGTAGTCATCACCTAATCCTTCAGATAGAATCTGACCATCAGGCGCTATGATTCGAATGTACAATGACTTTTTACCGGCTGGCGTAATCTTATTCTCGTCAATGTCAAAACAAACTCTAATTTTATCAGTTCTGCTTGCACGATCTGTGTCTTTACCTGTCATGTCGCGTTTTACACGCACTCCGTATGCATTAATATTTCTTGCTTGTAATCGAGAAGCTAACGCTACTTTACTACTCAAGCCTTCATTCTTTTCTTGCAATGATTGATTCGTTCTTTTCTCAGATGTTAATCGTTCTCTTACATCCGAATTTTCTCTACGCAACCCAACATTCATTGTATTCAACGAATCGATAGTGACTACATAACCTTTCATAATGGTTCTTAAAGTCTTGGTTTCTTTTCTCAATTTATAAATTGCGAAATCTTTATCCTTCACTTTAGCCAATAAATCTTCTATTTCGCTTTTTCTATTGGTCAACTCTGCGCGCATGGAATCGTTGTCCGTTTCCATATCATCGAAGTCTTCCAACATTTCTTCTAACTCTGATTGCAACTCAGTTCGCTCATCATTCAATACCTCAATTTCTGACCCTTTATTAGAGTTTTGACTCCTTAAATCAAAATATTGCCACAACAAAACCCCGCAAAATACTGCCAGTAAAACGACCAATACTATTAGAAAATTATTTATCTTGTTGTTATTATTACTCTTAGGTGTAATTTCTTCAGCCATTGGAACTATTTATTGAATTGAGAACTCAAATGTAATTTTATTTTGAAACCTACAAAAACTTAACCAATTTGGATATCTTAAAAAGAGGATTAAATCTATTGTTTTTTCCACGACACTGTTGTGCATGTAAACGTGCTTTACTTAAAAAAGAAAACCATATTTGTGCCCCTTGCATCACAACCCTACCCTACACCAATGCTCATTTAGAGAAAGATAACGCCATTGAAAGAATCTTTTGGGGACGTTTAAAATTAGAGCAAGCTTTCTCTATGCTGTACTTTAACAAAAAAGGAAAGGTGCAGAATTTAATGCACGAATTAAAATACAACGGGAAAAAAGAATTGGGAGAGGTGCTAGGAAATCTATATGCCGAGCACTTATTAAAAAACATTGATCTTAATCACATTGACATTATTGTTCCTGTTCCAATTCATCCAAAGAAAAAGCAAATTCGAGGATACAATCAAAGCGATTTTATTGCAAAAGGGATGGGTGAGCGGCTAAATATCCCCATGTCTGATAATTCTGTAGAAAAAAATGTACATACTTCTAGTCAAACCAATAAAAACAGACAGGAACGATGGGAGAATGTAGATAATACTTTCACCATTTTGAATGATGAAAATTTGATTAATAAACACGTCCTTTTAATTGATGATGTTTTAACAACCGGCTCAACGATTGAATCATGTGGAAATGAAATCTTAAAATTATCTAAAACCAAACTTTCAGTTGCCACCATTGCCGTAGGATTATAATTATATTTGTTTGTACAAAACAACCTACTATAATGGAACAATTTACAATAGCCTTAAGAATATGTGCTATTATACTAATCGTAATTACTGCCTTCCCGCTGATTCGTCATGACTTTTGGACGTTTCGAATCTTTGAATTTGCCAGAGCTCAAAAATTAATTCTCAATCTGTTTTTTCTTGGTCTCTACAGTTGTTTCTTTTCATTTTTCGAACTGGTGGACACCATCGTTTGGAGCCTTTTGATTTTGAATTTAGTCTACTTAATTTATCAAGTATTTCCTTATCTCCCGATTTCTAAAAAGCAAATAAAATCTGCAGATAAATCAGAAACTCCATCCATCAAGCTTTTGGTAGGAAACGTTTATCAATACAACAGAGAATTCAAAAAACTGAATGACCAAATACTTGCAGAAAACCCTGATTTGGTCTTATTGGTTGAAACCGATAAATGGTGGAAGGACCAATGTATTTCCAGTTTTGGAAAAAATTTCCCTGAGCAGATTTTGAAAGAAAAAGAGAACACCTATGGAATGTTGCTTTTTTCAAAATTGACCTTATCCGACACACAAGTACGTTATTTAATCGACGAAGAAATTCCTTCTATTACTACGAAAGTGGAACTTAAAAACGGAGAGTTGATCAAGCTGTTCGCCTTGCATCCAGTACCACCTGTTCCGACACAGAATTTGTATTCTACCGATCGAGACGCAGAAATTTTATTAATTGGAAAAGAGGCCAAAAAAGAAAAATTACCAGTCATTGTTGCAGGAGATTTGAACGATGTGGCTTGGAGCTACACCACCAATCTATTTCAAAAAATAAGTGGATTGCTAGATCCAAGAAGAGGACGTGGTTTTTACAGCACTTTTCATGCGCAAAAGCCATTGTTTCGGTGGCCTTTGGATCATATTTTCTGCTCCACTCAATTTAGGCTTCAATCAATGAAACGTTTGAAAGACATTGGTTCCGATCACTTTCCAATTTTAGTGCAATTGCACTTAGCACCAACCGAAGACAACACAGATCAGTTAAATGCAACCGAAGAAGAAAAAAGAGATGCTTCTGAAAAGATTGAAAATGGAAAAAACAACCATTGATTAAAATCGATGAACGACTTCTAGTTCCTAACAATCCATTTACAATGCATAATGTTTACTTTTGTCCTTCTGATTTAAAAACGCATAATGAGCGAAGATTTAAACATCGATTACAATTTAAGTAGAGCAGAAATGTACCAAGCAATTATTCCTCAAATAAAGGGTTTAATTTCTGGTGAAAGCGATCAAATAGCGAACATTTCAAATATCATAGCGGTATTAAAAGAAGCTTTTGGATTCTTTTGGGTAGGTGTTTATTTTGTAAAAGGCGATACACTTGTTTTGGGCCCATTTCAAGGACCTGTGGCTTGTACTCGGATCAAAAAAGGTCAGGGGGTTTGCGGTGCTACTTGGGAAAAAGGGCAAACCATAGTTGTTGAAAATGTAGACGAATTTCCAGGTCACATTGCATGTAGTTCTCTTTCTAAATCTGAAATTGTAGTGCCAGCTTTCAAGAACAAAGAGGTCGCACTAATTTTAGACATCGACAGCAATAAATTAGCCGACTTTGATCACATCGATAAACATTACTTGGAAGAAATTATCAAACTAATCGAGGAGGTCATTTAATTGAAAAATCAATCAATTTTATACGCTTTTTTTATAGCGCTAATTTTAACGGCATGTGCTCAAGTGGTATCACCAACAGGTGGCGAAAAAGACATTCTGCCACCAAAGGTTACCAATGCCAAACCTGAAAATGGAAGCACCAATTTCGATGCTAAAGAAATTGTCATCACCTTCGATGAATACATTCAATTGGGAACAATCAGTGAAGAGCTAAATGTATCTCCACCATTGAAATACAAACCTGACATTACCATTAAAGGAAAAGGAATTTCTATAAAACTGAAGGATACGTTAGCAGAAAATACTACCTACACTTTTAGCTTTGGCAATGCCATTAAAGACAACAATGAAGGGAACATCTTGGAAAACTTCACTTATGCTTTTTCTACTGGAAATGTGATTGATTCTTTATCAGCAAGTGGAATTGTTTTGGATGCTTTCTCCATCGAACCGAAGGAGAAATTTCTAGTGATGCTTTACGACAAAGTAGGCGATTCAATCCCTTACAAAGAGCTTCCTAGATACATCACAAGAACAAACAAAAGTGGTGATTTTCAATTTCAGAACTTGAAAGCAGGCAGTTATTCATTGTTCGCACTCGAAGACAAAAACCGAAACAACAAATTTGATCAGGCCAATGAAACCATTGCATTCAGAAAAGAATTGTTGGTGCTCAAAGGAGATGCTTCGGGCTTGAAACTGTATAGCTTTTTAGAAGATAAAACCAAACAATATTTAGTTAAAAACACCTACGATAAAGGAAAATTGACGTTGATTTTTAATCGACCAACGAAGAAAACAGAACTGATTCCTTTGGATGCTTCTTTTAAGAATCAATGGTATATAAAGGAACAATCGAAAGAAGGCGATACCATTTCCTATTTGTTTTTGATTCCAGATAGCACTTCATTTAAAGCTAAGATTAAAGCAGACACTTCAGCACCTGACACACTAGAACTAAAAGTCAATACCAAAAAGGAATTGGATTCTTTATTAAAACCAACCACTTCTGTTCCATCCAGTAGCTTTAATATTAGCAAACCGTTGCGTTTAAAGTTTCCTACTCCCTTAAAAGTTTGGGATCCCTTATTAATTACTTTGACAAAGGATTCCATTCCTGTTCCTTTTGAGCTGAAAGTAGTTGATTCATCGGCTAAAATAGTAGAGATTACAACTCAATTGAAAGAAGCAACCACTTACCAGATTCAAGTTTTACCTAAAGCGTTTGTCGATGTATTTGCTAGAACTACCGATACCTTAACATCCAAATTTACGACCACTGAATTAAAAGATTATGGGAATCTATCGGTGACCATCAATTCCCTAGATAGCGCCAATCTCGATGTCCCAATGATTTTGCAATTGATCAATTCTCAAAAGAAAATCGTAGATGAAAATCGAATTACAAACGGGTCGACAGTTCAGTTTAAATACTTGGATGCCGGCAATTACGCGCTAAAAGTGATCTTCGATTCGAATAGAAATGGGAAATGGGATACAGGTGATTATATTGTCAGACAATTGCCTGAAAAGACAGCACTTTACGAAGGCGAAATCGTCATCCGATCGAATTGGGACAAGAAAATAATCTGGAAAATCAAGCGATAGTTAACAGTTTTAATTTTGAGTTGTAATACTGTATATTTGGTAGACATAAACCAACTGTATAACCATGCAAATCAAAGTCATTTTAACAACTGCAATTGTTGCAGCTCTTTTTGGTTGTAACGCTCCAAAACAAGAAGAAACGAATCCTGGAGATAAAATCGTTGCGCAAGCCGACTCTTTCCTGACGGAATACAATCAAAAATACCAAGAACTTTACTATAAATCAGCAGAAGCGGCGTGGACGCTGAACACTCACATCGTAGAAGGTGATACCATTACTGGGCAATTAGCAGAGCAAGCAGATAGCATATACGCGGCCTTTACTGGTTCTGAGGCCAACATAAAAGCTTGCAAGCATTTCTTGGCAGAAAAAGAATTTCTTTCTCCACTTCAAGTGAAACAACTGGAAACCATTCTTTATAACGCAGGTAGTAATCCTGCGATCGCTGGAGATTTAGTTCAGCAACGAATTAAGGCAGAAACAAAGCAAACAGAATTGTTATTTGGTTTTGAAACGTTATTGAATGGTAAACCAGTTAGTGGAAATGAAATAGACGGCATTCTAGCTAATTCAAACAACCTAAAAGATAGACAACAAGCTTGGGAAGCCAGTAAAGAAGTGGGCAAAAACCTGAAAGATGGCTTGAATACCCTGCAGCAGTTGAGAAACCAAACCGTGCAGGCATTGGGATATGAAGATTACTTCGATTATCAGGTTTCTGCTTATGGAATGACCAAGAAAGAGTTGATGGATGTGTGTAAAGACATGGTGGCTGAAATGTGGCCACTTTACCGTGAATTACACACTTGGGCTCGATATACGTTGGCCAAAAAATACAAGCAAGAAGTTCCTGAAATGCTTCCTGCACATTGGCTGCCAAACAAATGGGGGCAAGAATGGAGTGGTTTGATAGAAATAGAAGGGGCAGATTTAGACAAAACGCTAGAACCTAAAGGTGCTGAATGGATTATGCAGCAAGGAGAAGATTTCTACAAAAGCATTGGTTTTGATGCATTACCAGCTAGTTTTTATGAAAAATCGAGTTTGTATCCTGCGCCTAAAGATGCCGACTACAAAAAGAATTCACATGCTTCAGCTTGGCATTTAGACTTGGATAAAGATGTACGTTCGTTGATGAGTGTGGAGCCAAATACCAGATGGTGGGGAACTGTTTTACATGAATTAGGTCACATTTACTACTACATGGAATATTCGAACCCTGAAGTACCGATGGTGTTGAGAGAAGGCGCCAATAGAGCCTACCATGAAGCAATGGGAAGTTTGATTGGCTTGGCAGCGATGCAAAAACCATTTTTAGTGGACAGAGGATTAATGAGTGCCGATGTAGAAACGGATGCCACGCAAGCGTTGATGGCTGAAGCCTTAGATTTTGTGGTTTTGATTCCTTGGGGTGCCGGTGTAATGACCGAATTTGAGCACGACTTATATGCGAAGAATTTACCGAAAGATCAGTACAATCAAAAGTGGTGGGAACTGAAAAAGAAGTATCAAGGAATTGTGCCTCCAACTGATAGAGGTGAAGAATACTGCGATGCCGCTTCTAAAACACACATCAATAACGATGCGGCTCAATACTACGATTACTCCATGAGCAATATTTTGTTGTTCCAATTTCATGAGCACATCGCCACTAAAATCTTAAAGCAAGACCCACATGCGACCAACTATTATGGAAACAAAGAAGTGGGCGCTTTCTTGAAAAAGTTGATGCATCCTGGAGCTACAGTTGATTGGAGAACGCACCTAAAAGACAATTTAGGAGAAGACATGTCGGCTAAAGCGATGTTGAACTACTTTGCTCCTTTGATGGATCATTTGAAAAAAGTAAACGAAGGCAGAACGCATACGTTGCCAGAGAGTATTTGATTGGGGGAATGGAGGTTACAACAATAACAAAATAAGCGAATTGAAGCATTTAGTTAAAAAGTATGAATTTGATGCATCCGCCAAAGGCGAGACAGACTCTGCGTCATATGCAGTTGTTGTGTTTAATTAAATGAAACTGTATAAATTCCATACTATTAATAAGAACCTTCTTTGGAGTTTGTCAAATTCCAAGAATTGGTATAGCAAGTTGTTGTACTTAAATGACCCATATGAAGCTTTTTTTGAAGACAAAACTGAAACAGATGTTTATAAAAGATTAAAGGAAAAGCTTTGTATTTGTAGCTTTTCAAAAAATAGAGAGGAAATCTTAATGTGGTCTCACTATGCTGATGAACATAAAGGTATTTGCTTGGAGTTTGACTGTGATGAAAATGAAGAGTTTAGAAGTTCGACTTTTCACATTGATTATGACAACAAAATATCGTCAATAAAAGAAATTGAAGTTACAAAAACGGGGCATTTATCTTTAAATGTGACATCAAACGGAAAGTGGTTGACTCAAAAACTAGAAACGTGGAAATATGAAGATGAAGCAAGAAAAATAGTGATTGAGGAGAATCCAAAATTGAAAGGTATTCCTAAAGATTTTCCAGGTAAATTAACTGCAATTTATTTTGGTGTTAACACAAGTCAATTTGATATCGATTTAGTAAAAAAGATAACAAAGGATTATAAAGAACTTAAATACTTTAAAGTCAAGTTAGGGTTGGATTCAGGAAAAATGTCAGATCAAGAGGAAATTTACTAAACAAAATCCGTTGGCGAGTACTTGTAGTCCGTATAGAGAATAAACTATAGATAGAATTTTTACTTTAGATTGATGTCAATCCGCTGGAATAGGATTTACATCCATGTTACTGTAAATCATATTTATAAAATTAAAAATCCGATAGATTTAATTAATTTAGGCTAAATTTAAAATATGGATATGACGCATCCGCCAAAGGCGAGTCAGGCTCTGCGTCTTATCCACTTGTTGTAGGTAATTAATAATAAAGACTTAAAGTGAAATTTTTTGAATATTTATATTGTAAATATTACAGCTTTCAAATGAAAGTTGGAAATGCAGTTGTAGCCCCTTTTAGTAGTATGTTAATAATTTCATTTACGATTATGCTATACTACTTTAGTTTTTTCTTTCTAACAATCATGATCTTTCCTAAAGAAGAATTGAATCTTAACATGGATGTTTTTAAATATGTTTCAATTGGACTGTTCTTCGGACTTATAATTTTATTTTACTTTATTTTTTTATACAATGGTAATTATAAAAGAATACTAAAAGAACAAGAAAAATATACTAATCGAAACTTTCCGGCAGTTTTATTTCCATTAATAGCCTTTGTATTATTTAATTTGGGTTGGATTTTAAAAATGTTGCAGAATCAAGAGACTCTATAAGAAGATCAATTAAAAACTAGCTCCCCCAAGATGTCCTAAATAGCAGTATATGTTCCGCAGTGGTTTCCTCCTAGCGACGGATAGGTTCAACCCTAAGGCAAATTGCTTTTGTAATTTGTGTCTTGTATTGTAAGTTACGTCATGGACTGCAAGTCCGTGCGAACAGAATAAAGAACTTCCTATATGATAACTAAATTTGTTTCGAAATAATTAACTTTACTTAAAACGAAAATATGGCAACTGTTGACCAAATAAAAAATGGTTTAATCGATAAGATTCTAAATATTCAGAACAAGGAATTTTTAAATGCACTTGATAAAATAATTTCTGCCTCTTTTTCAGTTAATAAAACTGAACTATCTGACTCACAAAAAGCGATGCTTGAAATGAGTAATGATGATATTATTCATGGAAGAACAATTTCTCAAGAGGCAATGAATAAAAGAAATCTCGAGTGGCTAAACGGACAATAATTTGGACCAAAACTGCAGATATTCAATTTGTAGGAATTCTTGAATATTGGTTAATTCGAAATAAATCTAATAGTTATCCTAAAAAACTAATTAAATTAACTGAGGAAAGAACGAATCAGATAGCAGACAACCCTGAACTATTTCAAGTCTCAGAAAATAAAGATTTTAGAGTTTCTATTTTGGGTAAGTTTAGTATTTATTACAAGGTATCTGACTCTGAAATAATAGTTGTTGCATTTTGGGATAACAGACAAGACCCTGATAAACTTCTTAAAATTCTACAGGAAAAATTGTGATTGTAAATTCATGCAAAAACTATTAGTTGTAGCAATATAATATAGCAACATTCAAAAGTCATACTTGCCTATTCGCTTTGACTACTAAACTGACACTTTTCTCTACAAAATTGCTTCTACTCCACTTCACAATCAGTTCGCGCGGACTTGTAGTCCGTGAAAATAAGCGTGAAAGAAGAGAGGAGTTTTAGTCCGATTAGCGAATATACTATAGAAAAAATATTTTTTTTGGTTTGATGTCAACGAAGTACAAATAGCTTTTGTAATTTGTGTTGTAAGTTACATCACTGACTGCAAGTCCGCGCGAACAGGTAATGTACCTTAACGAACATTAAAAAAAACCATATGACAAAAATTAGACTACTCTTCTTGTTGACCATTTTCATTTCAAATTTTGCGTTCGGACAGTCGGACAAGAAAAAGGAATTAAAAACTGAACTTATCGGAACTTGGGAATTTGTGGAGCTAAGGGACGCGCAAGGCAATAAAATGGACACGATTTTTCATACTGTTCCAGGACTCGACAAACCAGGTTGGGAAATTCCAAAAGGTCCTTTATTGACCTACAACGCTGACGGGACTTATTCTAAACAATTCACTCCTCAGAACACTGACACAGGAAAATGGTACTATGACAAGAAGAAAAAAGCAATTATTCAAATGCTTTATTACGAAAAGCCATATAAGATGGCAGCTCAGTATTTAATTGACAAAGGACACGCAAAAAAGGATGAAAATGGCGACTTCTACGAAGTGATTAATTACGAAGTTGTAGAACTCACAGACGACAAGCTAGCAATTCTTGAACGTGAAGGTCGACAAAGAACATTTAAGAAAAAGAAATAAAAAACGTAGCAAAACAATGGCTAGGAAAACACTCCGTTCGCGCGGACTTGCAGTCCGTGAAAATAAGCGTGAAGGAAGAGAGGCCTTTTAGTCCGACTAGAGAATAACTATAGAAAAAATCGTTTTTTTAGCTTAATGTCAACGAAGTACAAATAGCTTTTGTAATTTGTGTGTTGTAAGTTAAGTTACATCACGGACTGAAAGTCCGCGCTAACAGAAGTGTTTCAAGTCCGTTCTAACGAAATCAGTACTTTATAAAATGTGGAGTAATTTAAAGTTTAATGTATGGGAATATCTGTATTACAGAACAATGCTTTTTTACAGGAAAGTAGAGAGCAGAAAATCAGATGTTCATCACAGAAGTAGAGGCACTTTTTTACTTGCATTATGTATTAGCTTGAATTTTATGACTTTATTCTTCATAATTATGCCAATATTACTGAAGGAAAAGTTTTCTGAATTGGGTGAATATACATTGTTTAATTGTTTTTTAGGGGGACAATTTATAATAATCTTATTTATTTGTATGTATAAGTTTGGGAGCAAAAAACACGACATGGTCATTAAAAAATTCGAAAATGAAACCATAAAACAAGGAGACTTTAGAGGTACTCTTACGACACTTTATGTTTTGTTTTCGTTAGTTGCTTTTATATTAGTAGTTTTTCACCCATTCACTAATCCTTAAAGTTCCTCTTAGCGGCAGTCAAGTTCAACCAACTCTTCCCCAACTCTCCCCCGAAACCACCAAAACCACATACCACCAATAAATATTGCTAAAGTATCAAAAGGATCAGCAACAAATTCGGTGGAGAAAAATGGCAACACCCACTCTGAAGCAAGCATCAAAATAAGGAGCAGAATGGCAAATTCTATTTTGGAAAAATGGGTTTGTTTAAACAGCCATTCTCGTTCTATTAATAACAGTGGTGGAACTAAAGCACCCAAACAAAAGGGATCCAAATAAGCATCGATGAAAGAGAGATTGATCGCCAATCCTTTTTGCAAGATCTGGTGCACAATAAATAAAGCAGCAGGAATCCAAAAACTAAAATGCAACAATCGCTTTATCATAGTGTAAAAGCCATTGCAAACAGGAAGATGATCAATAACGCAGGACTTAAAATTATCAGGAGAATTATTCCCAATATTCGGATGGTCAATTTCCCTAGAATCGTTTTGAGAGAATCTCCCTTCTTTATTCTAGAACGCGTTCTCCATTGATCAAACCATTCTGAGGGACCAGTATTGGTGGATTTAACTTCCTGCTCTTCGATGTCTTTTCCTTTTTCCTCCATTTTTATCTACTCAACTACTAATACATCATTCCAAACAACCACAACGGCACTTTCTTACCAGTGGATAACTCCAAATTATCGGCTGCTATAAATGCATTTTGAACACCTTCTAACTGCTTAAACTTTTTATCCTTTCCACCTATTTCAAACGTATACTTCTCATCTACAAAAAAATCACCTTGAGGAGGACAAGACAATTCATGTGCAGCTTTCAATTGATTAAAGAAGAAAGTTTCTCGAGCATTGCCAATGGCTAAGGTATCAGACAAAGCAAATGCCTGATTGCTATTATTCAGATAGATCTTTTCTGGTTTATTCAATTGGCTCATTCCTTTCGTGCTACTGTAGAGCAATTGAATTAAATCTGCTTTTTCTAGTAGTCGCAAGTAGCGCATAAATGACTCACGAGAGATTCCAATTTTTTCACTGAGTTGCTTCACATTTGGTTTAAAAGGAACCAATTGAGAGATAATGGCCAACATTTTTTTGATATTATGCACTGCCGCATAATCTATGGCATGCACCACAGGAATATCCACTTCGATGATGGTATTGATGATCTGCCGAATTTTTTGATGGTAATTGTCTTCATCCTCCACAAAAAACGGATAATAGCCGCTACTTAAATAGTTTTGAAAATGCTGTAATGGCTTGAATTTTAAATTCAATTCACTCGCTATTTTTTCGTGATTGTTTAAGATCTCCTCTAATTTTAAAACTGGCAATTCTAACTTGGTTTTCAATTGAAGGTACTCTCTAAACGACAACCCATTTAAGTTATAGAACAAAGCTCGTCGACTTAAATCTCCTTGTGAATTCAGTATTTCAGTGGTCGATGAGCCTGATATCCTCAATTTCAATTCAGGCAAATTGTCGTATATATTTTTGATCTCTATTGACCAATTTGGGTATTTCTGTACTTCGTCCAAATACAAAATTCGCCCACCTTGCTGCACATACTCTTCTGCAAAATCGACTAAACTATGGGTGCTAAAATACAAACTATCCAAACTGACATAAGCCGCTTCTGTAGCCGGCAAGTTCAAGCTTTTAAGGTGCTGAACAAACAATGTTGTTTTTCCCACACCTCTTGCTCCAGTCAATACCAACAACTGCGCATCCCAATTGATTCGATCAAATAGATAACGGCCAAAATCAATGTCTAACCGACTTAATTTCCGCACCGACCAATTTAAGACAGTTTCCATATTTGAGTGAATTTAGGAGAAACAAGCAATTGTGCCATTTCAATGTAGCAAATATACCTCTTTTTGTCATGTTCATATTGCAAAATTGCCATATTTTGCAATGTCAAGATTACACTTTTGGTATTTTAAGTCTTTTAACCATTTCAAAGTGTTGATATAAAGTAGATTGAAACATTAAATCAAAATAAATTTTGGCCCACCTCCATTCAATATTAGCTATCCAACATCCCCCAAAAGGGAATAATTTCAAGTTCTTGTTAAGTATATATTGTAAAAAATACAAATTATGTCATATCAATATTGCATTATTATCTAAAAGTGTAAATCTCAGTTTACAAAATTGTACAATTACAGTTAGCAGCCATTTTTTAACTATCGGTATCATTTCCTAATTTAGCGCATTGAAAAAAAGCGAATGAATCAGTTAATACAAAACGCAAAAAACATCATTTTTGACCTCGGTGCTGTCATTATCAACATTACTCCCGAAACGGTTGTCAACGCTTTTAAATCGGCTTACAGCGGCAATTTTGATAAAACGTACAAGCAATTAGTCGCCACAGGAATTTTTGAGGACTATGAAATCGAGAAAGTCAATTCTACACTGTTTTTAGCAACGATTTACGATGCATTGGATGGACAAATCAGTCTTCAAGAAATTGAAGTCATTTGGAACAAGATGCTGTTGGATATTCCACCAAAGCGAATCAAGATACTTCAAGAACAAAAGCAGCTTAAGAACACCTACTTGTGCAGCAATACCAATGAGATTCATATTGATGTGATCAATCAATACCTAAAAGACGAATTCAATGTGAATGGATTAGACCCATTATTTCACAAGGTCTACTTATCCTATAAATTAGGGATTCGTAAACCAAACCCAGCAATTTTTGAATTAATTTTGAACGAACATCAATTGGTTCCTTCCGAGACGTTATTTATAGATGATAGTGCAGAGCACATCGCTACAGCGAATAAATTAGGAATTCAAACGATCCACCTGACGGGTGATTTAACATTAGAAAAAATCTTCAACGCATGATAATTAAAGGCGAACATAAACGAACAATTTGGGTAGATAAAAACAACAGTCAATTGATCCAAACTTTTGATCAACGATTGTTTCCACATAAAGTAAAAATCGTGGATGTCACTACCTCAGCAGAAGCAGGAGTTGCCATTAAAGACATGATTGTTAGAGGAGCGCCACTGATTGGAGCAATGGCAGCTTATGGTATTTATTTGGCTGCGGTGGAGTATAAAGGCGAAGACATTATCACCTACTTAAACGAACGTAAGGGTTACCTCAACGAAACTCGACCAACAGCGATCAACTTAGCTTGGGCACTGAATGAGCAATTCAATAACATCAAAGGATTAGCCCATCAATCAGAGATTATAGCGGCATTGTTGAAAGGTGCCAATAAAATAGTTGAAGATGATGTAGAAACTTGTCGAATGATTGGTCAGCATGGTTTACTAATTATCGAAGAAATTGCAGCAAGTAAACCTGGAGAAACGATCAATATTTTGACGCATTGCAATGCTGGTTGGTTAGCGTGTATTGATTGGGGAACAGCTACTTCACCGATTTATCAGGCGCACCAAAAAGGAATAAAAGTACATGTTTGGGTGGACGAAACTCGACCACGAAGCCAAGGTGCGAACTTGACCTCTTTTGAACTGAACGAGCAAGGTGTTCCGCATACATTAATTACAGACAATACTGGTGGACATTTGATGCAACACCATATGGTGGACATGGTGATTGTGGGAACCGACAGAACTACAAGAAGTGGTGATGTTGCGAACAAGATTGGAACCTATCTGAAAGCATTAGCAGCAAATGACAATCATGTTCCGTTTTATGTGGCCTTGCCGTCCTCTACAATTGATTGGGAAATTAGCGACGGCGTAAAGGAAATTCCTATTGAAATGCGTTCGGAAGACGAAGTGAAGTATGTATTTGGAAAAGGAAAAAACGGAATGGAATCGGTATTAATTTGCCCAGAGACAACACCAGCAGCCAACTACGGTTTTGATGTTACACCTGCCCGTTTGGTCACCGGATTAATTACTGAAAGAGGAATTTGTGAAGCAAGCGAAGAAGGATTAACCAATCAGTTTCCTGAGCAAAAAAGATAAGCTATGATTGACGAAGGTTATATAAAATTTGAGCTCTTTTGGGAGCAACAAGCGAATGATTTTAAATTCGACATCAGCAACTTAATGCATTGGAGAGACAAAATGCATGAGTTGAATTTGATTGGAAATTATCCAGATTTAGGAATCGGGTTTGGAAACATCAGTCAAAAGTTTGAGGAAGGCAATGAATTTGTGATTTCAGGCACTCAAACAGGAGACATTTATCCCATTTCAGAAAAACATTTTACCACGGTTACCCATTATGACTTAGCTGCTAATTCAGTTTGGTGTAGAGGGCCACTAAAGGCCTCCTCAGAATCAATGACGCATGCTGCCATTTATGAGTTTGACGAATCCATTAAAGCCGTAATTCATGTGCATCACCTAGAATTGTGGAAACAGTTATTAAATAAAGTTCCGACTTCAAAAGTGGAGGTTCCTTATGGCACACCAGAGATGGGCATGGAGATCAAACGCCTCTTTGACGAAGAAAATTTAGCCACTGAGCGCATCATGGCAATGGCTGGTCATGATGAGGGCATCATTACTTTTGGAGCCACTCTAGAAGAAGCTGAATCCGTTTTAATGGAGTATTACAACCGAATGGCTTAAGGTTTCTCTTGGCACAATTCAACCAGTAATCCACCAGTTGATTTAGGGTGCAAGAAAGCAATCAACTTATTGTCTGCACCAGCTTTAGGGGTTTGATGAATCAACTGAAAACCTTCATTGGTCAATCGCTCGATTTCAGCCTCAATATCATCTACATCAAAAGCGATGTGGTGCGTTCCTTCGCCTCTTTTCTCAATAAACTTTGCAATTGGGCTATCAGGAGAGGTCGCTTCCAATAACTCAATTTTACTTTGTCCAATACGCATGAAAGCAGTTTTCACTCCTTCGCTCTCCACAGCTTCGGTTTTATAAATCTCTGTATTCAACAATGCTTCATAAACCTTTGCTGATGCCTCAATGCTTTTTACAGCTATCCCAATGTGTTCAATCTTTCTCATAGTAGTTCATAAAAAAGCCCTCTTCATAATAATGAAGAAGGCTTTAGTTTATATTCTATCAACCAATTATTTGATTGTAATTGTTTCTGTTTTATTGTCGTAACTCAAGTAGTATAGTCCTTTTTCCAAAGTAGAAATATTGGCGTTCGATCCATATCCACGCTTTACAATGTTACCGTACTTATCGTAGATTTCATAAAGCGTTTCTCCGTTTGAAAATGCAATTTCACCTTTAAACTTGGTTTTTCCATCCAAAGAAATTTCAGGAACAGAAGAAGTAAAGTCTGCGGCTGGAGAATAACGAGGCTTTCCAGTATAATCCACTTGTTTTACTCTTGCTTTGTTAGCTCCCGAGTGAGGAGTTACTTTGAATGCATATTTATGAGCTCCAGGTACTCCATTACCTTTCACTTCACCAACTTTCACCCATTTGTTCCATCTGAATTGCTCAACAATGTAATCCATTTCTCCAGTTTCATTGTTGGTTGTCCAATTCAATACTCCATCTTTATCAAATGAAATTTGGCTTGTATTAAAAGTAGATTTTGGCTTCAACACATCAGGATTCAAAACTTGGACATCACAATCGTCTTTGTGTTTAATGTTGACAATTACTGGGTCACCTAATTTCAATTTAAAATTGTTAAAATCGATTTCAAATGCACTTGAATTTATTTCATCAGTAGATAATTGTCCATTAACAGTCACCTCAAAAACGCAGAAACCAACTCCAGAACCTCCAAAAGAGTTTTTGACAAATAAATTTTTTCCTTGGTAGTGGCCTTCTAAAACAAGAATTCCTGCGTTAGCAGTTACCGCAAACAACAAGCATAAGACACTAATAACAAGACTTTTCTTCATAATTAACCGTTTCTAATGAGGATGGTATTCTCAACTACAATAATAAAGTGTTTCCGTCCAATATCAAAATTAAATCAATATAAATATCGGACTACTAATTTAGTAAAAATTCAACATTTCGCTAACTAAATATTAATCCTCGACGAATCAATCATTATTCTCGTATTTCTTCAATACTTCCTTCAGTTCAATAATTCTTTTTTGTTTCTCTGGATCTCTTCTTTTCATAGACGATTCAGTAAAATATTTATGCATAGTCAGGAACTTAACTTGCAAATGGTCCCAATCCTCGGGAGATTTGAGCTTGCCAAATTTCATTAATTCTTGCTTTAAAGTTTCTGCCTTTGGGTAAAAATCATTTCTTCCTAGATAATCCAAATCTGCATCACACATCATTTCTTCCAAATGAGATTTTGGATTATGAGGCACTTTCGTTGCTTCAATTAGCGTAATCACCAAATCAATTTGCTCTTCGGTATATCCAAAACTAGGCAACATCTCTTTTGCCATTTGACCTCCAATTGGCTCATTACTTTCATAAGATTCGATAAATCCAGCATCATGAAACAGGGCTGCAGTTTTGAGTAGGTATAGTTCTTCTCCCCTTACACCTTCCCATATTGCTAATCGTTCTACACTCTCACAAACATCTTTTGTATGATGAATTCCATGGTAATACAATCCTTCAGGCAACTCATCACCTAGTCGTTTAATAATGTACTTCTCAGCATTTCTATAGTTAATATTACTATAAAGCTTTAAGTTCACATAATGCTCAAATGCTTCATTGGGTGTAATCCCATCTTCATTTTCGGAAAGCTCAGGTTTTACCCCATGCACATAGTACATGTCAATTTCGCCTTTATTTTTAGCGGGAATTTTTCCACGATATTCACATACAAAAAACTCAGCAACAGCTTCGTAAGTTGTCCCAGAAATATTAATCATTCCCACTTCGCAAGCGGTTTCTAATCGGCTAGCTATATTTACTGTATCTCCCCAGATATCGTAAGCAAAACGTTTAATTCCAACTACACCTGCAATAATATCACCGGTATGAATTCCGATTCTCAACGCCCAAGGTTCTTCTCCTTTTGCCTCCATTTTCACGGCCTCTTCTTGCATGCACTTTTTAATATTCAAGGCAGCCAAAACGGTATCTATTGGATTACTCTTGTTTCTAATTGGAACACCTCCTGCACAGAGGTATGCGTCACCAACTGTCTTTATTTTTTCTACATCAAATTGAGCCGTAATCTCATCAAACTTGATAAAAAAGCTATCTAATTTTGCGACCAAATCTTGCGGCTTATAATTCTCAGCAATCTGTGTAAACCCAGCAAAATCAGTAAACATAACAGTAGCGCGCTTATAATTTCTTGCCTTTGATCGACCTCTATTTTTCAATTCTTCTGCCGTTTCTTTAGGCAATACATTTAACAGCAATTTCTCTGTTTTTTCTTTCTCTTCTTCGACTAACTTTTTCTGAAATTCAACTTCCTCTTTTTGTTTTATTATCTCAATGGTTCGATGTTTCACTTGAGATTCTAACAGTTTTTTCTGTTGTTTCACTCGCTTTAATCGACTTCTGTAATAGAAGAATATCAAACCCAATACTGTAAGAATAACTAGCGACCTAAACCACCATGTTTCCCAAATTGGAGGATGGATTGTCAGTGTGATTTTAACCGGTTCACTCCAAATATTATCGCTATTGCTGCCCTTTACTTTGAAGGTGTAGGTTTTAGCATTTAAGTTGGTATAAGTGGCTACTCGAGAATTATCGATGTATACCCAATCGTCATCAAAACCTTCTAGCATATAGGCATGCTTATTCTTCTTTGGGTTTGAATAGTGTAAGGAGGCAAACTCAAAAGCAATTACTTTTTGATCATAGTCTAAATCGATGTGTTTCGTTTGAGAAATACTTTGCTTTAGAATTCCATCGGTCGTAATGGGAACCTTCTTGTTGAATAAATTAAATCCTGTAATGACAATCTCTGGTGGATTTCTGTTGATAGCAATCTGATTCGGCGTGAATACGTTAAACCCATCAATTCCTCCAAAAAATAATTCTGAGTTTGCTGATTTAAACCCTGCGCCAGAGTTAAATTCATTGTTCTGAAGACCGTCCGTTTCGCTAAAATTGGTAATTAGCCCAGACTTTAGATTATACCGACTTAATCCCTTATTTGTACTGATCCAAAGGTTGTTATTATCATCCCCAATAATGGAGTTTATGGCGTTATTGGACAAACCTTCATTCTCCGAAATATTGGTTATCAACCTAGTTTTTAAATTATAGCTGTACAATCCCGCTGAGGTATTTCCAATCCAAAGCTCATCTTTCTCCACCCATAAAGTGGTAATGAAGTCATCTTTTATTTGAGGTTTTGAAATTCGATAGCGGTAAGGATTAATTCTTAATGTATGAAAACTAACCACTCCTTCTTCCGTTCCTAACCAAAGAGTATCTCCTTTAATAGTGGATATGGTTCGCACAATATTGGCTTTCACAGGGTCTTTTATTCCTTCAGATTTATCGAGAAAATGATCCAGCGTTCCAAATGTATTTAGTCGGAGTAACCCTTGTCTACTTCCAATATACACCTCCCCATTATCCAATACTTTAATGGAATAGGTTCTACTTGTATTTTTGGGATGAGGATAGTCTATAAATACTTTATTTACGGTATCAAACTTTTTAAACCCATCCTCTGTTCCGACCCAAAATCCATCAATTGCAGGTGCAATTGCAAAAATTCCATATCCTTGAATAGACCGATTTAATTTGGGTTGATAGGTATTAATTTCATTGGTCAAAAGATTATACTTGGACAAACCATTATCGCCACCAATCCAAACAATAGGTAATTCTTTGGAATATATGGTCCAAACCTTACTGTTGTCGATTTTCTCGTTTCCTGCGATAATTTGATAATGATTAAAATTCTGTCGTTCATTGTCAAACTTATTAATCCCAAAACGGGTTCCAACCCATAAAATGCCCGTTTTATCAGTTGTTAAACTCAAAATTGTGTTTGAACTCACTGAGGTAGACATATTTGAAGAATGTGTTGATCTTTCAAGCTTAGAAGTCTTCAAGTTATATCTAAACAGGCCAGAGTTTTTAGTACCGATCCACATGGATGCTTTATGATCTATATGTACGACTGATATCTCAGCATTCGACTCTTGAAATTCCTTACTAAAGTCTTTGTAAAGCGAGAAGAAAAACTTCTCATTCAGGTTGTAAACACCTGTAGAAGTATAAACATAAAGCACTTGCTTGTACTGTTTAAACCCAACAGCGTTTTCTTGATCTGAAATCCCTAATACATTACTAAAATTAGCTTCACCGGATAGTTTAGACTGTAAAACCCCTTTATTGGTAGCAATATAAATAGTTGAATTAAATATTTCTGCTCCATTAATTTGATGTGATTCTGTTTTCCAAAAGGAAGAAAAAATAGAAGTTGAAAGGTCAAGGGTGTAGATTTGATTTGCGGATATGATCAATAAATGTGTGGAATCAATTTCCATAATACTCAACACATTTATTTGTTTTTCAACTTCTAATGTGTAATTCTTAAACTTTAAAGTATGTGGAGAGTATGAAGAAATTCCATTATCAGTTGCGATCCAAATTAAACTTCTGTTGAATTGAACAATCTGATTAATGTTGTTGCCCCCTATAGAACTAGAATCATTTAAGTTATTAATATAGTTAGTGAATTGATACCCATCGTATTTATTGAGACCATTTTGCGTTCCAAACCACATAAATCCGTTTTGGTCTTGAAGAATTGTTTTCACACTACTTTGAGACAAACCGTCAGACGTGGTTATGCTCTGAAATTTAATAGTAGTTGCTTGGCCAATATGACTGGCGAAAGTCATAAACAGGAAAGCTAAAATTTTAAGTCTTCTAGTTAAGTTTTTCAAATTGCATCCTATTTAATATAGATTTTAAACTCTGTTCTTCTATTGATTCGATTTTCTTCCTTGGTCAAAGGCACGTTCAAAATGTCTTGGATCAATAATAAATTCACTTCTCCTTTTGCTACTCCTTTTAATCGATTTTTACGAATTCCTGCATCATTCAAATAATCCATGACGGCATTGGTTCTTTTTCTCGATAATTTATCATTATATCGTTTTGGACCCATTGGGTCAGCATAGGAAATGACTTCCAAATTAATATTCTCTTGAACCAGTAACTTCGCAATTAAATCATTTAATTTTTGAACTTCAGATGAGTCAATACTAAAGCTATCAAAATCGTAATATACAACATATTGATTTAAGAAGTCAAAATAACTAGTATCAATTGGCAAAGCTCTTAAAGTGTCTGAAAATTTTGAAAATGCCATAAAAATTTCGCTATCCTCTACTTTTTCTATTGGAATTCTCGCTTTGTCGATATCTAATTTGGTATACTTAAAACTCCCTTTACCCAGCTTAGCGGCACTAGCTATTACCTCATCATTAAAGTCAAATAAAACCATATTCAAGTCGATGGCCTCATCTCCAATTTTAAAAGTATAGTTTACATCAGGATTTAACGATTCAAATTTAAATCGTCCAAATTTATCTGAAAACACGACATCTACAATGTTTCCATTTTCGTCTAATAGATAAACCTTTACGATGTTATTGTAATCATTTGGCAACTTTTTATAGACTTGGCCAAATAGCGCATACTTATCGATCAGTAATAAATCGCTATTATCATTGGCATCAATCATTTTTAATACTGCCACTTCAGAGGTCAATTTAGTGTATTCAAATTTACCTGATCCAGTTTTGATAGTATTGCTTAAGAATTCATCAGATTCATTTTGAAGAGTGATGGATAAATCGTCGTCATTTGCATCAGGTATTAAAAAGGTGTATCGTTTATCAGGATCCAGCTTTGAAAATTTAAATAGGCCAGTAGAGTCGGCATATGTTCGACCAACTATATTCCCTTGATCATCCATTATCAAGACTTCAATGCCCTTGGTAAAATCTCCGGGAAGCTTCTTATACACCTTACCATAAAAACTAACTGCATTGTCTTCTAACAATTCCGGTTGCATATTATATTGATCAAATGGCAGCGCATTAAATGTATAATCTCCATTTTTTAAACGGTTTAATAAATACAATTTTTTACTGAAAGTATTAATGGCATAAAGCTTCACTTTAGATTCATCAATAGAGTCATTTGACTGCATTCGAACAAGGTAGTTCTGATTAATTTCCAATTGGTTGAATTCAAACTCTCCTTTGTAATTAGAATAAGTAGTTCGTATAGTATCACCAGAAACTTTAAGAAGATAAATCTTCAAATTATTTATCGGTTCGCCATTGTATTCGGCCACACCTATAATTGCAGTGTGGTCAGATTTATGATTCTTCAAATAGCTATAATTAACTATTCGTGATTTATTCACTGCAAACTTTTCATCTATGCCCTTAGCGGGAATATCCACAATTCTTTCATAACTATTAACCAAAGCAAAATCAATAGATGGATTTGATTCTTGCAACATTATCAAATACTCCTTATCCAACGGTAAGTTCTTAAATGAAACTCTCCCATTTTTATCTGCGAAAGTAGAATCAATGATATTACCCACATCATCATATAGATAAACCAACATACTAGAAGCATAATCTCCAGGTAATTTGTCGAACAATTGTCCAAAAATCATGAATTCATTTAGCGCAACATCTTCAGCCTTTAGTAAATCCATCTGATATATTTCGTCCAGTCTTAAGGAGTTGAATTTAAAAGATCCGTCGGCTAACCGATCAACTAGCAACACCTTTTTGCCTGCAGCATTCGTCATATAAATCTTTGCATCAGGATAACTATCTTCATCCTTTGCATCCATTTTCACAATGTAATTTTTTTCAATTGGCAGTGGACTAAACTTAAATCGACCTTCTTTGTCAGTGTAAACTATTTCTTGGATATTACCATCCTCATCTAGCAAATTCAACTTAATCCCTTCAAGCGGCAAACCATTGTATTCAAAAATTCCTGCTATAGCGATAGAGTCAGATGAAGTAGAATCTTTTAATTGAAAATAATATACATCATCACTTCCCTTTCCACCTTCACGGTTAGATGAGAAAAATCCTTCATTATCAGAAATGAAACTAATTCCGAAATCGTCAATTACAGAGTTAATAGGAGCTTTTAAGTTGTTTGGTTGGGTGTGATCTAAAGTAGTAATCGTAGATTCAAACAAATCCAATCCCCCATAACCACTTAACCCATTGGATGAAAAATATAGCTTATCTCCTTTGCAGTATGGAAACAACTCATTCGCAGCAGTATTTACAAACCGGCCTAAATTTATTGGTTTACTCCATTCTTCACCGGCCTTGTTGACATAATACAAATCCATTCCGCCAAAGCCACCAGGCATGTCCGAGCTAAAATACAATCGACTTCTTTCATGTGAAAAATAAGCATGGCCAATAGAAAAGTCGTCTGAATTTAATGGGAATTCTTTCTCATTTCCCCATTTTTTACCATCCCAAGTGGAGTAATATACTTTCATTCGGTTGGTAAATTTTTTCCCTTTCTCTTTATTGTCTACACGAGTATAAAATGCCGTGGTCTGCGCTGAATCAAATGAAATAGGGCCGTCGTGATAGATTGTATTAATAGCTGATGAAAACTCTTTTACCTGCGAAAAGCTCTTTTTATCAGCTGACATATCTGCTTGATAAATGGACAAAAACGGTTTTTCTGTCCAATCAAAAGTGAGGTCGTTTTGGTGATCGACTCCTCTATCGGTAACAAACAAAAGCGAATTGTTATGTAAAATTGGAGAAAATTCAGCAAAAGGAGTATTTAATCCTGATACTGTATCAATTCTAAATGCTTGAAAGTTTTGCCTCCAAACTTCTACATCTTCAATAGACTGCACTGCCAATTTCGCAATAAAACTTTCCGGATTCTTACTAGCGAATTCTTTAAATTGACTTTGAGCTTTTAATAAATCTCGAGTTGCTAGTAACACTTGACCATATGACAAATGGGCTTGGCTAGGAAGGTTATTAAATGAAGCAATTCTACTGTAAGTCTTTACAGACTTATTATAGTCGTCCACTTTTCGATAACTCTCGGCAAGCTTATACAACAATTGATTGTTTGTACTGTCCTTTTCTAATGCTTTTTCGTATGCCGGTATTGCTTTGGTAAATTGAAATTTTTCAAACAATCGATCTCCTTTGTCCTTTTGAGCAAATACTGCGGATACACTGACAAAAAATAGCACAAATGCAATCGTTTTAATCCCCTTGAACGGGTTAAAAAACTGATTGAGAATGGTTATTCGAAATATATTGGTCATTCAATAATTATCAAAAACATTAAAAGTAACGAGGAGAAATCAATTTTGATTTAAAAATATCAAAATCAAATCCCACAAAAATTTCATGAGATCCTCCATTTCCGGTATTCAAGGTATTAAATGGATAATCATATGAATACCCGACTCTAAATTCTTTTGTAACATAATATTCAACCAGCGCAGCCATTCCATAGCGTTTTCTATAAGATAGCCCTAACCACAAGGTTTGTTTAAGAAAAACGCTGGCATTTATATCTAACAAAACAGGAGAATTTGCCATGCCTCGTGCTAAAATAGAGGGTTTGAAAATAAAGTCTTTATTTATAACAAATGCTCTACCTGCAGTTAATGTTAAATGTGCATTTTGTTCTATTGTGTTGGTTTGATTAACATTTTCATCAGAAATTCCCAATTTGTTTTCAGATAGATGAGCAGCTTCAATCCCAATATAATTTTTATTATCACTATAATACATCCCAAAATCGAATGATGGCATTAAGTAACTTTCACGTCCCAAATTATATGTGGCTTCTCTTGTGTCTTTGTAGTTAATTTTACTCCAATCGAATTTATAATTGTATAAACTCGCTCTTAATCCAAATCCTAATTTTCCTTTAAACAATCGAATTTTGTAGGCATAAATACCAGAAATGGCTAAAGTATTTTTAGGTCCAATATTATCATTCAGTATTTGGAAACCTGCACCCATATTTTTTCCACTAAATGGTGTGTGGATGGCCAAATTTTGAGTTGTTGGAGCTCCACTAAAACCAACCCATTGTGACCGATGGATGAGGGCAACACTTAATGCATCTCTACTTCCAGCATAAGCCGGATTTACAGACAATGGATTAAACATATACATATTGTATTGTGGATCTTGCTGAGCCATTGCTGGAGCGACCCACATTATCATTAAAAATATACCGAGAATCTTTAAATATTTGTTCATCTCTATTTTGTTAATTCTACCCAACCTTTCTTGATTTTACTTCCTGATTCTAACACATAAAAGTAGGTGGCTCCAGGCAGCAATTTATCATTTAAATTACTACCATCCCAGACAACTGAAGAGTTATTGTAATTTTTAAATTGTTTTACTTTATCGCCATATCTATTGTAAATCGTAACCGTATTATTTGGATAGTTTGTGATGTTATCAATGAGCCAAAGATCATTTACATTGTCACCATTCGGTGTAAACCCCGAATAAAATTCTAAATCACAGAAGCCCAACGGTTCAGTTTCAACAGTAAATGACTTGGTATAACTACATCCATTAAAACCAGTAACCGTGACTTGATGAACTCCTGCTAATAGGCCAGTTTGAGTAGAATCTGTTGATCCGCCTGCAAAACTGATTTGATAGGGTGCGATACATCCGTTAATATTTGATACAATGGCCGACCCATCTGAATATCCCTCACAACTTGTATTGAAAACACTTACCGTGAAACTTAACGTATCAAAAATTAACAATGAATTCCCCTGCTGGTACCCTGCTTGCAGGACATAAATAGATGAATCGGCAAAATTAACAGCAGCTTCTCCAACAGTAGATTCTAAATAATAACTCGAACTCAACGAATGATTACCAGTAGTTCCGATTACGGCACGCTCGATAGTGCTTTGAGCATTCAAATTTGCACTCAAAATTAAAGTTAGAAAGTATATTATTATGCTAAGGTTATTATTCACTTTATTTCTTTTGAATTATAATTAATCAATGCTAAATGTTGAAAAAGTTAAACCACTGACGGTTGTTACTCCCCCATTAACTGTCAACACTTTTGTTCCAATCGCTGGTTTTAAATCCCCTCTCAATATTAGCGTTCCATTATTGGTGTTAGTGCCAGTTGTGGTGGCGGTATAAACTCCATTTATTGTAAGTTGACTGCCTGCATTAATAGTTAATGAGCTTAAAAAAAGAGTAAGATCTTTGCAAACCCCTGTTGCATTTACAAATATACTTGCACCAATTGAGGTTGTAACATTTGCATTAGATGTAGGGATCCCATTACTCCAATTTCCAGTATTAGTCCAATTTCCTGAACCCGTATAATTGGATGTTTGTGCATTGGCAGCAAAGCACAACACGCTAAACATAAAAAATATAAATATCTTATTCATTATTAAGGATTTATTTTCATTTTAAATATCCAAATTCCACCTTCTCTTCTTTCAAATGAAAGGTCGTTACCATCTCTTTTAATTCTCCATGAGCCATTTGTTGTTGGGTCTCCAAAATAGAAGGCATCATTCCCTGTTCCACCATTACCATCTATTTCAATATTACCTATCACATCAAGTGTAGAAGTTGGAGAAACATTATTACTTCCAAGACCAATTTTTCCATCAGGCTTAATACTTAGCGGTTTTAAATATGTTGATCCATCAAAATATTCTAAAGAAAAATTATTCAATTCCCCACTTACTTTTCTATGATTAAATGCCCAACTCTTATCTGTACCCTCATCAGAATCCAACTTAAATCCAGAAAAATTAAATGCATCACCTACACCTTTCAAATCAAAATATGCTCCTTCGACAGCACTAGATACAGTTAATAAATTATTTGGACTACTTGTTCCAATTCCTACATTTCCATCACCTGTAATTCGCATTATTTCTTCAAAAACACTTGTACCAGCTCCACTCTGGAAAACATGGTCTCTATCGGTATCGTCACTAGTAAAAAAAACATTTCCACTAAATCCAAAAATAGTAGCATCTCTAGATGCATCAGAATCTGAAAGACGAATACCTGGATTATTGTCATTTATATGTAAGTTAGTTTGGGGTGTTGCGATTCCAATTCCAACATTACCTGCCGTATAATTAATATCCGTTCCTGATTGATTCCAAAGTGAAGAGGCTGCTGCAAAAGAAACCCAAGATACATTTCCTGCACCATCTGTTCTTAATACTGAATTAAATGCACCGTCTGAAGTTGGTAGGGTAAATTCATTCCCAACACTTAAACTCCCAAATATTTTAATGGAATCATTTGCAAAATCTCCATAAATTAAAGGAGTTGCAGAGTTTGAGTTTTCAATATACAATTTGTTATCTGTGGTATCTGACCAACCGGCTTGATATCCAATTTTAATAACTTTGTTTTGGGTAAAAGATGAATTAAAATAGTTTCCTGCATCATGACCGATAAATACATTCCCACTCCCACCGGATATTCTACCTCCAGCAGCAAATCCTATCCCTACATTATCGCTACTATTTATTTCTCTCAGAGAAAAATAACCTATAGCAATATTATTGTCGCCGGTTAAATTAGCATTTAAAGCATTTTGTCCGAGTGCCGTATTTCTAGTTCCACTTGTATTTTGTCCCATTGCACTAGCTCCTACGGCAACGTTTTCTTTATTAGAAGCATTTCCGTTTGCTAGCGCTCCTGCTCCAACTGCTACATTGCTAGAAATACTACCTCCGCCCCTTCCTACGGTTACTCCGTTTATAGTTGCATCTGCTCCAATAACTTCTAAATTACCACTTACAGTTAGTTTAGATCCAGGATTATCAGTTCCAATTCCTACATTGCCATCAGAATCTATTCTCATTCTTTCTGTGGTTGTACTTGCTCCATCTGCAGTAGTGTGAAACTGAATTCTCCCAGGTAGATCTCCAGATCCAGTAGCTGCATCCATTTCAAATGAAATTTTAGCTAGTGCACCATAAGCAGAACCATCATGAGCAAAAACGGTAACTTGACCAACAATATCATTTTGAACAACTGCAGTCTCTGAACCTTCTGAGCCTCTTGCTTTGGAAAAAGCTAGGCTTGCATTTTCCGACAAAGCACTTGCATAACTGTTGATTCTTGTAGCAACTTCTCCTGTTCCTGCAATTGTTAATTTGGCTGATGAGCTTTCTGTACCAATTGCTACCCTACCAGAAGAATCTATCACCATATTTGGATTGTTGAAGTCATTCTGTGTGAAAAATCGTATTTGATCAGAGTAATTAATATCATTGGTGCCATATAAGTTTATACCAGCACCATTATTTAAAGCTGTATCTGCTCTAATTACTAAAATATTTCTAGTTGCTAAAGCTGAGTTATAAATTACTGACCTGCTTACTCCCTCAAGAGAAAGTTTACCCCCGGCCACATGTAATGTTGTTTGTGGTGCTGAAGTTCCTATTCCAACTTTACCAATTGTATAATTAATAGTAGAGCCAGATGTATTCCATGGGCTTGATCCTGCATCCTCCCAAACAGCTTTTCCAGCGCCATCAGAAGTTAACACTTGACCATCAGTTCCTTTTAACCCTGGTAACGTATAACCAGAACCATCTTTGGCAGAATCTAAAGTTACAAGGCCATTAAAAGTTAACTTATCATTTGCAAAATCCCCATAGATTAAAGGGGTTGTTGAGTTTGAGTTTTCGATGTATAATATATTAGATCCGCTTGAGTTTCTTCCTGCTTGGTAGCCAACAAACACATTAGAATTGCCGTTATTGAAAGTGCCAGCACCTGCACCTAGTGCTACAGAATTACCAGACCCTGAAGCCAATGCATCTATACCCACAGCAGTGTTTCCATTCCCACTTCCACTTTCAAGGGCAGCATAACCAATCGCAACATTATCTACACCATTAGTCATACTTCTAGTTCTTTCACCTACCGAAACATTTCTTCCACCATACATCGCTAACCTAGATTCTAATAATTCGTACTTTAAACTGTTATTAATTTTTACTTCAAGGCCTGTAGTTAGCATTTTTGAGTAATTCGATGCAGAAGTTGCTATTAAGTTATTGGTATCGCCAGTTGACCAAGAAATAGTTCCAGTACCATCGGTTTTTAATATTTGTCCATTAGTACCTCTGTTAGTAGGAAATGTAATCGAATCACCGATACTTAATGTTCCGTATATCTTAACAGAGTCATTTGCAAAATCTCCATAAATTAATGGAGTTGAAGAGCTGGAATTTTCAATGTAGAGTTTGTTGGAGCCTGTTTCTACAATTCCGGCGTTATCTCCAATAAAAACACTGCTTGACGCAGCTCCACTATTTTTTCCTGTGGCGTGGCCAATAAATACATTTTTATTTCCAGTGTTTAACTGTCCAGAAGACCTCCCAACCATAACGTTTCTGTTGGATGTAACCGCTTGGCCAGCTTCAGCACCAACAAAGGTATTCTCTCTAGATATGGTTAAACTAGAACCAGCATTATAACCAATCGCCACAGTGTAATCTGCATCTGTCAAATTTACACCTGCGTTATGACCAATCGCAACATTTCTATTTAATGTTAAATTATCATTTGAGCCAGCATTCTCGCCGATATAAGTGCTTTGACCTGAATTAGATGGTTCAATTCTTGTAGATTGCATTACCCATCTTTCAGTTCCACCTATGTCAAATCTAATAATATCCTCGTCAGCACTTTCTTCTACTTGAATTTTGGTATCGCCATCTGTATCTTGAAGAAGTGCAGGAACTGGAACTGACGTCCAGCCTATTGTTCCTCCACCATTCGTTTGCAATACTTGCCCGTTTGTGCCATCTGCTGTTGGAAAACTGAATGCATTACCAACACTTAACGTTCCAAATATTTTAACTGAATCATTTGCAAAATCTCCATAGATTAAGGGTGCTGTTGTATTTGAGTTATCAATAAATAATGCATTATCTCCTAAATAGCCAGTACCTGCTTCGTTTCCTAGAAATACATTAGAATTTCCGCTTGCTCCAGAACCTGCTGCATTACCAAGTGCCACATTTTGAAAGCCTCCAGTGTTGCCCGACAAAGCATTTCTGCCAATTGCGGTATTGTTATAACCAGTTTCCATATTGGTTAATGAAGCGCGGCCAAGCGCTGTATTGTGATATCCTGAGGTCAAAGCTTGCATAGATTGTTGCCCAATAGCAGTATTCTCTCTTACTGAAACTGAGGTCGGAGCATTCATAACATTAAAGCCTATTCCCACATTATCTCTACCTAGAGTTCCTTGCATACTATTGTTCCCCAAAACTACATTCTGATAAGCACTAGCATTTGAAATTAAGTTAGAACCAGAATTGTTACCAATTGCAACCGAGTTATTTATGTTGATGATGTCAATTCTTCCGCTATCCATTCTAAAAAACTCCGTGCCTGCTTGATCAAACCGTATAATATCTTCATCAGCACTTTCTTCTACTTGAATTTTGGTGTCGTTATCTGTATCAGAAATAAGACTACTACCATCAACAGCTGACTGAATTTTAATCCAAGAAGGAGCTGCCGGAGTTCCTGCATTAAAATAAAAACCAGGAGTATTGTCTGTTTGAAAGATCATTAGTCCTGTAGCCGGACCTGATATTGCATTCTTCTGTGTTGCTGTCAATCTAGGAATTAACATTCCTTTTTGAGTGGACACTACATCCAACATCGCAGAGCTGTCTGGAGCAGCACCATTTGCATTAATAGATACATTCTGAGCATTGGAATTAATTATTCCAAGCAAAAAAGTAAAGATCAATATGATTTTTAGAATTCTCATTTTGACTCAGTATTTAATTTAAGCGCCTCAAATTCCTTAAATAAATAATTTATTTGATCTTGTTGTTTCTTATTTTTGAGAATCTCAGCTTCTATTATAACTTGCTGCTCTTTAACAGCCTGTAACAATACAGCTGTAAATTTTGGGTAATCAACTGATAGAAATCCATCTTCGTCTTCTTGAACCAACTCTGGATATACCGATTGAATATCTTGAGCGATCACTCCAATAGTCTTTTGATCAGTGTAATTTCTTTCGGGAAAACTAATAGTATCCCAATAGTGATATACTCCTGTAATTTCATCTAAGGAAGAAAGTACATTTTTGATCTCTTCAATATCAGTCTTTAGTCTTCGGTCAGAAGCATAAACTGTGGCGTTTGCGCGAATACTACCATTCACATCTAACTTAAAAGATGGAAATCTTCCAATGCCAACATCACCTCCCGATTCCAATACCAAACGATTACAAGCCACATTACTTTCGCAAAAGTTGAGGCTGTTTGCATCAGCAAATATGTCCCATTTTGCAGTGCCATCATTTTGGTCAAATCGTAATGCTAAATCATTTGATCCCGCTATAATTCTTAATGGTACATTGGATAATGCCGAACCATTAATTCCTAAATAATTGATTTCCCCTCCGCCATTAACATCTAGTTTTTGAGATGGAGTTTCTGTTCCAATTCCAACACTTCCTGTTGTATCAATATACATTACAGTCGGGTTTCCGAAGTTGCTTACTCCTGAAGTAAAACGGATAGCACTACCATTGATCTTTAATAATTCTGACTTAGATCCACTGGAAGAGGAAAGTAAACTTTCTCCATTGTTGTTCATTAGCAACGCATATGTAATTCCAATTGGTAAGGAAGCAAGAATAGTGCTCCCGGCAATAATTGAGCCTTGAACATGGAACTCCTTTCTAGGGTTGGTGGTACCTATTCCTACTTTTCCATCTTTATCAATTATTAGACGTACTGCATTCGTTCCGCCCACTTTTCCTCCATAAATCCCAAAACTTCCTTGTGGAAGAGCAGTTCCAACCGCTTGATCAGAAAATAATGCCCAATTAGCACTATCATTAGTAAACCATAAACCCGTTTGACCTGAATCAGCTCGCATTCTGAGTAAATTATGCATCGCCCCTTCAGTACGAATACTAAAACGTTGCCCTAAGTCTTCGTTGCCAACATATACTCTCCCCAATGGCGATATATTAAGAATAGTATCGGGGGTTGTTCCATTTAATGTGCCTGTGGTAAAATAATGTCCTGCTCTTGCATGATATTGCATAATATCTGTATCAGTATTCGAATCCCAACCTGCTTCTCCAATAAATGCATTCCATTGTTGGGTTGAAGAATGATAATCATCGCCAAAAACCAATCTAGCTCCACCACCAAATAAGCCTTTGCCATATAAATGCAATAAACCTTCAGGTGAATTAGTTCCAATGCCTACTAAAGAATCTCCTGTAATTCTCATTAATTCGCCACTAGAGTCGGCATCAATAGCTGAATAGAAAACGTGATCTGTCGTATTTTTATCCACTTGATACCTTAATTCTCCGAAGCCAGTTCCAAAACCTAAAAATTGATGCTGGTTTGGAGAGTTTGTATACAAGGATATTTTTTTATTAAAAATACTGTTGTCTATTTCTAAGGGTGCACTGGGGTTGTTTATTCCTATTCCGACATATTTATTGTTGTAATAAATACTGGTATCGCTAGCATATTCCCATTTTGAACTATCCAATTCGGTTTGAATTCTTAGCCAGGATGGTGCTATAGCACTTCCTTGATTAAAATAAAAGCCAGAATCTAGATTGATTTGAAACACCAATAAGCCTGTTGCAGGATTAGCAATTGCTAATCTCTGAGTCTCGGTCATCCTTGGTATCAAAACTCCTTTAGCCGTATCAGAAACATCTAGCATGGCGGAAGGATCAGGTGTTTCTCCATCTTTATTAATTGAAACATTCTGACCAAAAGAAAAAGTGTTTATAGCAAGTAGCATAAGGGCAATAAGAATTGCCTTACATCCTGAAATTCCACTATACATTTTAAACTTTTTCATTTCTATTTGAATTAGATTACTGCATTAAATCCATTCGATTTCCGATGTTTTGAGATTAAATTACCTGTAATAAACACATCTAAAGGTGACATCTACACTATTTGTTGGTGTATCGTTGGCGGTATTCTGAATTCCTCCATTACCTACTTTCCGAACAGTGTTTGATGTTCCTCCATCTACCCACTCCCAATCATCTGTTTTATCAAGCACAGATGCGCCACCTAAAGAAACTCCTGAGTACCATTCTGCCCATGTTGGAAGCTTGCGACCCACACCTGTACAAGTAAGTGCAGCAGTAAACCAAGTGGTTGCACCACGTTCTGCCGTTTCAATACACATTTTCGGACCAGCTGCTACCGTTCCAGTAGGGCAAGTTTCTGCCACAACTGTAGGCGCCTTCCATGTCACTCCACCACTGCCATCTGAAGTCAACACTTGTCCATTAGAACCTTGTGTGCCCGGGAAAGTATAACCATTTCCATTTTTAGCACTATCTAAAGTCAGTAGCCCATTTATTGCTAAAGAGTCTGCTGCAAAATCTCCGAAAATTAAAGGAGTATCGGTACTGTCATTTGCTATATAGAGTTTGTTGCTTCCTGTTTCGTTGTAACCTGATTGAAAACCAATAAAAACATTGTTTGAGCCCCCATTCGAACCTGCTCCTGCCGCATAACCTATTGCAACATTATTGTCTCCACCTGCATTAAGATTTAATGCTCTTCCTCCAATTGCTGTATTAAAATCACCATCATTGCCATATTCCATTGCTCTTTGACCAATAGCCGTATTTTCATCCCCATTAAAATAAAAATCCATTGCACCCGTTCCGAATGCAGAGTTTCTATTCCCTGATGTATTTTGACGCATGGTGATATGACCGACAGCTGTATTCTCCGCTCCTGTTGTGTTGTTCCCCAAAATTCCACCTGTTCCTATTGCTAAATTTCCACCCCCAGTAGTATTGTTTCTTAATGCTCCTAGACCAATTGCTGTTACTTCTGTATTTTTATTAGCATTGATGGCAGCATCATTTCCGATAATTATACTAAATGTATTTAGGAACTCTAATCTTCTTTTATCAAATTCAAAAAATACGGTATCGTCCACTGCTATGTTTACTTCACCAGGTATCGTTGCACTGACATAGGTACTAGAATCTGAACTTCTAATTAATGATAAAGTGTCTTGAGAAAATAAGCTTGATACATCACTCCAACTCGCACTTCCATTTGAACTTGACGTTAATACTCTTCCAATACCAGCACCATTGATAAGTCTAAAAGAATTTGCTTTAATCCCACCAATAACCGTTAACAATGAATCTGGGTTGGTAGTTCCGATTCCTACATTTCCAGTATTTGTAATAGACAACCTTTTATTATTTGCCCCGTTAAGATTTACAGTAGAAAAATCAATTCGAGTGGCAATATTTCCACTATTCACTCCATCTACAGAAATATTCATTGCATCCGATGGAGACGACCCACCCCCATTATGTGCAGCAATTTCTATTCTAAGGATATCATCACCAGCCAAAACACTCGAAAATGAAGGCCAATCACCTCTAAATTTAAACGCCTTTATCACATTTGACTCTCCCGCTCCTGATGCACCCATTCTCAGAATCGAAGATTTATTTTCTGAGAAAATGCTCAACTCAGCCTCATCAGTTTCTTGCCATATACCAAATTGGTTAAAGCCTTTATTGCTACCTATAGTTACATTCCCATTTGCAGCAATATGGATTCCTTCATTGTCTCCATCGTTTGATAGGTATTTTCCTTGCAATTGTATATTTTGAGTTGCTGTATGGTTTCCTAAATTATCAGCTCCTGAAATAGTACCCCATTCTAAGCCATTTCCAGCAGCATTGTATTTTAAAATTTGGTTTGCTGAACCAGAACTTGTAGGGAAGGTATATTTTCCACCCACATTTAATTTTGAGTTGATTACTACTGAATCTCTTTCAAAGTCTCCATAAATCAATGGAGCAGAAGACGCTGTATTTTCAATATATAATTTATTTGAACTTGTCGCATTCCAACCTGCTTTATATCCTATAAATACATTGCCGGTATCGGTAGTATTGTTGTAACCTGCTTGATAACCAATAGCCGTATTTGCAGAACCTGTCGAATTAAGGTACAAACCTTCATATCCGATAATTGTATTATTATTACCTGTCGAGTTAATGTATCCTGCTCCCCAACCTATTGCGATGTTGTTATTACCCCCATTGTTTTGATATAAACTTTGCCCACCAATTGCAGTGTTTGCGTCACCAGATTCATGGTTTTGCATAGCTTGTTCACCAATAGCAACATTATCGCTACCGGTTTTATTTGTGACTAAAGCATAAGCACCAAGTCCAACATTTCTAGCCCCTGTAGTATTATCTCTCAAGGCATATCTACCCATAGCAGTGTTATTATTTCCAGTAGTTGTATTTTCTAAAGCTGCACTACCAAAAGCACTGTTACCATCTGCCGTAGTAGCATATTCTAGTGAATAGTCACCCATACCAACATTGTCTACCCCTGTTGTATTTCTGGATAATACATTAAACCCTACTGCTGTATTGTAACTAGAAGTTGTCAATTTTAAGGTATTGGCTCCTACACCAGTATTGGATTCCCCATTAATATTAGATTCACCTGAGAATGCTCCAATAAACGTACTTCCATCACCTGAACCAGTATAATTTTTACCAGCATTTTCTCCTATGGCAACTAGGTTATTTCTGTTTAATAGTTCGATTCTACCACTATCCATTCTAATAAACTCTGTTCCTTCTTGGTAAAAGCGTATTACATCATCATCTGTAGTCGCTTCAACCATTATTTTGGTATCACCATCGTTATCAGAAATAATGTTTGAAGTATCAGAAGTAAAGAGATTACTTATATCTTCCCACTTAGCTGCACCTGTTGCATCAATAGAAGTTAACACTTTATTAGTTCCTGCACCTTCCGTTAATCGTATAGAATTGGCCATAATTCCACCATCAACGGTTAGTAAAGAGTCAGGAGTTAGGCTATTTCCAATTCCTATTTTACCGTCTTTAGTAGCTATTAATGATTGAATTCCATTATTTTTAAATAATAAAGCCCCAGATGTTTGGATAAACGATGTGTCAGGTCCAGTTAAACCTGGGCTATAAAATTTTAATTCTCCACCTACTGTCTTTAATTCAAGTGCTGATTGATAAGAGGCTCCCAATAAAAATAATTCTGCAGACCAATTTTGAGCTCCTTTTTTAATGGTAATCCCACCATTGTCAATTGCATCAATTAATATTCTATCTCCATCACCTGGTAAATGAAATCTAGTTTCACCTTCTACATTTAATGCATAGGAAGAGTTTGCGTTTGTTCCAATACCAACTTGACCTGTATTATTGATAAGAATTCCTTCGTTATCCCCATCGTTTGATAGATAGTTTCCAAAGAGTTTAATATTTTCAGTGGCTCTGTGATTCCATAAACTATCTCCAGATTGGATATCACTCAATCGAACTCCATTTCCATTACTTAACAATAAGGAGTCGTTTGCTCCATTGATGCTTAAGTTTTGAAGCTCGTTCGTTACGCTTCCATCTACTTCTGTTTTCAAGTATCCATCCGCTGCAACAAATCCTAAAACTTGTGTGTTTGTCAAAGCAGAATCGACAAATGTTCCGCCACCGTTGCTTAATGTTACTGTGCCTAATGATTTGCTGATGGTTTGTAATTCGTTAGTCGCACTTGAATCATTCAAGACGATTGACCCACCATCTTCTAAAGTAATTTTTCCTTTGCCAGTTGAAATACTCAATGCTTGATCATCTGTGCTCGATGCAGGAATCAATCCTCTCAATACCGCAGCTGTATCGGATAGGTTTCCTTGAACTGCTGTTATTGAATCCAAGTTATTGTTAATGTCTGTTACATTAATGTTGATTCGACCTGCTTGTACCAAGGAATCAGCTTTCATCTTGTTCGCTAATACTAACGAGTCCGAGCCTGTTAAATATCCATTGTTTGCTACAAATGCATCTACTTGCGTTTCGGTCAATGCAGAATCGACAAATGTTCCACCACCGTTGCTTAATGTTACCGTTCCTAATGATTTGCTGATGGTTTGTAATTCGTTAGTAGCACTTGAATCATTCAAGGTTATAGAATTTCCACCTAAAATTGAGATTGTTCCTCCTGAACCTAAAATACTTAAAGTTTGATTATCAGAATCCGTAATTAAACTTGTAATATTTTCCCAACGTGCATTTCCATTCATGTCTGAAGTCAATACCTTATTGTTTCCAGCACCATTACTTAAACGAATAGAGTTGGCCATAATTCCACCATTAACTGTCAAAGTAGAATCTAAAGTAAATGTTCCTATACCAACTTTATTCTTAATGTATACGTTACCTTCATCAAAGTAACCTGCCCAATTAATACTTCCTCCTATTGCTTTACCATATACTCCATAATTAGTTCCAGATCCAGCACCTCTTGATATTGCATGCAAACCATAGTTAGAAGTAGCTGTTGAATTTGCATCACCTTCTAAGGCAAAAGCAGAAGTTCCCGGTCCTGAAACCTCTCCGAAAACCGCCACTTTAACTGGGTCTGTTCCGTTTTGTTCAAAATAGGCGGCTTTATCCTCTGTTGACTCTACATATAGTGTTGCATTAGAATTTGGCGATACACCTATTCCTACATTACCTGTATTATTAATTTCTACTCCTTGGGAACCCCCATTACCAACTAATTTATTTGTCCCTAAATTGATATTTTGCGTTGCAGTATGATTTCCTAAGTTATCACCTGCTGAACCAATCAAACCTCTCAATACAGCTGAAGTATCAGCTATGTTTCCTTGCACTGCTGTGATTGAATCTAAATTATTACTAATGTCTGTTATGTTGGTATTGATTCGACCTGCTTGTACCAAGGAATCAGCTTTCATCTTATTCACTATTACTAATGAGTCCGCCCCTGTTAAATATCCATTGTTTGCTACATAAGCATCTACTTGCGTTTCGGTCAAGGCAGAGTCGACGAATGTTCCGCCACCGTTACTTAATTTTACTGTTCCTAATGATTTACTAATTGTTTGTAATTCGTTAGTCGCACTTGAGTCATTCAAGACAATTATACCACCATCTTCCAAAGTAATTTTTCCTTTGCCAGCTGAGATACTCAATGTTTGATCATCTGTACTAGACGCTGGAATTAATCCTCTCAATACAGCAGCAGTATCAGCTATGTTTCCATGCACGGCTGTTATTGAATCTAAATTATTACTAATGTCTGTTACATTAGTATTGATTCGACCTGCTTGTACCAAGGAATCAGCTTTCATCTTATTCACTAATACTAACGAATCCGCTCCTGTTAAGTATCCATTGTTTGCTACATATACATCTACTTGTGTTTCGGTCAAGGCAGAGTCGATAAATGTTCCGCCACCGTTACTTAATGTTACTGTTCCTAATGATTTGCTAATGGTTTGTAATTCGTTAGTAGCACTTGAATCATTCAAGACGATTGTTCCACCATCTTCTAAGGTGATTTTTCCTTTACCAGATGAGATACTCAATGTTTGATCATCTGTGCTCGATGCAGGAATTAATCCTCTCAATACGGCAGCGGTATCCGCTATGTTTCCATGCACTGCTGTTATTGAATCCAAGTTATTACTAATGTCTGTTATGTTGGTGTTAATTCGACCTGCTTGTACCAATGAATCAGCTTTCATCTTATTCACTAATACTAACGAGTCCGCACTTGTTAAATATCCATTGTTTGCTACATATGCATCTACTTGTGTTTCGGTCAAGGCAGAGTCAGTAAAGCTTCCTCCGAAATTAGATAAAGTAACTATTGAACCAGACTTGGAAATCGTCTGGAGTTCATTTCCCGGGTCAGCATCATTGTCATTCAAAGAAACAGAACTAGCAACAGTTCCATCAGCGTTAATTAACTCAACATTTCCGCTCATTAAACTTAATGTTTGAAGCTCATTCGTATTTGAGGAATCCGGTATATATACAGCGGTACTGTTATCAAGGTATAATGTATCTCCATCAGCACTTATTTTTAGTTGTTGATTATCCAATATTCCTGATGTTATATCACTTAATCGAACTCCATTCCCATCGCTTAAAAGCAAGGAGTCATTTGCTCCATTAATGCTTAGGTTCTGAAGCTCGTTCGTTGAATTCAAATCGTCATCATTGGTAATGTGTATCCTTAAACTAGTCGAATCGTTAGATATGCGTGTTGATAAATTACCAATGTTGGTGGTGTTACCTACTATTCTTCCTTCAAAGTTGGTGATGGTGTCACGGATGTCTTTGATGCTAATTCCTGAACCATTCTCTAATAAAATACTGTCTTGGGCAGCATTAAAACTCAATACTTGATCATCGCTGCCGGAAGTTGATATCAAGGCACGAAGTACTGCACTGGTGTCTCTTAAATGTCCGTCAATGGTGGTGTCGTTTACATAACGCAATAAACTGTCGGCATTGATTCTTGCTAGTAGTCGAACGTTGGTTCTGTCTAGTGAATCTTGCACCAAATTGATCGTGTCGTTGTTCAATGCAATATAATTCTGCAATAAACTTCTTTGGTAATCACCTAATGTATCTAATGAGATTGAACCGGCCATTAGTCCTTGTTGGTACAATTCCAATACGCCGTTGGTCAACTTTAAACTATCAACCAATTCATTAGTAGAGTCGTTGTCGTTGTTGATCAAAACTTGGTACCTACTTAAGTCGACATAGAAGGTTGAATCATTTTCAATGATCACGATACTATCGCCAATTAGTCGCGCACTTGTGATGCGTTCGTTCAGTGTGTCTGTATCGAAGTCGGCTGCAAGATGATTTGTAATAGCTGTTTGATTAATGCCGATTCGTGTGTTGTAATTGATCACCGAATCTTGCAAAATATCGATTGAGTCTGTGTTTAATGAAATCTGATTCTGTAAGATAAAACGGTTGTAATCACCTAATGTATCTAGTGCGATCGAACCGGTAATTAGTCCTTGTTGGTACAATTCCAATACGCCATTGGTCAGCTTTAAACTATCAACCAATTCATTAGTAGAGTCGTTGTCGTTGTTGATTAAACCGCTATATCTAGTCAAGTCAATATAAAAAGTAGAGTCGTTTTCTACAATAATAATACTGTCTCCAACTAATTTAGCAGATGTAATTCGCTCATTCAATGAATCTAAATCTAGATCAGACAAATAATGACCACCGATACTATCTAATGCAATCCTTAGACTATCTCGGTTTTGAGCACTTAAATTCGTGTTGGTTGTAATCTGAGATTGTAAAATAGAACGTTTATAATCCCCCAACGTATCTAATGAAATTGAACTTGCTATTAGGCCTTGTTGATACAACTCCAACACGCCATTGGTCAGCCTTAAGCTGTCTACCAATTCATTGGTAGAGTCGTTGTCGTTGTCGATTAAACCACTGTATCTAGTCAAATCAATATAAAAAGTAGAATCATTTTCTACAATTATAATACTGTCTCCAATTAATTTAGCAGATGTAATTCGCTCATTTAACGTATCTGTATCTAAGTCGGCTAATAAATGATTCTGCAATCTTGCAGAATCAGCGACTATCCTAGTTGATAAATTAGCATCTGAAGTTTGTCGTAAAGTAGACTCATTTCCTATTGAAGTTTCATTGAGTCTAATCCGTGTATTAAAACTTACCAAAGAATCTTGCAATATATTTATCGAGTCAGTATTTAATGAAATCTGATCCTGCAACAAACTTCGCTTGTAATCGCCCAACGTATCCAAACCAATATTTGCACGAACAGCTCCTTGTTGATATACAGACAAAATTCCATTCACTAATGTCAAACTATCCACTAATTCATTGGTAGAATCATTGTCTAAGCTAGCATTACTTTTATATGCCGACAAGTCAATGTAAAAGGTTGAATCTCTTTCAACGATAATGATGCTATCTCCAACAATCCCGGTTGAAGTAATACGCTCATTTAAACTATCCAAATCTCCACTCCCAGAAGATTTCGCATACAACGCATAAGGAACAGACAACATTTGAGTGGTTCCCATGTCTTCATATATTCCACCTGAAGACCTCAACTCAATTTTGAGAAAATAAGCACTTTCACCCCATTTTATATCTGAAAAAGAAATTAATGCTCCATTTCCTGTCTGTGCTCCGCTACCAATTTGAATATTAAACCCACCAAAAGGTGTAGTCAAAACACTAAATTCTTCTTCGTATTGAACTACACCAGAAGCGCTTGAAGAGAGTAAACCAACACGGATATCTACCGTTTGATTTGCGATTAATTGACCGGTTGCATCTCTTGCAACTGCTTGATAATTTATATTTTCTGGTGATTGAGCCTTCAAGCTTGAAGGTAAGAAAGCGAAAAGTATGCACACAAAAAGTGCATAGCAGAAAGTGATTCTTTTTGCAAATATCATGGGATTATATTTGATTAGTGTTTTGGAGTAAACCTTTATACTACGTTAGAATAATTTAACGAATTTAGTAAATATTAACATTAATAGAAACTAAAGTCTTCTACGTCGATAAAAAATAAAGGTTTAAAGAAGATTTTACTTCCTAAAAATCCACAATTCAGGATTCAATTTTGTGGTGTTTTTCCAGATTTCAAGGTGAAGATTGGTCTTATTATCATCGTCTGTTACGACAATTCCAAGGTCTTGTTTTGTGCTCACTTTATCCCCTTTCTTGACATATAATTCTTGAAAATATGTGTAGACTGATAAATACTCTCCATGACGAATCATTAGCCCCTTACCACCTCCAGGAATGATAATTACAGCTGTTACTTCTCCTTCAAATATACTTCGAATAACAGACCCTTTTGTGGTTGAAATATCAATTCCATTGTTTTGAACCTTTACCCCAGGCAATGCAGGATGTGGATGCTCACCGAATTTCTCTGTGATTAATCCTTCCAATACTGGCCATGGAAGCTTGCCTTGATTTGCTGTAAATGAATTAGATAACTCCTTTGCCTCGGGCGTTAGTGGATAACCTTTTGAATCTTTTCCAGCTTTTTTGGCTGCTTCTTTTGCCTTTCGAATCTCTTCCTCTATGATTCGTTCAATCGCCTTATCTAATTTTTGACTTGCCTTCTTCTTTTCAGACAACTGATTCTTCAATTCTTTTTCTTTCCCTTGAAGCTGATTCACTACATCCTGTTTCTGGTTTTTCTCACTCCCCAACTTCTGGTATTCATTCTGTATCGAATTCAATAAGTTCTTCTTACTTAATCTTATTGCTTCTAGTTGAGTAATCTTGGTATTGATTTCTCCTTGAGTAAATTCAATTTTAAGAACCTGATTTTTTCGATATCTGGTGAACTGCTGTAGATATTTTAATCGCTTAAATGCTTGATTAAAATCTTCAGAGGAAAAAACAAACATTAATTGATCGTATGCACTCCTGTTCTTATAAGCACTTTGAAGAATTTTAGCATATTCATCCTTCAGCAATTTCATGGTATTCGTTAATGAATCTAGAACAACTTGATTGCTATCGATTGTTTTATCAATGAGCACAATCTCTTGATTCATTGTTTGAATCAACTCCTCTCTCACACTAATCTTTTTGCTTAATTGCAACAATTGACTTATTGAAGCCTTTTTATTTTCCGCAGTCTCATCCAGTAATTTATTGGTATAAATTATTTCTTTTTGAAGTTCCTTTTTCTTTTTCTGTAGCTCAGATTTCCCCTGTGCCAGCAGATTAGCCGGCAGAATCAAAACACAAATAAAAAAACAAGTATTAATAAAAAACCTGTTCATACTTCGATGGGATATTAAATGAAAAAGAAATTGGTTGGTCTAATGTAATTTTTGTGTACTCAATATCCACCTTATCATTTTCAGATTCATTTAGATAATAAGTCAACTGAGTTGGAAATAACTTCCCTTCTATTTCTTGATGTTGAGAAAACAATGCACGCACAAAACGGGAAGCTGTTAAATCACTGATCAACATCTCCTCAATTTTAAATGAAGTAGGATTTAACCATAAACTAACCAACTCATTATTGTCAATTTTTTTTGGCTTTTTCTCTACTCGCTCTACTTTTCTTCTTTTAATGTTTCCTAAATAATACTTCTCTTTGTCTATACTGAATTTCAATTTTTCATCACGCTCAAAATCCACTTTGTTGCCTATTAAGAGAGCTTGAATGGTTTCAAATTCTAAAGCAATGTCATATTTTTTATAGAAATACTCATAGTCGCCGATAAAATACTCTGCATTGATTCGATTGATCACTTTCAGTGAATCTTTAGTCAACAAGATTCGAGCTAACTCAATCCCAAATAATGGAGTTACTGAAACCCAAATTGCACTGTCTTTCTGAATACGAATGGTACTTTTAAACGAATTAGTACCGCCATCATTCTGAACTGAAATCGAAGATTTGGCTGAAAAAGTCATAAAATCCACTTCATTCGCCTCCAATTTCTCCAATAGAAAGTCCTTATTCTTCCCTTCCAATGGTTTGCGTGAAACTTTTTCGGTTTTACATGCAGCCATCAAAATAACAAGTGAGAACAATAAAAACCCTAATCTTTTACTCATAATAATCCCCTTCCTTAATTTTACGATCTAACTGATCGGAAGTATCACCCAACTCTTTCGCCTTTTTCCAATAATCTATAGCTTGTGCCTTGTTTCCTAATTTGGCTGCTACATCACCTAAATGCTCAACAATTACTCCACTTGAGGCTCCACCATTTGAATGCGCCTTTTCAATCCAAATTTTGGCCTCTTCATATTTTCCTTGCTGAAACAACACCCATCCATATGTATCTTCAAATGAAGATTGATTCGGTGAAATTTTATTTGCTAGTGAAGCCATTTCAGCAGCCTTTTCCAATTGCTTTTTGTCCAAAGACAAGTAATAGCTGTAGTTATTTAAAACATAAACATTAGAGGGTTCAATCTTTAAAGACTTATCGTAACTTTCGTAAGCCTTTGTTTTATCTTTATTCTCAAAGTAAACATCGCCTAGGCTTGCGTATATCTGTGCTTTCAATGCTTTGTTATCTACAGCGTAATCTTTACCTGTGGATAAGTAATTAATGGCCTTGTCATACTCTTTCAGTTGCGAAGATGATATGCCAGCAAAAAAGTAGGCTACTGCCTGATTTGGAAAAAGATTTAATGCACGTTCGCTCACATTTTGCAACGAATTATTGTCCCCTCTTTCTGATTCTACGATAATCAATTGATTCCAAATGGCGTAACGACTACTGTCTAATTCCAACGTTCTTTTATATTGTTCAGAGGCTGCATCTAATTGCTTATCTCGGTATAAATAATCAGCGTACATGGCATGAGCTTTGGCTTCATTCGGATGAACTCTGACCAAAATCTGACACAACTCTAACCCTTCTTCTTTGGTTTTTTTATTCGTTTCAGCTGCGACAAAATAATCCAACAACACTTTTACTTTGCTATCGATATCCATTTTATCACTTTCAAAAGCCTTAGTAATGTATACTTTCGCTTTATCCTCTTCTCCTTTTTGACGGTAAAAATTGGCCATAGCGAAACTCAACTTTGGATCATCTGGATTCAAAACTTCCATTTCTTGGTAAACTTCCATGGCTTCTTTTTCCATCCCATTCACCATATAAGTGTCAGCCAAAGTACTGTAATATGACATGTTTCCTGGGTTCTCTTTAATTAGCTTTCGAATCTCTTCGGCAGCCTTGGTAACATCGCCCATTTTTAGATAAGCACGTTGCTTTTGCAAAGAGATTTCTTCTGTAATTCCCATCTCTTCTTCTATACTGTTCAGTTCAGCTATTCCTTCCTTCAACTTTCCATTGAACAAATACAAACCCGCCAATTCATACCTCAACTCTACATCATTCGGTTTTTGCTTCGCCAATCGTTGATATATTTTTTGAGCCGTTTCAATCTCTTGCAATTCAATGGCAATCTTGGCTTTCAAAAAAGAATACCAGTAATTGTCCTTGTCTAACTCTACAGCTTTACTAACGGCATCATACGCTTTTTGGTTTTGCCCCGCTTCCACTAAGATTTGAGCCTTCTCAAAATAAGGTGCCGGTTGCGAAGGATCCATCACAATGGTTTTTTCAAATAATTCTAACGCCAAACTGAAGTTTCCAATAATCTTCTCTTTATTGGCATCTACAAAAGTCTGCTCAAATTGGATTCGCTCTTTCTCAGAAAGAGTTTTGCTTCCCTTTGATGGTTTGCCAACAGTATCTTGACTGGCTTTACAACCAAATAAGAATATACTCAATAAAAGAGCTAAAAAAATGGAAGGAATTCTGGTTTTATAATTCATTATAGTCACCTATGCTACAATCGGTTAATTCTTTTGAAATCGAAACGTGATTCCCAATCATTGAATTGGTATAACTGACACCTTTCAATTTGGTATTGGTTTGAATAATCGTGTTCTTAAGTATTGAATTCTCAACACTTGTATTGTCTCCGATGGAAACGTGTGGCCCAACAACTGAATTGTTTATGATCACATTCTCACCAATGTAACATGGCTCAATAATTATTGAGTTGGTCAGTTTAGCTGAGTCAGCAACAATTTTTTGTCCTTTTAAGAACTCTAAAACTCTCTGGTTGGTATAAACAGTTGCATTTTTATTCCCACAATCCAACCATTCGTCTACTTTCCCAGGAGAAAATTTGACGCCTTTTTGCTTCATATTCTCCAACGCATTCGTCAATTGATATTCGCCTTTATCCTTGATATTATTATCAATAAGGTATTGCAATTCATTCTTCAAATTGCCACCATCTTTAAAATAGTAAATTCCAATAATGGCCATATCAGATACAAACTCTTGTGGTTTCTCAACGAAATCAGTAATCACATTATTTTGATCCACTTTAATCACTCCAAAAGCTTTTGGATCCTCTACACTTTGAACCCAAATGATGCCGTCTTTGGAATCGTCTAATGTAAAATCTGCTCTAAATAATGTATCAGCAAATGCAACAACTACTTTACCTTCCAATAAATCTTGTGCACAAAGAATAGCATGCGCAGTACCCAATGCTTCTTCTTGATGAAAAATTCGACCTTTTGCTCCTAAACTCTCAGCTACACTGATCAAGTGCTTCTCTACAGCTGACCCAAAATCACCAATGATGAATCCAATTTCGTCAATTGGCTCAGCACAAACTTTTGCAATGTCTTCTACTAATCGCTGTACAATAGGTTTTCCAGCAATTGGCAATAATGGTTTAGGAATGGTTAGTGTGTGCGGACGCATTCTTTTTCCAATGCCCGCCATAGGAACTATAATCTTCATATCAATCTATATTTTTAATTTCTTGTTGTCTATTTTACTCCGGTGCTTCCAAACCCTCCGGTTCCTCTTGCAGTTTCTTCCAACGATTCTACTTCAATCCATTCTGCTTGTTCATGCGCAGCGATTACCATTTGCGCGATTCGCTCTCCGTCTTCAATTACAAAAGCTTCATTGGACAAATTGATTAAGATTACTTGCAACTGACCTCTGTAATCGGCATCAATTGTGCCTGGAGAGTTCAATACAGTAATTCCTTTTTTCAATGCCAATCCGCTTCTTGGGCGAACTTGTGCTTCAAAACCAACAGGAATTTCCATAAATAATCCGGTAGGAACCAATGTTCTCTCCAAAGGATTTAATGTAATTGGGGAATCTATGTTTGCTCTTAAGTCTACTCCTGCTGCAGCAGCAGTCCCATATTCAGGAAGTGGGTGTTTGGACTGATTTACAATTTTTATCTTCATCCACTAGGGGGAATTAAATGATTGATTTATTCGAATTCAAATCGAAAGATTTGTCTACGAAATTAGAACTTTTTTAGGTTTTTCTAAAATGAACACCGTCACCAAATATGCCACCATTAAAAGTGAATGTATTGCATATTTTAAAACAGATGTTTCTAAATTTAATACCGTTGTAATTCCATAAAGTCCAATGGCTAAAACCAGATACGAGAAAATTCGCTTCAGCGGATAATCTACTGGAAAATATTTCTGCCCCAACCAATAAGATATCAGCACCATAGAAAAATAGCAAACTAAAGTGGTAATGGCTGAACCTAAATATCCCATATATGGAATTAAAATATAGTTCATAACGATTGTGATAACTGCTCCCACAATTGCAATGGCCGCTCCATATCGCGTTTTTCCACTCAGTTTATACCATATAGACAGGTTATAAAATATGCCTAAAAATATATTGGCCAATAATAAATAAGGAACCACATTTAACCCAACCCAATATTCTTCCTTTCTTACAAAATACTTGATGATGTCCATGTAAAGCAGCACTCCCAAGAAAATAAAAGAACAAACAATCACAAAATACTTCATTACCACTGCATAAGTTTTGGTCGCATCTTGTTCTTTTGCTTGATTAAAAAAGAAGGGTTCAGCAGCATATCGAAATGCTTGAATGAATATACTTATGATGATAGAGATTTTATAACAGGCACCATAAATACCAACCACACTAGTAGCGCCATCCACCCCCAAGGAATCTTTAAGCATCCACTTTAGCATGATTTTATCTGCATTCTCATTGACTATAATGGCCAAGCTAGCCACCAATAAAGGCCAACCATAGCTCAACATTTTTTTGAGCATTGGAAGACTTATCGAGTATTTGATTTTATATAAGTAGGGGGATAATAGCACGAATTTAAATGCGGTAGCGAATAAATTGGCGATAAACACATACCCTACACCGATGGTAGGTGTAAATAAATATTCAGTGAAAATATTAGAAACTCCTTCTTGATAAGCTGGTATACAGTATCCAATCCAAAATAAGTTGAGTCCTATATTGATAAGAATAGATCCCAAATTGACTGCTGCAAACGTTTTGGCTTTATTCTCGACTCTTAGCTTGGCTAATGGGATGGATGAAATGGCATCTAATCCTACAATAAAGGCGAACCAAACCACATATTCTTGGTTGTCTGGATAGCTAATAAAATTCGCAATGGGTTGAGCAAAAACCGATGCCAACAAAATAAAAATAGAAGTAGTTGCTAACAGGGATATGATGGTAGTGCTGAACACTTCATCTTTGTTATTTTCTTCTTTGGAATTGAACCTAAAAAATGCAGTTTCCATTCCGTAAGTCAATAAAACCACTAAAAAAGATACGTAAGCATACATTTCTGTAATCACCCCAAATTGCTCTGGTAGGAAAATCGCAGTATGTATAGGCACAAGAAGGTAATTGAGCAATCGTCCTACGATGCTCGGAAGTCCATAAATGGCTGTTTGACCGACTAATTTTTTTAACGGATTCATTCTAAAACAGCACTAGGAAAGTTTAGTATTCTCAATTATTTACCAGGAAAATTTGGTTTTCTTTTTTCTAAAAATGCCGTGGTTCCTTCTTTAAAATCTGCTGTTTCAAAACAAGCACCAAACTGTGTCATTTCAGTTTCAAACCCATTCACTCCATCCTTAAAACCATCATTGATTGCTTTTATTGCTTTGCCAATTGCAACAGTTGAATTTCTAGAAATTTTATGAGCCATTTTCTTCGCTCTATCCATCAATTCTTCTTGAGTGGTTACTTGATTTACCAAACCGATCCGATGCGCTTCATGGGCGTCAATCATTTCGGCAGTGGTGATTAGCTCCATGGCTTTCCCTTTGCCTGCCAATTGCGCCAAACGTTGTGTTCCTCCATAACCAGGAATTACTCCTAACGTTACTTCAGGCAATCCCATCTTTGCATTGTCTGATGCTATACGAATATGGCAACTCATCGCCAACTCTAATCCGCCACCTAAAGCAAATCCGTTTACTGCTGCAATCACTGGTTTGCTAGAGTTTTCAATGACATCAAACATAGAAGATTGACCTTGTTGACTTAAAGCGTGTGCTTCTTTACTATTAAAATTGGCAAACTCTGAAATATCTGCTCCAGCTACAAATGCCTTCGAACCAGACCCTGTGATAATAATAGCAGTTACTTCTTGGCTCGCATCTGCTTCACGTATAGCATCTCCAATTTCTTGGATGGTTTGTTTGTTTAAGGCATTTAATTTATCTGGTCGATTGATGGTAATGATCTCAACGGTACCATCTTTTTCTATCAAAATATTTTCAGGCATAGACATTCAATTTTACTTCAAAAGTATTATTTATTCTTGACCTATTCGGGGCAACGTAAGGATAAAAGTAGTTCCCTGATGAATGACACTTTCAAAATGAACGGTTCCTCCAGAGTTTTCAATGCTGTTTTTTACAATGGCCAATCCCAATCCCATTCCACTTGATTTACTGGTGAAATTGGGTACAAAAATTCGCTCGTAATCTTCTTTCGCTATCCCAGTCCCATTGTCTTCAAAGGATATAACATAATCTGATTCATTTTGACTAACATCAATTTTAATCTCCGCTTCTTTACCATCTGGAATCGATTGTAATGCATTTTTAATGATGTTATTAAACACTCTAATCAGTTGATCTTTGTCTGCTTTTACGTTTGCCACATCGCAATTAAGTCGCAACTTGATATTGCCCTTCTCACTTTCGTCAAATAAGTTCACTGCATTCTTTAGCACTGGAATAAAATCCATCACCACTTTTTGCGGGTCAGGCATTTTTGCAAAATTGGAAAACTCATCAGCTATTTGTGCCAAAGCATCAATTTGTTGAATCAAAACTTGAGCAGTTCGGTCGATTCTTTGTTCCAAATCATCAGCCTGATCATCAGCCGCTCGCTTTAAGTGCTGAATGCTTAACTTCATTGGGGTTAATGGATTCTTAATTTCATGAGCCACCTGTTTCGCCATTTCTTTCCAAGCTCCTGCTCGTTCTGTCCGTGCTAATAAATCGGCACTGTCGGCCAATTTCACCACCATTCGGTTGTATTCCTTTACTAAGCTGCTAATTTCATCACTTCCTTCCCATTCTATTATTTCATTCGAAGACCCAATGTTTACTTTAGAAATATTCTCTCGTAACAACTGTAATGGTTTGGAAATGTAATTGGCGAAAATCACTGAAAGGATGATGGAAAAGCAAAATATAACGACATATATATTGATGCTACTCACCAAGAAGCTTGAAATCTCTTCTTCCAATTCGTCTTGCTTCGCGAAATACGGTAAATTTAAATAGGCCAAAAATTGTCCATCAGAATTAAAAAATGGCACATAAGCTGAAAGGTAATTTAGTGCACCAATGTTCTCACTATTTATAAAAATACGCTTCTTCTCTTTTGCCATTACTTGATAAGCCTCAGCATCCATTAACTGCGCTTTTAATCCTATGTCAAAAATTTCGGGGCGAGATGTGGCAATCAGTGCACCATCTGCTCCAAATAAATTAATGTCTGTGTAAAACACATTCGAAAATTTAATCAATGCTGCAGTCATGTATTCGTTCATCGATTGATTCAACTCATCTTCATCGCCCAATTTTTGATCAATTTCAATCAATACAGAACGCAACTTTTCTGAGATATTTTTATCGTTTTTAACCCGGTATTGTTTTTTGATATAATAGGTAGATGCGATACTAAACATCCCAATAGAAAGCAGCAAGATTCCAATTATGAAGACTTGTATTTTAGTTGTAAAATCTCTGATTCTCCATTCTACTTGAATTGGGAATTCTGGAAGTACTAGTGCAATCAACACAATCAACAACGCCAACATTGTGAAGACATAAGAAAACGTGGTAAATGCATTCAGCCAATCGTTTCGCTGACCCACTAATTCTATTAAAGTAGAGGCGTTTAACTGATAATATAAATGATTGTGCAATCCATCTTCCACCTTTAAGATACTGCCAGCTTTTATGTGAATTGAATCTAAAAAAGCCGAAAACGAATAATCGCCAACACTGGCAGTTAATTCATTATTCTCATATTTGGCAAAGGATAAAGCACCCAAACTGATGGATCTGCTAATTTCTTTTTGATCCAACAGCAGTTCAGGATATCCTTCATTTTCATTCAGTCTTTTATTATTGAATTCTGCAAATAATATAATATCGATAGAATCAATTTCGAATTCAACTCGACTTAAATAAGAGATTCGACCAGTTTCTGACTGCATCAAAAAAAGCGGATAACTGCCTGTTGGAGTTCCTTCTTTTTCAATTCGATCGTTGAAGAATTGCTGGCAATTCACTTCCAAATTATCAGGTTGAACAAGCAAGCGATCTGCAGGTGAACAGAAAGTAAATTGCAACTGATAACCTTGCCAAAAGCCTTTGAAATAAGTTTGAGTAATGTATGAATTTACAGAATCGGGATAGCTCCAATAATCTTGAATTAAATGCAATAGAGCAGAATCATTCTGCATTTTTTCTACACTCTTTGCAAATAAGTATTCTGCAATAGGATCCTTTTCTTCTGATAATTTTTGAGCCATCACACTCATGTTCCTCCGCTCTTTTAATGCCGTTTGGTGGAGTATTATGTAAGATGAAATTAAACTCAGCAATAGAATCAAGAAAAGAGATCGGGTAAGATTATATTTTCCAGAATAATAACGGTGAACAGTGGCAGAGAAAAACAATATGACCATCGGCCAATTGATAAAGGCAATGTTTCGTTCGCCGAAAAAATATTGAGCCAAATAATTGGCAATCCCCAGAAGGAAGATAAACAATACCGTTCGAGAATACTCCACTGAATTTTGACGGATAGAATTGGACACTAAAAGGAATAAAGCACAAAGCATAAAGCACATGATGATTAAACCTAGGTAGCTATAAAAATTAAGAGAAAACAGATTACTCAAGTCAAAACTTATGGTAGAGCTTATCACCAATCCTCTAAAAACATGCGTAATGCAATAGCCCAATAAATAGGTTGCTCCAATAAACAAGACCAATCGGAATGAGGTCAACTGCTTTTTTAATTGGTTAGAAACAAGAATCCAAAGTATTGTAAAAACAAAAAGGAGGTGCAGTATGGTATCGCCCAAATTGGGCAACCATTCATTCAATGCAAATATTTTGGGGTTGAATAGTTCGGTTTGGTATAAAAAATCAGGAAAGTGAAAGTAATAACAAACCCAGCGAAGTGAGAATAAAACAACACTAACTAGCAATGCTGCGCTAAATCGGCCTTGGTTTGTCCATTGAATTACTATTGATAACAGTAAAAGAATAGCAATAAAAAAAGCGGTGGTTTTTACAATTAAGATGGATTCAAAGATGAAATTATTGGATGCTGGGGTAATTGAAAACACCACATTGCCTTCTGAATTTTTAAATCCAACATCACCAGATTCATCCGCTTTGAAATAGTAAGTTGTTGTTAGTTTTTTATTTAAAACAAAGCTATTCTGAAGATAAGAATTGGTGTGATAATATTTCTGCTGAACCAAAATAGCAGCGATTGCACGTCTATTTTCATTTTGCAATTCTTTGAGGTAATAATACCCTTCGCCTAATAATAAAACCCTTTGAGAGGTTGACGATTTATTGACATAAACGCCAATATTCGCGTTGTTGTCCGACCAAAAGATAAGGGAATCGTGCTCTAATAAATAGTAACTGATGCATTCCGTATTACTCTCGGTTGACTCTCCATGTATGACTTTATTTAACCCTAAGTTGGCTTCTTGTTCTAAATCAAGGAATCTATCTTGTGCTTTTTCGATTTGATAAGTGGCATATTGATCATTGAGCCAATCGGAAGGAATAAAAAGCGAAATAACTAGAATAAATTCTAATAAAATGGCCCATCTCAAAAAAATAAATTTATTTCTCATCGCCTCAAATTTATGATTTTATGGGAGTAAAGTTAATTTACTTAATAAGTGTCTTGTTTTAATATTTAAAGACGAGTCATTTTACTCGTATCCCTTCTCCCAACTAAAAATACTATAATCCTTTTTGGGATGCACTACCTCTAGTTTTTACTTTGGATATATAATTTAGTAAAAAGAAATTCTATTAATTAAGCCTTGCCAAACTAAAAATATGCCTACAATTCGTCTACTAAATAAGACTCTTCACAGTAGATTTAGTGCTATTTATCAGAAAATGTTATAGATTTGCGGATTGTTAATAATAGTTAATTTGAATCTTAGGAGTCCTACAAAAAAATAAAAATTTCAAAAAAAAGACAAACACTTGTTTTAACATCTGATTGATTGGAATTTAAAGTGAGTAATTATACAAAGACAACAAAAATTATGAGACGAATTATTCTACTTTCTTTACTTCATTTTCCAAATTTCTTTACCACAAATTTCTACCACTATAGGAGATTACTCTCTACTATAATTTTAAGCCACATGAAAAATTCTGTACCACAGAAATTTGTACAATATAATTTGTTATTTGTACTGCTTCTTACATTTTACTCATCACAAACAAGTCTTAACGCACAAACGGTTAGGTGGGTTAATAATCAAGGAGAGTCAAGACCAGCTACAGTAACAGTACAAGGCAATTCCTATTCTACTGCAGCAACCACTTATACCGACATTCAAGTTGCAATAAATGGTTCGAACTCAGGGGACATCATTCTCATCACAGATGGGACCTACAGAAATCCCAGAGAATCGATCTCAACTGCATGCAGTTTATTTGGTACTTCTCAGGACTCTCTTTTGTATCTTGAAGTTTTCAAATCCAACTTACTCATCATTTCTGAAACTGGAGATTATAGAACATCTTCTGCCCGATTAGTCGGATATGGATTTAGTTCTAGAAATAACAACAAATTAAATATTCAAGGTCTTCATATGGATAGTATTCGTGTGAATGCATTTTGGGCTGCAAGTGGCTATGGATATGGACCTGCAACCAATTCTACAATAAAAAACAATAAGGTTACCAATACAAGAGGCCATGGTATCAAAACCGACTCTGATGGATCAACAACAGTTAATAGAGGCACTTGGGTGATTGAAGGAAATTACTTTGAGAATATAGGTTTCTACAATGGAAATGGTAACTGCTTAACCCCTGCAGGTGTTTCGGCAATATGGTTAGCAGAGGCAGGTCAATATTTTACTATAAAAGGAAATGTCATAAAAAACACAAAGTGGGCAGGAATCCTTTGTGATGGTTACGGTGGTTTTGGATCAACAAATGGTAGTGTTATCATTCGGGAGAATCAAATAAATACAACAGTGAACTCAGGCATACAAGTTGGAATATCTTCCGCTAACTTTTACTACCCTTACAATGCGATAATTAAAAAGAATAAAATTGAGAATGCGAATACAAGTGCTGATACTACCGTTGGTGCTGTTACTATTTTACACAGTAATGTTAGAGGAGTCATCATTGATAGCAATCACATAACATCTTCACACAATGGAATCGCGATAGACATCGCCGGTTGGCAAGACTCTCCTGATACTACCTATATTAACTATAATAACTTTTGTTCGTTATCAGGTGGATTTGCAATCCATCATACAAGATGGGCTAATACTTGCTGCAGCACAGCTGACGATCTATTGAAGTATGATATAGAGAATAACTATTGGGGAGCCACATCTGGGCCTACCTACTCTACAAACCCAGGTGGTTCTGGTGAAGCACTTCAAAAAGACGCCACCAAATCTGGTAATGATTTTGATTTTTTACCTTTTGCTACAACACCTTTTGCAATTGATACATTTAATGTAAATTATTGCCCAGTAAATGTGTTAGCCACAATAACTGCTCAGACGAATATCCTTTGCAATGGTAGCTCTACAGGAAGTCTAACTGTATCTGCATCTAATGGAACAGCTAATTATAGCTTTGTTTGGTCTAATGGCTCTTCTACAAACAATACTTCATCAACTTCAAACACAGTTTCCGGTTTAGCAGCGGGAACATATACGGTTACATTAACTGATGGAAACTCTTCTACGTCTGTTGCCTCTGCAACTATCACTCAACTGCCAGCTGTAGACGCAAGTATTTCTTCTCAAACCAATGTTTCTTGTAACGGAAATAATGATGGGTCAGCTACTGTTGCTGCTTCTGGTGGAACCTCTCCTTACACTTACATATGGTCCAATGGCACAACTACTTCTTTTGTGACAGGGGTTGCAGCAGGTAATTTAATGGTAACAGTTACTGACAACAATGGGTGTTCTGATAGTTCTTCTGCTAATATTACTCAGCCCCCTATATTAAATGCCAGTATCGCCTCTCAAACTAGTTCTACTTGTAACGGAAATAATGATGGTTCAGCTACAGTTACTGCTTCTGGTGGAACCTCTCCTTACACATACATTTGGTCCAATGGCACAACTACTGCTGCTGTGACAGGGGTTGCTGCAGGAAATTTAACAGTAACCATAACGGACAATAATAGTTGTATGGCTACCACAACTACTACGATTACAGAACCAGCAGCGATTAATGGATCCATTTCTCAAACTAACGTTTCTTGTAATGGAGGTTCAGACGGCTCAGCAACTGCTGCTCCAACTGGTGGAACCTCACCTTACACTTACATATGGTCAAATGGAACTACTTCTGCTGCTGTAACAGGAGTTGCTGCAGGAACTTACTTTACCACAATAACTGATATCAATGGATGTATAGATATTCAAGCTACAACCATTACTCAACCAACAGCCGTTAATGCTAGTATCGCCTCTCAAACCAATGTTTCTTGTAATGGAAATAATGATGGATCAGCTACTGTTACTGCTTCTGGTGGAACCTCTCCTTACACATACATATGGTCCAATGGGACAACTACTGCTGCTGTAACAGGAGTTACTGCAGGAAATTTAACAGTAACTATATCAGACAATAATAGCTGCTCTGATACTACTTCTGCCAATATTACTCAACCTTCTGCAGTCAATGCAAGTATAGCGTCGCAAACCAATGTTTCTTGTAATGGAAATAATGATGGTTCGGCTACAGTTGCTGCTTCAGGTGGAACTTCGCCTTATTCTTACATTTGGTCCAATGGCACAACTACTGCTGCTGTAACAGGAGTTGCTGCAGGAAATCTAACAGTAACGGTAACAGATAATAACAACTGTGCCACTACAACAACAGCGACAATCACACAACCAACAGCTTTAACTGCTAGTATCGCTTCAAAAACTAATGTTTCTTGTAATGGAAATTCTGATGGTGCTGTTACAGCATCTGCCACTGGAGGAACTTCACCTTATATCTATCTATGGTCTAATGGATCAACTACTGCTTCAATAAGTGGGCTTGGTGTCGGAGCTTATACAACAACAATTACAGACTTTAAAAATTGTACAGCTATTGCCACAACAACGATCACCCAACCAAGCGCATTCATTTCATCAATAGTTGTTGACTCTAACGTCACTTGTGGTTCAGCTTCAAATGGAGGTTTAACTGTGACACCATCTGGCGGCACAAATCCATACAGCTATGTATGGTCAAATGGATCAACAACAGCCTCTATCACAGGAGTTGCTGCAGGAAATTATTCTGTTACGGTTAACGACCTTAATGGCTGTTCAACTACTAACAGCAGTTCAATCACTTCTCCTTCTCCAATAATTCCCACCACAACAATCTACTTAAATGCATCTTGCGAAGGAGTTGCTGATGGATCAATTATCGCTTCAGCTATTGGTGGTGTAACTCCATATACCTATAATTGGTCGAACTCAGCAACAACAGCTTCTATTACTGGTTTACCATCCGGAACCTATGAAGTAACCATTTCTGACAATTCAGGTTGCTCAGTAACCTCAAGTAATACCATCACAAATATCAACTCTGCTTCGGTTTCCATTAATCAAGGATCCAATGCTGGCTATTGCCTAAATGACTCGGTTGAATTGACCACCACTGCAGTTACAGGCACAACATATGAATGGCAATTGAAAAAAGATACAGGAGCTTGGCTTCCTGTTGGTTCTTATGGCTTTACATCAGGCACTGCTGAAGAAATTGTCCTGGAAGAAAACAATGGTGTGCTTTATATGGCCTTTAGAGATTTAGCAAATGGCAATAAATTGTCAGTAATGAGATACAATGGCGTTTCTTGGGAATATTTAGGTCCTCCAGGATTCTCGAACAATTCTGCTATCTATATTAAATTACAATTTGACAGCAATCAAAATCCATATGTAGGTTTTCAAGATGGTCCTAATAGTACTGTCATGAAATTTGACGGCACCAATTGGCAATTTATAGGTGGTTCAGGCTTCTCCGGTTCAAGAACTGAATTCATTTTAATTGATGATACCGCCTATGTTGCCTATCAAGACTATGCGTCATCACTCGGTGGTCGAGTTTCTGTTAAAAAATACAGTGGGACTTCATGGGTTTATGCCGGTGGTGCGGGTATATCGGATCAAACTGCGAATAGTTTTGATTTCGGATATGATGGAAATAATTTGTATTTAGCCTATGCTGACAACGCCTATTCATCAAAAGGGGTTGTAAAGATGCTGAATGGTTCGAGTTGGAATACAATCGGAAATGAAGGGTTTACATCTAATCAAGTCTATCAAATATATATTGATTTCTACAATGGCAACCCAATTGTATGTTACAATGGAGGCAGCAATCGGTTTTTTATTAATGAGTTCAACGGTTTATATTGGTCTAGTGGATTATCGGATATACCAGCACCCAATGGCAGCTCATTGGATTTTGAAGTTAAAGATGGAACACCTTATGCCAGTTTCACTGACTTTTCATTAAATCAAAAAGCTGTAGTAACAAAGTATGATGGATCAGACTGGAATATTATTGGAGCAGAAGGATTGACACCAGGAGCAGCTACATTTCCCTCAATGGCAATAGTAAATGAGGTTCCTTACATAGCGTTTAAGGACTTTACTAGTTCTTCCAAGGCTTCTGTTATGCGTTTTGAAGCGGAGACTGAAATTATTGGCTCAGGACCTTCCATCTTTGTATCTTTTAGTGATACTTATATTCTAAAATCTACTGAATCCGGTGGTTGCATCGCTTATGATACGGTAACAGTTACTGAAAATGAAAGTGCCTCTATATCAACTACAGTAGTAAATAATGTTAGCTGCTACAATGAAACTGATGGAAGAGCAACTGTAAATGCCTTTGGAGCAGAACCATTTACTTACTTTTGGAGTACAGGAAGCATCGCCAAGATTGATTCAACTTTATCCGCAAGAAAACATCAAATCATTATTATAGACGCCAATGGTTGTGCGTATACTGATAGTGTAACTATTTCTCAACCTGACTCTTTAATAATCAGTGTCTCCCAAAAGGATGTGAGTTGTTTTAATGATTCTACTGGATCAATCTCGTTGGATATCAGTGGTGGAACAGCTGGGTATACATACTCTATAGATGCCTCTGCTTCAAATTATAATCCGGTTTCTATCTCAGGAACTTCTATTAACTTAGAAGATGATGAACTATCAAGCGCCATTCCCTTAGGCTTCGATTTTGACTATTTTGGAATAACCTATACAGAAGCTTACATTAGTTCAAATGGGTTTATCACCTTTGAACAAAGTTTTGAATCAGGTCAAGGTGGTGAAGGCGGAGGTCAAGGTCCTTTACCTGAATTCGATTTACCACTTTTCGCCCCAAATGATGGGTGTTGTCAAGGTCAATCGTTACCTGATGTTGATGAAGTCAATAATTTAATTGCCTTTGCGTGGGAAGATTTGGATCCATCATCAGGTGGTAAGATAGAATATCAAATGGTGGGGACTGCCCCATCTAGAAAATGGATCATGTCTTTTGATACTGTGCCGTTATGTTGCGGCTCGACTTCTCCTCGAATAACTGCCCAAGTTATTCTTTATGAAGGTACAAATTGCATTGAAGTACATTCTACCAGCTCCAACGGATTGACAGATGCAACACTTGGAATAGAAAATCAAGATGGCACCATTGCTTATACTTACCCAGGAAGAAATGCGTCTGCTTGGACAGCAACAAACGACTTTATCGCATTTTGCCCATCAGGCTCATATGATTTAGCGTGGTCAAATGGGGAGACAACAGATTCTATTTCAGGACTAGCTTCTGGAACTTATACAGTTACTGTGACTGATATTAATGGCTGTTCTGCAACATCAACATCCACTATTAGTCAACCAACTCAGTTAATCTCTTCAATTGTTATTGACTCAAATGTAACTTGCAATGGTTTCTCCAATGGAGGAGCTACTGTATCTGCAACAGGAGGAGCTTCTCCTTACAATTATGCGTGGTCGACTTCAACAGACTCAACGACCATTGCCACCACTGCAACTATTACAGGGATTATAGCAGGAAACTACATTGTAACCGTCACAGATACAAACGGCTGTTCGGATACCAGTTCTATTACCATTCAAGAACCTACAGCATTATCTGCTAGCATCACAATCGACGCAGGTGTTTCCTGCAACGGATACACTGATGGAGCAGCTACAGCATCTCCATCAGGAGGAACTTCTCCGTATACTTATTTATGGAGCAATGCTGCTATAACAGTATCTATATCAGGAGTTATGGCTGGCACATATACCATTACGATAACTGATAACAACGGATGTTCATTAAGCTCTAATGCAACGATAACGACATTAGATTCTATTAAACCTAATGTGGTTAGTCAAAATATTTCTCTATACTTAGGGGCCTCTGGTATGGCTAGCATCACTGCTGCTGACATAGACAATGGAAGTACTGATAATTGCTCTTCGATTACTTTAGCCATCGACTCTGCTAACTTCGATTGTTCTGAAGTAGGTGCAAATACTGTGAAGTTGTATGTAACAGATGGGAATGCAAACGTAGATTCTACTACAGCAATAGTAACAGTGTTAGATACTTTAAAACCAACAGTAATCGCTCAAAACATAACTGTATACTTAGATGCAACTGGTAATGCTACTATTACTGCTGCTGATATTGACAATGGAAGTAATGACAATTGCTCAGGGTTAACCTTAGCCATCGACTCTTCTAACTTTGATTGTTCTGATGTGGGCATAAATACTGTGAAGTTAACTGTGACTGATGCCAATTCAAACATTGATTCGGCTTCGGCATTAGTTACTGTTTTGGATACTTTGAAACCAACAGTAATCGCTCAAAACATTGCAATTTATTTGGATGCAACAGGTAATGCAACCATTACTGCCGCTGACATTGATGGCGGAAGTGCTGATAACTGTTCCTCAATCAATTTAGCCATTGATTCTGCTAACTTCGATTGTTCTAGAACCGGACCAAATACTGTAAAATTGTATGCAACCGATGCCAGCTCCAATGTGGACTCTGCATACGCAATAGTAACTGTGCTCGATACAATAAGCCCTGTGGCTAGTGCTCAAAACCTGACAGTGTATTTAGATGCAACTGGTAGCGCCACAATTACTGCTGCCGATATTGATAATGGAAGTAATGACAATTGCTCAGGATTTACGTTGGCCATCGACTCTACTAACTTCGATTGTTCTGAGGTTGGACCAAATACAGTGAAGTTAACGTTGACAGATGCTAGCTCGAATGTTTCTTCTGCATCGGCAACCGTAACAGTGTTAGACACAATAAAACCAGTGATAATTGCTCAAAACATAACTGTGTACTTAGATGCAACTGGCAATGCTACTATTACTGCTGCTGATATCGACAATGGAAGTACAAGCAATTGTTCTGCAATCACATTGTCTTTAGATTCTACTAGTTTTGATTGCTCGGAAGTGGGTGCGAATACAGTTAAATTATACGCATCAAACCTCAATTCAATTGTGGATTCTGCTACTGCAATTGTAACAGTATTAGACACTACAAAACCTGTGGTGGTTGCGCAAAATATCACCGTTTATTTGGATGCAACTGGCAATGCAACCATTACTGCCGCTGACATTGATGGCGGAAGTGCTGATAACTGTTCTGCTATTTCATTGGCCATCGATTCTGCTAACTTCGATTGTTCTAAAACTGGATCAAATACTGTAAAATTGTATGCAACCGATGCCAGTTCCAATATGGACTCTGCATACGCAATAGTAACTGTGCTCGATACAATAAGCCCTGTGGCTAGTGCTCAAAACCTGACAGTGTATTTAGATGCAACTGGTAATGCTACTATTACTGCTGCTGATATTGATAATGGAAGTAATGACAATTGCTCAGGATTTACGTTAGCCATCGATTCTTCTAACTTCGATTGTTCTGATATTGGACCAAATACAGTGAAGTTAACGGTGACAGATGCCAATTCAAACATTGATTCGGCTTCGGTTGTAGTTACTGTTTTAGATACTTTGAATCCAACAGTAATCGCTCAAAACATTACAGTTTACTTGGATGCAACTGGTAATGCAACTATTGCTACTATTGATATTGACAACGGAAGTGCTGACAACTGCTCTGCAATCACACTGTCATTGGATTCTACTAATTTTGATTGCTCCGAAGTGGGTGCGAATACTGTGAAACTTTATGCAATTGATGCGAACGCTAATATTGATTCTGCTGCTGCAATAGTGACAGTGTTAGATACCACCAACCCTACTGTGATTGCTCAAAACTTGACAGTGTATTTAGATGCTTCTGGTAATGCAATCATCACTGCGGCGGACATCGACAATGGAAGTGCTGATAACTGTTCTTCGATTACCTTGGCGATTGATTCGGCTAACTTCGATTGTGCTGAAGTTGGTGCTAATCCAGTGAAGCTTTATGTAACGGATGCAAATACTAACATTGATTCTGCTTCTGTGGTGGTAACGGTTCTTGATACCATCACTCCGACTGTGGTTGCTCAAAACTTGACAGTGTATTTAGATGCAACTGGTAATGCAACCATTACTGCTGCTGATATTGATAATGGTAGTAATGACAATTGCTCAGGATTTACGTTAGCCATCGACTCTTCGAGCTTCGATTGTACTGATGTTGGACCAAATGCAGTGAAGTTAACAGTTATAGATGTAAGCACTAATTCATCTTTTACTAGTGCAACAGTTACTGTTCTAGATACTTTGAATCCAACAGTAATCGCTCAAAACATTACAGTTTACTTGGATGCTACAGGATCTGCTTCCATTACTACTGCTGATATTGACAACGGAAGTGCAGACAACTGCTCTGCAATAACACTGTCATTAGACTCTACTAGTTTCGATTGCTCAGAAGTGGGTGCGAATACTGTGAAACTATACGCAATTGATGCTAACTCTAATATTGATTCTGCAACTGCTATTGTAACAGTATTAGATACCGTCAACCCTGCTGTTGTTGCTCAA